>NZ_JBXWML010000001.1:0-1027333 GCF_059609845.1 Ruegeria sp. YTSC002
GCTGTGGATCGGGCCGTCGCCGCAAGCCAGTGCGGCCTCACGCACGGCCTCGGAATAGGTCGGGTGCGCGTGGCAGGGTTTGACGTGGTTCGGCGCAGCCGATGAAAGGTCCGGTGGACCTTTCACGCGTCAAACGGGCGGAGCCCGACCTGCCTAGCTGTGGATCGGGCCGTCGCCGCAAGCCAGTGCGGCCTCACGCACGGCCTCGGAATAGGTCGGGTGCGCGTGGCAGGTCAGGGCCAGATCCTCGGCGGATGCGCCGAATTCCATCGCCACGCAGACCTCGTGGATCAGGTCACCTGCGCCGGGGCCGATGATGTGGCAGCCCAGGATACGGTCGGTTTCCTTGTCTGCCAGAATCTTGACGAAACCGTCAGAAGCAAAGTTGGCTTTGGCGCGGCCGTTGCCCATGAACATGAACTTGCCGACCTTGTAGGCACGGCCTTGTTCTTTGAGCGTCGCCTCGGTTTCACCCACATTGGCGACCTCGGGCCACGTATAGATCACACCCGGTATAACACCATAGTTTACATGGCCATGCTTGCCGGCAACCTGTTCCGCGGCGGCCATGCCCTCATCTTCGGCCTTGTGCGCCAGCATCGGACCTTCGATCACGTCACCGATGGCGTAGATGCCCGGTACGTTGGTCTGCCAGTCCGCACCCACCTTGATCTGGCCGCGCGGGGTCATCTCGACGCCCAGAGCGTCCAGCCCAAGACCATCGGAATAAGGTTTGCGCCCGGTGGCCACCAGCACGGTATCGGCGTCGATCACATGCTCGCTGTCGTCCTTGAGCAGTTTGTAGGTCACCTTGGCCTTGGTCTTGGTTGCTTCGGTTTTCTGCACCGCCGCACCCATGATGAAATTCAGCCCCTGTTTCTTGAGGATACGCTGGAATGTCTTCTGAACTTCGGGGTCCATGCCCGGCGTGATTTCCTTGAGGAATTCGATCACCGTTACTTCGGCGCCCAGGCGGCTGTACACCGACCCCAGTTCCAGCCCGATCACACCCGCGCCGATCACCACCATTTTCTTGGGGATCTTGCCCAGAGACAGCGCACCGGTTGAGGTCACAACCACCTTCTCATCCACTTCGACACCGGGCAGCGAGGACGGTTCGGAGCCTGACGCAATGATGATGTTCTTGGTTTCATGGATTTCATCGCCAACCTGAACCTTGCCGGCCGCAGGGATCGAGCCCCAGCCTTTCAGCCAGTCGATCTTGTTCTTCTTGAACAGAAACTCGATGCCCTTGGTGTTGCCCTCGATCACCTCATCTTTGTAAGCCTGCATCTGTTTCCAATCGACCGAAGGCGATTTGCCCTTCAGGCCCATCTTGGCAAAGTTGTGTTCGGCTTCATGAAGCTGATGGCTGGCATGCAGCAACGCTTTCGAGGGGATGCAGCCCACGTTCAGACAAGTGCCGCCCAGCGTTTCGCGCCCTTCGACTACAGCGGTTTTCAAACCCAGTTGAGCGCAGCGGATCGCGCAGACATAGCCGCCGGGTCCGGCGCCGATTACGATGACGTCATAGTTTGCCATTACATTCTCCTAATCCGACCGGACGATCCGGCGCTTTCCCGACCCGATCTGGCGGGTCGGGAATATCTATTGTCAAACGGGTTCCAGCAGTTTGATCGAGATATGGGCAATGCCGCCTCGTTCATGGTGCATCGCCAGTTCTTCGGAACCGAAAAATGCCTTGGCCTTGTCCAGGTTGATCACCTCGAACATCGCGATCGCATGGTCCTTCTGATCGGGATCGCGCCAGACATGCAGGTCGCGGATGCCCGCGGCCTTGCGCATCGGCTTGTCCTCGCGGAACACTTTCAGCCAGGCGTCGAAATCGGCAACATCGGCCTGCCAGAGTACATGTGTCGCCATGGTTACAGATCCATCAGCAGGCGGCGCGGATCTTCCAGCGCCTCTTTCACACGTACCAGGAAGGTCACCGCGCCTTTGCCGTCAACGATCCGGTGGTCGTAGGACAGCGCCAGATACATCATCGGGCGGATCTTGATCTCGCCATTGATGACCATCGGCCGTTCCTGGATCTTGTGCATGCCCAGAATGCCCGACTGCGGGGGGTTCAGGATCGGCGACGACATCAGCGAGCCGTAAACACCACCGTTCGAGATTGTGAAGGTGCCACCCTGCATTTCGGCCATGGACAGCTTGCCATCGCGGGCGCGCTTGCCCTTTTCGGCGATGGCTTTTTCGATGGCTGCAAAGGACATGCTGTCCGCGTCGCGAATGACCGGCACGACCAGACCCTGCGGCGTGCCGGCCGCAACGCCCATGTGAACGAAGTTCTTGTAGACGATGTCGGTGCCATCGATCTCGGCATTGACCTCAGGCACTTCTTTCAGGGCATGGCAGCAGGCCTTGGTGAAGAATGACATGAAGCCCAGACGCACGCCGTGCTTCTTCTCGAACTGGTCCTTGTACTGATTGCGCAGGGCCATGACCTCGGTCATGTCCACCTCGTTATAGGTGGTCAGGATCGCGGCGGTGTTCTGCGCATCCTTCAGGCGCTTGGCAATGGTCTGACGCAGACGGGTCATCCGTACGCGTTCTTCGCGGGCCGCATCTTCGGCAGCAACCGGTGCGCGCGGAGCCTGTGCAGCAGGTGCGGGCGCAGCCGCCGCAGGTGCCGGAGCCGAAGCAGCCGCAACCGCCTTGGCAACATCTTCTTTCATGATGCGACCATCGCGACCGGTGCCGGTGACCTGATCGGCCGACAACCCGGCTTCGGCCATCGCCTTTTCGGCAGACGGCGCATTTGCAACATCCTTGCCGGTGCTTGTCGCAGCAGGAGCCGCCGCCGCCGCCGCAGGAGCGGGCGCAGGAGCTGCGCCAGCGGCCGCGCCAGAGATGACTGCCAGCTTTGCGGTTGCATCCACGGTTGCACCTTCCGATGCGACGATTTCCGCCAGAACACCCGCAGCCGGGGCCGGTACTTCGACCGAGACTTTGTCGGTTTCCAGCTCACACAACATCTCGTCCTGCGCGACGCTGTCGCCGACTTGCTTGAACCAGGTCGAAACAGTCGCCTCAGTCACGGATTCGCCTAGCGTGGGCACCATCACGTCAACCGACCCGCCCGATGCGGCAGGTGCGGCCTCGGGGGTTGCTGCCGCTGTTGCCGGGGCAGGCGCGGCTGCACCTTCGCCGGCAGCAATCGTCGCCAGCAGAGCATCGACACCAACCGTTTCGCCTTCGGCGGCCACAATCTCACCCATCACGCCGGCCGAGGGAGAGGGCACTTCGACCGTGACCTTGTCAGTCTCCAGCTCACACAGCATCTCATCCACGGCGACCGCATCACCGGGCTTTTTGAACCATGTTGCAACAGTGGCTTCGGTGACCGACTCGCCAAGCGTGGGAACACGAACTTCAATCGTCATCGCTTATTTTCCTTCGAGGCTCAGCGCTTCGTTAACCAGCGCTTCTTGTTGGGCTTTGTGTTGGCTGGCCAGGCCCGTTGCGGGCGAGGCCGAGGTTGCGCGACCGACATAAGCCGGACGGGTATGTTTCGCGCCGATCCGGGAAAGAACCCATTCGATATTGGGCTCGATAAAGGTCCACGCGCCTTGGTTTTTGGGCTCTTCCTGACACCAGACCATTTCGGCATTCTTGAACCGTTCAAGCTCGTTGATCAGAGAATGCGCCGGGAAAGGATAGAACTGTTCGATCCGCATCAGGTAAATGTCGTCGATGCCGCGTGCATCGCGTTCCTCCAGCAGGTCGAAATAGACTTTGCCGGAACACATCACCACGCGCTTGATCTTGTCATCCGCCACCAGCTTGGTGTCGGAATTGCCCTTCTGTGCATCATCCCACAGTACCCGGTGGAAGCTGGAGCCGGTGGTGAAATCCTCGGCGGTGCTGACCGCCAGCTTGTGGCGCAGCAGTGATTTGGGCGTCACCAGGATCAGCGGTTTGCGGAACGTTCGATGCAGTTGGCGGCGCAGGATGTGGAAATAGTTCGCAGGCGTGGTGCAGTTCGCCACGATCCAGTTGTCCTGACCGCACATTTGCAGGAACCGCTCCAGCCTTGCCGACGAATGCTCGGGGCCTTGCCCCTCGAACCCGTGCGGCAGCAGACAGACCAGGCCGGACATCCGCAGCCATTTCGATTCACCCGAACTGATGAATTGGTCGAACATGATCTGCGCGCCGTTGGCGAAGTCCCCGAACTGGGCTTCCCAAAGAACAAGCGCATTTGGTTCGGCCAGCGAGTATCCGTATTCGAACCCGAGCACAGCATATTCGGACAACATCGAGTCAATCACTTCGTACTGCGACTGACCTGCGCGAATGTTGTTCAGCGGGTAGTACCGTTCTTCGGTTTCCTGATGAATGAACCCCGAATGGCGCTGGCTGAAGGTGCCGCGCGTGGCGTCCTGACCTGCCAGGCGTACCGGGTACCCTTCGGTCAGCAGGGATCCGAAAGCCAGCGCCTCACCAGTGGCCCAGTCAAAGCCTTTACCGGTTTCAAACATCTGTTTCTTGTGCTCAAGCAGCCGACCAACCGTCTTGTGCATGGCAAATCCGCTTGGTGCGCGGGTCAAGGCGCCACCGATTTCTGCCATGGTTTCGGGCGTGATCGCCGTCTCGCCGCGCATGTATTCGTCTTTGTTCTTGTCAAGATGCGACCAGCGCCCATCCAGCCAATCGGCCTTGTTGGGTTTATAGTCCTTACCGGCCTCGAATTCGTCGTTCAGATGGGCCTGGAAGGCCGCTTTCATATCCTCGATCTCACCTTCGGGGATCAGGCCATCCTTGACCAGGCGTTCCGTGTACAGAGACAGCGTGGTCTTATGCGTCTTGATCTTCTTGTACATGATCGGGTTGGTGAACATGGGCTCGTCGCCCTCGTTGTGACCAAACCGGCGATAGCAGAAGATATCCAGAACCACGTCCTTGTGGAATTTCTGGCGGAACTCGGTGGCCACCTTGGCTGCATGAACAACCGCCTCGGGGTCATCCCCGTTCACGTGGAAGATCGGCGCCTCGACCATCAGCGCGATATCCGTTGGATACGGGCTGGAGCGTGAGAAATGCGGCGCGGTGGTAAAGCCGATCTGGTTGTTCACCACGATATGCATTGTCCCGCCGGTGCGATGCCCGCGCAGACCGCTCAGGCCAAAACCTTCGGCCACGACGCCCTGTCCGGCAAAGGCCGCATCCCCGTGCAACAGAATGGCCATGACCTTGGTGCGGTCCGTGTCGCCCAACTGATCCTGCTTGGCGCGGACCTTGCCCAGAACCACAGGGTTCACCGCCTCAAGATGCGACGGGTTCGCAGTCAGCGACAGGTGCACGCTGTTGCCATCAAACTCGCGGTCGCTGGAAGCACCCAGATGGTATTTCACGTCGCCCGAACCATCCACGTCTTCAGGTTTGAAACTGCCGCCCTGAAATTCGTTGAAAATGGCGCGGTACGGTTTGCCCATCACGTTGGCCAGAATGTTCAAACGGCCCCGGTGCGGCATGCCGATGACGATGTCGCTCAGGCCCAGCGCGCCGCCGCGCTTGATGATCTGCTCCATCGCCGGAATAAGCGCCTCACCGCCATCGAGACCAAAGCGCTTGGTGCCCATGTACTTGACGTGCAGGAATTTCTCAAAGCCTTCGGCCTCGACCATCTTGTTCAGGATGGCTTTGCGGCCTTCCTTGGTGAACTGGATTTCCTTGCCATAGCCCTCAATCCGCTCTTTCAGCCATGCAGCCTCTTCCGGGTTCGAGATATGCATGTATTGCAGCGCGAAGGTGCCGCAATATGTCCGCTTCACGATCTCGACGATCTGCCGCATCGAGGCAACCTGAAGGCCCAGAACGTTGTCGATGAAGATCGGGCGATCCATGTCGGCGTCGGTGAAGCCGTAGGTCTTGGGGTCGAGCTCTGGGTGATTGGTTGCCGCGCGCATGCCCAGCGGATCCAGATCGGCGGCCAGATGACCCCGGATGCGGTAGGCCCGGATCAGCATCAGGGCGCGCAGGCTGTCCAACACCGCACGCTTGATCTGGTCATCGCTGACTTCGACACCTTTGTCGGCGGCCTTTTCCTTGATCTTCTTGCCTGCGGCCTTGGCGTCAATCTCGGCCCACTCACCGGTCAGCGCACCGGTCAGATCATCGGCCGGCATCGGAGGCCAGTCCGTGCGCGCCCACGAAGGCCCTTCGGCCTCACGCTGCACATCAGGCGCGGCGTCGCCCATGGCCTTGAAGAACTCGACCCAGGCAGCGTCTACCGCACCGGGGTTCTTGGTGTACTGCGCATAAAGCTGTTCCAGGTATTCGGCGTTGTGCCCCTGCATGAAGCTGGAGGCATGAAAGGCAGTATTGGGCGAGTGTTCGGTCATTGGGCTACCTCATGTGGGTTGGGACCGTATTGATTGGTGCCTGGCTGGCTGGGGCGGGTCAGCCACCACAGCACCAGGAGGGGCGACACCACCAGAACGATAAGTGTCGGGATGACAATCAGCAATGTTGCGCGGGTGAACAAAATGTCCAGAGTGCCACCATGCTGGAAATGAGAGGCGAGGCCGATGCCGAAGATCAGAACCGCAAAGGCCCCAAGGATCAGCAGGATCGGCAGCAAAGCATAAAGCCCGCTGCGCCCGGTATCATGCATCCGTCGCCACGCGACAGCCAGATGCGGGAAGAAAACGATCAGGCCGACGATGCTCTGCACCGGTTGCGAAGAAGTGGCGGTGATGGATTTGGACGTATCCGTTTCAGTCACAGTGACCTGAGTGAAGAACTGCCAGTCGATGATCCCGGCGATGATGTTCCAGATCACGATGAACAGGAAAAAGAACCAGTACTCGGGCCGCGAGGCACGACCTGAGAAGGTGAAGAACTTGGCGAAACAGGTGCGGATGGCGTCAGAGAAGGTCATGGGGTTACCTCACTGAGGCTTAATGGGAGAGATACTGATGACTGCCGGTGGCAGAGCATCGAAGATTTGCGGATCGAATGTTCTTCTGGATTCGGGGAGCTCGATTGTCGTCGACGAATAGAGCGTTCTGAGTGTCGGTTCGTCCAGATTGGCGGCAAAGATCTTTGCGTTGCCCGCCGTTCCAAACAAGGCTGTCACGCCGTCCCGGTTGCTCTTTGGCATGTCCTCGGGCCATTTTTCTGCAAATCTGTCGAATTGTGTTACGGCGTCAAGGATGGTGCTGGGTCCCGCCATGATGCAATAACCCTTACCGAGGCTTACGCCGAGAACTGCCAGTTGGTACTCGCCTTTGCTATATGCGGGCTGGTTCGGAGGCAGCGCAGAGTTACCCAGAATTGAGGCGGCCATGAAGTCAGCATTGACAATCAAATAGCCAAGCTGCGTGCCAAAGTCGTCGCTATTTGCCACTAGCTCGAGGGCTTCATCGCCAAAGACTGCGAAGTCCCGCGCAAACAACAACCAGAACAATACTCCTAGACTAGTTTGTGGAGTATCAGCAGCTTGCCAGCCGAGATTATTTAACTTGTCATCAACCGTCGCAGCGTCGTTTCCGAGGTCAGAACACAGGCTCAGTGCCTCGCGGAAGGTTTCCGTTTCACCGGTTGCGTGTGAAGGATTACACAGAACGCTTAGCGTGGCGAATAATGCACCCGCCCCGCGGCAACGCCGGGCAGCGCCCGACCCTCCCCCCGGGAGGGCGCTTGCAGCACCCACCCAAGGTCGGGCGCTGCCCTCAGCGCCTGTGGAGAGTCGGCTTGCCATCAGCCAATCGCTTCCAGTACAGCCTCACCCAGCTGCGCCGGGCTTTCGGCCACGACGATACCGGCCGAGCGCATGGCTTCGATCTTGTCCTCGGCACCGCCTTTGCCACCAGCGACAATCGCGCCCGCGTGGCCCATGCGGCGGCCCGGAGGGGCTGTGCGGCCCGCGATGAAACCGGCGGTCGGCTTTTTGCGGCCCTTCTTGGCCTCATCCGCCAGGAACTGCGCGGCTTCTTCTTCGGCCGAGCCGCCGATCTCACCGATCATGATGATCGACTCGGTCTCGTCATCCGCCAGGAACCATTCCAGAACGTCGATATGCTCGGTGCCTTTGATCGGGTCGCCGCCGATGCCCACGCAGGTGGACTGGCCCAGACCCACGTCGGTGGTCTGCTTGACGGCCTCATAGGTCAGGGTGCCCGAGCGGGACACAACGCCGACCGAACCGCGCTTGTGGATGTGGCCGGGCATGATCCCGATCTTGCAGGCGTCGGGCGTGATGACACCGGGGCAGTTCGGGCCGATCAGGCGCGATTTGCTGCCTTCCAGCGCGCGCTTCACCTTCATCATGTCCAGAACAGGGATGCCTTCGGTGATGCAGACGATCACCTCCATCTCGGCATCAATCGCTTCGAGGATCGAGTCCGCCGCAAACGGCGGCGGCACATAGATCACCGAGGCATTGGCTTCGGTCACATGTTTGGCCTCGTGGACCGAGTTGAACACGGGCAGGTCGAGATGCGTCATCCCACCTTTGCCGGGGGTGACGCCGCCGACCATCCTGGTGCCATAAGCGATGGCTTGTTCAGAGTGGAATGTGCCCTGCGAGCCGGTAAAGCCCTGACAGATCACTTTGGTGTTTTCGTCGATGAGGACTGCCATTTTGTCCCTTTCTCTAGGCGGTGTTGGATTGATTGGGTTCGGTCGCCGGCAGAACCTGCGGCGCATAGGTAATTTTCTCGAGCGTGGCGCGTCCCAGCGCCAGATTGGCCGTCGTGCGCAGGCCGCTGCTGATTTCAGCGATGCCGCGCCTGACTTTTTGCCGGATCAGGGGCCAGCCTGTTGGCCGCGCGCGCGGTGCACCCATATTGTATTCGCCGGGCGCTTCGTTGCCCTGTTCGACCATGGCCGGGATCACCTGATAGATGTTGATCTGACGCGCCGCCGGCGAGGCGGACGGGTTGAACAACAAACCATCCAGCGTGATGTCAAAGGGTTTCTGCGCCAGAAAGTGCCGGGCCGCTTCGCGTGTCAGCGCATAAGCTGCACCACCGGGATGGCGCGAGCGCATCAGGCGCAATTCCCGCCCCAGATGGGGCAGCCGCTTGCGCCCAAGGGCCACGTAAAGCTTCGTGCTGCGCCAGCGTTCGAACCGCACGATGTCGGCATCCTCTGGCCACCATGATGCATCATTCAACCAGTCTGCCAATTCCGGTGTCAGAAACACATCATCCTCAAGGATCAAGGCCTGTTCCGCCCCCGAGGCGATCAGCGCCTCCCACGCTTTGGCATGGCTGAGGGTGCAGGCCATGTCCTTGGTGTGGAAATAGCCCCAAGGTCCTTCCGCCCGGCAGTCGCGCAGGAAATCCTCACGGGTGGCGGCATCGCAATCAACAGCGTTGACGCGCGTCGCCGACAGGCCTGCCTTTTGCAACTCCTGCTCCATCAAACGCGCCCGCCCGGTGGCGCGTTCCAAGCCTATGAGGAAAATGGGGATGGTCATCAGATCGATTGCTTCTTTCCGCCTTGCGCGGCAATGATTTTCAGCTTGGTTTTAGACGCGATGGGGCGGGCCTCAGGCCAGCCCCACGTGAACAAGCTTACCCTTTGACCGCCTTCACGATCTTCTCGGCACCGTCTTTCAGGTTGTCCGCCGCGATCACGTCCAGGCCAGAGGTGTTGATGATCTCTTTGCCCTTCTCGACATTCGTGCCTTCCAGACGCACGACCAGCGGCACTTTCAGACCAACTTCTTTCACCGCGGCGACAACGCCCTCGGCAATCACATCACAGCGCATGATGCCGCCGAAGATGTTGACCAGAATGCCTTTGACCTGCGGGTCCGAGGTGATGATCTTGAACGCCTCGGTCACTTTCTCTTTGGTGGCACCGCCGCCCACGTCGAGGAAGTTGGCAGGCTCAGCCCCATAAAGCTTGATGATATCCATGGTGGCCATCGCCAGACCGGCACCGTTGACCATACAGCCGATCTCACCATCCAGCGCGATGTAGTTCAGGTCGTACTTGCTGGCTTCCAGTTCCTTGGGGTCTTCCTCGGTCGTGTCGCGCAGTTCGGCGATATCCGGGTGGCGGTAGACCGCGTTGCCGTCAAAGCCGACCTTGGCGTCCAGCACCTTGAGATCGCCGCTGTCCGAGACGATCAGCGGGTTGATCTCCAGCATCTCCATGTCCTTTTCGACGAAGGCTTGATAGAGCTGACCCATCAGTTTGACGCATTGCTTGACCTGCGCGCCTTCCAGACCAAGCGAAAAGGCGATACGGCGGCCGTGATAGGGCATGTAACCGGTGGCCGGGTCGACCGAGAAGGACAGGATTTTCTCGGGCGTCGCGGCGGCCACTTCTTCGATGTCCATGCCGCCCTCGGTCGAACAGACGAAGGAAATGCGGCTGGTCTGGCGATCCACCAGCAGGGCCAGGTACAGTTCACGCTCGATGCCCGAGCCTGCTTCGATATAGATGCGGTTGACCTGCTTGCCGGCCGGGCCGGTCTGATGCGTGACCAGTGTACGGCCCAGCATCTTTTTGGCTTCTTCGGCCGCTTCTTCAACCGATTTGGTCAGACGAACGCCGCCTTTTTCACCGGCATCGGCCTCTTTGAACGAACCCTTGCCGCGACCACCCGCGTGGATCTGTGCTTTGACAACCCAAAGCGGGCCGTCCAGCTCACCTGCTGCGGTTTTGGCTTCTTCGGCGCGCAACACGGCGCGACCATCGGACACCGGTGCGCCATAGCTGCGAAGGAGGGCTTTGGCCTGATATTCGTGAATGTTCATCGAAACTGTCCCGTCTGACTGCGTTTAATCGTTATAGGGGTGTCTAGCGGGCAAGTTTAAAGGGTTTTTTGATGCTCGATGGGTTTTTAGCGAAGATTTTCGCTATTTGTGATCACAGTATTTTAGGGTGTGATCACAAACTTTCCGATGTGGCAAAACGATTCGAAAAAACGGCGCAGCATAAGAAAATCATATTCGAAAAAAGGGATTTGCGGCGTTTGCGCCAACATTTGCGACCGGGCATGCACGGGCCAAACGAAAACCGGCCCTGAAACGGGCCGGTCTCAAACTCGGATTGTATGGCTGACTTATGCCAGCGAGCTGTCGATGCCCTTGCACGCGTCGATCAGGCCCTTCACGGCGTTCACAGAGTTGTCGAACCCTGCCTGCTCGTCTTCGTTTAGCTTGATGTCGACGATACGCTCGACACCACCAGCACCGATGACGGTCGGAACGCCGACATAGAGGCCATCGACGCCCAGCTCGCCGTTGCAGTAGGCCGCGCATGGCAGAACGCGTTTCTGGTCTTTCAGATAGGCCTCGGCCATTTCGATCGCCGACGTGGCAGGCGCGTAATAGGCAGAACCGGTCTTCAACAGGCCAACAATTTCAGCGCCGCCGTCACGGGTGCGCTGCACGATGGCGTCCAGTTTCTCTTGCGTGGTCCAGCCCATCTCGACCAGATCAGGCAGCGGAATACCGGCAACCGTCGAGTAGCGTACCGACGGTACCATGGTGTCGCCGTGGCCGCCCAGCACGAATGCGGTGACGTCGCGCATCGAGACGTTGAACTCTTCCGACAGGAAATGTGCAAAGCGGGCAGAGTCAAGCACCCCAGCCATGCCACAAACCTTGTTGTGCGGCAGGCCCGAGAATTCACGCAGGGCCCAGACCATGGCATCCAGCGGGTTGGTGATGCAGATCACGAACGCATCGGGTGCGTGGGCAGCGATGCCTTCACCGACCGACTTCATGACTTTCAGGTTGATGCCCAGCAGATCATCGCGGCTCATGCCCGGCTTGCGGGCCACACCTGCGGTCACGATGCATACATCCGCACCGGCGATATCGGCATAGTCGCTGGTGCCTTTCATCGAGGCGTCGAACCCTTCCGAAGGGCCGGATTCCGCGATGTCGAGCGCCTTGCCCTGCGGCAGTCCGTCTGCGATGTCAAACAGGACAACGTCACCCAGTTCTTTGACAGCTGCGAGATGTGCAAGCGTGCCGCCGATGTTCCCCGCGCCGATCAGCGCAATCTTGGGTCTGGCCATTTGGAATTTCTCCATATCCGGTCGGTATTGAAATCGCGGTTGTGCTAGTCGTTAAAACGTCAATAGGCAAGAGTTCTGCGACGTGGCATACAACCGCATACTGTTTGCAGGCCCTGCTTTGATTGCGCTAAACGGCCTTTGACACAAGCCAAAACCGGGACTGTCACATGTTCGAACTGAACCTGATGTTTTTTGCCGTGGCGATCCCTGCCGTGATCTTTGCCGGCATTTCAAAGGGCGGTTTCGGTTCCGGCGTGGCTTTTGCGTCTTCGTCGATTCTGGCCTTGATCCTGACACCCGGGCAGGCTTTGGCCTTGATGCTGCCGATTCTGATGGTGATCGACGTGGCCACATTGGGTCCTTTTTGGAGACGGTGGAGCTGGCCGGATTCACGTCTGCTGATTCTGGGCGCGGTGCCCGGCGTGGCGATGGGAGCATGGCTTTATCGTGCAACGGATGATGATCTGCTGCGCCTGCTGATCGGTGGGATCTCTGTCGGGTTCGTGATTTGGCACATGGCGCAATCGCAAGGTTGGGTGCGGGGGTTTGCCAGGCGACTGCCGCCGTCTTCTGGTTTGTTTGCCGGGCTGGTCGCGGGTTTCACAAGCTTCGTCAGCCACGCCGGCGGCCCCCCGGCGGCTGTCTATCTTTTGTCGCAACGGCTGACCAAAACCGAGTTTCAGGCCAGCACGGTATTGGTTTTCTGGGTGATCAATATCGCGAAATTCGTACCCTACGCTTATCTGGGCATGTTCACATGGCAGACGTTGTGGGCGGACTTGTTGCTGACACCCTTTGCGATCCTGGGGGCATGGCTGGGCGTTCGGGCGCATTTCATGTTGTCCGAACGCCTGTTCTTCGGGCTCGCCTATGTGCTGCTGACACTCACCGGCAGCAAACTGATCTGGGACGCGCTTACCTGATCAGGCATTGGGGGGCAGCGCCTCGGTCACCTCTTCAAAAGCCTGACCGGAAGCCACAAGGCAGGTGATCCCGTTGGGCAAAGTCACCGTGATCGTCCAGCTGCCGGTTTCGCCCGAGGCAAAAAGCTCCATCACAGCGCCTTTCCGGGCCAGTCCCAAACCCCTGCGCGTTTCACCATAGGCCTCGTGCAAGCGCTCCAGCACAGCTTCTCTGGGCGCACAGTTTTGACCCTGAGCGTGCACATGTTGCGCGGCCAGGACCATGATCCCAAGCCCCATCGTCATCTTGAACACCGTCTTTTGCATCCCGTACCCTTTTTTGATTCCAACTGCCGATCAGGGTGGGTGGCAAGGGACGAAATCCGGTTAAGGGAACGCACGTTGCGTCGGGTTTGCTGCAGTGCGGCGATTTTATGCTTGAACTTTCCTGCAAAAAATGCCCCATTCCGCGCAACTTTATTTCAATGGGAGTGGTCCATGGATCCTCGTCAGCGCCCCTATCGTTCGGTTCTCTACATTCCTGGTTCGAAGGACCGGGCCCTGGACAAGGCCCGTTCTTTGCCTGTGGATGCGATCATCTTCGACCTGGAAGATGCAGTTGCAGCGGACGAAAAAGAAAACGCTCGCGAAACGCTGAAAGGGGCCTTGGCCGCCGGGGGGTATGGGGCACGGGTCAAGATCGTCCGGATCAATGGGTTGGATACCGAATGGGGGCGTGCCGACGCCGAGGCGGTGCGCGACATGGATGCCGATGTTGTCCTGTTGCCCAAGGTGAATGCGGCGGCTGACGTGGATGCACTGGCGGCGATCACCGGAGAAATGCCGATCTGGGCCATGATGGAAACACCGCGCGGAATGCTGAACGCCGCCGAAATCGCCGCGCATCCGTTGATGGCCGGGTTCGTGATGGGCACAAACGATCTGGCCAAAGAACTGCAAACCCGCTTCCGTCCTGATCGCTTGCCGATGATGACTTCACTGGGTCTGTGCCTGTTGGCCGCCAAGGCCGAAGGGCTGATCATCATCGATGGCGTGTACAACGCATTCAAGGATGCCGAGGGTCTGGCCGCCGAGTGTGCGCAGGGTCGCGACATGGGCTTTGATGGCAAAACACTGATCCATCCGGCCCAGGTCGATGTGGCCAACACGGCCTTCGCGCCATCGGATGACGAGATCGATCTGGCCCGCCGTCAAATCTCGGCATTCGAAGAGACCGAAGCGCAAGGACAGGGTGTTGCTGTCGTGGATGGCAAGATCGTTGAAAATCTGCACGTTGCAACGGCCCGCGAAATTCTGGCAAAAGCAGAGGCGATTTCAGCTTTGCAAGCGGGGTAAGCCAGCATGGGCTTTTTTCTTCTGATCTTGGGCGTGGCACTGTGGTGGGCGGCGCATCTGTTCAAACGTGTGGCGCCTGAACGCCGCGCCGCTATGGGCGACGGGGGCAAGGGGGCAGTTGCCCTGGCGCTGGTCGCGTCGATCCTGCTGATGGTGTTCGGCTATCGCATGACCGACTTCATCTATGTCTGGGCGCCGCCGACCTTCCTGATTCACGTCAACAATCTGTTGGTCCTTGTCGCGATCTACATGATGAGCCCAGCGGGCACCAAAGGTCGGGTGCTGAACAAGTTTCGCCATCCGATGCTGGGTGGGTTCAAGCTGTGGGCCTTTGCGCATTTGCTGGTGAACGGAGATCTGGCCTCGATCATCCTGTTCGGCGGTCTTCTGGCATGGGCCGTGGTGGAAGTCATTGTAATCAACAAGTCCGAACCCGACTGGACGCCGGGTGAGCCCGGTACTTACGGCAAGGATGCGATGTTCTTTGTGGCCTCGATCGTTCTGCTGGGGATTATCGGATATATCCACGGCCTGGTCGGTCCGTCTCCGTTCGGCTCATGAGGACCTGACTCCATGGCGAAACTCTATCGTTTGTTGACCGAAGAGGACACGTCAGCCTTCTGCCACAAGGTGTCGGATGCGTTGGCAAAGGGATGGGAGCTGTACGGCGACCCGTCCTATGCCTTTGACTCAGCCAGCAACGTAATGCGGTGTGCGCAGGCCGTGACAAAAGAGGTCGAAGCCGACTATTCCCCCGACATGAAACTGGGACAACAGTAATGGTAAAAACAAATCCGGGCCGATTTTTCGAGGATTATTCCGTAGGGCAGGTATTGCAACACGCCGTGCCACGCACAGTGACCGAGGGCGAACGCGGTTTGTATCACGCGCTTTATCCCGCGCGTCACGCGCTGTATTCCTCGGACGAATTTGCCCGGGATTGTGGTTTGCCGGAAAGTCCGCTTGATGATCTGGCCGCGTTTCATCTGGTGTTCGGTAAGACAGTACCGGATGTTTCGCTGAACGCGGTTGCCAATCTTGGCTACGGCGAAGGCCGCTGGCTGAAACCTGTCTACGCCGGTGATACTCTGCGGTCCGTATCCGAGGTGATTGGTCTCAAACAGAATTCCAACGGAAAAACGGGTGTCGTTTGGGTCCGCACCCGTGGATTGAACCAATTGGACGAAGTGGTCATCGAATATGTCCGTTGGGTCATGGTGCGCAAAGCAGACGTGAATGCGCCAGCGCCCGAAACGGTTGTTCCCGAGTTGAAGAAGGCATTGACACCCCAGGATCTGATCGTGCCCGAAGGTCTCGATTTCTCGAATTACGACTTCGCTTTGGCCGGTGAAGCGCATCGTTGGGGCGATTATGAAATCGGTGAGAAAATCGACCACGTGGACGGCGTCACCGTGGAAGAGGCCGAGCATATGCTGGCCACCCGGCTTTGGCAGAACACCGCCAAGGTGCATTTCGATCTGACGTTCCGCCCGGAAGGCAGGTTGATCTATGGCGGGCACGTGATCTCGATGGCGCGGACCTTGTCGTTCAATGGACTTGCGAACGCGCAGATGATTGTTGGCCTGAATGGCGGCGCGCATGCCAACCCCTGTTTCGCGGGTGACACGATCAAGGCCTGGTCCGAAGTCCTGGATAAAGCGGAAACCGGTGTTCCCGGCGTGGGTGCGATCCGTCTGCGCCTGGTGGCGACAAAGGGTGGCGATCCGTTCGTGTTGAAGACTGACGAGGGCCGGTATTTGCCCGATGTGCTTCTGGACCTCGATTATTGGGCACTCATGCCGCAGTAAGAGAACTGACGGTAATGTGAGCCATTTGCGTGCAAGCCGTGCTAGGCTTGCACCATGCATCTTCTGCGCGCGATACTAGCCAGTATTTGTCTGGCCCCGTCGGCTCAGGCCTGCGATCTGGCATTGGCCCTGGCGGTTGACGTTTCCGGCTCGGTCGACAGCAACGAGTACCGCATCCAGATGGACGGGCTGGCCGCCGGTCTGCGCGACCCGATCGTGTCCGAGGCGCTGGTGCGGGGTCAGGCGCAGTTGATGCTGGTGCAATGGACCGGGTCATCGCGCCAGCAGGTCACGATCCCCTGGACCCGTATCGACAGTTTCGCGGCGTTGGATCGTTTCGCCGATCAGGTTGCCGCAGATCCACGCATCTGGCGGAATTTCTCGACGGCGATAGGTGAGGCGTTGCACACGACGCTGGACGCTTTTGATTCCGTTTCCGATTGCAAGCGACGTCTGATCGATCTGTCGGGGGACGGCGTATCCAATGAAGGGGTCGAACCAACGCAGGTTCATGCCGCTCTGCGCAACCGCGGCATTGTCGTCAATGCGTTGGCCATCGAAGAAAGTGAACCGGATCTGACGGCCTATTTCTTTGAGAATGTCATCGTGGGCGAGGGCGCTTTTGTGGTTTCGGCCTCGGGCTTCGCGGACTATCCGGAACGAATTCGCAAAAAACTGCTGCGCGAAGTGACGCAGCAAACAGCGGGCCTGAAATGACAGTCAGGAGATTCGTGATCACATGCCTTTGATCTTGAAATCGCTAACATTGATGACGGGGGATGTGAAATGTGATCACGACAATATTTTGTGTGATCACATACCTGAATAATCCGCCAATTTGCACTGAATTTAGTGGTTTTTGCACCCGCAGCACGTGACAGTGTCGCAAAAACCAGTAAAACGTTCGGTAGCCAACCGAAAAGGAGCCGCCATGGCCGATGTAAATCGGGGCAACCGCCCACTTTCGCCGCACCTGTCGATCTATCGTCCACAGCTGACGTCGGTCACATCCATCCTGACACGCATCACCGGAAACGCGCTTCTACTGGCGGCGCTGTTGATCGTCTGGTGGTTTCTGGCCGCAGCAACGTCGCCCGAGGCCTTCGCCGTTGCGAACGGAGTGATTACTTCGGTGCTTGGCGACCTGGTGATGGCTCTGTCCGTTTGGGGTCTTTGGTATCACACGCTGGCCGGTGTGCGGCACCTGATCTGGGACAATGCGGTTGGTCTGGACCTTCCCACAGCGACAAAGCTGGGCTGGGCGGTTGTCATCGGATCGGTCGTTCTGACCCTTCTGACCCTTGTCATCGTCGCGTGATTGGAGGCCTGACATGCGTTATCTGACCGACCGCAAACGCGCCGCTGGCCTTGGCTCGGCGAAATCCGGCACAGCCCATTTCTGGGCGATGAAAGTCAGCTCGGTGGCTCTGCTGATCCTTGTGCCTTTGTTTGTCTTCACCTTCGGCCCGGTTCTGGGTCAGCCGTTTGACGTGGTGCTCGAGTATTACTCGCGGCCTTTCCCAGCCATCGTGGCAGCATTGACGCTGGCGGTTGGCTTCAAACACTTCGCAGACGGTGCGCAGGTGATGCTTGAGGACTATGTTCACGGCACGCTTGAAAAGGTCCTGATCATCTTGGTGACCTGCCTGTCCTACGGTGCGGCTGCGGCCGGCATCTTCGCCATCGCGCGCATTGCCCTTTAATTCCCGGAGCTGAAAGAAATGGCTGCATACGAATACGAAACGCATGAATATGACGTGGTCGTTGTCGGCGCCGGTGGGGCCGGTCTGCGGGCGACATTGGGTATGGCGGAACAAGGCCTGCGTACGGCCTGCGTGACCAAGGTTTTCCCAACCCGTTCCCATACCGTGGCCGCGCAGGGTGGCATTGCCGCATCGCTGTCAAACATGGGCCCCGACCATTGGCAGTGGCACATGTACGACACCGTCAAGGGCTCGGACTGGTTGGGCGATACCGACGCGATGGAGTATCTCGCGCGGGAGGCACCCAAGGCAGTCTACGAGCTGGAGCATTATGGCGTGCCATTCAGCCGGACGGAAGAGGGCAAGATTTATCAGCGCCCCTTCGGTGGGCACACCACTGAATTCGGAGAAGGTCCTGCGGTGCAGCGCACCTGTGCAGCCGCCGACCGGACCGGCCACGCGATTTTGCATACGCTGTACGGGCAGTCTCTCAAGAACAACGCCGAGTTCTATATCGAATATTTCGCCATCGACCTGATCATGTCCGAGGACGGCCAGTGTCAGGGGGTCGTCTGCTGGAAGCTGGACGACGGCACCATGCATGTCTTCAACGCCAAGATGGTGGTTCTGGCGACCGGCGGCTATGGCCGTGCCTATTTCAGCGCCACCTCGGCCCATACCTGCACCGGCGATGGCGGCGGCATGGTGGCCCGTGCTGGGCTGGCCTTGCAGGATATGGAATTCGTTCAGTTCCACCCCACCGGCATCTACGGGTCAGGCTGCCTGATCACCGAAGGTGCGCGCGGCGAGGGCGGTTACCTGACCAACTCGGAAGGCGAACGGTTCATGGAGCGCTATGCGCCCCAGTACAAGGACCTCGCGCCGCGCGACTACGTTTCGCGCTCGATGACCATGGAAATCCGCGAGGGACGTGGCGTAGGGGCCGAAGGAGATCACATTCACCTGAACCTCAGCCACTTGCCTGCCGAGGCACTGGCGGAACGCCTGCCCGGCATCTCGGAAAGCGCAAAGATTTTCGCGGGTGTGGATGTCACCAAGGAACCGATCCCGGTACTGCCGACAGTGCATTACAACATGGGCGGTATCCCCACGAACTATTGGGGTGAGGTTCTGAACCCAACTGCCGACGATCCGACTGCGGTCGTTCCCGGTTTGATGGCCGTTGGCGAAGCCGGCTGTGCCTCGGTCCACGGTGCGAACCGACTGGGGTCGAACTCGCTGATTGACCTCGTGGTCTTTGGCCGGGCGGCAGCGATCCGGGCCGGCAAGGTTGTCGACGCCGAATCCGCCAACCCGGTTCTGAACCAGGCGTCGGTCGACAAGGCGTATGACCGTTTTGATGCGGTGCGCAACGCCAGCGGCTCAATCCCAACCGCCGAACTGCGGCTTGAGATGCAAAAGACCATGCAGGCGGATGCGGCCGTGTTCCGAACCGCCACGACCATGGCCGAAGGCGTCGAGAAGATGACAGCGATTGCCGCAAAGATGGACGACCTGAAGGTCACAGACCGTTCGTTGGTCTGGAACAGCGATCTGATGGAAACCCTTGAACTGACCAACCTGATGCCAAACGCGCTTGCCACCATCGTCGGTGCCGAGGCCCGCAAGGAATCCCGTGGGGCCCACGCGCATGAGGATTTCAGCGAGCGCGATGACAAAAACTGGCGCGTTCATACGGTCAGCCGGGTTGAGGGCAACAAGGTTGAGCTCAGCTACCGTCCGGTCATCGTTGATCCACTGACGACCGAAGAACAAGGCGGTATCAGCTTGCAGAAAATCGCGCCCAAAGCGCGGACGTTCTAAGGGCTGGTCAGGAACAGGGCGAGATGGCAGAGTTTTCTTCGACCGATTATTGGCAACGCCGATATGAGCACGGCAAGACCTCGGGTGCGGGGTCTTACGGGCGTCTTGCTGTCTACAAAGCGAATTTCATCAACACGATGGTCGAGATGGAAGGCGTGGAATCGGTTGTAGAATTGGGATCGGGCGACGGAAATCAGGCGCAATTGTTTGATATCCCGAAATATACCGGCTTGGATGTCTCGGACCTCTGCGTTCGGCGCTGCAACGAAGTTTTTCGATCCCGCCCCAATTGGGTGTTCAAAAACGCCGATTCCGAGGTTGAGCCGCATGACGTTTCTCTTTCGTTGGATGTCATTTATCATCTGACCGAGGACAGCGTTTTCGACAACTACATGCGGCGGCTCTTCGGGTTGGCACAGCGTTATGTCGTTATCTATTCGTCGGATTTTGACCTGAACCCTTCCAACCAGCATGTGCGCCATCGTTCGTATTCCGCCTGGATAGAAGACTTCATGCCCGGCTGGCAGCTCTATTGTGAAGAAGAGAACCCGTTTGCCGTCAAAGGGCATGCCCATGCCTCAAAGAACAGCTTCGCCGCGTTCAAAGTGTTCGAGCGGAGATGAACGAGTGACTGGCGCAAGCACCATATCGACCGGGGAAGCCAAACAAGCCGCTTTTGATCCTGTCAAATGCCGGTGGGGCGTTCAAAAAAGCGCAAGCCATGATGAAATCCCAGGCGCATCGCGGCGTATGCTATGCTGGTGCTTGCAATGACGGTCGAGAAACTCCAATCCGGGCAAAGTGATCCCAAGATCATCCTGATCGGCTTGAACCGATGTGCGACGACCTCGTTTCACATGCTGTTTCAGAATAGCGGGATTCCTTCGGTGCATTGGGAAGATGACCAGGGTCTAAACCTTGCACATCGCATGGTAACCAATATTGCCATGGGGCGCAGACCGCTGGATGGGTTTGGTACAGTCCGGGCCTTCACTGATATCGCCTTCGTCAATTCGCGCTTCATGCTGGACGGCGCGCGGTTCTTTCGAGAGCTGCACGCGGCTTACCCGGACGCCTATTTCTTGCTGAACACGCGCAATCGCGATGACTGGATCGCATCACGTGCCAACCATTCCGGCGGTAGGTACCTTGAGCGATGCTGCAAGGCCAATGGACAGACGGCCGACCAAGTGAAGCGGGGCTGGGTGCATATGTATGACGTGCACCATTCCGAGGTCGAAGCTTTCTTTGACGACAACCCGCGCTTTCTGCGTTTTGATATCGACCGGGACGACCCGCAAAACCTTGCGGATTGGCTTTCTCCGGATTTCGACGTGAACATCGCCCATTGGGGGCATTATAACCGAGGGGCGTCTGAACGCGCCCGGACAGGCTGAAAGGCGGCCTTGTGCTGAATGGAGAATTGACATGGTTCAACTGACCCTGCCCAAGAATTCCCGGATTACCACCGGCAAGACCTGGCCAAAGCCGGACGGCGCCACGAACGTGCGCAAGTTCCAGATCTATCGTTGGAACCCCGATGACGGGCAGAACCCGCGTGTCGATACGTATTTCGTTGATATGGATACGTGCGGTCCGATGGTTCTGGACGCGCTGATCAAGATCAAGAACGAGATTGATCCGACCTTGACGTTCCGCCGGTCTTGCCGCGAAGGCATCTGTGGATCCTGCGCGATGAATATCGATGGGATCAACACGCTGGCCTGTATCTATGGTATGGATGAGATCAAGGGTGACGTGAAAATCTACCCGCTGCCGCATATGCCGGTGGTCAAGGACCTGATCCCTGATCTGACCCACTTCTATGCCCAGCACGCCTCGATCATGCCGTGGCTGGAAACCAAGACCAATCGCCCTGCGAAGGAATGGAAGCAATCCATCGAAGACCGCAAGAAACTGGACGGTCTTTATGAATGCGTGATGTGCGCCAGCTGCTCGACCTCTTGCCCCAGCTACTGGTGGAACGGCGACCGCTATCTTGGCCCCGCGGCCTTGCTGCATGCCTATCGCTGGATCATCGACAGCCGGGATGAGGCGACGGGTGAACGTCTGGATGAGCTGGAAGATCCGTTCAAGCTCTACCGCTGTCACACAATCATGAACTGTGCCAAGACCTGTCCGAAAGGTCTGAACCCGGCCAAGGCGATTGCCGAGATCAAGAAGATGATGGTCGAGCGCGCGGTCTAACCACGGGCGCGATTTGCGGTTTTCGCATGTCCATCTTGCAAAATTAGGCGATGCAGCCCCGGCTGCATTGCCTTATTTTTTGGACAGGGAGGAGTGATGAGTTTTAGTCAGGATCACTCCAATGAGCAAAGAAACATCCAAACGGAAAACCGACGCCCAAGAAGCGCTGGACCTGCTTGAACAGGCATGGGCCTATTACACGCCAGAACCTGCGAAGGCTGACAAGGAACCAGAGCTTTTCGAATACGCAAACGCTGCCTGATACGGGCGGCAAGACTTGAAAACCGACGGTTTATCGGCAAAGCAGAGGGATGCCTGTTCTTCTGCTTCTTCTGGCGACCGGCGTGTTTGCCTATTTCCTCTGGCGCTCGCGCCATTCCGGGCTGACACGTGATTGCAGGTGGCGGCAGGACAAGAGCCACGGCATCTGGCGGTGCAGCTTCTGCGGTGCCGAAATCACTGCGCTGGACCAACCATTGCGGTGTTTGCGGGCGCGTGATCCCTGAAAGATAGTGCTTTTCGCGGGCTGAATAATGCGCCACTCTGCCCGGCATGACCGTTTCAGAAAACACTGTCCACCCTCCCGAAGATGCCGAAGCCCGACGCGCGGTTGCCCCTGTCATCTGTTACCCGAACGAGGCATTGCCGCGACCGGATGTGCGCTGGATGAGGTCCCTTCGCGAACGCGCAAGCAAAACGGGCGAAGTGCTGGTGCCGCCACGTGATGCGCGTTGTTTCGAAGTGCCTGCCGGCCATTTCTTTCGCATCACTTCCGTCGAGGGGCCGCAGGTTGGCGATCTGAACCTGTGGAACCGAAACGACTTGTCGGAACGCTTCTATTCCGGAAAAACCCGGGCGCTGCATGGCACGCATCTGACCACCGGAGAGCGGATGTGGTCCAGTTTCCCGCATCTGCGCCCGATGGCCACGATTATTGCGGATACGCTTGAGTGGTACGGAATCGATCCCTATGGGGGGTCGGTTCATGACGTCATCGGCACGCGATGCGATCCGTATACGGGCAACCTTTTGTCCGGCACGCAATACCACCATTGCTGCCATTCCAACCTGACCCGCGCGCTTGCGGATCACCTCAATATTCCGCTGACTGAAGCCGAACCAGCGGTACACGACGTGCTGAACGTTTTCATGTGTACCGGTTTCACCCGCGACACGGGTCAATACTTCATGAAAGCCTCACCCGTACGTCCCGGAGATTTTCTGGAGTTCTTTGCCGAGATTGATCTGCTGGGCAATCTCAGCGCCTGCCCGGGCGGGGATTGTTCGTCCGAGCATTCCTCGGACACAGCTGCGTGTTACCCCTTGCTGGTCGAGGTTTTTGCTCCGGCTAGAGGCGATTTGGAGGGGTGGGACAGCCCCGCGAGCAATGGTTATGATCGCTCGCACGGGCGTTAGGATCGGCAGGCACCAATATTCGGTACCTGCGCTTTGTCAGCTGTTCGGGAATGCGGCCTGAAGCGCGATCTCGACCATATCGCCAAAGCTGCTTTCACGTTCTGAGGATGGCAGAGCCTCTCCGGTCAACAGGTGATCGGAAACAGTCAGAACGGCCAAGGCGCGGCATTTGTGGCGCGCCGCCAAAATATAGAGTTCGGCCGCTTCCATTTCGACGCCCAGAATGCCGTGACGCACCATCTGTTCGTTGAGATCAGGGCGCTCGTCATAAAAGACATCTGACGAGTAAATTCCACCAACATGGGTCGGCGTTCCCTTGGCCGCAGCCGCTGTGGCGGCAGCTTGCAGCAGCCCCCAATCGGCGCAGGGCGCAAAGTTGAGCTCTTTCATGATGCCGCGCGACGGTGTGCTCAGCGTGGTTGATGTCATGGCCAGAATAACGTCACGAATTTTGACGCTGTCCTGCATCCCTCCGCAGGATCCGATGCGGATCAGGGTTTTCGCACCGTAATCGCGGATCAACTCATTTACATAAATGGAAAGAGACGGCATTCCCATGCCGCTTCCCTGAATTGTTACGGGATTTCCCTTCCAGTTTCCGGTAAAGCCAAGCATTCCGCGAACGTTATTGACCTGTTTGACATCGCCCAAAAACGTCTCGGCTGCCCATTTCGCCCGGTAGGGATCACCGGGCAAAAGAACGGTTTCAGCTATTTCGCCTTTTTCGGCGCCAATATGAATTGTCATTTTCAAAATCGCTCAGATTAGATTTCCAGATCAGAAATATCCACGCCTGCGGTCAGCGCGTCATGCACCCATTGAGGTTTGCGGCCGCGACCGGTCCAGGTTTGATCGGGGTTTTCCGGGTTGCGGTATTTAGCCTTTGTTTTTGTTGGCTTAATACCGCGCGGCGCTTCTCCGGACAGTTCAGACAAAGAAAAGCCGAATTCTGCCGCAGCCTTTTCTGCGGCTTTCAAAGCCTCCTGACGTTCGCGTTTTTCTGCCCTGATCAAAGCTTTTTCGACGTCATTGCGCAAAGCCAAAAGGTCTTTACGTGACATTTGCTCAAGATTGATCCCCATCAGTCTTCTCCATCAGATAATAATTACGGTGCACATGAGCGCGCACCGTAATTCCAAATACCAGCTTATTCCATCCCGAATATTTCAGGGACGGAAACAGGAGAAAAAGTGCCTTAAACCTTGATTACTCTGCTGCGAGATTCCGAGGATCCGCCAGAGTAACAATATCGCCCATTATCGAATTGAGTTCGAAGTTCTTCGGGGTGTAGACCTTGGCCACACCCATGGATTTCAGTTTTTCGGCATCTTCGTCCGGAATAATGCCGCCCACCACGACTGGGATATGAGACAACCCCGCCTGCCGCAGACGTTCCATGACGTCTTTGACCAGTGGCAGGTGGCTGCCGGACAAGATCGACAGTCCAATGACATGCGCGTCATCTTCGCGGGCGGCTGCAACGATTTCTTCGGGTGTCAGGCGAATGCCCTCATAGCTGATGTCCATACCGCAATCGCGGGCACGGAAGGCAATCTGTTCGGCGCCGTTGGAATGGCCGTCCAGCCCGGGTTTGCCTACAAGGAACTTCAGACGCCGGCCCAGCTTGTCGCTGACGGCATCAACGGCGGCACGCAGGTCGTCCAACCCTTCGGTCTTGTTCGAAACAGACCCCGAAACACCGGTTGGGCCGCGATAGGTTCCGTAGACCTTTCGCATCTCTTCGGCCCATTCGCCCGTCGTCGCGCCGGCCTTTGCGGCGGCAATGGACGGTTCCATGATGTTTGCCCCGGTCTGTGCCGCTTCGCGCAGCGCCGCCAGGGCGGCTGTTACGGCCGCTTCGTCCCGTTCTGCGCGCCACGTATTCAGGCGGTCGATCTGTTCTTGCTCCACGGCAGGATCAACAACCATGATGCCACCGTCTTCGGTTTGCAGGGGGGATGCCTCGCCTTCGATCCATTTGTTCACACCGACGACGACGGTTTCATTGCGCTCGATCCGGTTCAGGCGTTCAGCGTTGGAATCCACAAGTCGGGATTTCATGTATTCGATCGAAGCGACCGCGCCGCCCATCGAATCCAGGTTGGCCAATTCGGCCCGTGCGCCTTCTTTCAGGTCTTTGACCTTGGCATCTACAGCGGGGTTGCCATCGAACAGGTCATCATATTCCAGCAGATCGGTCTCATAGGCCAGAATCTGCTGCATCCGCATCGACCACTGCTGGTCCCACGGACGCGGCAGACCCAGCGCCTCGTTCCAGGCGGGCAACTGCACTGCACGGGCGCGTGCATTCTTCGACAGGGTTACGGCCAGCATCTCGATCAGGATGCGATAGACGTTGTTTTCGGGCTGCTGCTCAGTCAGACCCAGAGAGTTCACCTGCACGCCATACCGGAATCGACGGAATTTCGGATTTTCAACGCCATAGCGTTGTTGCAGGATCTCATCCCAAAGATCCACGAAGGCGCGCATCTTGCACATTTCGGTGACAAAGCGGATGCCAGCATTCACGAAAAAGGAAATCCGGCCGCAGAGCGCCGGGAAATCTTCGGCAGGTACACGTGGGCGCAATTCGTCCAGCACGGCGATGGCAGTGGCCAAGGCATAGGCCAGTTCCTGCTCTGGCGTCGCACCCGCCTCTTGCAGGTGATACGAGCACACGTTCATCGGGTTCCATTTCGGAACATTGGTATAGCAATACTCGGCCACGTCCGCGATCATCTTGAGCGACGGCTTGGGCGGGCAAACATAAGTGCCGCGGCTCAGGTATTCCTTGATCAGGTCGTTTTGAACGGTGCCCTGTAGTTTGGATACATCCGCGCCTTGCTCCTCGGCGACGGCGATGTAAAGCGCCAAAAGCCATGGCGCAGTGGCGTTGATCGTCATCGAGGTGTTCATCTGTTCCAGGGGGATCTGGTCGAACAGAACCCGCATGTCACCCAGATGACAGACCGGCACACCCACCTTGCCGACTTCACCGCGCGCCAATGTGTGGTCGCTGTCATAGCCTGTTTGTGTCGGCAGATCGAAGGCCACGGACAGACCGGTTTGGCCCTTCGCAAGATTCCCCCGATAGAGCGCGTTCGAGGCTTTGGCCGTGGAATGACCGGCATAGGTTCGGATGAGCCAGGGGCGATCTTTCTGCGTCTGCGTCATAGCGGGGCCTCGCATTTCAGTGGGCAATAAAATTTCGTCTTGAGGTTCTAAAGCGCAATTTTCGGGACATGTCAATTCGCTGCGTTGCGGCATGCCGCAATTGTTCAGATTGTGGGTCAGTGTGATTGGTGGCAATGTGCGGCCATGACGCAAACCGTGGAACTTCCGCTTTGGCTTTTCGTGCTGATCGTGGTCTTTGCCATGGTCACTTTCGCATCGCATTTCCTGTTCCCATCTGTCCGCTGGTTTTTCCGCCGGAGGCTGGAACGCGCGGTGGCACGCCTGAACCAGCGCCTTCAGCGCCCGATCCAGCCTTTCAAGCTGGCGCGTCGACACGACATGATTCAGCGCTTGATTTATGATCCGCAGGTCGGTCAGGCGGTTCAGCAACATGCCCGCGAAACCGGTATGCCCGAGGCTGTCGCCTCGGAGCAGGCGCGCCGCTATGCCCGTGAGATCGTGCCGTCCTTTTCGGCCTTCGCCTATTTCAGCTTTGCGATTCGACTGGCCCGGCTGCTGAGCAACACATTCTACGAGGTGCGGCTTAGCTACCAAGACGAAGAATCCGTCAGGAATATCGACCCTGAAGCAACGGTTGTCTTTGTCATGAACCACCGGAGCAACATGGATTACGTATTGGTCACGTATCTTGCAGCCCGACATTCTGCGCTGTCCTATGCTGTCGGAGAGTGGGCCCGGGTCTGGCCGCTCAGCCGATTGATCCGGGCGATGGGGGCTTACTTTATCCGGCGCAAGTCCGGCAGCGAACTCTATCGCCAGGTTCTGTCCACCTATGTGCGTCACGCAACCGAAGCCGGCGTAACTCAAGCCATGTTTCCAGAAGGCGGGCTGAGCCTGACCGGGGCCATTGCGCGCCCCAAGCTTGGACTGCTCAAATATATTATGGATGGAACGTCGCCACAGGGGCGCGATGTGGTGTTTGTTCCGGTGGCACTGAATTACGACCGTGTGTTGGAAGACACCATCCTGACCCGCGCGGCACTTGGCACTGAGCGGCGGTTTCGCGCGCGGATCGGTGTCATCACGCGTTGGATATTGAAACAGCTTTGGCGTCGTTTGATCGGCCGATACAAGCGGTTCGGTCTGGCGTCCGTCCGGTACGGCAGGCCGATCTCTCTGAAGGACTTCCGGGCTGAGGGCAGCGACGACGTGATGACGGATTTGGCCCGGGTGCTGATGCAGCGAATCCAGCATGCTATTCCGCTGGTGCCGGCACCAGCGGCCTGTTTGCTGGTACGCGACAACGGCCCGATGTCCGAAGAAGACGCTCTGTCACGAATTCAACAGATGATGGAGCGCGATGACCCGCAGACAAGGGACAATTCGCAGGCCATATCAAATGCTTTGGATCAACTGGTTGAACGCCGGATTCTGAACCGACAGGGGAATATGCTGTCTGTATCAGGTCAGCGCGGCGATCTTCTGGACTATTACGCCGCATCCGTCCCGGCGGATTCAGGTATCGGAGTTTCTGCATCCGCAAAATAACTTTCTGCAACCGCTGGGTCATAAAATTACAATATGATGCCAAAAACGGTTGCAATATTACTCGGCGCCCAATATTCCAGTCTGTGAAGCGCGCGATTCTGCGTCGCGGCAAAGGTACTGAAAAGAGGAGGCCGGCATGGCTTTGGACACCGAAAGTGGTATCGCGTCGTACGAGGCACCTGAAAAAGATCTGTATGAAATGGGTGAAATCCCACCCATGGGATATGTCCCAAAGCAGATGTATGCCTGGGCCATCCGCAAAGAACGTCATGGCGAGCCGAACACGGCCATGCAGCAGGAAGTTGTGGATGTTCCGACCTTGGACAGCAACGAAGTGCTGGTTCTGGTTATGGCTGCCGGGGTCAACTACAACGGCGTCTGGGCCGCTCTGGGGCAGCCGATCAGCCCGTTTGATGGCCACAAAGCACCCTACCACATCGCGGGTTCGGATGCGTCGGGCATCGTTTGGGCCGTTGGCGACAAGGTAAAGCGCTGGAAAGTTGGCGACGAGGTTGTGATCCACTGCAACCAGGACGACGGCGATGACGAGGAATGCAACGGCGGCGATCCGATGTATTCGCCCAGCCAGCGGATCTGGGGTTATGAAACGCCGGATGGCTCGTTCAGCCAGTTCACGCGCGTGCAGGCTCAGCAGCTTATGCCGCGCCCCAAGCATCTGACATGGGAAGAAGCGGCGTGCTACACCCTGACGCTGGCAACCGCATACCGGATGCTGTTTGGCCACGAGCCACACGATCTGAAACCGGGTCAGAACGTCCTGGTCTGGGGTGCATCCGGGGGCCTGGGTTCCTATGCGATCCAATTGATCAATACCGCCGGTGCAAATGCGATCGGTGTGATTTCAGACGAAAGCAAGCGTGATTTCGTTATGGGTCTGGGCGCCAAAGGTGTTCTGAACCGTCGTGATTTCAACTGCTGGGGACAATTGCCCACGGTCAACACACCGGAATATGCCGAATGGTTCAAAGAGGCCCGCAAATTCGGCAAGGCGATCTGGGACATAACCGGCAAAGGCAACAATGTTGACATGGTGTTCGAACACCCGGGTGAAAGCACTTTCCCCGTGTCGACCTTCGTTGTGAAAAAAGGCGGTATGGTCGTGATTTGCGCTGGAACATCGGGTTTCAACTGTACATTCGATGTGCGCTACATGTGGATGCACCAAAAGCGTTTGCAGGGCTCGCACTTTGCTCATCTGAAGCAGGCGGCAGCCGCGAACAAACTGATGGTCGAGCGTCGTCTGGATCCCTGCATGTCCGAAGTGTTCACCTGGAATGACCTGCCTGAAGCACACATGAAAATGCTGCGGAACGAGCACAAGCCGGGCAATATGTCCGTTCTTGTTCAGGCGCCGCGTACTGGTCTGCGTACCCTCGAGGAAGTCCTGGACGCAGGTTGATAACCCGCCAGGGTTGTAGACAAAAAAACACCCGCGAATCACCTTGTTGGTTCGCGGGTGTTTTGTGTTTTTCAGGCCTCTGACGATCTTTCAAATGTTTGCATTTTTGCCCATCGCTATTATTGGGGAGTAGAAACCGGCGAATAGGCTGAAAAAGATCATACATGTTATGGTTGTGTTAACCCTTCGTTAACTGTTTCAGAGAGACCCTGATGGCGCAAAATGAGTGGATATTGGACGTATTGTCGGACCTCAATGCTTTCGCCGTTGCGAATGGTTTGAGCGCGCTTGCAGAGCAGCTTGATGACACAAGACTGATCGCGGCTGCCGAGATTGCGTCCTTGAAGAACGAGGTACGGGCGCCCGCGGATGGCAACGAAGGTCGATTTGGGTCAAATCCTTCAGGATTTGGAAAACACCAACACGCTTGAAGAACTCAGCGCCGTAGCGGAGCGTTTGCGGGACGCGTTGAAGGTCGAGCACCTGACGTATCACTGGGTTGACGGTGCCGGAGATCAATACGGCTACACCACCTATTCAGACGCTTGGGATGAGCGCTACAGGGAAAAAAACTATCACCGTATCGACCCAGTGATCTTGGGGTGTTTCCAGCGGTTTCACCCGGTTGACTGGAAGTCTCTGGATTGGTCCGGCAAGGTGGCAAAAGCCTTCCTTCTGGATGCGCAAAGCCATGGCGTTGGCAATCAGGGGTATTCCATCCCAATTCGGGGTCCAAATGGTCAGTTCGCCCTGTTCACGGTCAACCACAGTTGTGATGATCAAACCTGGAAGAACTTTATCTCGACTTACGGGCGTGATTTGATTCTTGTTGCGCATTACATAAATCGCAAGGCGCTGGAGTTTGAAAAAGACAGGCAGCCGGACTGCCCGCGCAGCTTGTCGCCAAGGGAAATCGACGCGATCACACTTTTGGCGTTGGGATACAGCCGCGCCCAAGTGGCCCATTCTCTGACGATTTCCGAGCATACGTTGCGCGTTTACATTGAAAGCGCGCGCTCAAAGCTGGGCGCACATAACACAACCCACGCAATTGCCACGGCACTCAGCCGGGGATTAATAGTGGTTTAAGGGGTGAACGGCCTCCACACGCAAAATTAACCACGACTCTGTACTCCCTTCGTTCCTGCACAGGACGACAAGGGGAACAAGTCATGTTGCGTTATCTATATGCCGATGAGTTACACAGATTTCCGACTCTGGCAGAGGGGATGTTCAAGGATCGCGCGGATCAGTTCAAGACCCGGTTGGGGTGGGATGTCCACGTCAACGAGAAAGGGGAAGAGCGGGACGAATACGATGATCTCAATCCGCTTTATGTCATCTGGGAAGAGCCGGATGGCAGCCACGGAGGGTCGATGCGTGTATTGCCTACGACCGGCCGGGTGATGATCAATGAGGTTTTTGGTCATCTCAACGGCGGCAAGCCGATTTGCAGCCCCCTGATCTGGGAGGTCACCCGGTTCTGCCTGTCCCGAACAGCCAGCCCGCATACTGCCGGCGCCATTATGTTGAGCGGCGGTGAAATGATGGAAGGTTTCGGCCTGACGCATATTGCCGGCGTATTCGATGCCAGAATGATCAGAATCTATCGCCTGATCGGGTCATCGCCCGAGGTTCTGGGAACCCAGGGCAGCGGACGCGATCAGATTTCAGTCGGTTTGTGGCCCTATTCCGCGGATGACTGCAACCGGGTGGCCGCGCGTGCGGGCATCCCGCGCGACCTGTCTCGGATGTGGTTCAAGGCCGCATTCGGCCCGAAGAAACAGCACCGGTTCGCCCTGTCCGCCTAAGTGTCGGAAAACGCAAATCCACATCTGGTGATGGCTGGCGCGGCCCTGTAGGGTCGCGCCATGTCCTTGCCGAATGTAACGTTCTCAGATGATCAGGCCGCCGCGTATGACAGCATCGCCGAGATGCTGCGGGCAGCAGGTGTTGATCTGGAAGATGATGCCCTTCTGAAACTGCCGGGCGCAGGAAAATCCGGTGTGATGGCCGTGATCGGCAAGGCCGGCTCGGGCAAAACGCTGCTGTTGGCCGAGTTGTACAAGGCACTGGCAGAGACGGGTGTTCAGATCGTGTCCGGCGATTATGAAAGCCGTAAATCGAAAGACAAGCGCAGCCTTGCCATACTGGCCCCGACGAACAAGGCTGCAAGCGTTCTGCGATTGCGCGGCGTGCCTGCGACCACGATTCACCGAATACTGTACACGCCGGTTTATGATCCGGAATACGAGCGTATTGCGGAATGGCTGGCCGGCAATGACGAACGCCCCGATATCGAAGGTTTGACGGATGAAGCCTTGGATCGCGCGGCTGCTTTCTATCAAAACAACAAATCGATCCCCGGGGCCCTGGCCGCCGCCGGTTTGCGAGGGTCGGATTTCATCACAGGGTGGAAGCGCCGTGACGAACCACTGGATATCGGGTTTGTCGATGAAGCGTCGATGCTGGATGACCGTCAGTTCGATGATCTCAAAGAGATTTTCCCGACCCTTCTTTTGTTCGGCGACCCGGCTCAGCTGGCACCGGTAAATCAGTCCGGCAGCATGGTTTTCGAGGCATTGCCCGAGCCCAGGAAGCTGACTCTCCAGCGGGTGCACCGCCAGGATGCGGACAATCCAATTCTGGATCTTGCGCATGCGCTGGCCGATCCGGCAATGGGCTTCGAGGATTTCGAGCGACTGATCGAAGAATCCGCTCGTCGGGATGACCGGGTTGTCTGGGGCCAGCGGGTCGAGGTCGATCTGATGGCCCGAAGCCCGGTTCTTGTCTGGCGCAACGCCACGCGCATTCGTTTGATACAGGCTTTCAGGCAAGTTCACGGTGCGCCGGATACGGAATTGCTGGAAGGTGAACCGCTCATTTGTGATGGGATCGAGTTGCCCCTGAAACATCGCAAGAAGCGGCTGGATCTAGAGGCGCGCGGGCTGATCAAAGGAGCTCAGGTGGTGTATCTGGGGCCGGGACGAAAGCCGGGTTTCTCGCGTCTTCACGTGATGGGGGCCGAAGACCCTCAGGTCAGTGCCGCCTCGATCGTTCAGATCGAAAAACCGGATGAGGAAGAGCCTTTTATTCCTTACGCTGCCCGCATGGGGGCGACCTTTTTGCACGGGGCGGCCGTTACGATCCACAAGGCGCAAGGGTCACAATGGGATACGGTTCAGGTGTTCGCTCCGGATCTCTATGCCGCCGCTCGCATGGGCCGGACCGAGGCCGGACAGCCATTGTGGAAACGTTTGGCATATGTCGCGATCACGCGGGCGCAAGAGCGTTTGATCTGGGTGGTGCGCAATCGCCTGTCAAAGCCCACGCACCCCCTGCGTGTGGATGACTTGAGGGCGCTTCCGGCGGCTTCGCTGACATTGGAGGCGGAAGAGACATGAAATCCATCATCGTGACGGGTGCCAGTTCAGGTATTGGTCGGGCGACAGCCCAGCTGTTCTTGTCCGAAGGGTGGACGGTCGGGCTGTTGGCACGCAGCAAGGAAAAGCTGGAAGCCCTGGCAAAAGAACATCAGGCGGCCATTGTCCTGCCTACGGATGTGACCGACCCGGATGCGGTTGAACGGGCTTTCCGGGCTTTTACAGACCACACGGGGCGGCTGGATGTTCTGTTCAACAACGCCGGGATCTTTGCGCCGGGCGGTACGATCGACGAGATCGCTCTGGACGATTGGTACCAAAGCGTCAACGTGAACCTGAACGGCATGTTCCTCTGTGCGCGAGAAGCCTTCAGGATCATGCGCCACCAAAACCCGCAGGGCGGCCGGATCATAAACAACGGCTCGATAGCGGCGCATGTTCCGCGCCCGAATTCGGTGCACTATTCGGCCACGAAGCACGCCATTACAGGGCTGACGCGCAGCCTTTCGCTGGATGGGCGACCCTTTGGAATCGCATGCGGGCAGATCGATATCGGAAATGCGCGCACGCAGATGGTGCAAGGCCTTGTGGACGCGGCGCATGCCGCTGGCGAGACACCGGACCCGACGATGGCCGTGGAAGACGCCGCGCGTTCGGTCCTGCATATGGCAAGCCTGCCGCCCGAGGCAAACGTGCAGTTCATGACCGTCATGGCCACGACCATGCCCTATATCGGCCGAGGTTGACCGTTATTTTTCACGCAACAGCCGGAAGGCTGTCGAGGCGCCCCAGCCTGCCGCAATCGCTATGACCAGCGACATCAGGCCGTACCAGACGGGTTGCTGGCGGGACATATTGTACAAAAAACGCTCCAGGCCGACTTTCCGGACATCGATGATCGCTTCATATTGCGAGACGACCTCTCCGCCACGGGTCAGGAATATCCGGGCGGCATAATCGCCTTCGGTCAGGTCGGCGGGCATATCGATCGAGGTGCGGAACAAGGTCTGTTCATCCACTGCCACGGTATTTTCGCGGATGGAATACAGGTGTTCGTTTTCTCGAATCCTTATCACGGCATCTGCAAAATCCTGTGCGCCCCGGATGTGCATCGCGGCACCGACCGAGCGGATCGCGCGTTCGATCGAAATCCGGTAACGCAGGTCTTCGGTGTCGGACAGGATGTCGTCGAAGGGCCCGCTGGTCGCAACAGCATAAAAGCTGGGTGCAAGGTCGACAAGAACACTGTCGGTGTTCACCCAGATCCCAAGCTTGCGTTCCTTGCGTCGCACGGTGACAGGTTCGGACGGACCCGCAACCGCGACGATGACTTCAACCGGTGGGCCGGAAGGGATTGGGGTTTCCCGCTTGATGGCCCCAAAAATCAGAAGCTCCGATCCGTCGAATGTAGCGGTGATGGCAACCCGGTCCTGGCTGAGACCAAGGACAACCTGCTCTTCCGCCGCCAAAGCGGGCACGCAGAACAAGCACAGGGCGGCAATAAGCGAACGCAGCATCCTCAGTGCCCTCCGCCATTGCCAAGCGAGTAGAGCTCGGCAGGTTCAAGAAGCAGATCAAGTGCCAGCTTGCCACATACGGCCAGTACCAAAGCGGCAAGCAGCACGCGCAATTGTTCCGCCGGCATCCGGGCTCCGATCACGGTTCCGATCTGGGCGCCAATGACGCCGCCGACCAGCAACAAGACCGCCAGAACAACATCAACCGTATAGTTGGTGGTGGCGTGCAGCATCGTGGTGAAGGCTGTCACAAAGATGATCTGGAACAGCGACGTGCCGACAACGACCTTGGTCGGCATACCCAGCAGATAGATCATGGCAGGAACCATGATGAAGCCGCCGCCAACACCCATGATCGCGGACAGAACCCCAACGCACAGACCGACCAAGGCCGGTGGAATGACCGAGATATACAGGCCCGAGGTGCGGAAACGCATTTTGAAGGGCATGGCATGGACCCAGCCCCGCTGCCGACGCTTGGCAGGGGCCGCGCCGCCCTTCTTGGCTTTACGCAGGGCCCTCAGGCTTTCGACAAACATCAGGCTGCCGATGACGCCAAGAAAAACAACGTAACAGAGTGTCACCAGCAGATCGACCTGACCCAGGCTTTTGAGATAGTTGAAGACAACCACGCCCAAAGCGGCCCCGACAAGCCCGCCAACCAGCAATACCGTTCCCATCTTGAGGTCCACGGTCTTTCGTCGGAAATGTGCCAGAACTCCGGAAAAGGATGATGCGACGATCTGATTGGCTTCGGTTGCAACGGCCACCGCCGGCGGAATACCGATGAAAAACAGCAGCGGGGTCATCAAAAATCCGCCACCGACACCGAACATGCCGGACAGGATGCCGACCATGCCGCCCAACCCCAACAAGAGGAAGGCGTTTACTGAGACTTCTGCGATGGGAAGGTAAATGTGCATGGTACTGTTACTTTGCGTATGGTCGTGGCTTGCCTGTTATAGGTTGAGAATTCAAGTGTGGTAATTGTCATGTGCCGTGGGTCAAACAACATCAAATCCCCCCGGGTTCCGCCAAAGAAAAGATCTCTTCTTGCGGTAAAAAAAGGTCAAACCCGATCTTTCCGGCGACACCCATGACTAGAAGCGCCAAAAGGATACGCAACTGTTCGGCTTTCAGACGTGCACCAATCTGCGTTCCCAATTGCGCACCCAAAACACCGCCCAGCAACAAGAACAGGGCGAGGACAATGTCGACACTGTAGTTGGTTGAGGCATGTATCATCGTTGTGAACCCGGCGACGAAGATGATCTGGAACAGGGATGTCCCGATGACCACCTTTGTCGGGATACCAAGAACATAGATCATTGCGGGCACCATGATGAACCCGCCGCCGACTCCCATGATTGCCGACAGAACACCAACGCCGAATCCGACCAGCGCCGGAGGTATGACCGAGATGTAAAGTCCAGATGCCGGGAACCGTTTCTTGAACGGCAGGGCATGAATCCAGGTTCGCTGGCGTCGCTTGGGGGCAGGTTCATTGCCTGACTGTCTGGCCTTTCGGATGGCTGCCAGGCTTTCGATGAACATCAGGGTTCCGATAGCCCCCAAAAACGCCACATAGCAAAGCTGTACCGCCAGATCGACCTGCCCGAGATGCTTGAGGAAATTGAAAACCACCATCCCAAGGGCCGCACCGAACAACCCTCCGGCCAGCAGAACGCTTCCCATTTTCAGGTCCACGGTCTTGCGTCTGAGATGAGCCAACAAACCCGAAATGGACGAGGCAACAACCTGATTGGCGGATGTTGCCACAGCAACCGCAGGAGGTATTCCGATAATGAACAGCAACGGGGTGATCAAAAACCCGCCTCCGACCCCGAACATACCGGACAAAATGCCGACGGCCCCGCCGATCCCCAATAGCAGGAATGGGCTGACGGAAACTTCTGCTATGGGAAGGTATACGTGCATACCCTCTTAGAACGGTTGCGGCATGCAAAATCAACTCTGCATGCCGCTCCGCAGCGAACAGGACTGAAACTCAGTTCGGAACTGGCCTTATCAGCGCTCTTTGACGTAGGGTTCTCCGCCCGCCCGCGGTGGAATGGCTTTGCCGACGAACCCGGCAAGAATCACCACCGTCAGGATATAGGGCAGGGCGTCCATCACCTGCACGGGAATCACGACGCCACCCAGGTCGATATTTTGGAACCGCAGCGCGATCGCTTGCAGCAGACCGAACAGCAAGCAGGCCCACATGGCATGCCACGGGCGCCACTTGGCAAAGATCAGCGCGGCCAAGGCGATAAAGCCACGACCGGCGGTCATTTCCTTGACAAACCCTGCCTGCAAGGCCGTGGCCAGATAGGCGCCTGCAATACCGCACAGCACACCGCAGATGGCGACAGCGGCGAACCGCAGGCCAATCACTGAAACACCGGCAGTGTCCACTGCGGCAGGGTTCTCACCCACCGCCCGCAGGCGCAGACCGAACCGGGTGCGATACAGAATCCACCAGGTGGCCGGAACCATCAGGAACGCGACATAAACCAGGATCGAGTGGCCCGAGAGCAGTTCGGAATAGATGGGGCCGATAATCGGCACACCGCTGAGGGACTCGGCGAATGGGAAGTTGATCGGTTCGAACCGCCCGCCGCCAAACAGCGATGGTGTCCGCCCACCCTGCTGAAACCAGCTTTGGGCGACCAGAACAGTCAGCCCCGAGGCCAGAAAGTTGATGGCCACACCCGATATCAGTTGGTTGCCCCGGAAGGTGATAGATGCCAGCCCATGCAGACCCGACAGCAACAACGAGGACGCAATACCAGCCAGCAAGCCCAGCCAAACCGACCCAGTAACAGCAGCGATGGCAGCCGAAAAGAACGCTGCCATCAACATCTTGCCTTCGAGGCCGATGTCAAAGATCCCGGCCCGTTCTGAAAACAGACCGGCCAGACAGGCAAGCAGCAGCGGCGTAGACAGGCGAATGGTCGAATCCAGAACCTGAATGAGGGTAACAAAGATTTCCATCACTCAGCCCTCTTCCGCATACCCAGGAACAGTTTTTCAAGCGGCATTCGCACCATGTTGTCCAATGCGCCGGTGAACAGGATGACCAGGGCCTGAATGACCACGATCAGTTCCCGCGGGATCGAAGCCCACAGCGCCAGCTCGGCGCCCCCCTGGTACAGAAACCCGAACAAGAGCGCGGCCAGAAACACACCGAACGGATGTGAACGCCCCATCAGAGCCACGGCGATGCCAATGAAACCCGCGCCCTCAGTCGAGTTCATAACAAGTCGCTCGGCTTCGCCCATGACATTGTTGATGGCCATCAGCCCCGCCAGCCCGCCGGAAATCAGCATCGCAACAATCGTGATGCGCACAGGTGAAATACCGGCATAGACAGCGCCGGTCTCGGAATGGCCATAAGCCCGGATTTCATAACCCAGACGCGTGCGCCAGATCAGTGCCCAGACTACGACGCAGGCAAGCAACGCGATGAAGAAGGTGATGTTCGCCGGGGCGCCTCGGAAAACAACGTTCTCTGCGGTCGAGAACATTTCTTGGAAAGAGGGCAGATGCACGCTTTCAGAGAACCGCGCGGTGGCCGGGTCCTGCGACCCTTGGGGGCGCATGACATTGACCAGCATGTAGTTCAGGAAAGCAGCGGCGATGAAGTTGAACATGATCGTGGTGATCACGATATGGCTGCCGCGTTTTGCTTGCAGATAGGCCGGAATGGCCGCCCAGAGCGCGCCGAACAGCATCGATGCCGCGCAGGCGGCAAGCAAGGCAATGCTCCAATGCGGCCAGTCGACATACAGACAGACCATGGCCACGCCCAGCCCGCCCAGCATCGCCTGGCCTTCGCCCCCGATGTTGAACATACGGGCATGGAAGGCGACGGCCACCGCAAGACCGGTAAACATGAAGTTTGTCGCGTAATAGAGCGTATAGCCCCAGCCATAGGTCGATCCCAGCGCACCGGTGACCATCAGTTTGACGGCTTCGACAGGGTTTTCGCCGATGGCGAGGATGACCAGCGCCGAAAGGATTGCGGCCAGTATCAGACTGATCAGCGGGATCAGAATGACATCGGCCCATTTAGGCATTTTTTCCATGTTACGCGGCCTCTCCCGCAACACCGGCCATCAGCAGGCCCAGTTCTTTTTCATCTGTCTCATGGGGCAGGCGTTCTCCCATGATATGTCCGTCAAACATCACCGCGATCCGGTCCGAGAGCGAGAAGATTTCTTCCAGCTCGACCGATACCAGCAGGATTGCCTTGCCCTGATCACGCAGCGCAACAATCTGTTTGTGAATGAACTCGATGGCGCCGATGTCCACGCCCCGCGTGGGTTGCCCGACCAGCAGCAGGTCAGGGTTGCGTTCAATCTCGCGCGCGACAACGATTTTCTGCTGGTTGCCGCCCGAGAAACTCTTGGCTGCCAACCAGGGATTGGGCGGGCGGACGTCGAATTTCTGGATCTTGGCTTCGGTATCGGCGCGCAACGCCGCGTTGTCCATGAAGATACCGCGTTTGTAGGCCGGGTCGCGGTGATATCCGAAGGCCACGTTTTCCCAGGCGTGGAAGTCCATGATCAGGCCTTCGCGCTGCCGGTCTTCGGGCACGTGGGCGATATGTTGCGCGCGGCGGGCCTGACCATCTGATCCGGCCCCACTCAGTGCCAGCGGTTCGCCGTTCAGCTTGATCGTGCCCTGTCCGGGGCGCATTCCGCCAAGAACTTCCAGCAGTTCGGATTGACCATTGCCGGCCACGCCGGCGATGCCGACGATCTCACCTGCGCGCACGGTCAGGTCGATATTTTTGACCCGTTCAACGCCCGCCGAATCAAAAACGCTGAGATTTTCGATCTCGAGGATGGGTTTGCCGGGCGTCGCGGGCACCTTGTCGACCTGTAGCAGAACCTTGCGGCCGACCATCAGTTCGGCCAGCTCCTCGGGACTGGTCTCGGATGTTTTGACAGTCGCCGTCATTTGCCCGCGCCGCATAACCGATACCGTGTCGGTGTTTTCCATGATTTCGCGCAGTTTGTGGGTGATCACGATGACCGTCTTGCCCTCGGACCGCAGCCGGTCGAGGATGCGGAACAGCTGATCGGCCTCGGCAGGGGTCAACACGCCGGTCGGTTCGTCCAGAATCAGAATTTCGGCCTTGCGGTACAGCGCCTTCAGGATCTCGACCCGCTGTTGCATCCCCACGCCGATCTCGTCGATACGCTTGTCGGGATCGACGAACAGTTCGTACTCTTCGTCGAGCTCTTTCAGCTCTTTGCGGGCTTTTGCCAGTGATGGCGCCAGCAACCCGCCATCCTCGGCGCCCAGTACGATGTTTTCCAGTACGGTGAAATTTTCCACCAGCTTGAAATGCTGGAACACCATCCCGATGCCCGAGGCGATGGCCGCTTGGCTGTCCGGGATGTCGGTCTTGGTCCCATTGATCCAGATCTCACCTTTGTCGGCTTTGTAAAAGCCGAAGAGAATGCTCATCAACGTGGATTTGCCTGCGCCGTTTTCGCCGATGATCCCATGGATCGTACCGGGTGCAACGCTGATCGAGATGTCTTTGTTGGCCTGAACTGGCCCAAAGGCCTTGGATATCCCTTTGAGCTCAATGGCTGGGACGGTCATGTCTTGCCCTCAACTGCCGAGAAAGCCATCCGGCTGTCCGCTCGGATGGCGAAGTGGGTGGCGAGGCGGAAGGCACTCTCCCGCCCCGCACGTTATCAGAACTGCAGTGCCGGGCAGCTGTCGTTCTCGTAATAGCTTACAACTTCGATGTCGCCGTTGATGATCGCCTTGCGGGCTTCGTCGACAGCGTCGCTCATGCGAACCGAAACAAGCTCTTTGTTGTTTTCATCCATGGCAACGCCGACCCCATCTTCGGCCAGACCCATGATGAAAACGCCGGTTTCGACGTTTTCGCCTGCTTTCATCGCTTCATAAACAGCAACGTCCACACGCTTCAGCATCGAAGTCAGCACCTTGCCTGGGTGCAGGTGGTTCTGGTTGCTGTCCACACCAATCGACAGGATGCCTTCGTCAGCCGCAGTTTGCAGAACGCCAACGCCGGTTCCGCCGGCCGCGGCGTAAATCACATCAGCACCCTGGCTGATCTGTGCTTTCGTCAACTCCGAACCTTTTACAGGATCGTTCCAGGCGGCAGGAGTCGTGCCAGTCATGTTGGCGACAACATTGATGTCCGGGTTCACGGCCTTCGCGCCCTGGGCATAGCCGCAGCCGAAGTGGCGAATCAACGGGATGTCCATGCCTCCGATGAAACCAACGGTGCCGGTTTTCGACGCCATGGCGGCCATCATGCCGACCAGGTAAGAACCTTCGTGCTCGGCAAAGCCGATCTGGCGGATGTTTGGAGCGTCCAGCCAAGTCACGTCAACCGCGACGAATTTGGTGTCGGGGTAATCACTTGCAACAGCGGCCAGGGCGTCAGCGATTCCGAACCCCATGGTGATGATCGGATTTGCACCGGATTCCGCGAAACGGCGCAGGGCCTGTTCGCGCTGCGGTTCTGCCTGAATTTCGATTTCCAGATACTTGCCGCCGGTTTCATTCGCCCAGCGCTGCGCGCCGTTATAGGCGGCCTCGTTGAAGGACTTGTCGAACTTGCCGCCCAGGTCAAAGATCACCGCCGGCTCGGCCAGAACCGCTCCGGCTGACATTGCGACCGCAGCGGCAGCACCCATCAAGGATTTCATCAGGGTCATTTCAGTCTCCCAATATTATTTTGTTGGCACAGGGTCAGATTAGCCCCGTTCACCCACTTTTAGCGAGCATAACTGTTGTGATGGCGGGTATTAAGGGGGTTTGCAACCACCATGGTCAACTGAATTCTGACCAAATGGTCTAAGAAACGGGCGATTGCCGTTGGGGCAGGCAGCATTCCATTACAAGTGCATCAGTTTTTTGGCCCGTTTCGCGCGCATAGTACGCCTTGCGCAGCCCGCACTGCCGATATCCGCATCGATTGTACAGGAAAATGGCCGCAATGTTGTCGGCCGCGACATCCAGAAAGGCACGCGTTGCCTGCAAAACGATTGCCTGATCATGCCATTCCTGCATGAGTCGAAGTGCCAGGCCCTGCCGTTGAAACGAAGGGTGGGTCGCAATTGTCAGCAACTCGGCTTCGCCCGCAATCACCTGAAACAGTGCAAAGCACCGGGAATCTCCGACCGCATGAGTAAAGCGGTTTTCGAGAAGGTCGGCGAATTCATCTTCTGTCCAGCCGCGCGATTGCGAAAACGCAGCGGCATGAGTCGATGCCATCTCGTGCGGTGTCATTCGTTCAGTAGCACAGGGGGTGTATCACGGGACGGAGCCGCGTCGGCAGGCCTGACGTACAAAGGTGCCGGCGGCAAACTGGTACGATCCCAGCGCCGCGCGGCCAGAAGGGCGATGGATTGTGCCAGCAAGGCAGGGTCAGAGCAGGAAAACAAAGGCCCACCAAGTTCCGCTTGGGCCCGGGGCAAGAGACACGGATCGGCACCGGGCATTTTCACATAAACCTGGTCGCGCGGGGCAGGAATCGCCGGTATCTGCCCTTCTTTCGCCAATTCATGCAGGGAATCGAAGCCGGATACCCCGACCGCAGGGATTTCGAGCCCAAGTGCAAGACCCCGCGCGGCCGAGACCGAAATGCGAATGCCGGTGAAGTTGCCGGGCCCTATCCCAACGCCGATTGCGTCCAGACCAGCCCAGTCACATCCGGATTCAGCCAGAACGTCTTCCAGCAGCGGAATCAATCGTTCTGCCTGTCCGCGTGACATCGCTTCGGCATGGGACGTCACGATCTTGCCGTCGCGCAACAAAGCGGCCGCGCAATGCGCGGCCGATGTGTCAAACGCCAGAATCGTAGGGTTAGACGGCAACAGGGCGAACCTCGGTCACTTCCGGAATGTAATGGCGCAGAAGGTTTTCGATACCCATCTTCAGGGTCAATGTCGAAGACGGGCAACCTGCGCAGGCCCCCTGCATGTGCAGATAGACCACGCCGCGATCAAAACCGTGGAACGTGATGTCACCCCCGTCCTGAGCCACAGCAGGGCGCACACGGCTATCCAGCAAATCCTTGATCTGGTTGACGATATCAGCGTCTTCACCAGAGTGCTCGGCATGGCCCGAGGCCCCGGCGGAATCTGCGCCCATAACGGGCTGGCCGGATTGATAATGTTCCATCACCGCGCCAAGAATGGCCGGTTTGATGTGGTCCCACTGTACGTCTTCCGTTTTGGTGACGGTGACAAAATCATTGCCGAAGAACACGCCAGCCACACCGTTGACTGCAAATATGCGCTTGGCCAGCGGGGATTTTTCGCCCGCTTCCGCAGTTGGGAAATCCGCTGTTCCGGCTTCCAGCACCGTTTGGCCGGGCAGGAATTTCAACGTGGCCGGATTGGGGGTGGATTCGGTCTGGATGAACATGAGGGCGCTCCGTCTGATGTGCTTCTGATATGCGCGCAGGCGCACGGGAAGTCAAGATTTGGAACGATTCTAAATTGTCGAGGCGTATTCGAGCGCGTCATCCAGACGGTCATCGCCCCAGAACAACTCTTCCCCGGCCAGAAAACTTGGTGCACCAAACAGGCCAAGCGCCTTGGCGCGGGCAGATTGTTCGAACAGGGCCTCTTTTATGTTCTTGTCCCCTGCGCGGTTCATCACGCTGCCGCGCAACCCTGCCTCGTCGAGGCAGGAGGTCAGTACGCTGTCCTTTGAGATATTCTGCCCGGCGCCGAATTCGGCGCTGTAGACAGCCCGAACAAACGCCGCCCGTTCCCGATGATCCTCGATGGCCAGAACCAGACGCGCTGCCCTGAGCGAATTCTGCGGAAACGGATCAGGCTTTGCGAAAGGAAGCCCGCGCGCCTTGCACAGGCGTTCCATATCGCGCCACATGTACCGCCCTTTGGCCGGATACAGGTTGAAAGGCGAGGTGCGCCATCCTTGATCCGCGAAAATCGGACCCAACAGGAACGGGTGCCATTCAATGGCGACGCCCTTGTCTTGCGCGGCTGCTTCGATCCGCATCGCGCTGAGGTAGGAATAGGTCGAGGCGAATTCGAACCAGAACTGTATCGTCTTCGCCATCGCCGCTCCTCAGGTAATTTCTTCCAGTTTCTCTTTGCTCAGATTGCCCGGAACGATCGTGATCGGAATCGGCAGGCTACCCGAGTTCTTTGTCAGTTGAGTCACCAACGGACCAGGGCCTTTCTTGCCGGTCCCCGCCCCGAGAACAAGAACGCCAATCTCGGGATCGGACTGAACATGTTCGATGATCTCTGGCACGGGATCACCTTCGCGAATGGCCAGTTCAGGTTCCACGTTCTGTTTGTCCCGCATCCATTTGGCAAACACTTCGAAATGCGCGTGGATACGTTCGCGGGCCTCTTCACGCATGGTTTCGGCCACCCCGATCCAGTGATTGAATTCGTCAGGCGGGATGACAGAAAGGACCGTCACACCACCTCCGGTATGGGCGGCCCGCATCGCGGCAAACCGCATCGCGTTCAGGCATTCGCGGCTGTCATCCAGAACGACTAGGAACTTACGCATGGGTATCCTCTTTAGGTTTCCGGGATCATGCCCGACCGATCGCGCGCTGGCAACTCGGGCAAGCCTGGGGCATTGCGCTAGCGTTCACTTGCAGCCCAATCCCAATAGAGCGCGCGGGCACGGCGAGCAACAGGACCCACCTGAAATTGCGTGTCCTCCAGCGCAGTTACCGGTGTGACCTTGCTCATGTTGCCGGACATGAAGACCTCGTCGGCCTCGTGGAAATCCTCGAAGCTCAGAACCGTTTCGTGGACCTTTACACCATCCGCGCGCAGGTTTTTGATATGCCGTGCTCGGGTAATGCCGGCCAGGAAGGTTCCGTTCGGGATCGGTGTAAAGACTTCGCCGTCCTTCACCATAAAGATGTTGGCCGTCGCCGTTTCCGCCACATGCCCCATCGCATCGGCCACCAGGGCGTTGGAAAAGCCTTTCGAGCGCGCCTCTTGCAGCATGCGGGCGTTGTTGGGGTAAAGGCACCCGGCCTTGGCGTTTACGACCGCGCTTTCCAGAACCGGGCGGCGGAAGCGCGTGGTCGACAGAGTGACCGACGCGGTTTCGGGGGCCATTGGGATTTCTTCCAGGCAGATTGCAAAACCTGTGCTGTTTTCCTGCGGAACTATGGCCGTGCTGTCACCATCGATACCCCAATACATCGGGCGGATGTAAACGGCTGTGTCCGGGCTGTAGGCCTGCAACCCTTCGCGTACCAACTCGACCATCTGTTCGGTCGTCATGGTCGGCGTCAGCATCAAGGCTTCGGCTGAGCGGTTCACCCGCGCGCAATGGGCCTCCAGATCCGGGGCCACCCCGTCAAAATACCGCGCGCCGTCAAAGACCGAAGATCCCAGCCAGGCGCCATGATCCGCCGCGCGCATGATGGGTGCGTCCCCCTCATGCCATTGGCCTTGAAAATAGGTCCGGATGTTCGTGCCGGTTGCCATGACGCCCTCCTTTGATTCAGGCAAACCCTAGGAGGGCGTCAGGCGAAGGTCCAGCGCAATCAGCGTGATCCAGCGCCGACCATGCCCACGATTTCGTAGGTCTTTTGCAGGATCGGAGCCGCGATCTCGCGGGCGCGCTCGGCACCGCGGGCCAGAATCCGGTCGATCTCGGCCTGATCCCCCATCAGACGTGACATTTCGGTCGAAATCGGGGCCAGTTTCGCCACTGCCAGATCGGCCAGCATCGGTTTGAAGTCACCGAACTGCTTGCCGCCAACATCGGCCAGAACCTGCTCGATGCTTTGATCGCTCAGGGCCGCGTAGATATTGACCAAGTTACGCGCCTCGGGGCGGTCCTCCAGCCCTTCGGCTTCTGACGGCAGAGCATCGGGGTCGGTCTTGGCTTTGCGGATTTTCTTGGCAATCGCTTCGGCGTCATCCGTCAGGTTGATCCGGCTCATATCCGATGGATCGGATTTCGACATCTTCTTGGATCCGTCCCTCAGGCTCATGACCCGTGTGGCCGCACCTTCGATCACCGGCTCGGTGACGGGGAAGAAATCGACGCCGAAATCATTGTTGAACTTGATGGCGATGTCGCGGGTCAGCTCAAGATGCTGTTTCTGGTCTTCCCCGACCGGCACGTGGGTTGCGTGATAGATCAGAATGTCGGCTGCCATCAGGGCAGGATAGGCAAACAAGCCAAGCGAAGCGTTCTGCTGGTTCTTGCCCGCCTTGTCCTTCCACTGGGTCATGCGCTGCATCCAACCCATACGCGCAACACAGTTGAATATCCAAGCCAGTTGCGCGTGTTCCGGCACTTGGCTTTGATTGAACAAAATCGATTTTTCGGGGTTTAGTCCAGAAGCGATGTAACCGGCACAAAGCTCCCGCGTTGCATGCTGCAACTCGATTGGATCTTGCCAGACCGTGATTGCATGAAGATCGACCATGCAATAGATGGTTTCAAACTCCTCGCTTTGCATTCTAACCCAGTTCCGAAGCGCACCGAGATAATTGCCGAGGTGCAGGTTGCCCGAAGGCTGTGCGCCGGAAAACACGCGCGGCGTGAAATGGGTCTCGGTCATCAAAGGGAACTCCCATCTGGAAAAACTAGCCTCCGTCGCTTACCCATGAGGCAAAGGGACGTCAACAGCCGCGAAAGGCCAGCCCAATGAGCAGCGATCATTACACACCGCCTGTGAACCCCCTGCCACCGGTCGTGGTGGCGCTGGTTCTGTTCATCATCGGCATTGAGCTTGTCTTCACGTTGGGCGCGCGGGGGCTGGTCGGGGGTCCAGCGGCAGTCGGCTGGCGCCTGGACGCGATACAGCATTATGCCTTCTCGGCGGATATTTTCGACTGGATGATGCTGAACGGGCGTTGGCCGTTCGACCATGTGATCCGGTTCGTGACTTATCCCTTTGTATCCGCCAATTTCACGCAGGCGGTTTTTGTCTGTGTCTTTGTGTTGGCGATGGGCAAGATGGTCGGAGAGGTATTCGGGGGCTTTCCCATGCTGCTGATCTTCGTCGTCTCGGGGATTGGCGGTGCGTTGACCTATGCCGTTCTCCTTGATCCTCGCTATCCCCTGATCGGAGGGTTCCCACCTGTTTACGGGCTGATCGGAGCATTCACGTGGTTGTTGTGGCGCAAACTGTCGCTTGTGGGGGCAAATCAGGCAAGGGCGTTCCAACTGATCGCCGTTCTTATGGGCATTCAGTTCCTGTTTGGTCTGATCTTCGGCGGCAACGCGGAATGGGTTGCTGATCTGGGCGGGTTTGCCACCGGCTTTGGCATGTCGTTTTTGGTGGCGCCGGGGGCCTGGGCCCGGATCGTCGAGCGCATCCGCCGTGATTGATCAGGACCAGCGCAAGGCGCGTTTGAACTCTGACAGTTTGAACGCGCCCAGGACATGACCCAGGCAGAAATACGAGACGGCGGCGACCACGATCAGGGTCAACAGCGCAAGATAGCGCCAGCCGGGAATGTCCAGCGTCCAACCATAAAAGTGGGTCGCTGCAAACAAGACCGCGCCCATCCCGACCGAGGCCAGAACGATCCGGCCCGCACGTGCCCTGAAACGGTCATCGAAACGCGCTTCTTCGCCCATGCGGCGTGCGCCGATCGCCAAAAGAACAACCATGGCCCAGCCGGCAGTTGACGCGGCAATCGCAGGGGCGATCCAGCCCACCAGCGGAAACAGGCCAAACGCCAGTGCCGCGTTCACCACCATTGCGACCACCGCATATCGGAACGGGGAACGCGTATCCTCGCGTGCAAAGAAAAGTGGTTGCAGCAATTTTTGCAGCATGAATGCAGGCAGACCGATGCCATAGATCGCGACCGCCAGCGCTGTCGCAGCGGTATCCTCGGGGCTGAACTGTCCCCGTTCGAACAGCACCGAAACCAGCGGGTTCGGGATGATCAGGAACGCCACGGTCGAGGGCAGCGTCAACAGCAGCATGAATTCCCCGGCGCGGGAAAACGCGTTGCGGGCTCCTTCCTTGTCGTCGGCGCGCAGACGGCGGGACAGGTCGGGCAGCAGGACAATGCCAATGGCGATTCCGACCACACCCAAAGGCAGTTGGTACAGGCGATCCGCGGCAAACAGCCAACTCACGGCTTTTTCAGTTTTGGACGCCACCAGTTGCCCGACCACCAGATTGACCTGAGTAACCCCCATGGCCAAGGCGGCCGGAACCGCGATGCGAACCATCCGGCGCATCTCGGGCGTCAGGTGGGGCAGGCCGGGGCGTATGCGGATACCGGCACGCTCGGTCGCTACCCAGACCAGTACCAGCTGCGCGACGCCGGCGACCGGAATGACCGAGATCAGCCATCGTATCACCTCACCGCCCGAGAAGGCCCCGGCAATCAGCGCGGTGCAGGCAAAGATGTTCAGCAAAACAGGTGCCGCTGCGGCCGCGGCGAACCTGCCGGTTGCGTTCAATACGCCCGAGAACAGGGCCGCCAAGGACATGAAAAGGATATACGGGAACACGACATAGCCATAGTCCACGGCCAGATCGAACCGTTCATCGCCATAAAACCCTTCGGCTGTCAGCCACACCAGGCCGGGCATGAAGACCATGGCCAGCCCGACCAGCGCCAGAACGGCCACGGCCAGCAGGTTGAACGCATCCTGCGCGAAGCCCTGTGGATTCTCATCCGCTTCCAGCCGTTTCGAGAACATGGGCACAAAGGCTGCGTTAAACGCGCCTTCGGCAAAAAATCGGCGGAACATGTTCGGCAGGCGAAAGGCCGCCACGAAAGCATCCATCACCGGCCCGGGGCCGATGAAGGCGGTCAACAGAATTTCCCGCAAAAACCCCAGTATTCGACTGGCCAGCGTCCAGAAACCGACCGTGAACAGGCCCGAGACCAAGCGTATTTGCTTCATGACGCAGCACGCTCGGCGCCATCGGTGATCGCCTTGCGCAGCTTGGCCTCGAGCCCACGTTGCTTGCTTTCCGAATGGTACTTCAAGCCGAACATATCCTTGACGTAAAACGTATCGACCACCTGTTCGCCATAGGTCGCGATCACCGCATTGGCGATGTAAACATTGGCTGCGGCGAGGGTGCGGGTCAGATCAAACAGCAGGCCCGGCCGGTCGCGGGTGTCCACTTCGATGATCGTGTAAATTTCAGAACCGTCATTGTCGAAGGTAATATGCGTCGGGACGTTGAAGGCACGCTCGCGTTTCTTGATCTTGTCGCGGGATTTCAACGCCTCCTTCGCAACGACTTCGCCGCGCAGTGTCTTGTGGATCATCTGCGTCAGACGTGGCAGGCGCGAGGCTTCAAACGGGTGCCCTTCGGCGTCCTGAATCCAGAAGGCATCGGTGACATAGCCGTCTTTGGTGGTATAGCTGCGCGCATCCACGACATTCGCGCCGACCAGGGCCAGCGCGCCGGCTATGCGCGCAAAAATACCGGGGTGATCGCCCATCGCAAAACAGGCTCGGGTTGCGTCGCGATCCTCGTCCGGTTGCAGGCGGATCTCCATCGCGCCGGGGTCGCCGCTTTGTTCCAGCGCGCGCAGCATGTTCGCAAACTCGACATGTGTAGCCAGATTGAGACCCTGCCAATACGGGTCGTAGTGGCGCCCCGTCTCGGATTTGAGGTCGGCCTTGGACCAGGCTGCAAGTTCGGCGCGCAGGGCTTTTTTTGCCTCGGCCCCGCGATTGGCGCGGTTGAGGTCCTCCATCCCGGTTTCCAGCGCGCGCTTGGTTTCAGCGTGAAGGGCACGCAGCAGCGTGGCTTTCCAGTTGTTCCAGGTATTCGGCCCCACGCCGCGAATGTCGCAGACGGTCAGAACGGTCAACAGGTCCAGCCGTTTGACTGTTTGGACTGCTTTGGCAAAATCACGCACTGTGCGGGGGTCTGAAATGTCACGTTTCTGTGCCATGTCGGACATGAGCAGATGATAGCGCACCAGCCATTCCACCGTCTCCGAATCCGCTTTGTTCAGACCCAATCGTGGCGCGACCTTGCGTGCGATCTGTGCCCCAAGGATCGAGTGATCTTCGGGTCGCCCCTTCGCGATATCATGCAGCAACAGGGCGACATACAGCACCTTGCGATTGACCCCACCTTGCAGAATCGACGATGCAAGAGGCAGGGATTCAATCAACTCTCCGCGTTCGATCTGGGCCAGGTTCACGATGCACTGGATGGTATGCTCGTCCACCGTATAGCTGTGGTACATGTTGAACTGCATCATTGCCACGATGGGCTCGAACTCGGGCAGGAAGGCGGACAGCACACCCAGTTCGTTCATCCGCCGCAAAGCCCGTTCCGGATTTCCGTGTTTCAGCATCAAGTCCAGAAAGATGCGCCGCGCCTCTTTGTCGTTGCGCATTTCGTCGTCGATCAGATGCAGATTTGCCGCCACCAGACGCATGGCATCCGGATGGATCAGCATTCCTGTTCGCAAGCCTTCTTCGAACAGGCGCAGAAGGTTCACTTTGTCGGACAGAAACTTGTCAGGGTCTGCTACGTCCAGACGGCCGTGAACAACCTTGTATCCGGCTTTGACCCGCCGGCGTCTGCGGAAAATGCGCTCCAGCAATGGCGCGCCTTTCACGTGCAGCGCCTCAAGCTTTGTCAGAAAAATCCGCGTCAACTCGCCCACACGTGTGGCTTCGCGGAAATAGCGTTGCATGAATACTTCGACCGCACGGCGACCGGCTCGATCCTCATAGCCCATGCGCGCTGCGACCTCGACCTGCATGTCAAAGGTCAGCTGTTCGGTGGCGCGGCCTGTCACCAGATGCAAATGCGAACGAACGGCCCAAAGAAATTCTTCGGCCTGAACGAAGGTCTTGAACTCTTCCGGGGTGAACAGACCCAAAGGCACAAGTTCGGCCACGTCCTGAACGCCATAGATGTACTTTGCAATCCAGTAGAGGGATTGGAGGTCGCGCAACCCCCCTTTGCCTTCTTTCACGTTGGGTTCGACCTTGTATCGCTCCCCTTGTTTCAGGTGCCGTTCATCGCGTTCATTCAGCTTGGCTTCGATGAATTCCCGTTCGGTTCCCTTGAACAGCTCGGTTTTCAGCCGTCGCTCAAGCTCGTCGGCCAGCGCCTTGTCGCCCGCCAGATAGCGTTGTTCAAGCATTGCGGTACGGATCGTGAAATCCTCGGTGCCCAGCCGAAGGCAGTCTTTGATCGTGCGCGAGGAATGCCCGACCTTGAGCCTGAGATCCCAAAGGATATAAAGCATCGATTCGATGACGCTCTCGGCCCAGGCGGTGATTTTGTAAGGGGTCAGAAACAGCAGATCGACATCGGAGGACGGCGCCATTTCACCGCGCCCGTACCCGCCAACGGCCAGAACAGCGATCTTTTCACCCTGAGTTGGTGTCGCAATCGGATGCAGGCGCGTGCTGGAGACCAGCATCGCGGTTCCGACCAGCTGGTCCGTCAGGTAGGTATAGGAACGGGTCAGCGCGCGCGCGTCGAACGGACGCTCGCTGAAGGCATCGGCAATGGCTTTGCGACCCGCTTTCTGAGCGTCGCGCAGAATGCGCACTGTTTCAGAGCGCATTTTGCTGTTGTCAGAGCAGGTCTCGAACACCTCGGCCAGCGCATCATTGACGCTGACGCTGTCAAAGATGTTTTCGGCAGGGCAAATCAGCGCGCCATCCGGCGCCATGGTCTCGCCCGATCGCTCAGAAACCGGCACCAGAGAAGCTTTGCGGGGCAGGGTCAATCACAACCACCTGTTTATTCTGAATCGTCGCTACGGCAAGGCCGCGTTCGTTGGTGCCGTTTGGACGCAGGCGGAAGATACCGCCAACGCCCTGGAAACCGGCATTCTGAGTTAAGGCAGCACCGGTCAGGGCATTGGACTTGCCCTGACTGACCAAAGCACCGATCGCCGCTATGCCGTCATAGGCCAGACCGCTGATCGGGTGAGGCGCTTCGCCATACGTCGCGTTGTACCGTTGACGATAGGCTTGTGCCTTGGATGGGTCGGGCAGGGCAAACCACCCCCCCTGCACGCCCGGCAGTTCCAGCGTCTGCGGGGGGATATCCCAACGGGTCAGGCCGATGAATTGTGTCGTCGCGGGTGAAACGCCTGCCTCAGGCAGCAATTGCGAGAAAAGCGGCAAGGCACCCGCAGTCGTGGCCGTCATGAAAATCGAGTCCGCCCCTGTCGAATCGACGGTGGCCTTGATGGTGGGAACCGAGTTGATGACACCCTGTTGCGACCGGTCATATCCGACGGTTCCGGCATTGTTGACGCGGCTGTTTGCCAGAGCATTGGCGATGGCAGATTGTCCCACTTGCCCCGCAGCATCATTGCTGTGCACGATAACCATGTTTGCTTTGCCTTGCCGGCCTGCGAAACTGACCAGCCGGTTGGCGGTGTTTTCAAAGGTCGGCCCAAGCACGAATACGTTGCCACCCGCAATGCTGGTGTTGTTCGAGAACGAAAGAACATTGACGTTTTTGTTCAGCACCGCCAGTCCGGCAGCGTTTGCCGCCTGGGCGTAGACAGGGCCGACGATGATCTTGGCCCCTTCGGCAACGGCCTGCTGGGCCACCGCCGTCGCCGTGGTCGGGTTTCCTGCGGTATCGTAAACACGCAGGTCGATTTTGACGTTGGGCAGATCGGACATCGCCATACGGGCCGCATTCTCAAGGCTCTGCGCCAGCGCGGCGTCGCCCGAGCGGGGAACCAGCAAAGCAACCGGAACAGGGTTCGACGTGTCGATCGAAGGGCCACCCCCAACGCCGCCGGGTTCACAAGCGGCCAGAAATGCTGCTGTCGTCAGGGCAATGGCGGCTTTCGCCAGCTTGCTTACGGGCTTGCAAACGGTAAACATCTAAATGAAAACTCCCTGATCCGGCGGCTGTGATTGCTTCTGTTCTGTTGCGCCGCGATAATAAACGTCACGCTGTGAGGGTCCAGCTTTGAATTTCCAAAAGATCAGATTGGCTGCGGGCCTGTATTTTGTTGCCACTCCGATCGGAGCCGCGCGCGATATTACGCTCAGGGCGTTGGATGTTCTGGCATCGGCCGATGTGATAGCGGCGGAGGACACCCGGAGCCTGCGGCGGTTGATGGAAATCCATGGTATCCCGCTGGAGGGTCGGCATATCCAGACCTACCATGATCACAGCGGCGCCGGGGCGCGTGGCAGACTTATGGATGCCCTGGCACAGGGGCAATCGGTCGCCTATGCATCCGAGGCGGGTATGCCACTGATCGCTGATCCGGGATATGATCTGGGCAAGCAGGCGGCCGAAGCCGGGCATATGGTGACCTGTGCACCCGGGGCATCCGCCGCCATAACAGCGCTGACCCTGGCGGGTCTGCCTACGGATTCATTCTTTTTCGCAGGTTTCTTGCCCAATGCATCGGGCGCACGCCGGACCCGGATTGAGGCGTTGAAAAACATACCAGGCACCTTGGTGTTCTATGAATCCCCGAAACGCGTCTCGGCCAGTCTTGCAGATCTTGCCGAATGCCTGGGGGCAGACCGTCAGGCGGCTTTGTGTCGTGAACTGACGAAAAAGTTCGAAGAAATCCGCCGTGGAAGCCTTGCCGATCTGGCAACTGATATTCAGGAAAAACCGGTGAAGGGTGAGATTGTTCTGCTGGTAGACCGCAGCCATTCGCAAAGTGTTAACGAAGCCGACGTAGAAGAGGCTTTGAAGCGAGCTTTGGAAACCCACTCGGTTCGGGACGCAGCGGATCTTGTTTCAGAAATGTATGATCTGCCGCGCCGTCCGATCTACCAGAAAGCTCTGAAACTGGGAAAGGGATGACATGGGGCGGCGTGCAATTCAGGGCTTGGTTTCCCATCAGGCGGGGCAGTCGGCTGAACTTCGGGTCGCCACGGACTACGAGCGCCGGGGCTTTGCCATTGCGCATCGCCGGTGGCGGGGCGCCGGTGGCGAAATCGATCTGATTGCGCGGGACGGTGACGGGCTTGTGTTCATCGAGGTCAAGAAAAGCTCCAGTTTCGAAAAGGCTGCGGCCCGGATCAGTCAAAGACAAATTGACCGAATCTGTGCTTCAGCCGCGCAATATCTGGAAAACGAACCGGGTGGACAGCTGACAGATGTCCGTTTTGACGCGGCACTTGTAGATGGCACTGGCGCGGTTCAAATCATCGAAAACGCCTTCGGTCACGCCTAAGCCCCATTGAACCCTCAGGCCTGCTGGGCCATGTATCTTGCGTGAAACTGAGGGACACGCCATGAAAATCGCCTTTCAAATGGACCCGATCGGGGCCGTGGACATCAACGCCGACAGCTCATTCCGTCTGGCGGAAGAGGCGCAGGCGCGCGGTCATTCGTTGTTTTTCTATGGGCCGGATCAGCTGGCCTATCAGGAAGGTCGTATCACGGCGCGCGGCCATGACATGACCGTACAGCGGGTTGCCGGCGATCCGGCGGTTCTGAGCCCCGAACGTGAAGTTGACCTGGCGGATTTCGACGTGGTCTGGCTGCGTCAGGATCCACCCTTTGACATGCATTACATCACGTCGACCCATCTGCTGGACCGCCTGAAAGGGCAAACGCTGGTGGTCAACGACCCGTTCTGGGTTCGGAACTATCCTGAAAAGCTGCTGGTTCTGGATTTTCCCGACCTGACCCCGCCGACAACGATTGCCCGTGACATAAAAACGATCAAGGCGTTCAAGGAAAAGCACGGCGACATCATCCTCAAGCCGCTTTATGGCAATGGCGGCGCGGGCGTGTTCCGCCTGGACGCCAATGACCGCAACCTGACCTCTCTGCACGAGCTGTTCACGGGGTTCTCGCGCGAGCCTCTGATCGTGCAGAAATTCCTGCCGGATGTCAGCAATGGCGACAAGCGGGTGATCCTGGTGGATGGCGAACCTGTCGGCGCGATCAACCGGGTGCCGGCCGCGGGCGAAACGCGCTCAAACATGCATGTGGGCGGTCGCCCGGAAAAGATCGGTATGTCACAGCGTGATCTGGAGATCTGCGCCGCCATCGGGCCGCTGCTGAAAGAAAAAGGTCAGATTTTTGTCGGGATCGACATCATTGGCGACTACCTGACCGAGATCAACGTGACCTCGCCCACCGGTATTCAAGAGCTGGAACGGTTCGACGGCGTGAACATCGCCGAGAAGATCTGGCAGGCGATTGAAGCCAAGGTCTAAGCCATGACCCGGGCGCTGATGCGAAAGCTCAGCGCCTCTGCCACATGTGGTCTGCGGATGTCGGCTGAACCGTCCAGGTCGGCGATCGTCCGCGCCACCCTCAGGATGCGGTGAAAGGCACGTGCCGATAACCCGAACTGATCGGCTGCTTTCAGCAACACCGCTTTTCCTTCGGCGTCAGGTGTTGCGATCTGTTCCAGAACCTTGCCTTCGGCGTCGGAATTCTGGCGCAGGTTTGGCATTCCCCGAAACCGCTCTGCCTGAAGGGCGCGGGCGTTTTCAACCCGCGCGGCAACTGTCGCCGAGCTGTCGCCGGATGGGGGCAGATCAAGATCGGTGAAGCCCACAGGCGGAACTTCGATCCGCAGGTCGAACCTATCCATCAGGGGCCCCGAGATACGGTTCAGATAGTCCTCGCCGCAGCCGGGTGCGCGAGAGCAAGCTCGTGAGGGATCCGTCAGGTAGCCGCATTTGCATGGGTTCGCAGCGGCCACCAGCATGAAACGGCAGGGGTATTTCACATGGGCATTGGCCCGCGCCACCATGACTTCGCCGGATTCAATTGGCTGGCGCAGGGTTTCCAGAACCGTACGCGGAAATTCGGGGAACTCATCCATGAACAGCACGCCGTTATGCGCCAGTGAGATTTCACCGGGTTTGGCGCCTTTGCCGCCGCCGACAATGGCTGCCATCGACGCCGTATGATGCGGTTCCCGAAAAGGACGGGTGCGGTTGATGCCGCCTTCGTCCAGCAACCCGCACAGGGACTGGATCATCGAAGTTTCCAACGCTTCGACCGCCGTGAGCGGAGGCAAGATGCCCGGAAGCCGTGCAGCCAGCATGGATTTGCCCGATCCCGGCGTACCGATCATGATCAGATGGTGACGTCCGGCTGCCGCGATTTCCAGGGCGCGCTTGGCGCGTTCCTGTCCCTTTACATCGCGCAGATCCCGCACGCTGGGCGTCAGATTCACCTCGCCGGGTTGTGCCGCCGGCAAAGGGCACTGTCCCGAGAAATGGCGGACGACATCACCAAGGGAATCCGCGCCGATGACCTGAGTGGCGTCGACCCATGCCGCTTCGGCGCTGGAGGCTTTGGGACATAGCAACATGCGATCCTCGGACGCTGCCGTCATGGCCGCGGGCAGGGCGCCGACAACAGGCACCAAAGAGCCATCAAGCGACAACTCTCCCAGTGCAACCGTTCCTTCGGCGGCATCGGCCGGGATGATTTCGAGCGCAGACAACAGCGCGACCGCGATGGGCAGGTCGAAGTGGCTGCCTTCCTTGGGCAGATCCGCAGGAGACAGGTTGATCGTAATTCGTTTCGAGGGCAGGGCGATGGCCATCGCACTCAGCGCGCTGCGGACACGGTCGCGGGCTTCGGATACGGCCTTGTCGGGAAGGCCCACGATGGAAAAGGCCGGCAAGCCGGGCGATACGGCACATTGAACCTCGACCGGGCGGGCTTCGACCCCTTGAAAGGCAACAGTGTGGGCGCGGGCAACCATGGCAGTCCTGTTCTTGGTTAACAGGACGTTGCTGCCATGGTTGTGGTTTAAGAGTCGTTAACGGTTGCGCGCAAGGCAGCGAATTTGGGCCACGCGTCGGGATCTGCAACGGTTTTGTCGCGGCAGAACGGATTGCAGAAGCCCCAGCATTTGCCGTCCAACTCCAGAAACTCCACGACGGGTTTGCCGGAATAGGGGCAAACTTGGTTGATTGACGGGCCGGAGACCGGCTTGGCGGTTGAAACCCCTCCGATCGGCCAGGGCTTGGACGGCAAGTCCTGACGATAGGGAAAAGGGTCGTATCTGACGGTCAGGCCCATTGCGCGCCATTGTCTGACGGCGGGGTCTGACAACTGGTCCAGGCAATAGGTTCGGTTGGCCCTTGAAACTGGCAGTCCATATCCGATGATCCGCGCTGCGACAGGTGTGTAAAACACGTCCGCCAGCGAATACGTGCCAAACAACGGGCCTTGTTCCGCACCGGACACTGTGCGCGCATGGTCCCAGAGTGTTTCGATACGAGCCAGATTTGCCAGTGTTTCATCCGATGGGTCGAAACCCTGCCAGACATGCAGCAATTGCATCGGGCATTCGCCTCGTAGGGCACCGAACCCTGCCACCATCTCGGCGCACAGCCAGCGGGCGGTTGCCCGGGCGGCGGGATCTGATGGCCACAACCCGGCATCAGGGTGGTGCTCGGCCAGGGTTTCAGCCATGGCCAGGCTTTCGCCGACCACAGTTCCTTCCGGCAGGCGCAGGGCGGGCACAAGTCGAGCCGGAGCCAGGGGAGCCATATCCTGTGTCATGGTGCCCGAATACAGGCCAATCATGTGGCTTCTATGGGGCAGGTTGAATTTCTCAAGCATCAGCCAGCCACGCATTGACCAGCTGGAGAAGAGGCGGTCGCCGATATACAAATCATACGTCATACGCAGACGATGCCGCAGGTTCACAGCCCGGTAAAACAGTGATTTGTGCGGGGTCTGTTCACGGAAGGTGATTGATTGTACCGACGGACCACCTACCTGCGTCGATCAGGATATCCGTCACCGACAGGTTGTCGACTCGGTGTGAAAAAGTCTGTTGTCCATCCAGATCAAGGGCGCGCTGTACCTGGGTGAGGATAACGCCGAAATGCGCAACGATGACCAGATCGCGGCCTGAATGTGCTGAAACAAGCGTGTCGATCACCGCGTCGACCCGATTGCGGACCTCGTTCCAGCTTTCACCTTGCGGCGGGCGGACATCGCCGGGGTTGTCCCAATAGGCAAAGGCCAGTTCCGGGTCTTCTGCTTCGATTTCGGCAAATCCGCGCAACTCCCAGCGACCAAAATGGATTTCCCGCAAGCCCGGGTGATGAGGAAGACGTTGACGTTGGCCTTGGATGGCCGTTGCCGTGTCAACTGCCCGTGACAGATCGGACGAGATCACAAGCGCCTCGGGCGGCAAATGGTCGTGCAGTCGGTTCAGTGCGGCTGTATCGCTCAGGTCAGCGGGCAGGTCGGACCAGCCGACCATGGTTTTCGCATGTGTCGGCCCGTGTCGGACAAGGTGAAGACGCGTCACGGCAATTGTCCTTTCAGAACCAAAGGCAACCCGGCGGTGATCTGCACCACCAGATCGGCCTGCGCTGCAAGCGCGATGTTCAGCCGCCCCTGGGCTTCGCGAAACCGCCGGGCCAGGGCGTTGTCCGGGACAATGCCGTGGCCAACTTCGTTCGAGACCATCACGATTTGCGCCGGGCATGCGCGCAATGCTTCAAGCAGGGCGGTTTGTGCGGCTTCCAGATCGGTTTCGGCCAACAGGTGGTTGCTCAGCCACATGGTGGCGCAGTCAATCAGGCAAATCTGATCGGGCGACAACGTGGCCAGAACCGGCCCCGGATCGAAGGGCTCTTCAATCGTGGTCCAACCGTCGCCGCGTTGCGCGAGATGGCGCTCGACCTTCTGGCGCATCTCGTCATCAAACACTTGTGATGTCGCAAGGTAAACTTGGCTTTTCCCCCGAGAAACAACCAGTTCTTCGGCGAAAACCGACTTGCCCGACGCGGCCCCGCCCAGAACCAAGGTTAAATCCGGCGACACAATACTTACCTATAGTTGATCCGATTGGTGCTGTTTTGCGTAAAGGTCATAGGTCGGCAAGGCAAGTCTGACCAGTACCTGCAAACAGGGGAGAGGTTTATGGCACTGGATAATGCGACGGACTTTTCGATGTCCCGGCAAGCAATGAAGGCCGAGCTGCTGGATGCGGAAACTGAACTGAAACTGGCTTATGCCTGGCGTGATGAGCGTGATGAAAAGGCGTTGCACCGTCTGATCACCGCCTACATGCGTCTGGCGATTTCGATGGCGGCCAAGTTCAAGCGCTATGGCGCGCCGATGAATGATCTCATTCAGGAAGCGGGCCTTGGCCTTATGAAGGCCGCGGACAAGTTCGATCCGGATCGCGGCGTGCGTTTTTCGACCTATGCCGTTTGGTGGATCAAGGCAAGCATTCAGGATTACGTGATGCGGAACTGGTCCATGGTTCGGACCGGGTCAACCTCATCTCAGAAATCGCTGTTCTTCAATATGCGCCGCGTGCAGGCCCGGCTGGAACGCGAAGCCGCCACCGAAGGTCAGGAACTGGACCGTCATCAGTTGCATCAGATGATCGCCACGGAAATCGGCGTGCCGCTGCGCGACGTTGAGATGATGGAAGGCCGCCTGTCCGGCTCTGATTTTTCGCTGAATGCGGTTCAGTCCGCTGATGAGGATGGGCGCGAGTGGATCGATGCCCTGGAAGATGACCGCGAACAGGCAGCCGAGGCCGTTGAGCACAGCCACGATACCGAACAATTGCGCAAGTGGTTGTTGACGGCGATGAGTGCCTTGAATGATCGCGAGCGTTTCATTGTGCGCGAGCGCAAGCTGCGAGACCCCGCTCGAACCCTGGAAAGCCTTGGAACAGAGCTGGGCCTGTCCAAAGAACGTGTGCGACAGCTTGAGGCCGCAGCCTTTGCGAAGATGCGCAAGAACCTTGAAGCCCAGTCGCGCGAGGTGCAACACTTCCTCGCATGAAACAGTTTGCGATTCTTGCGTGTGTTCTTGGTCTTACGGTTGCGACAACGCGACCGGGACTGGCAGAAAGACTTGTTCCTGCTGATGCTATGTCCGTGATGCGGGATGCTGATGTCGTGATATTGGGAGAAGTTCACGACAACCCGACGCATCATCTGGTGCAGGCCGAAGCTCTCGAGGCTGTTTCACCCTCGGCCGTCGTCTGGGAGATGGTCACCGAAGAGGGCGCGCAAAGGCTCGCGCAGAAAGCTGTGTCCAACCCAGAGGAGCTGAGCCGCATTCTGAAATGGGCTGAAAGTGGCTGGCCTCCGCTCAGCATGTATTATCCGGTGTTCGAGGCGTCAGGCGCGCCGGTTTACGGGGCCATGGTTCCGCGTGCTGCCGCGCGTGCCGCGATGGAACGCGGGGCCGCCACGGCGTTGGGTGCAGACGCGGCGCGTTATGGCCTGACGGTGCCTCTCTCGCCCGAAGAACAGGCCGCGCGCGAGGCCGACCAGTTGGCGGCGCATTGCGATGCGCTTCCGGCTGAAATTTTGCCCCAGATGGTTGCGATCCAGCGCCTGCGCGATGCTGTGCTGGCCCGTGCGGTTGTGCGTGCGATGGACGAAACCGGGGGTCCGGTTGCCGTGATCACCGGAAACGGTCATGCGCGAAAGGATCGGGGCATACCGACCTATCTTGCGCGCCTCAAGCCAGGTTGGAAAGTCGTGGCCGTCGGACAATCCGAAGATGGAGCGATCGAAGGAGAATTCGATATCGTGATTGACAGCCCTACAGCCGAGCGCGAAGACCCCTGTGCGGCCTTTCAGGTTCAGAATTAATCGCTGGAACTACCTGCGGGCCTTGCCTAATGTCGGGGCCGACCGGGACAGGAAGGGCTGAACATGCTGTCATCCAAACGCATTCTGCTGATTATCGGTGGCGGAATCGCGGCCTACAAGTCGCTGGACCTGATCCGCAGGTTGCGCGAGCGTGGCGCGGACGTGACCCCTGTATTGACGCGCGCCGCGGAAGAGTTCGTGACGCCGCTGTCCGTATCGGCTCTGGCAGGTGAAAAAGGCTTTCGCGATCTGTTTGACCTCACCGATGAGGCCGAGATGGGGCATATTCAACTGTCCCGCTCTGCGGATCTGATCGTTGTGGCCCCCGCAACGGCGGATCTGATGGGCAAGATGGCCGCAGGGCTGGCCAACGATCTGGCCTCGACCCTTCTGATGGCCACGGACACGCCCGTTCTGTGTGCGCCCGCGATGAATGTGCGGATGTGGACCCACCCGGCAACACAGCGAAACCTGAAGCAGTTGCAAGCGGATGGCGTGCGCTTTGTGGGCCCGAACGAAGGCGACATGGCCTGTGGTGAATACGGCCCGGGGCGCATGTCCGAGCCGATGGAAATTGTTGCGGCAGTTGAGGCTCAGTTGTCTGCGGGGCCTTTGGCGGGCAGGCGAGTGCTGGTGACGTCCGGCCCGACGCATGAACCGATAGATCCGGTCCGGTATATCGCCAACCGGTCGTCCGGGGCTCAGGGTGCGGCCGTGGCGCGGGCGCTGGCGGAATTGGGGGCCGAGGTGACCTTTGTGACCGGCCCGGCAGATGTGCCGCCCCCGGCGGGCGTGCGGGTCGTACCTGTCGAAACCGCGCAACAGATGTCTGATGCGGTTGATGCGGCTCTGCCCGTCGACGCCGGAATATTCGCGGCTGCGGTCGCGGATTGGCGTGTCGCCAGCGTATCGGACAAGAAGCTGAAGAAAAGCCGCGATGGCCTGCCGGTACTGGAATTCGCCGAAAACCCGGACATTCTGAAACGTGTTTCCAGGATGGAAGCGAACCGTCCGCCGTTGGTTGTCGGTTTTGCGGCCGAGACCGACAATGTGGTCGAACACGCCACGGCCAAGCGCCTGCGCAAAGGCTGCGACTGGATCGTCGCCAACGATGTAAGCCCTGCAACAGGCATTATGGGCGGGTCAGAAAATGCGGTCATCCTGATTTCGGACAACGGGGCCGAGGAATGGCCCCGCATGGGCAAAGACGAAGTTGCCCGGCGATTGGCGGCGAAGATTTCGGACGCGTTGGCAGGCTGAAGGAAAGGCAAGGGCATGGTTGCAATCCGGGTGATCCGCGAAGACGGGGCAGACCCCGCCGTGGCGCTTCCCTCTTACGAAACCTCGGGGGCGGCCGGCGCGGACGTGCGTGCCAATCTGCCCGGCGGCGCGCCGATTACGCTGGACCCCGGTCAGCGGGCGCTGGTGCCGACCGGCCTGCGTATTGAAATCCCGCAAGGGTATGAGGTTCAGGTTCGGCCCCGCTCGGGCCTTGCGTTGAAGCATGGGATTACACTGCCCAACACGCCGGGCACCATCGACAGCGACTATCGTGGGCCGTTGGGCGTGATCGTGATGAATGCGGGCCAGGAACGGTTCGAGATCGCCCACGGCGATCGTATCGCGCAGCTTGTGGTCGCGCCGGTTGTGCAGGCCAGGTTTGAACTGGCTCAGGCGCTGGGCGAAACCGATCGCGGGGCTGGCGGTTTCGGCTCGACCGGGCGCGGCTGATGCTGTTGGTTTTCATCCTGGCTGCGGGGCTTTGGGGTGTTGGTTATATCGCCGGCACGTCGAAAAAAGCGCGCATGGTTTCCGTGAGTGTGTTGCTGGCCGGCGTCATACTGTCCCATCTGATCTTGCCGGATGGGCACCCTCTTCGCGAAGCAACGGGTGGGTCTGCGGCGCTTTGGCTGATCCTCGTGGGTTTCGCGGCGCTGGCTTTGCTGTATGGCAGAGTACTCAAAGCCTTGCGCAACCGTGCAGTTTCATCTGCGGACCCGGAGCCCAATATGCCCTCGGACCGATTTACCGAGACCGAGCTGGACCGCTATGCCCGCCACATCGTTTTGCGTGAACTGGGTGGACCTGGTCAGAAAAAGCTAAAAAAAGCCCGCGTTCTGGTGATCGGCGCTGGTGGTCTGGGTGCCCCTGCGCTGCAATATCTGGCGGCAGCAGGCGTCGGCACGATCGGTATCATCGACGATGACGTCGTCGAGAATGCCAACCTGCAACGACAGGTCATTCACCGCGATGCGGATATTGAAATGCCCAAGGTCTTCTCGGCCCAGCAGGCGATGCAGGCGCAGAACCCGAACGTCGTTGTTCTGCCCTATCACCGCCGTTTGAGCGAGGAAATCGCCACCGATCTGTTTGCAGATTTCGATCTGATCCTTGACGGGACCGACAATTTCGAGACCCGGTATCTGGCCAACCGAACCGCCGTCGCGCTGGGCAAACCGCTGATATCGGGGGCTTTGTCACAGTGGGAAGGTCAACTGAGTGTGTTTGACCCGGCCAATGGCAGCCCCTGCTATCAGTGTATCTTCCCAGAGGCCCCGGCCCCCGGTCTGGCCCCTTCCTGTTCCGAGGCCGGAGTGATCGGCCCGCTGCCGGGCGTGGTTGGGTCGATGATGGCGGTCGAGGCGATCAAGGTAATAACGGGCGCCGGCATGGCGCTGCGCGGCGAGATGCTGATCTATGACGCGCTGTATGGCGAAAGCCGCAAGATTGTTCTGACCCGCCGGGACGATTGCCCTGTTTGTGGCATGAGAAACGATTAACCTTTCTTCACATGGGTAGGGTGTTCTGGAACACCCGGCCATGGCAACATAGCTATGGGATCAAAGGAGATCCGCATGACCAACCCGATCCTGTCCAATTGGACCACACCGTTTGAAATCGCCCCTTTTTCCGATATCTCGGATGATGATTTCTCGCCCGCACTGGAGCAGGCGATGAAAGAGCATAACGCCGAGATTGATGCGATAGCTGCAAATCCGGATACCCCCACATTCGCCAACACGATCGAGGCGCTCGAGGCTGCGGGCGGGCAACTGGACAAGGTCCTGTCGGTCTTCTTCACGATTGCGGGCGCGGACAGCAACCCAAAGCGGGAAGAACTGCAACGCGCGTTTTCCCCCAGGCTTTCAGCGCATTTTTCGGGCATTTCTTCAAACAAATCGCTGTTCAAGCGTGTTGCCGACCTATGGGCACGGCGCGATGATCTTGACCTGACCGAGGAGCAGGCGCGTGTGCTGATGCTGACCCACCGGGGTTTTGTGCGTGCCGGCGCGGCCTTGGAGGGGGACGAAGACGCCCGTATGCAAGAGATCAAGTCGCGCCTCGCGTCGCTGGGCACGGCGTTTACCCAGAACCTGCTGGCGGATGAGCGGGACTGGTTCATGGACCTGACCGAAGAGGATCTGAACGGCCTGCCGGATTTCGTTGTGGACGCGGCACGTGCCGCGGGGCAGGAGAAGAAAGCCGAGGGACCAGTGGTCACCTTGTCACGGTCGCTGATCGTGCCATTCCTACAGTTTTCGCCCCGCCGGGACCTGCGCGAAAAAGCCTATCGTGCCTGGGCCGCGCGCGGTGCCAATGGGGGCGAGACCGACAACCGAGACATCGCGGCCGAGATCCTGGCCTTGCGCGAAGAGCGCGCCAAGCTTCTGGGCTATGACACGTTCGCCGACTACAAGCTGGAAACCGAGATGGCGCGCACGCCGGATCGGGTGCGTGAGCTTTTGATGCAGGTATGGGAACCGGCCAAGTCCCGCGCAGATGCCGACGCAGGTGTTCTGACGCAGATGATGCAGGAAGACGGCATCAATGGCCCGCTGGAAGCCTGGGATTGGCGGTACTACGCTGAAAAGCGGCGCAAGGCGGAACACGATCTGGATGAGGCCGCGTTGAAACCCTATCTGCAACTGGATCGCATGATCGAGGCTTCGTTTGCCTGCGCCAACCGGCTTTTCGGGCTGGAATTCAAACCGTTGGACGTACCCCTCTATCACCCGGATTGCCGGGCTTGGGACGTTACCCGCGACGGGCAGCATATTGCCGTGTTTATCGGAGACTACTTTGCACGAGGGTCCAAGCGGTCAGGTGCCTGGTGCAGCGCGATGAGGGCACAGGCCAAATTCCCAAAGAAGCAGACACCGGTTGTCATCAATGTCTGCAACTTCGCCAAGGGGGATCCCGCCTTGCTGTCCTATGATGACGCGCGGACCCTGTTTCATGAATTCGGCCATGCCCTGCACCAGATGCTGTCCAACGTGACATATGAAAGCATCTCGGGCACGTCGGTCGCGCGCGATTTCGTGGAATTGCCCAGCCAGCTTTACGAACATTGGCTGGAAGTGCCAGAGGTCCTTGCCGAATTTGCGACCCATGCGGAAACGGGCGAGCCGATGCCGCAGGAAATGCTGCAAAAGGTGCTGAAGGCGGCCAATTTCGATCAGGGATTCCAGACGGTGGAATATGTCGCCTCGGCCCTTGTCGATCTGGCCTTCCACGATGGCGAGGCACCGGCAGATCCGATGGCGAAACAGTCGGAAGTTCTGGCCGGGTTGGGGATGCCGAAGGCCATTGGAATGCGCCATGCCACTCCGCATTTCGCGCATGTCTTCGCAGGCGACGGCTACAGCTCGGGGTATTACAGCTATATGTGGTCCGAAGTGATGGATGCCGACGCCTTTGCCGCCTTTGAAGAGGCGGGTGGTGCCTTTGACCCCGAACGCGCCAAGGCGCTGGAGGACAACATCCTGTCCACTGGCGGTTCGCGCGAGGCAGAAGACCTGTACCTGGCGTTCCGGGGAAGATTGCCGGGGGTTGACGCCCTGTTGAAAGGCCGCGGTCTGATCGCGGCCTGAAATCAGTAGCCCAATGTGCGATCCACCAGGTGCACGAAGGGCTCTCCGGCTTCGCCACGCCGGATGTTTTCGCAAACGACCTGCGCGGCTGTGACCGGGCGGGTCTCGGACGCGATATGAGGGGTCACGGTCACGTTCGGATGTGACCAATACGGGTGGTCGGGGGGCAGGGGCTCGACCCGGAACACATCCAGCGTCGCGTGACCGACCTGACCCGAGTTCAAGGCATCCAGCAGCGCTTCGTCATCAATCAGGGGCCCGCGACCCGGGTTGATGATCCGCGCGCCTTTGGGCAGCAGGGCCAGCGTTTCAGCATTCAACGCGTTTTCCGTGGCAGCGGTGTCAGGCAGCAGCAGAACCAGTATCTCGGCCCGGGAAAGCGCATCACGCAGCCCGTCAGGACCGTGCAGACAGGTTACGCCGGGGATGTCCTTGGCGGTGCGGCTCCAGCCAGTGACCGTGAAATTCAGCGAGGCCAGGGCGCGGGCCGCGGCTTCACCCAACGCGCCGAGGCCCAGAATGCACAGGTTGCGCTGCTGCGCCAAAGGTGGGGCATCCGGGGCCCAGACGCCATCCTGGATGGTGATGTGGCGATCCATTCCCAGATGATAGCGCAGCACATGGCCCACCACCCACTCGGTCATTCCCTGCGTCAGCCCGTGATCCACCATCCGTGCCAATGGGACGCTCAGCGTGTCATTGTCCGCGATCTTTTCGACACCGGCCCAAAGGCTCAGAACCGCCTTCAGGCGCGAAAAGGGCGAAAAATCCAGTAACCCGCCATTCGGAGCGTAGACAACGTAATCAACCTGATCCGGGTCAAATTCCGTACTGATCTCCGCCTCTACGCCAGCTTCTGCAAGGTATCGAGTGAGCAGCGGTTCATACACGGGCCACAGGGCAGGGCGCGCGGAAAACAGAACGTTTACGGGCATCGGGGGCCTTTCAGATCAGCGGGGACGATGGATATGTGCGCTTTGGACGATGCCGAACGCGGCCATCAGCACCAGCATGGCCGATCCGCCATAGCTGACCATTGGCAGTGGGACGCCCACGACCGGTGCCATGCCCATCACCATCGACATGTTGACGGCAAAGAACAAGAAGAAGTTCAGCGCGATGCCCAGAGTAACCAGAGAGGAGAACCGATCCTTGGTGGCCAGCGCGGTCGCCATGCAGAACACAAGGATCAGGGCGTAGAGAACCAAGAGCGTGATGCCCCCGACAAAGCCGAACTCCTCGGCGAGGGTGGTGAAGATGAAATCGGTGTGTTTCTCGGGCAGGAAGTTCAGCCGGGATTGTGTACCCTGCATGAAACCGCGCCCGTTCCAGCCCCCCGATCCAAGGGCGATCTTGGATTGCGTGATGTGATACCCGGCACCCAGAGGATCGGTAGAGGGGTCGAGAAACGTGTCGATCCGGCGGAACTGATAATCCTTGAGCAACTGCCATTCGGTCCCGCGACTGTTGAACACGGCGGCGATCAGGCCCACGACGGCGGCAATGACGGCTGCAAAGTAAGCCCAGTGGACACCTGCAAGAAACATCAGCCCGCCACCGGCGGCCAACAGCAGGATCGACGTGCCGAGATCCGGTTGCTTCAGAACAAGCAAGGTGGGCAGAACAATCAGGGCCACGGGGATGAAGACCCACAGAGGGCGGGACGTCTTGTGCGATGGAAGCCAATCGTAATACGCCGCCAGAACCATGACCAGGGCCACCTTCATGACCTCTGAGGGCTGAAGGCGCATGAACCCAAGGTCGATCCAGCGCTGTGCGCCCATGCCGATGGTGCCGAACAATTCCACGAATACCAGCAATGCGACCGACCCGAGATAGGCCAGAACGGACATGTTGCGCCAGAACCAGATCGGAACCAGAGCAATGATGAACATCGCGATCAAGCCAAGCCCGAACCTCTCCATCTGCGGCTCGGCCCAGGGTGTCCACGACCCGCCTGCGACCGAATACAGCATCAGGAACCCTGCGCTGGCGGTGCTGATCAGCAGCAGGGTCAGCGGCCAGTTCATGTACAGGAACTTCCGAAACCCCGACGGCGTGGATTTCACGGCATATTCTAGATAGCTCATGCGCGGTCCTTTCCGTCTGGACGCGCTTTGGGGCGACGGTCGCCCTCGAGCCGTTTTTGCTGTTCCTTGATGCGCTCGCGGTCGGCAACCGGATATGCCTCAAGCGGCGGAGTACCGTTGTAGAGCGCCTGAAGCATGATATCGCGGGCCACCGGTGCCGCCGCCTTGGACCCGCCGCCGCCATGTTCAACGACCACGGCAACCGCGTATTTCGGATTGTCGTAGGGCGCGAAGCAGACGAACAACGCGTGGTCGCGACGTTCCCATGGCAGGTCTTCGTTGCGGATCACGCCGGCGGCACGTTCGGCCTTGGTGATGTTTCGAACCTGGCTGGTGCCGGTTTTGCCGGCCATGCGGAACTCGTCCGCGATGATGCGGCTGCGATAGGCAGTCCCCCGCCGGTCGTTCGAGACCGAATACATGGCCTTGCGCACCTGTTCCAGATTGTAGGAATTGATGTCCAGCGGTTCCCCCGCGCCCGAAGTCTGCTCGATACCGTCGATCGAACGCACAAGCCGCGGTGTCACAGATCGGCCGGTGGCGATACGAGCCGTCATTACGGCCAGTTGCAACGGTGAGGCCAGCATGAACCCTTGCCCGATGGACGCGTTGGCCGTGTCGCCCACCAGCCAATCCTGACCGTGTGTCCGCTGCTTCCATTCCTGATTGGGGGCAAGTCCAGCGGCAACCGCCGACATCGGAATATCGTGCTTGACGCCCAGCCCCAATGTACGGGCCATCTCGGATATCTTGTCGATGCCCACCCGCAAGGCCACGTCGTAGTAATAGACGTCGCAGCTGCGTTTCAGCGACAGGTTCAGATCAACCGTGCCATGCCCGCCGCGTTTCCAGCAGTGGAACCGGCGGCTGCCGACCTTCAGGTGCCCGGGGCAATACACTGTGTTTCCGGGGCCTATCACGCCAGCCTCCAGCGCGGCCAATGCAGTGACCATCTTGAATGTCGACCCCGGGGGATAAGTGCCTTGCACGGACTTGTTGGCCAGGGGGCGATACTTGTCCTGCGTCAACGCCCGATAATCAGCGACCGAGATACCGCGCACAAACAGATTTGGATCGAAACTGGGTGTAGAGCTGACGGCGCGCAGATCCCCGGTTTCGCAATCCAGAACAATGGCAGCCGCGCTTTCACCTGCCAGCCGCGCTTGCGCGTATTGTTGCAGGTCGGCATCGATCGTCAATTGCAGGTCCGCACCCGGCTGACCTTCCTGCCGGTCCAGTTCGCGCATGACGCGCCCGGTGGCGTTGACTTCGACACGCTTTGCGCCGGCTTTGCCACGCAAGGCAATTTCCTGTTTGGCCTCCAACCCGACCTTGCCGATCTGGAACCGGGGGATCCGCAAAACCGGCTCGGGGTCTTCGAGCTTGCTGAGATCATAGTCGCTGACCGGGCCGACATAGCCGACGATATGGGCGAAATCCTCATAGCGTGGGTATTGTCGCGTCAGGCCGACCTCGGGCGTCACACCCGGCAGGGCCGGGGCATTGACCGCGACTTTCGAGATGTCTTCCCAAGTGACCTGATCCGCCAGAGTCACCGGCAGGAACGGCGCTGATCGGCGCATTTCGGTCCGGGCGCGCTCGATCTCATCATCGTTCAGCGGGATGAGTTCCGACAATTTGGCAATCACCTTGTCGACGTCACCTGCGTCTTCACGCACGATGACGATGCGATAGGATGGTGAGTTCTGACCGATGATCTGCCCGTTGCGGTCATAGATACGTCCACGGGTTGGCGGGATCAGGCGAATGTTGATGCGGTTTTCTTCGGCCAGCAGGCGATATTCGTCGGCCTGATCCACCTGCATGAAACGCATCCGTGCGGCCAGCCCGCCGACAAAAGCCGCCTGCAAACCGCCCAGCAGCAGCGCCCGGCGTGGCAGGCGTTTATAGGCAAGGCCCGGCGATTTGGGTTTGCGTTGCTTCATGCCCTGCCTCCTACGGCTCCGGCATCCGCAGCAGACAGGCGGTGGACGCCAAATACGCTTTGGGTCAGCAGCACGATGACCGGGTAGAAGGCGATTGTTAGCACAAGTTGAATCACCACTGGCCACAAGGCGGCCTGCTGCACCGACAAGATCGACAGGACGACTCGGTTCATCAAAAACACCATGGCAATCACCACACCGACAGACATCCATTCTCCGACAAATCCGGTGTCCTTCATACCCGGGGCGGCAGCGCGCAGATAGGCTGCGCCGAACACCACCAGCGCGGCCAGAAGGCCGGGCGGGCGTTGCAGCAGCAGATCCGCCATCAGCATGACAAACGCGACCAACAGGGTGGGCACATAATCGGGGCGCCGCAACACCCAGGCAAAGGTCAGCGCAATCAGCACATCGGGAAAGGGCCAGCGATCCGGTTGCGCATCAAGCGGCAGCAAATGCAGGAACAGCACGACAAAAGCCAGTGCCGCGTAAAGGCTGCGCATGGCCCAGTTGTATGAGGCGGGCCTATCCATCACTTACCTCATCCGGTACAAGCGCAGTTTCGGGTCGCGTTGGCCCGACGATCCCACCCGGATCCTGAATTGGCGGGGGCGAATGGAAGCGCAGAACACGAAGAAACTCGAGCCGTTCAAAATCCGCCGAAAGGCGAACGCGCAGGCGGCCGCCCGGATCCGCGGCGATCTGGCCGATCAGCAGACCTGCCGGAAAAACGCCACCGTCGCCGGATGTGATCACTCGATCACCGGGACGGACCAGCTCTCGGTTTTCCAGGAACTCGACCACTGGGGCCGGGGTGTTATCTCCTTTGATCAGTGCGGTCTGGCCAGAAGGCTGGATCGTTGCCGGAATGGCGCTGGTCGCGTCCGTCACCAGGATCACCCGAGCCGTGTCCGGCCCGACTCCGGAAATGCGGCCAACCAGCCCGATCCCGTCCATCGTGGCCCATCCATCGACGATCCCGTCGCGCTCCCCCACATTCAACAGGACGGACTGCCGGAAGGGTGACCCGCTGTCGGCCATCACGACACCCGTGATGTATGTCAGGCGCGGGTCGAGGCGGACATTGTTCAGATCCAACAGCCGTGCATTCTCCTGCTCCAATTGCAGTGCGGCCTCTTTCCAGGCACGCATCAGGCGCAGTTCGCTGCGCAACTCGCGGTTCTGCTCGCTCAGGCGCTGGTAGCTTTGGAAATCGCGCACAAGGTTCACAGCGGCAGTCACGGGCACCATGGCCCAATCCATCGACGGTACGACCGCGTCCACCACCTGCGCGCGGAACCGCTCGACTCGGGGGCTGTCGATCCGCCAGACCAGAAAGATGCCCAGCAAGCACAGGATAACGATCCCCAGCAACAAGCGGCGCAGAGGGGTCGTGTAGTCATCGCGCTGTGATCGGTCTTTTGCCACAGGTTACCTTCCCGTGCTGCTCGTGCCGAATTAAGCCTGTCCCTAGAAGGTGCGCGCCTTAGCTTTCGTAGTCAATCGCGTGGCGCAGCTGTTTTTCGTATTCTAGCGCCTTGCCCGTGCCCAAAGCCACACAATTCAGGCTTTCGTCCGCAATGGACACGGCCAGGCCGGTCTGTTCGCGCAGGGCAAGATCAAGATCGCCCAGCAATGCACCACCACCGGTCAGCATGACGCCCCGGTCCACGATATCGGCGGCCAGATCGGGTGGAGTGGTTTCCAGAGCGGTCATCACAGCCTCGCAGATCTGCTGGACAGGTTCCGACAGTGCCTCGGCGACCTGGGCCTGGCTGATCTCGATTTCCTTGGGAACGCCGTTCAACAGGTCACGACCCCGGATATGCATCGACTGGCCGCGGCCATCATCGGGCATCCGCGCCGTGCCGATTGTCGTCTTGATCCGCTCGGCGGTGGATTCACCGACCAGCAGGTTCTGCTGACGACGCAGGTACGAGATAATGGCTTCATCCATGCGGTCACCACCGACGCGGACCGAGCGGGCATAGACGATGTCACCCAGCGACAGAACCGCCACTTCGGTTGTACCACCACCGATGTCGACGACCATGTTGCCGGTCGGGTCGGTGATCGGCATGCCCGCGCCAATCGCGGCGGCGATCGGTTCGGCGATCAGGCCGGCGCGGCGGGCGCCAGCGGACAGAACTGACTGACGGATCGCACGCTTTTCAACGGGTGTCGCGCCATGGGGGACGCAGACGATGATCTTGGGCTTCGAGAAAGTCGAACGCTTGTGCACCTTGCGGATGAAGTGCTTGATCATTTCTTCGGCTGTATCGAAGTCAGCAATCACGCCTTCGCGCATGGGGCGGATGGCTTCGATCGAACCGGGCGTTCGCCCCAGCATCAGCTTGGCATCTTCGCCGACAGCCAGAACTTTCTTCACGCCGTCCTTGACGTGATAGGCTACGACCGAAGGCTCAGACAGGATGACACCGCGCCCCTTGACGTAAACCAGCGTGTTCGCCGTTCCAAGGTCGATGGCCATGTCCGCTGTGAACAGGCCGCCCAGATTGCCAAAGATCCCCATGTTTCCCCTGATCCTGTATGTCGGTTTTTCTACTGCCCGCGACTCGACGGTTCCGGGACGGATGACTTATAGGGTGCCATCACGCCCGGTAAAAGGGCTGATTCCGCGACAATCAGCACCTTTCCGCCTTATTGAATGGGACTTTAGAAGGCAAAATGCTCTCTTATCAACACATTTACCACGCCGGGAATCTGGCTGATGTCCAAAAGCACGCATTGCTGGCCTGGGTGCTGGATTATTTGACGCGCAAGGACAAGCCGCTCAGCTATATCGAAACGCATTCCGGACGGGGGCTGTACCAGTTGGACGCAGACGAATCCATGCGGACGGGCGAGGCAGCGGCTGGGATCGAGCGCGCGAAACGAGAAGGGTGGTTCGGACCCGGACATCCGATGGCGCGGGTTCTGGAAAACGTACAGGCCCGGCACGGTGACGCGGCCTATCCGGGGTCACCGATGATTGCAGCAAGTCTGTTGAGGGATCAGGACAGTCTGCATTTTGCAGAGCTGCACCCTCAGGAACATGCCGCGCTGTCTTTGGCGATGTCGCCGTTCGGGGCGAGGGTGTATCAGCAGGACGGGTTTGAACTGGCGCAATCCCTGCTGCCTCCGACGCCGCGACGGGGAATGTTTCTGATTGACCCAAGCTATGAGGTGAAGACTGATTACGATCGACTGCCCGGCGTGATTGCCAAACTGCACCGGAAATGGAATGTCGGGGTGGTCGCGCTGTGGTACCCGGTTCTGACGGACAAACGCCACGCCCGGATGATCGCGACGCTTGAAGCGCAAAACTTCCCCAAGGCCATTTGTCATGAGGTGACATTCCCACCGGTGCGCGAGGGGCATCGGATGGTGGGATCAGGGATGTTCATTCTGAACGCACCATTCGGCATCGAGGAAGAAACGACACGTCTGTCGCAGCTATTCGCAGGTCTCTGAGGTCAGCCAAAAGAAATGCAACCGATGCTCCCGCCCTGTTTGCCCGCATCAGAGATGCCGTCAAACATGTTGGGCCCGGCAGCGCGCCGCAGGCGCGCTGCCGGGCCCAAAGCTGCAAGGGTGCTCGGCGCAGCCGGGCAACCGCAGGTGCGGGAGCCCCTCGCCGCGCCAATTCGGATCAGGTCAGGTCTTTGTAGCTGATTTCGCGGGCATCGGCGCCCGGGCCGGTCTTTTCCCGGCGCACGATCAGGCGGTTCAGCGCGTGGATATAGGCTTTGGCCGAAGCCACGACGGTATCCGTGTTCGCTGATTGACCCGTGGCGATCATGCCATCTTCTTCCAGCCTGACCGAAACCGTGGCCTGCGCATCGGTGCCTTCGGTCACCGCATGAACCTGATACAGCTGCAAGCGGGCCGTGTTGGGGTAAATCGCACGGATTGCCTTGAAGGTCGCGTCTACCGGCCCGTCACCGTGTTCAGTTGCGATGACGTCCTTGCCGTCGACTTCCAACTCGACCGTCGATTCCGCCTGCCCGCCGGTGCCGCAGGTGACCTTCATCGACACCAGTTGCAGATAGTCATCCGCCTCATCCAGGGTCATCAGCGCAATGAGATCATCGTCGAACACTTCTTTCTTGCGATCCGCCAAATCCTTGAACCGCACGAAGATGTCTTTGAGTTGATTGTCGCCAACTTCAAAGCCCAGCGTTTCCAGTTTGTCGCGCAGAGCCGCGCGGCCCGAGTGTTTGCCCAGAGGCAGGGATGTGCCCGACAGGCCGATATCCTCGGGGCGCATGATCTCGAAATTGTCGCGGTTCTTGAGCATGCCGTCCTGATGGATGCCGCTTTCGTGGGCAAACGCGTTCTTGCCGACGATGGCCTTGTTGAACTGCACGTTGAAGCCCGACACCGTAGCGACCCGGCGCGAGATATGCATGATCTTGGTCGTGTCGATCCCGGTGTGGAAGGGCATGATGTCATTGCGCGTGCGCATTGCCATCACGACCTCTTCCAGGGCGGTGTTGCCGGCGCGTTCACCCAGGCCGTTGATGGTGCATTCGATCTGGCGCGCACCACCGATGACCGCCGCCAGCGAATTCGCGGTCGCCATGCCGAGGTCGTTATGACAATGGGTGGCAAAGATCACCTCATCTGCGCCCGGAACCGTTTCGATCAGGCGTTTGATCAGGTCCGCGGATTCCAGCGGCGCAGTATACCCCACGGTGTCGGGGATGTTGATGGTGGTCGCCCCGGCCTTGATCGCGATTTCGATGACGCGGCACAGGTAATCCCATTCGGTCCGGGTCGCGTCCATCGGCGACCACTGCACGTTTTCGCACAGGTTGCGCGCGTGGCTGACCGTTTCGTGAATTTTGTCAGCCATCTCGTCCTGTGTCAGGTTCGGAATGGCGCGGTGCAGCGGAGAGGTGCCGATGAAGGTGTGAATGCGGTTCTGTTCCGCGTGTCTGACCGCCTCCCAGCAGCGATCGATATCGGCGAAATTGGCGCGGGCCAGACCACAGATACGGGCGTTCTTGGCGTTCTTGGCGATCTCGGATACCGCTTTGAAGTCACCTTCGGATGCGATCGGAAAACCGGCTTCGATGATGTCGACGCCCATGTCATCCAGCAGCTCGGCAATCTCGAGCTTTTCGTCATGGGTCATGGTCGCGCCTGGGCTCTGCTCGCCGTCGCGCAAAGTGGTATCGAAGATCAAGACACGGTCTTGGTCGGTCACGTTGGTCATGGGAATCTCTTTCTTGTCTGTCCTAAAGCCTGTTGGCGCGCTGGCGTCCTCCTCTGAGCGGGCGCGCCGGATGGCACGCTCAGAGGCGGATTAGGATCAGTAGGCCACGCAGAACCGCGCCGCGAGGGGCGGCTTTGGCAAAAGGGATATCTGCGCAGTTGATCATGGGTTTGAGGTTATACAGACGCCGCCGGGAATGAAAAGAACCAATTTTCGACAAGTTGCGGCGTAGGGGGGTCGAAATTCCCGCCCCTTGATTGATCCGTCCATGCCGCTAGCTGGTCGCAGATGGATACTGCTTTGATCATTGGTGCGTCCGGCGGGATCGGTGCGGCCGTACGCGAGCAATTGGAGGCACAGGGTGTTGCGGTGACGTGCCTTTCGCGCTCTGTCGAGGGGTTCGATCTGATGGAACCGGACCAAGCGAGTCGGATGCTTGATCGCCTTTCAGGCCCGTTCGATCTTGTTCTTGTCGCTTCCGGGGCGCTGGAAATTTCAGGCAATGCGCCCGAAAAGACCATTCGATCTGTTTCGGCAAGGGCAATGATGGACCAGTTTGCTCTGAATGCCGTTGGTCCGGCGCTGGTGCTAAGCCGGGCCCATCAATTGTTGCCGCGACAGCGGCGTTCGGTGTTTGCTGTTTTGTCCGCGCGGGTCGGTTCAATAGGAGATAACCGGATGGGCGGCTGGATCAGCTACCGCGCGGCCAAAGCAGCGGTCAATCAAATCGTCCATACTTCGGCGATAGAATTGGCCCGGACCCATAAACAGGCGATATGTGTTGCGCTGCATCCGGGTACGGTCAAGACAGAATTTACCCGGAAATACCTGGACCGGCATCCCGCCGTTGAACCCGTGGAAGCCGCGCGCAATCTGTTGTCCGTGATCGGCGGTTTAAGCCCGGCAGATACCGGTGGGTTCTTTGACTGGGCCGGAAAACCTGTTCCCTGGTGAGCGATCATTCGCTAGACGGATCTGGTTGTACCGTCTCTGACTCCGGGTCTGTCTGCTGTGCCGGAGTGTCTGCGCCGCCCTGTTGATCCGGGGTTTGATTCGGCAGCACACCGTTTTCCCAGATACCGGTTTCTTCTTGCCCGTTGGCGTAACGCATGGTCCCGCTGCCCTGCCTCTTGTTGTCGACAAAGTTGCCCTCATAGACGTCGCCGTTCGAGTAGGTCGCTATGCCTTCGCCGTTGATTTTGCCCTCGGACCAGTCGCCGACATACTTGAACCCGGCAGGGGTCACGATTTCTCCTTTGCCGTGACGTTTTCCGTTCATGAAATCTCCGGTGTAAACGGTGCCGTCAGAGTAGGTCGCCTTGCCTTTTCCCTGACGGACCCCGTTGACCCAATCCCCGTCATAGATCGAACCGTCCGCGCGGGTCATCACACCCTTGCCGTGGCTTTGCGCGTTTTTGAACTGACCCTTGTAGATCATACCGGTGGCATAGGTCGCCGTACCCTGACCTTCGATGACGCCCGCGATCCACTCACCCTCGTAGGTGGAGCCGTCGGGATAGGTGATGCGGCCGTTTCCTTCCGCCAGATCGGCCACGAAATCGCCCACGTAAACCGAACCGTCGGGATAAGTCAGCTCTCCCAGGCCTTCTATCTGACCCTGGTTCCAGTCGCCGGTGTACACAAAACCATCAGTTCCGGTGAACGTGCCGTTGCCATGGCGGCGATCATCGACAAAGTCACCCTCGTAGACGTCCCCTGACGCGTGAGTTACTTTGCCCTTGCCCTGGCGGCGCCCTTCCACAAGCGCGCCTTCATACACATCGCCATTGGCATAGGTCAGACGACCCGTCCCGGTGATCTGGTCCTGTGTCCATTCGCCCTCGTATTTCATTCCGTCAGGCATCGTCTGGGTGCCTGTGCCATCGCGCAAGCCGGCATTGACATCGCCTTCGTAGACGCTGCCATCGGCATAGGTGATCGTGGCCTTGCCTTGTCGCTGGCCGTCCACCCAATCGCCATCGTAGACATATCCGTCGGGAAAGGTCAGTTTGCCCTTGCCGTGCCGCTGTGCGTTCCTGAATTCACCCTCATAGCGCGAGCCATTGGCAAATTCAGCGACGCCCGTGCCGTTGATGGATCCGTTGGACCACTCACCGTCATAGCTGCTGCCATTGGCATAGACGATCTTGCCGCGCCCTTCCGGCTGACCTTTGGCGAACGCGCCTTCGTAAACCGATCCATCCGGGTACTTGGTGACGCCCTGACCCTGAATTTCGCCTTCCACCCACTGGCCGGTGTATTCGAACCCGTTGGGCAGCCGATACGTACCCGTCCCGTGGCGCAGGCCATTCTCATAAGTGCCCTCGTAGACGCCGCCCACTTCGTCATCCTTGACGATAACCGTACCGTCCTGCGCAAAAGCGGTCGCAGCTGCCAGGCTCATGGCCACAGCCCCAATTGAGTTTCGGATCACGTTCATTTTGGTCCTGCCTGCCGGATCATCGTTGGTTGCATCCCTGTGCGCAAAACTAGGGTACCGTCGAGGGCAGGGCAACGGGTTTTGCCGCATTGGCCTTTTACTCGCGCGGTGATCTGCTAAATGGCAGTAGGACTGACGAGGCAAGAGGGCAGCATGGCCGACCGTTTCCGCATCACTCTGGCGCAACTGAACCCGACCGTAGGGGATATCGACGGCAATGCGGCCAAGGTCGTTGCCGCATGGGAACAGGGCAAGGCGGCGGGGGCCGATCTGGTGGCGTTCCCCGAGATGTTCATCACCGGCTACAACACGCAGGATCTGGTGCTGAAACCGGTGTTTCATCGCGCGGCCATGGATGCGGTCGAGTCTCTGGCCGAGAAATGCGCCGAAGGGCCCGCGATTGCCCTGGGTGGTCCGTGGGTCGATGACGGAAAGCTGTACAACGCCTATCTGATCCTGAAGGGGGGGCGGATCACCAGCAAGGTTCTGAAGCACCACCTGCCGAATGAGACTGTTTTCGACGAAGTGCGCCTGTATGATGCGGGTCCTCTGGGCGGTCCGTATTCGGTTGGCAACTTCCGGATCGGCAGCCCCATCTGCGAGGATGGCTGGCACCCGGACGTCGCCGAAACGCTTGAGGAATCCGGGGCCGAGTTTCTACTGATTCCCAATGGATCGCCCTATTTCCGGAACAAATACGATGTACGTCTGAACCATATGGTCGCGCGCGTGGTCGAAACGGGCCTGCCGCTGATCTATTTGAACATGGTTGGCGGGCAGGATGATCAGGTCTTTGACGGCGCCAGCTTCGGTCTCAACCCGGGCGGAGAACTGGCCTTCCGGATGCCGGTATTCGACGAAGTGATTGCGCAGGTGGATCTTGAGCGCGGCGATGATGGCTGGCGCATTGTGCCGGCTGAGATCGTGCCCCAGCCGGATGTGTGGGAGCAGGACTATCGCGCGATGGTGCAGTCCCTGCGGGACTATATGGGCAAGACCGGTTTCAAAAAAGCAGTGCTGGGATTGTCCGGAGGGATCGATTCCGCGTTGGTGGCAACTATCGCGGTGGACGCTATCGGGGCCGACAACGTTCGCTGTGTGATGTTGCCGTCGGAATATACCAGCCAAGCCTCATTGGACGATGCCGAGGCCGTCGCCAAGGCGCTGGGTGTGCACTATGACCATGTGCCGATTTCTGAAAGCCGGGCTGCCGTCACCAATACGCTCGCTCCGCTGTTTGCGGGGTTGGACGAAGGGTTGACCGAGGAAAACATCCAGTCCCGCCTGCGCGGGCTTTTGCTGATGGCGATCTCGAACAAGTTTGGTGAAATGCTGTTGACCACCGGCAACAAGTCCGAGGTCGCTGTGGGTTATGCCACGATCTATGGCGACATGAATGGCGGCTACAACCCGATCAAGGATCTGTACAAGACCCGCGTGTTCGAAACCTGCCGCTGGCGCAACGCCAATCATCGAGACTGGATGATGGGGCCTGACGGAGAGGTCATTCGCCCGTCCGTCATCGACAAACCCCCCAGCGCCGAACTGCGCGAGGATCAGAAGGACAGCGACAGCCTGCCGGACTATCCGGTACTGGATGGGATACTTGATATTCTGGTCGATCAGGACGGATCCATCGCGGATTGCGTCGCCGCCGGATTTGACGAGGCGGATGCGAGAAGGGTCGAACATCTGATCTATATCAGCGAGTACAAGCGGTTCCAGTCCGCTCCGGGCACGCGCTTGAGCAAGCGGGCATTCTGGCTGGACCGGCGGTACCCGATCGTGAATCGCTGGCGCGAACGTCGCTGAAATCGAAGCCCGTTCTGCAAGATCGGAAACAGTGACGTTTCCTTTACGCGCTTTGTTCCCAGATCGGGGGGTGTTGCCTGTTAAATGGGGCAAAAAACGCCACGCCAGACTTGTTTGGATGACATTTTTCTGACACATTTTTGCTTGGAAGTTGCCCGATGTGGGGCGGATGCGACGTATTGTTTGTTGAAGTTGCAAAGCTGATTTTGGTGAACGCGGCGTATCCGGGGTTGGATGTCTGAGTGAATGGTTTGGTGTTAAAATGTACGAGGATTATGAAAGATCGCTTCATGTGCCTTTGAAGTGGCGTACGATGGAATCTCCGCCGCAAGAATTGGATGAAGAAAAGCTGGATGCAGCAATTGCCGATTTGTTGAATGAGCAGCGGCAGTCGGAAGATCAGAGAGTGGCGATGTTGCGGCCAGAGTTTCCGCAATTGCTTCCACAGGAAGATGTGTCTGCGCAAGCGGCGCTGAAGGAAAACCGGTTGTCCTCGATCTTGCGCCAGAAATGGGCGGAACTGTCCGGCGCAGCGTAACCTTCGGCCCGCATTCATAACCTCAGGCGTCTGGGTCACAGATGCCAAAATTCGCGTGGTCGCGGTGACGGTTTGTATTGCCTATGCTTTGTCTCTTGGTCTCCATAACGGTCCAAGTGACAGAGTAAGGCCTATCGATGACCGCGCCCAAACCGACTCCTGTAGAACCTGATCTTGCCCTGCCCAAAACCGTTGATGTCGTGGTCATCGGCGGCGGAATCATCGGCGTTTCAACCGCGTTGGAACTGGCCGAGCGGGGTGCCTCGGTTCTTTTGTGCGAAAAAGGGCAGATTGCCGCCGAACAGAGTTCTCGCAATTGGGGGTGGGTCCGTCTTGGGATGCGGGACCCAAGGGAAATTCCCCTGATGCAGGAATCGTTGCGCATCTGGCAGACGCTGGATGACCGGCTGGACCGCAAGACAGGTTTCACCCGATCCGGTATTCTTTTTGGTGCATCGGGCAAGCGGGATGCGGGGAACATGGAGCGTTGGCTGTACCACGTGGAGGGTTTGCAGACCGGCGCGCGGATGGTTTCGGGCGGTGAGCTGGCAGACCTTTTGCGCGGCAACCAAACGGGCTTTGAAACAGCGCTGTACATGCCGCAGGATGGTCGTGCCGAACCTCAATGGACAGCCCCCGCCATTGCCGAAGCTGCGCGGGCTCGGGGCGCGGTGATCATGACGAATTGCGCCGTGCGCAGCGTGGACGTTCAGGCTGGACGTATCGCCGGTGTCTTCACCGAACGCGGCAGAGTTGCCAGCGGGCGCGTCGTTCTGGCCGGGGGCGCGTGGTCGCGCCTGTTTGCAGGCAATGCGGGGATCGAACTGCCGCAGCTGAAAGTTCTGAATACGGTCCTGCGCACATCCCCCATCGCAGAGGGGCCTGAGGCGGCGTTGTGGTCGGATGACTTTGCGATCCGAAAACGGGCCGATGGCGGTTACACAATTGCGTCCGGTCATGAGAATACCGTTGACATCGTGCCGGACAGTTTTCGATTGGCGATGCAGTTCCTGCCGGCATTTGTGCAGGAGTGGAAATCTCTGCGCTTTCGCCTGTCCAAACGCTGGACGATCGAAGCAAAACAGGACCGGAGATGGCTGCCAACCGATGTGACACCATTCGAAAAGTGCCGGATCCTGGACCCTGAGCCGTCGCAAAAAACGTTGCGACGCGCCTGGGCCAGTGCATGCAAGGGATATCCCGCTGTGCAAACCGGCGAGATCGTACAAAGCTGGGCAGGTTTGATCGATGTGACGCCGGATGCCATTCCCGTCATCTCGGGTGTGGATGATCTGCCGGGAATGTACATTGCCACCGGGTTTTCAGGCCATGGTTTTGGGATCGGCCCCGGGGCGGGGCGGCTGATGGCTGATCTGGTTTCAGAAACAGTGCCTTGCGTGGACCCGGCTGCCTTTCGCCTGTCGCGGTTCAGCGACGGTTCAAAAGTGCGACCGGATCCGGGGTACTGACAGCCTAACCCATCATCTGGTAGCTGACCGGGACAAAGCGGAAGCCTTCTCCGCGTGCCTCAACATAGCCTGCACCGGGGAAAGGCATGTGATAGCCGACCATGGGCACTTTGTCGGCAGCCAGCATGCCAAGGACATTGCGGCGCGCGGCAGTTGCTGCGGCCTTGTCCATGTCAAACCGGACTTCCCATTCGGGATGAGCGAAAGACCAGACATAATGGTTGGCCAGATCCGCCGTCAGCACCAGACGTTGCCCGTTGCTTTCCAGATGATAGACCGTGTGGCCCGGTGTATGGCCATAAGCGGCAACCGCGGTAATGCCCGAGGCGACCTCGCCCCCGTCTTCGACAAAGGTCATTTTCTCGGCCAGTGGTGTGACTTTTTCAGCGACCAGATCGCCTACGCGATTGCCTGCGTCCTGCGCAGCCCAGAAATCATATTCCGGAGAAGCCGTCACGTAGCGCGCATTGGCGAAGGTGGGCGCGCCTTCGGTGGTCATGCCACCGATATGGTCAGGGTGCATATGCGTTATCACGACCACATCGATCTGATCCGGGGTTACACCCGCATCTGCCAGCGCGGCCTGTATGCCACCTTGCCCCAGACCGGTATCAAACAGAACCAGCTCTGAGCCTGTATTGACCAGCGAGGGGGTAAAGAAAAACTGTGCGACGTCTGCGGGAATGAAGTTCTCAGCCGAAACCTTGGCGAATTCTTCGTCCGACGCGCCGCCCCCAAAAATCTCTTTGGCTCCGTCGCGTGGAAAGCTGCCATCCAGCAGGGTCGTGACCGTGAAGTCGCCAACATGAAATGACTTGGCGATGGTCGAGTTTGCTTTGGTTTCCGGGCTTGCGGCCAGAACCGGTGCGGCTGCGGTTGCAAACGGCAAGGCGGCGGCAGTTCTCAAAGCGGCGCGGCGCGTGAGTTTCATTGTCATCTTCGTTCTCCCTGTCACGACTTCATTGTTGCAGTTAGGGCGTCGAGAGTCTCTTGCCAGTTTATACGCCATTCAGATGGGGTGCATGGATGAATATTACGTGTTAATTTTTGTTCATGGCGCGATCAGACAACAAGACAGTTCCGACGGATCAAAGCGTCGAGCATTTCCTGACAACGGTTCAACCTGCGCGCCGTGCCGAAGACGCGCACCAGCTTGACAAGCTGTTCCGCGCCACCACCGGGTTTGAACCGCTGATGTGGGGGCCGTCGATCGTCGGGTATGGCCGCTACCACTATCGCTATAAATCGGGTCGGGAAGGGGACTTTCTGGCAACCGGTTTTTCGCCGCGCAAATCAGCTTTGGTGATTTACATCATGCCGGGTTACGCAGATTTTGCGGATCTCATGGCCAGATTGGGAAAGCACAAACTGGGCAAGTCCTGCCTTTACGTCAACAAACTGGCGGATATCGATACGGGCGTTTTGGGCGAACTCATTCGCGCCGGATTGGACGACCTCGACAGGGTGTGGCCGGTGAAACCATTCTGAATCACCTGATGGATCAAGCGGCGGCTGGACAAAAACGCCCCCATGTGACAAGAGCCGCGCCAACAGGAGACACCCATGACAACCACCCGTTTCGCCCCGTCGCCCACCGGTTACATCCATGTGGGCAACCTGCGCACCGCCCTGATGAACTATCTGATTGCCCGCAAGGCAGGAGGTACGTTCATCCTGCGCATCGATGATACCGACCCCGAACGGTCGAAAGAAGAATATGTCGATGCCATCAAGCAGGACCTGGAATGGCTGGGTTTGCATTGGGACCGGGTCGAGCGTCAGTCGGACCGTCTGGATCGCTATGCCGAAGCGGCCGACAAGCTGCGCGCGATGGGTCGTTTGTACGAGGCATTCGAAACGCCGACCGAACTGGATCTGAAACGCAAGAAGCAACTGAACATGGGCAAGCCGCCGGTCTATGACCGCGCTGCGCTGAACCTGTCGGAGGCCGAAAAAGAAGCCTTGCGCGCCGAACGTGGCAACGGCGTCTGGCGCTTCAAGCTGGATCATGAACGTATCGAATGGAATGACGGCATTCTTGGCGACATCTCGATTGATGCGGCTTCGGTTTCCGATCCGGTTCTGATCCGTGGCGATGGTCAGGTTCTCTATACGATTGCGTCGGTTGTGGATGATACTGAAATGGGCGTAACTGATGTCGTACGGGGTTCGGACCATGTGACCAACACGGCGACGCAGATCCAGATCATCGAGGCGCTGGGCGGGCGTTGTCCGCGTTTTGCCCACCATTCTCTGCTGACTGGTCCGCAGGGCGAGGCATTGTCGAAACGGCTGGGCACGCTGGCTTTGCGCGATCTTCGCGAACAGGGTGTGCAACCGATGGCGTTGCTGAGCCTGATGGCGCGTCTGGGCTCGTCTGATCCGGTTGAGCTGCGCTCGGAAATGGCCGAGCTGATCGACGGATTCGATGTGAACCGGTTTGGCGCCGCGCCGACCAAGTTCGATGTACAGGACCTGTTCCCGCTGACCGCCAGGTATTTGCAATCGCTGCCGCTGTCCGATGTGGCCGGTGCCGTTGCGGATGCCGGTGTTCCCGATGAATTGGCAGAACTTTTCTGGGCCATGGCCCGTGAAAACATCACCACCCTGGCCGATCTCAAGGGCTGGTGGGAACTGTGCCGTGACGGGGCAGATCCCCTGATCGCCGATGAAGATCAGGAATTCATTGCCCAGGCGATGGCTTTGCTGCCCGAAGGTCCGTTCGACGGTGAGACCTGGAGCACCTGGACCAAAGCCGTGAAAGAGGCAACCGGTCGCAAGGGCAAAGGTCTGTTCATGCCGCTGCGCAAAGCGCTGACCGGCAAGGAGCGCGGCCCGGAAATGGCAGCGCTGATGCCGTTGCTACAGGTGATCCGCGCGCGCGGCTAACGTGGTGGCACACCAGAATTCTGGGCCACGTCATCGGCGTGGCCCTTTTTTGTTTACGCTGGTTGCACAAATCGAACCGACAAACTGGTCAGGCGGTCATCGACAAAATCACGTTCGACAGGTTTGAGTTGCTGGTGGCGTGGATAACGCGGTTCGGCGCGATCATTCAGGATCGGGGCATTCCATCCGGTTGTCGTCTCAAAGAATCGATCCGCGCCGTCCTCGCCGAATGCCCGCAAGTAACCCTGCACGACAACGTCGATATAGCTGAGCAGCAATGGATGGTGATTGCTGGGCTCGCTGTGCCGATCCTGAGGGACGGCGTAGACAGCTATTTCGACATCGTGCGTCAGGGGATGCGAAACCGACTGCGTTGCAGGAATTCGGTCATACGCCCATTCCCGTTCATCCAGCGCGGCCCAGTCATTTTTTGGAACATGCGCAATCATGCCTTCGATCTCTGACTCGGGGGCGGGCACGGCAGTCAGAAACGCCACGGGTCGCAGATCGGTATGCCGCCAGGCCCGCCGCCAACCTTTCAGTCGCGCGGGGCGCGGATCGGGGAAATCATGCGTCGCGAGGTTCACGAGGCTGCCATAGCCAAAGAAATAGGGGTCGGCCATCCGAGAAGTGTCCTTTGGGTCGATTGATGTATGTCAAACCGCTTTTTTCCCGGACATGCAATAAGGTTGCATCTTGATTTTAGGGAGGCCCTCATGCGGATTACCAAACGGACGAATATCGCTGTGCGCCTGTTGATGTATTGCGCAGCTCACCCGGACAGGCTGGTGACGAAATCCGAAATCGCCGAAGTGTGCAACATTTCCGAAAACCATCTGGCGCAGGTGATCAATCAGTTGAGCCAGCTGAACTATCTGAGCACGCAGCGCGGTCGTAACGGTGGCATGTCGCTGGCGCGCCCCGCGGATCAGATCCGCATCGGTGCGGTGTTCCGGCATGTTGAAGGGGCTTTGCCTATTGCCGAGTGTTTCGCCGACGCTGACAACACGTGCCCGCTCACGGATGCCTGCCGGCTGAGGCTTGCGCTTCAGGACGCGGCAGAGGTGTTCTATGCGTCCCTCGACGATGTTACCCTGGATGCGCTGGTATGTGACAATGATCCGCTGCTGAGGCTCTTGCAGCCTGTGGCCTGCGTGCGCTGATTTCAGTCGCTTGCGCGCAATATGCGCGCCGGACGCACCGAAAGTGGACGCAGGGCAAAAACCAGCCCAGCACATAACGTGACACCTATCCCGGCCAGAACGATGCCGAAGGCCGATGACCAGATGACCGTGAACTCTGTGTCGAAGATGTAGGTGGCAACGGCCCAGCCGCCCAGGATACCAACGAACAGAGCGACGCAACCCGCGGCGGCCCCAAGCAGAACAGATCGCAGGCCAAAGCTGCGCAGGATATGGCTGCGGTCTGCACCCAGTGTCCTGAGGATTGCTGCTTCGTACCTGCGGGCAGGTTCGCCCGCCGCCGCTGCACCGATCAGCACCAGAAATCCGGTCAGCAGGGATACTCCCGCGCCATACGAGGTTGCTGCGGCGATGCCTGCCAGCAGGCCCGAGACGCGATCAATGGCGTCGCGCACCCGGATGGCCGTGATATTGGGGAACTGGCCGGCAAGATCCCGCAGGATGGCTGCCTCGGCCTGTTCGTCGGCATAGACCGTCGCGATAAAGCTGTGCGGCGCACCCGCCAGCGCAGAGGGGTTCATCGACATGACAAAGCCCATTCCCGCGGTAGAGAAATCCACCTCGCGCAGGGATGTCAGTTCTGCCGTGATGTCACGCCCCAGGATATTGACGGTCAGTTGGTCGCCCAGGTTCAGGCCCATCTCTTCGGCTTCTTCCGCGGCGAAACTGACCTGAGGCGCACCTGCGTAATCTTCGGCCCACCATTCCCCTGCGGTCAGGCGTGTGTTCGGCGGAGGTTGAACCGAATAGGTCACGCCGCGATCCCCTTCCAGAACCCAGTGATCTCCGGCCACGTCCCGAGCGGGCCGGCCGTTGATCTGCGTGATGATCCCGCGCAACATCGGCGCGCTTTCAATGCGGCTGACTGCGGGGTCGCTTTGCAGGCGCTCGGTGAAGCCGGGCATTTGTTCTTTCTGGATGTCTACAAAGAAGTACGACGGCGCCACATCCGGCAGGTTGCCCGAAATGGCGTTGCGCAGGGTGCCGTCGATCTGCCCGACCGCTGCCAGCACCGACAGGCCCAGCCCCAGTGACAGAACCACAGACCCTGCGCCCTCGCGTGGGTCCGAGATGGCCGACAACGCCCATCTGACGGTGGGCCGCCCGCGGGCCAACGAAGCCCCAGCCCGGGCCAGTTTGCGAATGGCATAAGCGGCGAGGGCCAACAGCGCCAGTGCACCGACAAGCCCGCCACCGGTCCAGACAGTAAGCCGCGTCGAGCCGCTGAACCATGACGCCAGGGCGATCAGCAACAACAGCCCTACACCCGTTGCCACGACGTAAATCAGACGCGGAAAGGGGCGGGCCGAGCTTAACGCGTCGCGAAACAACGTCGCGGCGCGCACATCCTCGGTGCGGGCCAGAGGCCAGAGGGTGAACAGGAACGCTGTGAGCAGACCGTAAATTGCGGCCTCGATCAGCGGCTGTCGATACAGGGAAAACACTGCGGGAACCGGCAATTGGCTTTCCAGCAGCGGGGCCAGAACAAGCGGCGCCAACCCACCCAGCGTCAGGCCAATCACGATCCCGAAGACGGACAGAACGCCAATTTGAATCATGTAGGTTTGAAAAATGGTGGCGCGATCGGCCCCCAAGGTGCGCAGCGTCGCAACGGTTTCCGTCTTCTGCGTCAGATAAGCACGCACGGCGGCAGACACGCCGATGCCGCCGACAGCAAGCCCCGACAGCCCGACAAGGACAAGAAAGGCACTCAGGCGATTGACGAACTCGGATATCCCGGGGGCACCGTTGCGCGCGTCCGTCCAACGCATCCCGGTGCCTTCGAATGCTGCATCAGCTTTTGCGGATACATCCGAGAGATCTGCGTTCCGGGGCAGGATCATCCTGTACTTGGTCGAAAACAGCGTTCCGGGTTCCAGCAGACCGGACGCCTGCAACGCCTCGGTTCGTACCAGAGTGCGCGGCCCAAGGCCAAACCCATCCGCCGCACTGTCGGGCTCGTCCAGCAAGGCAGCCGTCAGGATGAACTCTTGCGTCCCAAGTGAAAACCGATCACCGACGGACACCCCAAGCCGGTCCATCAGCACAGGTTCCATCACCGCCCCGGGCAAGCCGGAACTGCCGTTCAGGGCGTCTTCCAGCGGGATCTCGGGTTCCAGCCGTACCGAGCCGACAAGTGGGTACGCGGCGTCGACCGACTTGACCTGAGTCAGCGCTCGTTCCGGACCTGTCGCGCCGGGCACGACGGCCATCGAGCGGAAATCGACAATCTCGGAAACGCCCGCGGACGTCTGTTGCATCCACGCGCGTTCGGCCGTGTCGGCAAATCGATAGGTGAACTCAAGCTCGGCATCGCCCCCCAGCAGCGAGGCTCCTTCCTGAGCCAGTCCCGTCTGGATGGCTGTACGGACCGAACCGACGGCCGCGATGGCCGCGACCCCCAACGCCAAACAGGCCAGAAAGATCCGAAAACCACTCAGGCCTCCGCGTAGCTCGCGGCGGGCGAGCCGCCCGGCCATCCGCAGGCTCATTCAGCGGCCTCCTGCCGGGTCTCTTCGGCGATCCTGCCGTCACGCAACCGAACGACCCGATCACATCTTTCGGCCAATGAATGGCTGTGTGTCACCAAAACCAGGGTTGCGTCGTATTTCCGACGCAGACCAAACAGCAGATCAACAATTGCGGCCCCGTTGGTTTCGTCCAGGTTCCCGGTCGGTTCATCAGCCAACAGGATTTTGGGACGTGGCGCAGATGCTCGTGCCAGGGCAACACGTTGTTGTTCTCCGCCCGACAGTTGCGCCGGGTAATGGTCGCGACGGTGCGACAGGCCCACGGCGTCCAGCTCTTGCTCGGCCCGGTCGAACGCATCCTTGTGCCCCGCCAGTTCCAGTGGGGTCGCCACGTTTTCAAGCGCCGTCATTGTTGGGATCAGGTGGAAGTTCTGAAACACCACCCCCATACTGTCGCGCCGAAACCGGGCCAGTGCGTCCTCATCCATGTCGGTCAGGTCCTGACCCAGCGCCACGATTTGACCACGCGTGGCCTGTTCCAACCCGCCCATCAACATCAGCAGCGAAGACTTGCCCGAGCCCGAAGGCCCGATAAGCCCCAGCGTCTCGCCCTTGTTCACGGTCAACGTAATGTCATGCAGAATATTGACCCGCCCGGCATTGCCATCCAGTGACAAAGCGGCATTTTGGAGGGCGAGAACAGCAGTCGTCATGGGTCTACCCGAAAAAGGAGCGGTCTTTTGGGATATGGAGCGATCACTACGTTGCGCAAGGCTTTGATGGCAGGCCTTTTCACGTGGTGCGGTTTTGCGGCCACAGCCGAACAAGTGGTGATTGCGGCTTTGGGAGACTCGCTGACTCAGGGCTATGGGCTGGTGGAGGAGAACGGGTTTGTTCCGCAGCTTGACCGTTGGCTGCACGCGCAGGGGGCGGATGTCAGGGTAATCAACGCCGGGGTTTCGGGCGATACCACGGCGGGCGGGGCCGCGCGCGTGGATTGGACCCTGACCCCGGATGTGGACGGGATGATCGTGGCCTTGGGTGGGAACGATCTGTTGCGGGGGATCGATCCGGCCGTCTCAAAGGCCAATCTGCGCAAGATCCTGGACGTGGCGCGGGGCGCGAATGTACCGGTTCTGCTGATCGGCATGCAGGCGCCGGGCAACTATGGGGCCGATTACAAGCAAGCTTTTGACGGGATGTACCCTGACCTGGCACAGGAGTTCGATGTCCACTTCGCCGCCAGTTTCTTTGAAGGGCTTGCGGCCGAGGACGACCCCGGTGCGGTATCGCAGTTCATGCAGCCTGACGGAATACATCCAAACGCGGACGGGGTGGCAAAGATCGTTGAATCACTGGGGCCGTCCGTTCTGAAGCTGGTTGATCAGGCAGATCGAGCGGAATAGGCGCCCATCCATGCGCACTCAGACGACTGTAACGACAGTTCCGATCGGCACCCGGTTGTACAAATCGATCACATGCTCGTTCAGCATTCGTATGCAACCGTTGGACACTGCGCGACCGATGGTTTGCGGCTGTGTCGTGCCGTGGATACGGAAATAGGTATCGACACCGTTCTGGAACAGATACAGCGCCCGCGCGCCCAGCGGGTTGTCTCCGCCACCGGGTTGGACATAGTCATTGTCCTTGAATTTTGCGTAAGCGACGGGATCACGTTCGATCATCTCATCGGTCGGACGCCAGGTCGGCCATTCCTTTTTCACATCGATGGTGGCTGTGCCGGTAAACTCCAGCCCCGCCTTGCCGACACCGCAGCCATAGCGGATCGCCTTGCGAGGTTCAGTGACGAAATAGAGATAGAACGACCGGGGCGCGACCAGCAGCTGACCTGGTACAAACTGTTTTTTGATGCGCACGAATTGCGGTGTCGGATCATACTCGACCGCCTTTTTGGCGCTGGCGATGCCCGGCAACATGCTGGCCGCCGTTCCGGCCAGAAAAATACGGCGTGTAAACATCGAAACCCTCGTCGAATGACCAATGAAACTGAAACCAATTTCATCATGATATGATAATTGGTCAATTCTAGGGCAGACATCACGTGGACGTGATGTGTCCTGCCTGCCACCGGAAGGTCGCGGCGGGAAAGGGGCGAGGGGGGATCCCCTCACCCGATCTCAAGCTCAGGCCAGCTGGATGCTGTCGGCGCTTTCGCGGCCGTCACGGCCGGCACGCAGCTCGTACGTGACTTTCTGGTTGTCGGCCAGACCGGTCAGGCCCGAACGCTCGACAGCCGAGATGTGCACGAATACATCTTTGCCGCCCTCTTCCGGTGCGATGAAGCCGAAGCCTTTGGTGGTGTTAAACCATTTTACGGTGCCTGTAGGCATATCCGTGTCTCCTGTTTGAGTGCTGCCCACGGAGTTGCGGCAGCCTGGCGTCGTCGGTCTGTATCGATAGACTGACTGCCGATGAAGGAGACAGTAGGTCGAATAGATAAACGTAAGCTCTTTTCATATGGCATCGGGGCGGGGGTGTGACAAGAGATTTTGTTGGATTTGTACATGGGTATGAGCGATTTCCGCCGTGCCTACATGCCCGGGGGCCGCGTATTCTTTCAAGGTGCCGCAGCCTTGCCCAGAATCGACGAACAGGTTGAACGGCTGCATTTGGTCATCACAGAAACCGTGCAGAGTGGTGTTCATGTCGGCAGATGGTCACGCGCCCTTTTCGCAGCAATGCAGGTCGCGATGGATGGAGAGAATCCCGCGCCACACGCCCCTGTCGTCGGCTCAAGGGACACGCTGCGATTTCAGGCAACAAGCTGGCAGGCATGCCTGTTACTTGTAAAGTGCGCGGGCCTCGGCGAAGGACAGCAGACGACGGTTCTTCTCGTCCCACAGGTGAAGCCGCGCATTGGCAAGACTTTCCCGAATGGTCATCCGGTTGCTGTTCGCCAGTTCTTCATGATCGCGCAGCACTTCGGTCAGGCGGTAGAACGGAATGCGGCTGTAGAGGTGGTGTACATGGTGGATGCCGATATTGGCACTGAACCACTGCAACACCGAGGGCAGGATATAGTGTGAACTTCCGTGCAGCGCCGCTTCATGCAGTTGCCAGTCTGCATCGGCGTCCCAATGCGTGTTCTCGAACTGGTGTTGTACATAAAACAGCCACACTCCGGCCGTTGCGGCAATCAGTGTCGACGGCAGAAAGATCAGCAACATCGGCATCAGCCCGCCAAAATAGTAGATGGCCACCAGTGCAATCAGAATGGCAAGATTGGTCGCCATCGCGCTGACCCAGAACCTGACGCTGTCTGTCAGGCCCAGCGGAAGGCGGTTTTGAAACAAAAACAGATAGCCAGGGCCAAGTACGAACAAAGTGATCGGGTTCCGGTACACGCGATACCAGAACCTGTTCAGTGGTGTTTTGGCCCGATATTCGGCCACGGTCAGGGTATGGATATCGCCCATCCCCCGCTTGTCCAGGTTGCCTGAACTGTTGTGATGTGCGGAGTGCGTGCGGCGCCAGACATCATATGGGGTCAGTGTCAGAACACCGATGCCGCGCCCGATCCAGTCACTGACGGTCCGATTCTTGAAGAACGCGCCGTGCCCGCAATCATGCTGGATGGCAAACAAGCGAAGCAGAAAGGCCGCATTGAGGACGGAAAGCGCAAAGGCCAGCCAATAGCTGACCGACAGTGACATCCAGGACAAAGCCCACAGCGCGAAAAAGGGGATAATGCTTACGCCCAGCTCAAAAGAGCTGCGCATTTGGTCCGGTTCGCGATATCTGGCAAGCGTTGTTACCCAGTCACGTGCGGCGGTGGTCTCCGGCTTTGCCCGGAGTGAGGGAGAGGGTTCAGTCATACGCCTGCCAGTCAAGTGTTTGCAGGCCACCGGATAGACGACCACCCCGACATAGCAAGCGGTTTTTGTAAAACTCGCTGCATTTTACGGTCACTTTTCGGTCAAGGGCCGGCAGAGGTGCCCTTTGCGTAACACTTGGCTCGGGTCCCCATGCCGGAACTTCAGGGCGCAGGGCAATCTACAGGCTTGTCAAGTGCGTTTATCGGGCCTATACGCCTGCGGTGGCTTTCCGCCACGAGAATCAAAACCAAGAAATGCCGTGTTTGGCCCATCACGCTTCGGGGTCATATCCGGCTTAGGAGAAGCGACATGAAACTGAACGAATTGCGCGACAATCCCGGCGCCAACCCGAAACGCACCCGCGTTGGCCGTGGTCCGGGTTCCGGCAAAGGTAAAATGGGTGGCCGAGGTATCAAAGGCCAGAAATCCCGTTCGGGTGTGGCCATCAATGGCTATGAAGGCGGTCAGATGCCATTGTACCAGCGTCTTCCCAAGCGTGGCTTCAACAAGCCGAACCGCAAGGAATTCGCCGTTGTCAACCTGGGTCTGATCCAGAAATTCGTCGAAGCGGGCAAGCTGGACGCTTCGGCTGCGATCACCGAAGACGCTCTGGTTGAGTCCGGTCTGGTTCGCCGCAAGCTGGACGGTATCCGCGTTCTGGCCAAAGGCGAAATCAGCGCCAAGGTGAACCTGGAAGTGACCGGTGCTTCGAAATCTGCCGTCGAGGCAGTCGAGAAAGCGGGCGGTTCACTGAAGGTCACAAAAGCTGCTGCGGCAGAGTAATCGCTTGTGAGCGGGCAAAGACCCGCTTACATAGACCTCAGAGTTTTCCAAGACGCCGTCCGAGCCGGAAAACGGTTCCGGGCGGCGTTTGCATAAGAGAGACCGATTTATGGTATCAGCAGCAGAACAAATGGCAGCCAACACAAGCTGGGCTGCTTTGGGCAAGGCCACCGATCTGCGCAACCGCATCCTGTTCACGCTGGGTTTGCTGATCGTCTATCGTCTGGGCACATTCATTCCGGTGCCGGGGATCGACGGAGCAGCTTTGCGCGAATTCATGGAGCAGGCGGGGCAGGGCATCGGCGGCATGATTTCGATGTTCACCGGCGGGGCGCTGGGGCGGATGGGTATCTTTGCCCTCGGCATCATGCCCTACATCTCGGCCTCGATCATCGTTCAGCTGCTGACATCGATGGTTCCCGCGCTCGAGCAACTCAAGAAAGAGGGCGAGCAAGGGCGCAAGAAGATCAACCAGTACACCCGGTTCGGCACCGTGGCTCTGGCCACCGTTCAGGCTTATGGCCTGGCCGTTTCGCTGGAGTCGGGCGATCTGGCGACCGATCCGGGTCTCTATTTCCGGATGTCGACCATGATAACGCTGGTTGGCGGCACCATGTTCCTGATGTGGCTGGGTGAGCAGATCACCGCGCGCGGTATCGGCAACGGCATCTCTCTGATCATCTTTGTCGGCATCATTGCCGAGGTTCCGGCTGCTCTGGCGCAGTTCTTTGCAAGCGGCCGCAGCGGTGCAATAAGCCCTGCCGTCATCGTTGGCGTGATCGTCATGGTGATCGCGGTCATCACTTTCGTGGTGTTCATGGAACGTGCATTGCGCAAGATCCACATTCAGTATCCGCGCCGTCAGGCCGGTATGAAAATCTACGAAGGCGGCTCAAGCCACCTGCCGGTCAAGGTCAACCCCGCAGGTGTCATTCCGGCGATCTTCGCCAGCTCGCTGCTGCTGCTGCCGGTCACGATCTCGACCTTCTCGTCAGGTGCCGCGAACGGGCCGGTCATGTCTTGGCTGCTGGCCAATTTCGGCCCCGGACAGCCGCTTTACCTGCTGTTCTTTGCCTCGATGATCGTGTTCTTTGCGTATTTCTATACGTTCAACGTGTCGTTCAAACCGGACGATGTGGCGGACAACCTGAAAAAGCAGAACGGTTTCGTGCCCGGCATCCGCCCCGGCAAGAAAACCGCCGAGTATCTGGAATACGTGGTCAACCGCGTGCTGGTACTGGGTTCGGGCTATCTGGCAGCGGTCTGCCTGCTGCCCGAAATTCTGCGGGGCCAGTTTGCCATTCCGTTCTATTTCGGCGGCACCTCGGTTCTGATTATCGTCTCTGTGACCATGGACACGATCCAGCAGGTTCAGAGCCATTTGCTGGCGCATCAATATGAAGGGCTGATCGAAAAGTCCCAACTGCGGGGCAAAGGCAAGAAACGCGGCAGAAAGGGAGCTGCTCGTCGATGAACATCATTCTTCTGGGCCCCCCGGGGGCAGGCAAGGGAACGCAGGCGCGTCACCTGGTTGAAACCCGCGGTATGATCCAGCTGAGCACGGGTGACATGCTGCGCGAGGCGCGGACCAGCGGCACAGAGATGGGCAAGAAGGTTGCAGCGATCATGGACGCGGGCAAGCTTGTCACCGATGAGATCGTGATCGGCCTGATCGAAGAGAAACTGACCACCGAAAAGGGCGCCGGTTTCATCTTTGACGGCTTCCCCCGCACGCTGGCACAGGCCGACGCGCTGTCGGCTCTGCTGACCAAGCTGGGTCAGTCTCTACACACCGTGATCGAGATGCGTGTGGATGATGATGCGCTGGTGGAACGGATTACCGCGCGGTCAACCTGCGGCGGATGTGGTGAGGTCTACAACGACAAGACCAAGCCGATCCCGGCTGATGGAAAGTGCACCAATTGCGGCAAGGAAAACGACTTCGTGCGTCGCGCTGACGACAACGAGGAAAGCCTGCGCACGCGTCTGATGGAATACTACAAGAAGACGTCGCCGCTGATTGGCTATTACTACGCCAAGGGTGATCTGCGCCCGGTGAACGGGCTGGCGGACATCAAGGAAGTCACGGCGTCGATCGAAGCCATTCTCGGCTGAGTTCAATATGGGCTTGACGGCACCGCCAAAAGCCCATATCGACCCCCATCCCTAAAGGGAATCAAGATCGCGTGAGGGATTCGTCGCTTGCGCCCCGACCACCTCGAATAATACTGGACCCTCTGGCGTCACTGCCACGGTCAGGTGTTGTGAAAAAAGGTTCCGGAGTTACGGAACCGCAACAAAAAGGAAAGTGACACGTGGCACGTATTGCCGGCGTAAACATCCCGACTGCAAAGCGGGTACCTATCGCCCTCACATATATCACCGGTATCGGAAACACTTCGGCCAACGCAATTTGCGAAGCCGTAGGCATTGACGCATCGCGTCGTGTCAACGAACTGTCCGACGCCGAAGTTCTGGCCATCCGCGAACACATCGATGCAAACTTCACCGTAGAAGGTGACCTGCGTCGTGAAGTTCAGATGAACGTCAAGCGCCTGATGGATCTGGGCTGCTATCGCGGTCTGCGCCATCGCCGCAACCTGCCGGTTCGCGGTCAGCGTACCCACACCAACGCTCGTACCCGCAAAGGCCCCGCAAAGGCCATCGCTGGTAAGAAGAAATAAGGGAGGGTCTGACCGATGGCACGTGACAAGACTCGCGTTAAGCGCAAAGAGCGCAAGAACATCGCATCGGGCGTTGCCCATGTGAATTCGACCTTCAACAACACCAAGATCCTGATTTCGGACGTGCAGGGCAACGCCATTGCATGGTCCTCTGCCGGGACCATGGGTTTCAAAGGGTCGCGTAAATCGACACCCTACGCCGCTCAGATGGCTGCCGAAGACGCAGGCAAGAAGGCGCAGGAACATGGCGTCAAGACGCTGGAAGTCGAAGTTCAGGGCCCCGGTTCGGGCCGTGAATCGGCACTGCGCGCGCTGGCTGCCGTGGGCTTCAACATCACGTCTATCCGCGACGTGACGCCGATTGCCCACAACGGCTGCCGCCCGCCGAAGCGTCGTCGCGTCTAAGCGATTTTGAATTGAGCTGGGGCTGTGTTTCTGCACGGCCCCAGCACGTCATTTTGAACCTCGGGCGTCTGCACCTTGTTGGTCATGGGGCGCGGACAGGAATGGAGGGATTACATGATCCACAAGAATTGGGCCGAATTGATCAAGCCGACCCAGCTGGAAGCCAAGCCGGGCAATGATCCTGCACGTCAGGCCACCCTGGTTGCCGAACCGCTGGAGCGTGGCTTTGGTCTGACCCTGGGCAACGCCCTGCGTCGCGTTCTGATGAGCTCGCTGCAAGGTGCGGCCATCACCAGCGTCCAGATCGACAACGTCCTGCACGAGTTTTCGAGCGTGGCAGGCGTTCGTGAAGACGTCACCGACATCATCCTGAACCTCAAGCAGGTTGCCCTGCGCATGGAGGTCGAAGGCCCCAAGCGCCTGTCGATCAATGCCAAAGGCCCCGCAGTCGTCACCGCTGGCGACATCAGCGAAAGCGCCGGTATCGAGGTTCTGAACCGTGATCACGTCATCTGCCACCTGGACGATGGCGCAGACCTGTTCATGGAACTGACCGTCAACACCGGCAAGGGCTATGTCTCGGCCGAGAAGAACAAGCCCGAAGACGCACCCATCGGCCTGATCCCGATCGACGCGATCTATTCGCCGGTCAAAAAGGTCGCCTATGACGTTCAGCCGACCCGTGAAGGTCAGGTTCTGGACTATGACAAACTGACCCTGAAGATCGAAACTGACGGTTCGATCACGCCGGAAGACGCGCTGGCCTTTGCCGCTCGTATCCTTCAGGATCAGCTGTCGATCTTCGTCAATTTCGACGAGCCGGAATCGGCAAGTCGTCAGGACGAGGACGATGGTCTGGAGTTCAACCCGCTGCTGCTGAAGAAGGTGGACGAGCTGGAACTGTCGGTCCGTTCGGCAAACTGCCTGAAGAACGACAACATCGTTTACATCGGCGACCTGATCCAGAAGACCGAAGCCGAGATGCTGCGCACCCCGAACTTCGGCCGCAAGTCGCTGAACGAGATCAAGGAAGTGCTGTCCGGCATGGGTCTGCACCTGGGCATGGATGTCGAGGACTGGCCGCCGGACAACATCGAAGATCTGGCGAAGAAATTCGAAGACGCGTTCTAAGCGCGTCTTCCCCAATGCCCGGGCTGCCGGGGACAAAATGGGCATATCCGCCCCAAGGAGAGCCGGTGACACGCATCGCCGGCCAGACAAAGCAAAACGCGAAAGAAGGAACTAGAAAATGCGTCACGCACGTGGTTACCGCCGCCTGAACCGTACTCATGAGCACCGCAAGGCGCTGTTTGCGAACATGGCCGGCTCGCTCATTGAACATGAGCAGATCAAAACAACTCTGCCCAAGGCAAAAGAACTGCGCCCGATCGTTGAAAAACTGATCACTCTGGGCAAGCGCGGCGATCTGCACGCCCGCCGTCAGGCCGCATCGCAGCTGAAAGAAGACAAGGACGTCGCCAAGCTGTTCGAAGTTCTGGGCCCCCGCTACGCCGAGCGTCAGGGCGGTTATGTCCGCATCCTCAAAGCTGGCTTCCGCTATGGCGACATGGCTCCGATGGCGATCATCGAATTCGTTGACCGCGATCTGGACGCCAAAGGCGCGGCCGACAAAGCCCGCGTCGCCGCCGAAGAGGCAGCAGACGAAGAGTAAGATCTGACCCAAGGTCACGATCGAACCTCCGTTCGGGAAACCGGACGGAGGTTTTTTCGTTATGGCATGCCGGGCATGTTGCGGGGCATACCCGACCGCTGACTTGCAATTCAGATTTTGTGTCAGCATATCTGGGCCAATCACAAAAACGGAGCCACCATGATCCGCGTAATGCTGACCCTTGTTGCCTTGACCTGCGCGACGCAAGGAATGGCCGAAACGAAAGTTCCGCAGTCACAGGCCGAGATTTCGTTGGGATTTGCCCCGGTCGTAAAACAGGCTGCGCCGGCGGTTGTGAATATCTATGCCAAGATCGTCCGGCAGGGCCGGGCTAGCCCGTTTTTCTCGGACCCGTTCTTTCAGGATTTCTTTGGCCGGGGATTTGGCGAACCCCGTCAGCGTGTTCAAAACTCGCTGGGTTCCGGGGTTATCCTGTCTGACGATGGGTACGTCGTTTCCAACTATCACGTGGTCGGGTCCGCGACCGAGATCCGGGTCGTCACGACGGACCGGCGCGAGTTTTCGGCTGAGGTTGTGCTGGGCCATGAGGAAAGCGATATCGCGATCCTGCGGCTGAAAGAAGCCGAAGACCTGCCTTACCTGACCCTTCGCGATTCCGATCAGGTCGAAGTCGGAGAGCTGGCCCTGGCCATCGGAAACCCATTCGGGGTGGGGCAGACGGTGTCGTCCGGCATCATCTCGGGGCTGGCGCGCACGGGCACGGCAACCGGGAATGGCCGCGGGTATTTCATTCAGACAGATGCTGCAATCAACCCCGGCAACTCCGGTGGGGCGCTGATCGACGTGAATGGCCAACTTATCGGGATCAATACCTCGATTCTGACCCGATCGGGTGGATCAAATGGCATCGGCTTTGCCATCCCTGCCAATCTGGTGGCGCAATTCCTCAAGCAGGCGCAGCAGGGAAATGACAGTTTCGTCAGCCCGTGGGGGGGTATGTCGGGTCAACACATGAGCGCGGATATCGCGGAATCCCTCGGTCTGGCTATCCCGTTGGGCGTAGTGATCTCTGACCTGCATGAACTCAGCCCTTTGCGCGACGCAGGGTTCAGAGTGGGAGACGTGGTAACCCATGTGGACGGGGATGAGGTAAACTCGCCCGCCGAGATGAAGTTTCGGATGTCGGTCGCCGGGGTTGGTGGAACCTCGGTTCTGACCCGTTTGCGCGGTGCGCAAAGTGAAGATGTCGAGGTGGCCCTTATCAAAGCCCCCGATGTTCCGGCCGCCGAAGAAACGACGTTGAATGACAGAACCGTTCTTCCGGGCTTGGTGGTATCTCGGGTCAATCCTGTCGTGATCACCAAGATGGGTTTGTCGCTGTCGCAGACCGGTGTCGTCGTGGTGGATCCCGGCCCGTATGGTGGAAGGGCGGGTTTGCGAACCGGTGATATTCTTGAAAGCATCAATGCCGAAGAAATTAAGCGCCCACGGGACGTTGAGACCGCGCTGACCGACCCGGGCCGTTACGTGCAGATAGGTTTGCTGCGCGGGGGGCGGTCCGTTTCTTTGCGGTTCCGGTTGTGACCTTTGAGTGATCTGTTCGATACCGGGGCGGCTGAACCCGCCGCTTCTCCTCACCGGCCTCTGGCTGACCGGTTGCGGCCTCGAACCCTGGCCGAGGTGATCGGGCAGGAACAAGTGCTGGGCCCCGAGGCCCCGCTGGGTGTCATGCTGGCGGCAGGTAGTTTGTCCAGCCTGATCTTCTGGGGTCCACCCGGAGTTGGAAAGACGACGATTGCACGGCTGTTGGCGCAGGAAACCGATCTGCATTTCGTTCAGATCAGTGCGATCTTTACCGGTGTGCCGGATCTGAAGAAAGTTTTCGAGGCCGCGAAAATACGCCGCCAGAACGGGCAGGGCACCTTGTTGTTCGTGGACGAGATCCACCGTTTCAACAAGGCTCAGCAAGATGGGTTTCTGCCCCATATGGAAGACGGCACCATTCTGTTGGTCGGCGCAACGACCGAGAACCCGTCATTCGAGCTGAATGCCGCTGTGCTCAGCCGGTCGCAGGTGCTGGTGCTGGAACGGCTCAGCCTTGCCGATCTGGAGCGTCTGACCCAGCGGGCCGAAAAAGAGCTGAACCGTGCGTTGCCATTGACGCCTGCCGCACGCGATGCGTTGCAGGAGATGGCCGATGGCGACGGTCGGGCTTTGCTGAACCTGATCGAACAGGTTTCGGCGTGGAAGGTGGATGCGCCGCTGGGCCCTGATGCGCTGTCGACGCGATTGATGCGGCGGGCCGCAAAATACGACAAGTCCGGTGATGAGCATTACAACCTGATCTCGGCCCTGCACAAATCGGTGCGCGGCTCTGACCCGGATGCGGCTTTGTATTGGTTTGCGCGCATGCTGACCGGGGGCGAGGACCCAAGGTATCTTGCACGCAGGATCACACGCATGGCGGTCGAGGATATAGGCTTGGCCGATCCACAGGCGCAGGCCATTTGCTTGCAATCGTGGGAAACCTACGAACGTCTGGGTTCCCCGGAAGGAGAGTTGGCGCTTGCTCAGGCGCTGGTCTATCTAGCGCTGGCGCCAAAATCCAACGGCACCTATGTCGGCTACAAGGCGGCAATGCGATTGGCCAAGCAGTCGGGCAGCGAGCCACCGCCCAAGCATATCCTGAACGCGCCGACCTCTTTGATGAAGGATCAGGGTTACGGCGCGGGCTATGCCTATGACCATGATGCCGAGGACGGGTTTTCCGGTCAGGACTACTTCCCCGAGACGATGAAACGCCCGGTTCTGTATCAACCGGTCGAGCGCGGGTTTGAGCGTGAGCTGAAGAAACGCCTCGATTACTTTGCCAAGCTGCGGGCGCAGCGTAACAGCTAGTTACGCAGGGTCAGTCGTGGGCGTTCCGCGGCGTCACAGGCGACAGGATTGAAATTGGACGCTTCCCTTGGGTCAACGCTTGCAGGGGAGGACTTGATATGTCGGTTTCTATCGAAAAATCCGAAGATGTCTGGACCGTCATTCACGACAGGCCGGATGCGCGGAACGCTGTTGATACGGAACATGCCGAGGCTTTGGCAGAGGCATTTCTGAGTTTTGAGGCCAGTTCGGCCAAGGCTGCGGTGTTTTGGGGCCAGGGTGGCAATTTCTGTGCAGGGTGGGATCTGAAACTTGCCGCATCGCTGGCCGATCCGGAACGGCGTGAGGCTTACTTTGATAAACTTGCTTTTCCTATCGGGTCAGCCCCCTCAACGCTTGGGCCGATGGGACCGTCGCGGCTGGAGCTTTCGAAACCCGTCATTGCTGCGGTTGAAGGCGCGGCAGTGGCCGGAGGAATGGAGCTTGCCTTGTGGTGCGATATCCGGGTGATGGCGGAAACGGCTTACATGGGTGTTTTTTGCCGACGTTGGGGGATTACCCTGATGGATGGTGGCTCGGTCAGGTTGCCGCGTCTGGTGGGGCAGGGCAAGGCGTTGGAAATCGCTCTGACCGGTCGCAAGGTCGAAGCTGAAGAGTGTTACAGGATTGGGTTGGCGGAAAAGGTCGTCCCACAAGGCACAGCACGCAGTGCGGCTGAAGACATGGCTCATGATATCGCCCGTTTCCCGCAAGAGGCCGTTCGGGCAGACCGCCGATCGATCATAGAAACGCGTGGAATGCCGGTACGTGACGCGCTCAAGGTCGAATGGGCCAACGGGTTGGACGCCATTCGCCGTGAAGGTACCGCTGGGGCTGCCCGTTTCCGGGATGGAGCAGGGCGGCACGGCGACTTCTCGAACATCTGAGAACCATAGCCAGATAGCTTGACTCTTGCCGCGTTGCGCGCGACAGACGCCCATGATTTCTGGGACACGGGTAAACACGCAATCCGGGCGGATCACGCGCGCGGAACAAGGGGTAATGGCATGAGTGGCGTACAGATGATTACAGTCGCTGAAGGGGATGGGGACCAGCGCGTGGATCGTTGGCTGCGCCGCCTGTTTCCGCATGTCAGCCAGGGCCGCATTGAAAAGATGTGCCGCAAAGGAGAATTGCGTGTTGACGGAAGCCGCGCCAAGGCCTCGACCCGGTTGGAGGCAGGGCAGGTGGTTCGCGTGCCGCCCCTTCCGGATGCCGATCACAAACCGGCCGAGGTCAAGCATCGTATCTCGGATGCGGATGCCAGGATGATCCAGTCCTGCGTGATCTACCGCGACGATCACATTCTGGCCCTGAACAAGCCGCATGGCCTACCGGTGCAAGGCGGCAGCGGGCAGACCCGGCATGTTGACAGCCTGTCCGAAGCATTGCGGTTCGGCTATGACGAGAACCCTCGGCTGGTCCATAGACTGGATAAGGACACGTCAGGTGTTCTGCTGCTGGCCCGCACGCGGGAGGCCGCCAAGGGTTTGACGGCCGCCTTCCGTCATCGTGATACGCGCAAGATCTACTGGGCGCTGGTTGCCGGTGTTCCGACACCGTACCTGGGTGAGATCAAAACCGGCCTTGTCAAAGCGCCGGGTCATGGCAAGCACGGTGAGGGCGAAAAGATGATCCCCGTGCATATGAACGAAATTGACAGCACTCCGGGCGCGAAACGCGCGCATACGCATTACGCAACCCTCTATCGGGTTGCCAGCCGCGCTGCATGGGTGGCGATGGAGCCGATCACCGGACGGACGCACCAATTGCGGGCTCATATGGCCGCAATCGGGCACCCGATCATCGGCGACGGAAAATACGGCGGTTCGGGTCAGGAAAACCTTGGCGACGGATGGGGCGCGCAACTGGGCGGAGTCATAAGCAAAAAGCTGCATTTGCACGCAAGGCGGCTGTCCTTCCTGCATCCGATGACGCGGAAACCGGTGACGGTGACGGCGCCCCTGCCCGAGCACATGAAACAAAGCTGGGACACGTTCGGATGGAGCGAGGATCTGGCGGCTGACGACCCGTTTGAGAAGCTGCAATGAGCGCACCCTTGCGGCTGGTCCTGTTCGACGTCGATGGTACCCTGGTCGACAGTCAGGGCAGCATTGTTCACTCCATGACCACCAGCTTTCAGGCCGCTTCCGTGCCGGTTCCAACGCGAAAGGCGATCCTGTCCATTGTCGGCTTGTCGCTGCCCCATGCCATCGCCCGGTTGGCGCCGGAACAGCCTCTCTCGGTCCAGAACGATCTGGTCGAAGGGTATAAAGAAGCCTATCACGCCCATCGTCTTGAATTGGGGGCTGCCAGTTCTCCGTTGTACCCCGGTGCGCGCGAGGTGATTGAAGCATTGCATGCCGTGCCCGAAGTGCTGCTTGGCGTGGCAACCGGCAAGTCGCAGCGCGGGTTGGACGCGCTGATCGAAGCCCACGGGCTGGAACCGTATTTCGTGACCCGGCAGGTCGCGGATCACCACCCTTCAAAGCCGCATCCGTCCATGGTGCAGACCGCATTGGCGGAAACCGGGGTCGAACCCGGCTGTGCAGTGATGATCGGCGACACGAGCTTTGACATGGATATGGCCGCGGCTGCCGGTGTTCGCGGCATCGGCGTAACCTGGGGCTATCATCACCGATCGGCTCTGACCGCAGCTTCTTGCATTATCGAAACCTTTGACCAGTTGCCCAATGCGCTGGCTGGGATGTGGGATTGAAAGATGAGTGACTGGAAACCGAAACGCTTCTGGAAGGACAGTGCCGTTGTCGAGGTTGATGGCGGGTTTACCGTCGAACTGGATGGCCGCAGGGTCAAAACACCAGCCAAGGCAGACCTGATCCTGCCAACCCGCCTCATGGCCGAAGCGGTGGCAGGGGAATGGGACGCCCAGGAAAAAGAGGTTGATCCTGCCGCGATGCCTTTCACCCGTTCTGCAAATGCAGCGATTGACAAAGTCCGCATCCAGCACGGCGAAGTTGCCGACATGCTGGCCGATTATGGCGATTCTGATTTGTTGTGCTATCGCGCAACCCACCCGCAGGAGTTGCATGATCGTCAGAGCGCCGAATGGGATCCCGCCCTGGATTGGGCCGAGACCGCACTGTCCGCCCGTCTGGTTCCGGTTGCCGGGGTTCTGCATCAACCGCAGTCGGAATCCGCCCTGGCGACATTGCGATCTCGGGTGCACGGGCTGGATGCGTTCCAACTGGCCGCTTTTCACGATCTGGTCAGCCTGTCGGGGTCATTGATTCTTGGCTTTGCGGCCGCCATGAATTGGCGCAAACCGGACGAGATATGGCGCATTTCAAGATTGGACGAAACCTGGCAGATTGAACAATGGGGCCATGACGAAGAAGCCCATCAGGTTGCCGAGACCAAGAAAGCGGCATTCATGCATGCCAAACGCTTCTTCGACATATCGGTTTGATCCTAAATTCCGGTTTTTTGAGCAAATCTGTAAACAGCTTGGGGCCTGATCCATCGTTTTCGATGATCCGGCCCTTGACGTTTGTTTATGAATACGCCCAAACTCGGTGCCACTAAAGGGGAGACACCTTTGGGGTAACCTATCCGGCATCCACTTGCCGGGCAGAGCCGTCTCGGACGGGGCGGAAAATCAGGAAGAGGTAAAAATGAAAAAATCCGTATTCTTGGGCGCGGCAACGATTGCCGGTCTTGCTGCTGGCGCAGCCATGGCAGGGACCGTTGACGACGTTAAAGCACGCGGCAAGCTGAATTGTGGTGTGACCACCGGTCTGGTTGGTTTTGCTGCGCCCGACGCCAATGGCGAATGGCAGGGCTTTGACGTATCGCTGTGCCGCGCCGTTGCTGCTGCCGTTCTGGGCGACGCCAACGCCGTTGAATTCGTTCCGACCACCGGTAAGACACGTTTTACCGCTCTGGCCTCGGGCGAGATCGACATGCTGGCACGGAACACCACCTGGACCTTCAGCCGCGACGTCGACCTGAAGTTCGAATTCACCGGCGTGAACTATTATGACGGTCAGGGCTTCATGGTTCCCAAGGCACTGGGCGTCAGCTCGGCCAAGGAACTGGATGGCGCCCGTGTCTGCATCCAGACCGGTACCACCACCGAGCTGAACCTGGCCGATTTCTTCCGTGCCAACAACATCAGCTACGAGCCGGTTCCGATCGAAACCAACGCCGAAGCGCAGCAGCAGTACCTGGCTGGTGCATGTGACGTTTACACCACCGACGCATCGGGTCTGGCTGCAACCCGCGCCACCTTCGAAGCGCCGGACGAGCACATCCTGCTGCCCGAAATCATCTCGAAAGAGCCGCTGGGCCCGCTGGTCCGTCATGGCGACCACGAGTGGGGCGACGTCGTGCGCTGGACTCTGAACGCACTGATTTCGGCTGAAGAGCTGGGCGTGACATCGGCAAACATCGACGAACTGAGCGCCGGCACCGACAACCCGGAAATCAACCGCCTGCTGGGTACAGAAGGCACTCTGGGTGAAATGCTGGGTCTGGACGCCGACTGGGCTGCCAAAGCGATCAAAGCTGGCGGCAACTATGGTGAAATCTTCGCCAAGAACATCGGTGAAGAAACACCGATCGGTCTGGCGCGCGGCCTGAACGCACAGTGGACCGAAGGTGGTCTGCTGTACTCGCCGCCGTTCCGTTAAGGCATCAATGGAGGAGGGCGCAGGGCAACCTGCGCCCTCTTCTACAATAAATTGCTGCGGGCAGATGCAGAGCGGGGAAAACCTCGCCGATATTTAACAGCTCGCAAGCCACGGGGATCCCAAAATATGTCGACTATGACTGACCCACCGAAAGCTGATTTTCGGTTGTCTATGCTCATAAACGATACCCGCTATCGCTCTCTTACATTTCAGGTGATTGCGGCCATCGTCATTGCGCTTTCGATCTGGTATCTGGGCAACAACCTGATCCAGAACCTCAGGGCCGCAGGGCTCAATATTTCCTATTCTTTCCTCGGCGATTCCGCCGGGTATGACATCAACCAGCGTCTTGTCGAATATGACAGTCAGTCATCACATGCACGCGCGGCACTTGTCGGTTTGCTGAACACATTGCTCGTGGCCTTTCTGGCCTGTATCACTGCAACTGTTTTCGGTGTGATCGCGGGTGTTCTGAGACTGTCGAACAACTGGCTCGTATCGAAGCTGATGGCAGTATATGTCGAGATCTTCCGGAACATACCGGTGCTGATCTGGATCATCATCATCTTCACGATCATGACGGCCGTGCTGCCGCCGCCAAGCGCGTTCCGTGGGGAAAACCCGACGTCATCGATGCTGTTTGGGTCCTTTGCCTTTACCAACCGGGGCATCTATTTCCCGCGTCCTGAATTCGCCAATGGCCTGTTTGCATCGGCAGCCCTGAACTGGTTGCTGGTCATCGCCGTCCTGATCGGATCGTGGTTCGTCAGCGGCGAAGTCGAAAAGCGCGCAACCAAGAAGCAGGAAGAAACCGGCGAGCGTCCCGCGACGCTGTTGCCGAAACTGGCAATCTGGCTGGTGCCTTTTGTGCTGTTGATGATCATCATGGGCTTGACCTGGGATGTCCCCGAGCTGAAGCGCTTTAACTTCAGCGGCGGACTGAATGCCGGCGGTCCTCTGATTGCACTGTGGTTCGCCCTGTCGATCTATACCGGTGCCTTTATCGCGGAAAACGTGCGTGCGGGTATTCAGGCGATCAGCAAAGGTCAGACCGAGGCTGCCGCCGCACTGGGCCTGCGTCAGGGACGGATTATGAAACTGGTCATCCTGCCCCAAGCATTGCGGGTCATCATCCCGCCGCTGATCTCGCAGTATCTGAACATCACCAAGAACTCGTCTCTTGCGATTGCCGTGGGCTATGCGGATATCACCGCAACACTGGGTGGTATTACCCTGAACCAGACCGGCCGGGCGATTGAATGCGTTCTTCTGCTGATGTTGTTCTACCTCACGGCCTCGCTGCTGATTTCGACCGGGATGAACATCTACAACGCTTCCGTCAAGCTGAAGGAGCGCTGAGCCATGAGTGATCAAGCAACAAACCCGATCGCCTTCGTGGCCGAAGGCACCATCCCGCCCTCACCGCCGCCGGCGAATGAGACCGGCGTCATCAAATGGCTGCGCGAGAATCTGTTTTCCGGGGTCGTCAATTCGATCCTGACAGTTCTGTCGCTGATCCTGATCTACATTCTTCTCAAGAATACCCTGCCATGGATTCTGAACGGAGTGTGGAATGCCAACTCGCTGGCGGAATGCCGCGAAATTCTGGGGGACAAGACCGGAGCCTGTTTCGCGGTTCTGACGGAACGCTGGCCGCAGCTGATCTATGGGTTCAAATACCCCGTCGATGCCTATTGGCGGCCGAACCTGGCCTTTGTGCTGATGCTGGTGGCGATTGCGCCGGTGCTGTTCTTTGACCTGCCCCGCAAGATGCTGTTGTTCACGGCGGTCTATCCCTTCCTGGCTTTCTGGCTGATCTGGGGTGGCACGATCATTGTGCCTCTGGTTGCACTTGTTGGCTGCATAGCCGCCGGTGGTGTCTTCCAGAAGCTGGGCAACAACAGCTTTGCCGCCGGGTTCTTCGGAGCAATCGTGACCGCACTGGTCATCTGGAACGTCGGAGGGGCCCTGATCCCGGAAGGCGCATCAGAAAACGCGTGGCTGTCGGCCGTTCCCAGCCGTGACCTGGGTGGCTTCATGCTGAACATGATGCTGGGCGTGACCTGTGTGTCGCTGTCGGTACCACTCGGGATCGCATTGGCCTTGGGGCGACAGTCGAACATGCCGCTGATCAAGTGGGTCTGTGTCATCTTCATCGAGTTCATCCGCGGCGTGCCTCTGATCACGCTGCTGTTCGTGGCTTCGGTGATGCTGGCCTATTTCTTCCCGCCGGACAGCACGGTCGACCTGTTCCTGCGCGTTGTGATCATGATCACCATGTTCTCGTCCGCCTATATCGCCGAGGTGATCCGCGGCGGTCTGGCAGCACTTCCGCGCGGGCAGTACGAGGCCGCAGACAGTCTTGGGCTGGATTATCCGCAGGCGATGCGGCTTATCATCCTGCCACAGGCGCTGAAGATCTCGATCCCCGGGATCGTGAACGTGGCCGTGGGCCTGTTCAAGGATACGACACTGGTTTCGGTCATTTCGATGTTCGATCTGGTGGGCATGATCCGTGGTCCCATCCTGGCGTCGACCGAATGGAACGGCGTCTACTGGGAGCTTCTGGGCTTTGCCGCGCTTCTGTTCTTCGTCGTCTGTTACGGCATCTCTCAATATTCTCAGTGGCTCGAGCGTCGCCTTGCCACAGATCATCGTTAAGGAGTTCAACACATGTCTGAACTTGCAATCGACCGCGAAATCGACCGCTCCAAGATGCAGGTGAGCGACGAGGTCGCCATCGAAATCAACCAAATGAACAAGTGGTACGGGTCCTTCCACGTGCTGCGCGACATCAATCTGACCGTCAATCAGGGCGAGCGGATCGTGATCGCGGGCCCGTCGGGATCGGGCAAATCCACGCTGATCCGCTGTCTGAACGCGCTGGAGGAACACCAGCAGGGCACGATCGTGGTGGACGGGATCGAGCTGTCGAATGACCTGAAGAACATCGACAAAATCCGGTCCGAGGTTGGGATGGTGTTCCAGCACTTCAACCTGTTCCCGCATCTGACCATTCTGGAAAACTGTACGCTGGCCCCGATCTGGGTGCGCAAGACGCCCAAGAAAGAGGCCGAAGAGCGCGCGATGCACTTCCTGGAAAAGGTGAAAATTCCCGAACAGGCCGACAAGTATCCCGGTCAGCTTTCGGGTGGTCAGCAGCAGCGTGTGGCGATTGCCCGCTCGCTCTGCATGATGCCGCGGATAATGTTGTTCGATGAACCGACATCGGCGCTGGACCCCGAGATGATCAAAGAGGTGCTCGACACCATGATCGAACTGGCCGAGGAAGGCATGACCATGCTGTGCGTGACCCACGAGATGGGTTTTGCCCGTCAGGTCGCCAACCGCGTGATCTTCATGGATGCCGGGCAGATCGTGGAACAGAACGAACCCGAAGAGTTCTTCAACAACCCGCAAAGCGAGCGGACCAAACTGTTCCTGAGCCAGATTCTGGGTCACTGACCCACACAAGGGCGGAAAGAATGAAGGCGGGGTATAGCCCCGCCTTTTTTTATTCGATCAACTCACGCGGGATGGTGAACCCCAGCACTGTCCCGGTTTGCCATCGAACCTCGGCCCAGCTGTTGATGTCGAATGACATGACCGTTGTTGCACAGGTTGGATAATCGAAAAAGCGAGCATGACTTGGCGGTTGTCGCACCAGACGGTTGGCGAAATCGGCGATCCCGGGATTGTGACCCAGTATCAATACAGCCGGTTCCGTAGCGCCCGAAAGCTCTCGCAGCATGACCCTTGAATCAGCGTGGTAGAGGGCGCTGAGAAAACTGATTTTTTTGGCCTGCAAACCCATGCGATCCCATGTCTCGCGGGTGCGGGTTGATGTGGAGCTGAGAACCTCATCCGGTAGCCATCCGTGGTGACGCAACCAAGCAGCGATGGCCGGGGCTGACTTTCGTCCACGCTTGTTCAGCGGGCGGTCATGATCGCCAAGACCCGGGCTATCCCAGCTGGATTTCGCATGACGTGTCAGGATCAGAATTCGGGTCATGACGGATGAAAGGCTTTCATGTGATGGGCCGATTGTTCGGGGTCGCGCCCCGCGCCCGCGCTCAGGGGGCAGGCAAGGCGGGCCAGACATCCACCAGACATGCAGGTCTGACCTTCAGCGGTGCCAAGATGGTCGTGGCATGCAGCGACGTCATAGAAATCCTGCGCGTTCAGCGCGCTGACCGGACAGGTCGTCGTGCAAGGCGCGGCGCAGGTTTCGCAAGGCGACACGCCGGCAGGGGCTGGGATGGCGAACTCTTCGGCAAAATGTAGTGCGCCCCGATAGGAAATCATCATGCCAACGGTATCATGCACCAATGCCCCGACCGGGCTGCTGAACGTCCGTCCAGATTTGAGCGCCCAGTCGATGAATGGCGTGTAAGGGGGGCCGCCAAACGGAAAATACGCCCGGGCGCCGAGCGCCTCAGCCATCTGACTGACCACCCTTTTCGACCATCGGTCAACGGGGTCGGCCTGGTGCCATTCTGGTGAGGCTTTCAGTGCGGGCCAGAAGTCCGGCCCGGCCCCCAACAGGATCAGCGTACCGGTGTCGAGTTCCTTGGCTGCAACGTGGCGAGGATGCAGTGCGCCCATGACCAACAAACCAGTATGACGGGCGGCGTTTTCAACCTGTTCATAAGGCGTCGCGTCACGATCAGAGGAAGGCTGTGCAAGATGTGTCATGTCTCCTCCTCTTGTGCGGGGGTCAGTCCGGGCGTATCAGTGACCCGGCCCCGTGTTCGGTGAACAGCTCCAGCAGCACGGCATTCGGTGCACGCCCGTCCAATATGACAACCGCCCGCACGCCGCTGTGCAGGGCGTCCAGCGCGGTTTCCGTCTTGGGTATCATACCGCCTGCAATGGTGCCTTCGCGGGTCATTTCCCTGATCTGACCGGCCTTGAGTTCGGTCACGACATCACCCGCCGCGTTCTTGACACCGGAAACATCCGTCAGCAGCAACAGACGGTCTGCCTTGAGCGCAGATGCGATTGCCCCGGCTGCCGTGTCACCATTGACGTTGAATGTCTCACCGTCGCGGCCTGCACCAAGCGGCGCAATGACCGGGATTACGTCATGGGAAAACAGATCGTGCAGGATCTTCGGATTCATCTCGGCCGGAGTGCCGACAAAGCCCAGCGACGTATCCGTCTGATCGCAGACCATCAGGCTTGCGTCCTTGCCAGACAGGCCCACGGCCGACCCGCCCTGATCATTGATCGCCTGTACGATGCGTTTGTTCACGAGGCCGGACAGAACCATTTCGACCACTTCAACCGTGGCCTTGTCGGTCACTCGCTTGCCGTTCACGAAATCGGATTGAATGTCCAGCTTGCCCAGCATTGCATTGATCATCGGACCACCGCCGTGGACGACCACCGGGTTCACACCCACCTGGCGCATCAGAACCACGTCCCGGGCAAAGCTTTCCATCGCCTCGTCGCTGCCCATGGCGTGCCCGCCAAGTTTGATGACGACAATGGCTCCATCATAGCGCTGCAAATAGGGCAGGGCGCTGTTGAGTGTGGCTGCGGTGGCGATCCAGTCCCGGTTCATATCTCGTGTCTTCATAGCTAAAGTCCTTCTGGAAAACCGTGTTAGGACCTTTGCCCCACGCTGCCAAGGGCGAAGCTATTCCAGATGCGCAATGATGGACCGCAGGGTCGCGATGCCATCACCCTTTTCGGAAGACGTAAGCACAATCCCCGGAAAAGCTGCGGGATGTTTGGACAACGCAGCCCGGGTTTGTTCCAACACCTTCTCGCGTTCGTTGGCTTTGACCTTGTCTGCCTTGGTCAGTACGCATTGAAACGTCACGGCGCTGGTGTCCAGCAACTTCATGATTTCGTCATCGACCGGTTTTACCCCGTGGCGCGAGTCTATCAGGACAAAGGCACGGCGCAACGTCTGGCGCCCGCTGAGATATTGTTTCAGCAGCTTCTGCCACTTCTCGACCACTTTCACCGGGGCGTTTGCATAGCCATAGCCCGGCAGGTCCACGAGATAGAGTTCCGGGCCTTGGGTGAAAAAGTTGATCTCTTGCGTGCGGCCGGGTGTGTTGGATGCGCGGGCCAGACCCTTCGTGCCGGTCAAGGCATTGATCAGGCTGGACTTGCCCACGTTCGAACGCCCCGCAAAACAGACTTCCAACCGGTCCGGGGCAGGCAGACCGTTCATGGCGACAACGCCTTTGACGAACTCGGACGGGCCTGCAAATAGTTTGCGGCCTCGTTCCAGGGCGAATTCATCCGGGTCTTCGGCCAGGGGGAAGGGAAGCGTGGTCATAGCACCTGCACCTCATCGTTGACGCGGATTTCGCCGCCCTGAAGGACCTCGGCGTAAACGCCGAAATCCTGATGATCCCAGCTGTTCAGGGCGCGCAGCGTGTCTGCGTCCCTCTCACCGGTTTCGGGATTGGCAGTGGTGGCCATACACCGCGTGATCCGTTCGCGTACCCGAAGCACGGCCTCGCCTATGCGCACGTCACGGCCCAGCCAGTCAAACTCATCCCACAACGGCAGACCTTCGAACCAGATATTGCCGCGCCACCGAACAATGGACAGAGTCTGGCCCAGCTTCTGTTCGACTGCGCGATGCGATGCCATGTTGCACAGGCTGATCGACGGAAAGTCGCTGTCCGTCATACCGCGCCCGGGAACCCGAACGATCCGGGCTGATGCAGCGCGATCCGCAGGCATAAGCGGCTTTACCCAGTCCAGAAAGACTTCCTGTTCCGTATCAGGTTCAAAAGTCAATTCCGGTCGCTGCGGGTGGCGCAGTGTAACCCTTTCGCCCTGCAATTCGGCCGAAATGGCCATCAACTGAGGCGCTTTTGAACCGCGGCTGAAATTGAAACAGGGGGCCCATTCAGAACCATCGGTTTTGGCGGCCTCATGAGCGACCGCCCAAACGCGATCCCCGGGCATGGTCTGCCCGGGGATGAGTGTGACTTGGCTCAGGGCTTCACGCCCGTGGCTTTTGATCGGGTGGCGCCAAAGGCCTGAAACCGTTCCGCTCATTTGTTGTCCGTATTTGGCGTCCGCTTGAAACCGGACTTGATGTTTCCGAACACGTCCGGCTTGTAGCCCTGGCTGCGCATGATCAGATATTGCTGTGTGAACGTGATCGTGTTGTTCGCGATCCAGTATACGACCAGGCCACTGGCGAAACCACCCAGCATGAACATGAAGACCCAAGGCATCCAGGCAAAGATCATTGCCTGCGTCGGATCGGTTGGTGCCGGGTTCAGTTTCTGCTGCAACCACATCGAAATACCCAGCAGCAGCGGCAGAATGCCGATGAAGATCAACGCCATCAGGCTGTCAGGCTGCGGGCCGGCCCAAGGCAGCAAGCCAAAGAGATTCATGATCGAAGTCGGATCCGGCGCGCTCAGGTCCTGGAACGGGCCGAACCAAGGGGCCTGACGCAGTTCGATCGTCACGAAAATAACCTTGTACAGCGAGAAGAAGATTGGAATCTGCAACAGAATTGGCAAGCAGCCTGCGGCAGGGTTCACCTTTTCCTTTTTGTACAGCTCCATCATGCCCTGCTGCATCTTCTGACGGTCGTCGCCGGCGGCTTCTTTCAGGGCTTCCATCTGCGGCTGCAATTCCTTCATCTTCGCCATCGAGACGTAGGATTTGAAGGCCAGCGGGAACAGGATGGCCTTGATGATCAGCGTCAGTCCGATGATCGACCAGCCCATGTTTCCGATCAGGGCATTGATGTTGTGCAGCAGCCAGAAGATCGGCTTGGTCAGGAAGTAGAACCACCCCCAGTCGATGCTGTCGATGAACTTCTGAACACCTTCCGCCTGATACTCTCGGATGGTTTCCCATTCCTTGGCGCCGGCGAAAAGCCTGGTTGTGACCTCTTCCGTGGCGCCGGGCGCGACTGTAAGGGTCGGCAGAACCGTTTCCGTCTGGTAAATCTTGCGACGTGAATCGTATTTGGCAGCGGCCTTGAACGCTGAACCCTCGGCCGGGATCAGGGTGGTCATCCAGTAGTGATCCGTGAACCCGACCCAGCCGCCTTCTTTGACCTGATAGACCTCGGCCTGCGCGCGTTCATTGGGGTCGATATCGAAATCGCGCACATCGCCATAGTCGATCTCATCCAGAACGCCGTCAGCCATGACCATGACGCCTTCGTGCAGAATGAAGAAGTTCTTCAGGCCGGGCAGGTCACCGTCTTCGCCCATGCCGTGGCGTGCCAGAATGCCGTAGGGGGCCATGCCGACCTCGGCGTCCGTGGTGTTCTCGACCGACTGGGTGACCGAGAACATGTAGTTTTCATCCACGGCAATGGTGCGGCGGAAGGTGAGGCCGTTTCCATTGTCCCAGGCCAGCGTGATCGGAGTGTCAACACCCAGAGTTTCGCCCTGCTCAAGCGTCCAAAGAGTGTTCGGGCCGGGGACGTCCGTGACCGACAGGCCCGCGCCGGGGGCCCAGCCGTAAAGGGCATAATAGGCCGAGTCACTTCCAACCGGGGACAGAAGTTCGACGATCGGAGAATCCTCGTCCAGTGAAACCTTGTAATCCTTCAGCGACAGCTCATCAATTCGGCCACCGGCAAGCGACAGGCTACCCGTCAGGCGGGGCGTGTCGATGCTGACGCGGGGCGCCTCGGTTTCGGCTTCGGCTTCGGCTTCGGTGGCGGTTGCAGTTGCTTCGCCGACCGTACCGGTGTCGGCGGCGCTGGGCGTCTGAACCTCATTCCCTTCGATGCTGGCGATTTCAGCCTGTTCCGTGGTTGGTGTGGGTTCCGGAGGAGGGAACAGCACGAACCAGACCAGGATCACGAGAAAGCTGAGCGCGGTTGCGAGGATGAGATTCTTGTTCTGATCGTCCATCTGGGACAGCCACCTTGAGCAGTGAAAGACACCCGCAGGGTTCAACAGAGTGCAGGCCCAAAGGTCAAGCGGAATCGCTCGTCATTTCGTCATGGATTGGTCTTCTGTGGTGCAGTTTCCGGTTCTTCAGCCCGTTTGCCGCCCGATTTTGGGCATTCCGTCGATCTTGTTGCGATGAGACGTGATCCAGCCCTCGGTTTTTTCGAAAGGCATGGGCTTGCCGATGCCAAACCCCTGAACATGGTCACATCCCAATTGCGCCATCAAGGCGTGTTCCCCGGGCGTCTCGACCCCTTCAGCAAGCGTTTCCAGATTCAGCCGTTCTGCCATGGTCAGAATTGCGCTGGCCAACTGCTGCTGGCTTGGGTCCTGGTCCGCCTTTGTCACGAAAGAGCGGTCGATTTTGATCCGGGACACGTTGAACCGCTTGATTGACGCGATCGAGGCATGCCCGGTGCCGAAATCGTCCAGATCGATACAGCACCCCATTGCGGCCAAGCCCGTGACATTGCGGGTGATTACGTCATCCGGCCCTCTGGAAAACACGGTCTCCAATACTTCGACCGCCAATCTGTCCGGCGTCAGGTCGAATTGATCCAATTCCCATTTCAGGCGGTCGATCAGTCCCGGGTCGCGCAATTCGTCCGACGAGAAGTTGATGCCGATGCGTGGTACAGTCAAACCGGCGCGATCCCATTCGCGCATTGCGCAAAAGGCGTGATGCCGCATCGCCTGTCCCAGTTTGCCCATCAACTCTGCCTGTTCGGCAAAGGGTAGAAAGACATTGGGGCCCAGCACTCCTTTTTTCGGGTGTTCCCAGCGGGCCAGAGCCTCGAACCCGGACACGCGGCCGGTATCCGTCGAGATCTGCGGTTGAAACCATGGTCGAATCTCACCGCTTTCTAGCGCCGCATCAAATTCCTTGCGCAGATTGGTTCTGACCTGAGCCCGGCGACGTGTTTCTGACGAAAAGGCACGAATCGTTGAGGGCCCGTTTTGCTGTGCTTCTTGCAGCGCGTTGTTTGCAGCATTGTACCAGTCTGTCGCGGTGCCGTCGGGGACATTGCTGCTGAGGCAGAAACCGATGGAGCAGGACATGTAAACTCCGGTTCCGTTCAGCATTATGGGGTCTTCGACTGCGGATTGCATTCGTCCCGACATCTTAATGCAGGTTTCCAGATCAAGCTGTTGCGCCGGGTGCAGAACAACCATCATCTTGTTTCCATCGATTCGGGTTGCGGAATCATTGGCGCGGATCATGGATATGACACGAGAGCAGAATTGCTGTGCCACATGGTTCGCTGCTGCTTGGCCATGCAGATCGAGCATTTGCAGATAGTCGTCCAGGATCACAGCGAAACAGGCTGATGTTTCACCCCTGCGACGGCTATCCGAGAGCACCTCTGCCAGAACGGTTTCGAACCGGTCATTCGGCAGCAGACCGCCCTGTTGCCGTTTCCTGTTTGCCGGGTTGGGGGTCATTGCCTCTATGCCGGCAATCATCAGGGGCAAACCCAGGGCCACTGCGATCAACGCGGGTTCACCGCCAAGCCAGAACGCCCCCAGGCTTGTTGCCGGAACAAAGGCAAGAACGGCTGGGCCGTATGCCACGTTTCTCAAAGCTTCAATAATACGGTCGACGAAAGGATGATTCCGCATCGGGTCCTGACCTTGGGCATGAATTGTATGCCGAGCCTAGGAAACCAGTCTGAGTCAGTCGTTAACGCAGCAGCGGTATTTCTTCCAAATTTTCCGTTTTTTCGCCAGAGTTTACGGAAAGGTTAATAAAATCAAAGAGTTTCGCATCCAGAAGGTGCGACGGGCGCGCATTTGTTAACGCGCGGAACATAACCTGACGCCGACCTGGGCTGTTCTTTTCCCACTGATCGAGAATCTGTTTGACCTGCTGCCGTTGCAGCCCGTCCTGACTGCCGCACAAATCGCAGGGGATGATCGGATATTGCATTGCCTTGGCAAATTTCTCGCAATCAGCTTCGGCGACGTGGGCAAGTGGGCGGAAGACAAAAAGATCGCCCTCTTCATTCACCAGTTTCGGTGGCATGGTGGCCAGACGGCCTCCGTGGAAGAGGTTCATGAAAAACGTCTCGAGAATATCGTCGCGGTGATGACCCAGCACGACGGCGGAACAGCCTTCTTCCCGGGCAATGCGATACAGGTTGCCGCGGCGCAGCCGCGAACACAGGGCGCAATAGGTTCGGCCCTGCGGAACCTTGTCCATCACTACAGAATAAGTGTCCTGATACTCGATCCTGTGTGGCACACCCATGCGGTCCAGAAACTCTGGCAGGACCGTGGCCGGAAATCCGGGTTGCCCCTGATCCAGATTGCAAGCCAGAAGATCGACAGGCAGCAATCCGCGCCATTTGAGTTCGTAGAGGACGGCCAGCAGCGTATAACTGTCCTTGCCGCCCGAAAGGCAGACAAGCCAGCGTGGCGGTTTGCCGTCCTTGTCGTGGGCGGACGGGTCCACCATCCCGTATTGCTCGATCGCTTCGCGGGTCTGGCGCACGATGCGTTTGCGCAGTTTCTTGAACTCGGTGGTCGAGGGCGCGCCGGCAAAGAGCGGGTGGATATCATCTGCATCATCAAACATGCGCAGCCCCTACAGCAGATGGCGCAACCGGGCAAGTGGCGGGTCAGCCAAGCCGCGCCAGCAGGGCGTCGGTATCCAACCCGGCCACCGAACCGGGAATGCGGCCGCCATCGCCGGAAAGACGTGTGGCAACAAAGCCGTCAGCCACAGCGCCCGGCGCGTGACGCAGCAGTTGCGAGGCCGTCAGCAGCAGTGCCGTGCGTTCAGCGTACCAGCGCGCTTCGGCCTCGGGCGGCAGACCGGGCCAGCGGCTGCGATGCGCGGTCAGAGCTGTGTCATACCTTCTGTCCGTGCCTCTCACCGTATCCAACTCGGCCCCCAGAACCTCGGCAGCCAGCGGCTCACGGGCCAGAGTGCGCAGGATATCGAGGCAGATCACATTGCCTGACCCCTCCCAGATGCTGTTCAGGGGCGCTTCACGATAGATCAGGGGCAAGGGCGTGTCTTCGACGTACCCCATGCCGCCCAGCACTTCCATCGCTTCGACGACGACGACCGGGCAGCGCTTGTTGTTCAGGAACTTGGCCAATGCGACGCTGATCCGGGCAAAGGCCTTGTCTTCGGGTGTCTGGCCGTCAAATGCCTGCGCCACACGCATTCCCAGAGTCACTGCGCCTTCCCAGTCCAGAACAAGGTCGGACAGGACCGCTCGCATCAGCGGTTGATCGATCAATCGGCGCTGAAATGCGTTGCGATGGGTCACCCAATGATGTGCTTCGCTGAGCGCGGCACGCATCAGCCCGGCCGGCGCCATGGCGGTATCGAGCCGCGTGTGATGCACCATTTCCAGTATGGTGCGCACGCCCGCGCCTTCTTCGCCCAACTGATAGGCCAGCGCGTCATGATACTCGATTTCCGAGGATGCGTTGGATTTGTTGCCCAGCTTGTCTTTCAGGCGCATCAGGTGGATCGCATTGCGCTCGCCCTCCAGCCAGCGGGGCACCAGAAAGCAGGTCAACCCACCGGGCGCCTGCGCCAGTGTCAGGAACCCATCCGACATTGGCGCGGAACAGAACCACTTGTGCCCGCGCAGGCGCCAGTGATCCCCGTCGCGTGCGGCAACGGTCGTGTTGGCACGTATGTCCGAGCCGCCCTGTTTCTCGGTCATGGCCATCCCCAGCGTCGCGCTGGTCTTTTGACCGATCGGTTCCTCCGAAGGATCATAGTGCCGGGCCATGAGTTTTGGCTGCCAGAGTGAGGCAATGTGTTCATTGGCGGCCAGTGCAGGGATTGCTGCATAGGTCATGGTCATCGGACAGCAATGCCCGGGTTCGACCTGCCCGGCCAAGTAAACCATCGCCGCATGGGTCGCATGTCCGCCGGGCTGTCCATCCCAGGCCAGTGCGGCATAGCCGGCCGATTGGCTGATCTGCATCATCTGATGATAGGCCGGATGAAACCGCACCTCGTCCAGACGTCTGCCACCCGGGTCGAACAGACGCAACTCTGGCGGATGCCGGTTGGCGTCCCGTCCCAGCTCCCGGGTTTCTTCGGTTCCGAGCGTCTTGCCATATGCCACCAGTTCCATAGCGCGCGCGCCCGCTGTTCTTGCTGCGTCTTGCAGGACCGGATCGGACAGCCAAAGATCGGTGTCGCCGCGCACGGGCGGTTGGTTCAGGACATCGTGGGTCGGCAGGGTGTCACGCGCTGGGGATTTCATCATGACCTCGGGTTGGACTGGTCCAACTGTTCAGGCGCTGCGTATACCGGTCAAGTCTGACGGGGGGTCAGGACGAAGGGTCGTTATGCTTGTCATCGGGCACCGGATCATATCCGTCGCCGCCCCAAGGGTGGCAACGGCAGATCCGATGAGCAGCCAGGTAGGAGCCTTTGACTGCACCGTGTTTCTCCAGCGCCTCAAGCGCATAGGCGGAACACGTGGGTTGGTAGCGACAGTTGAAACCGACCCATGGGCTGAAGATCAGCCGATACGCCCGAACAGGCAGGGCGACGATATGGGACAGGAAGGTCATTTTTCGGCCGCATGCACCTTGCGGAGCGCATAGCGCAGGTCGTCCAACAGTGCGTCATAGGGGCGGTTGGCGGTGACTTCGGCACGGCCGATCAACACGTAATCCCACCCGTCGCGGCCGGCTTCGGGCAACACGGCCCGTGCGGCTTCGCGCAGACGGCGCTTTGCGCGGTTGCGGGCCACGGCATTGCCCACTTTCTTCGAGCAGGTGAATCCCACGCGAACCCCGTTGCCCTCGCCGGGGGCACGCTTGCGGGCCTGTACCATCATCGAGGACGTGCCTTGTCGGCGGGCACGCGCGGCTTTCAGAAAGTCGGATCGTTTCCTGAGAACGGTCAGGGGGGCAGGCGCACAAACGGACGCCGCCGGGGGCGTATTCCCGGGGTGGTTCCTACCAACCTCAGGGGCCTCCGGCGGCGTCATGTTCATAACCTGATCGGTGAGCGGTTTACGCGCTCAGCGATTTGCGGCCGCGTGCGCGACGTGCATTCAGGATCTTGCGGCCGGCCTTTGTGGCCATGCGCGCGCGGAAACCGTGGCGGCGTTTGCGAACCAGGTTCGAAGGCTGATAGGTGCGTTTCATCGCTCCGTCTCCAATCTATGCGGTCGGGTGCGGCGCGGATTCGCCTGCCCGTGGTGTTCGAAGCCCGTCCTCTACTGCCAAGCGGTGAGTAAGTCAAACCCCAACAGCCAGGTTTTCGCGGCTTTTGCAACAATTCTGTAACCGGCAACGGCAAAAGGTTTCAAAATGCCCGTTTATCACCGAAATCCCTCACATTCGGTGCCACAAAGATCAAGGCCCCGTGATCCCCCTGTTGCTGGCCCGCCAAGCAGCGCATCTTGGGCACAAGATGAAGCAGAATGAACCAGAAAACCTGATGTCCGACACAAGCCATGCGCCGCGCAACGGTTTCGCGCGCCACATTCCGCTACTTATAATCCTGAGCGTTGCCGTTGTCGGCTTTTTCACACTTGGGGATTACCTGACTTTCGAGACCTTGCGGGACAATCGCGATGCGCTTCTGGCGTGGCGGGACGGTCACTATTGGATCATGGCTGCCGCTTTTGTGGCCATTTACATCGCCATAGTGGCCTTTTCCCTGCCGGGTGCTGCGGTGGCTTCGATGACGGGCGGCTTTCTTTTCGGTCTTTTTGCGGGAACCGTTTTCAATGTCGTGTCTGCCACCATCGGCGCGTCGGCGATCTTTCTGGCGGCGCGCTGGGGCTTGGGCGAAGCCCTGACGTCGCGGCTGGAATCTTCAGAGGGGACGGTCAAGAGGCTGAAAGACGGTCTGCGGGAAAACGAAATCTCGGTGTTGTTTCTGCTGCGTCTGGTGCCGGTCGTGCCGTTCTTTGTTGCCAATCTCGTGCCGGCTTTGGTCGGTGTAAAGTTCCGTAATTTCCTTTTGACGACCGCGCTGGGCATCATCCCCGGAGGTATCGTGTACACGTGGATCGGAGTCGGTTTGGGTGGTGTGTTCGACCGCGGGGAAACGCCTGATGTTTCATTGCTGTGGGAACCGTTCGTGATCGGGCCGATTATCGGGTTGTGTGTATTGGCCGCCTTGCCCATCGTTTTCAAAGCACTGCGCGCGAAAAGGGGCACCTGAGCCATGAAAGAGTTGAAAACCGATCTCCTGGTCATTGGTGCCGGGTCCGGAGGATTGTCTGTCGCCGCAGGTGCCAGCCAGATGGGTGCGGATGTAGTCCTGCTGGAAGGTCACAAGATGGGCGGTGATTGCCTGAACTTCGGCTGCGTCCCGTCGAAGGCCCTGATTGCCAGCGGCAAGGTGGCCTATGGTCAGGCGCATTCTGCACTTTTTGGCGTCGCGAATACCAGCCCGCAGGTCGACTATGCCGCCGTAAAGGATCATGTTCATGATGTGATCGCTCAGATCGAACCGATGGACAGCCAGAAGCGGTTCGAAGGCTTTGGCGTGAAGGTCATTCGCGAATACGGCGCGTTCATATCCCCAGAAAAGGTGCAGGCCGGGGATCATGTCATCTCTGCGCGTCGCATCGTCATTGCGACCGGTTCGTCGCCGCTGGTGCCGCCGATTCCGGGGTTGGACACGGTGCCCTATTATACGAACGAAACCATCTTTGACTTGAAAGAGCGGCCAGATCACCTGCTGATCATCGGGGGCGGCCCGATCGGGATGGAGATGGCGCAGGCCCATATACGCCTCGGCAGCAAGGTGACGGTTGTCGAAGGGCTCAAAGCCTTGGGCAAAGACGACCCCGAGGCAGCGTCCGTGGTGCTGGATACCCTGCGCAGTGAAGGTGTGGATATCCGGGAAAACGCCATGGTCGCGCAGGTCCGCGGAACAGAAGGTGCTGTGGAAGTCGTTGCCGAAAACGGCGATATTCATCGTGGCTCCCACCTTTTGATCGCTGCCGGACGCAAAGCCAATATTGAGCGTCTGAACTTGGACGTGGCCGGAATTGAGCGCACGAGAACCGGCCTCAGGACGGATGACGCGCTGCGCACGACCAATCGCCGCGTCTATGCGATCGGAGATGTGGCAGGTGGCCTGCAATTCACCCATGTTGCCGGGTATCATGCGGGCGTCATCATACGGTCGGCCCTGTTCGGTCTGCCGTCGAGGGCGAAAACGGCACATATCCCTTGGGCCACCTATACGGACCCGGAGCTGGCCCAGGTCGGACTGACCGAAGTTCAGGCGCGCAAAGCGCATGGAGAAAAGCTCGAAATCGCCCGCTTTGACTATCACCACAATGACCGGGCGATTGCCGAGCGCAAAACCGAAGGTTTCGTCAAGGTCATGGTCGTGAAAGGCCGACCCGTCGGCGCCACAATCGTCGGGCATCAGGCAGGCGAGTTGATCAACTTGTGGTCGTTGGCTTTGGCCAATAACCTGAAGATGGGGCAGATCGCCGCCATGGTTTCACCCTATCCGACGATCGGAGAGCTTAACAAACGTGTGGCGGGTGCCTATTTCTCGCCAAGGCTGTTTGAGAATCAGACAGTTAAACGAGTTGTCAGGTTCGTCCAGCGCTGGATTCCCTGACCTGAGGAGGGGCGCAAATTGAACTCGCTGTCGGGCCGATTTCTGATCCTGACGACGGTCTTCGTCATGTTGGCCGAAGTCCTGATCTTTGTCCCGTCGATCGCCCGATTCCGCGAGGATTTTCTGCTGAACAGGCTCGAACGCGCGCAGATCGCCTCGCTGGCTTTGCTGGCGGACGATATGCTGGCGGAAGATCTTGAGGCGGAACTGCTGGCAAACGCAGGCGTCTATAACGTCGTATTGCGACGGGATGAGGTTCGGCAGCTGATGTTGTCGTCGCCTATTCCGGGCCCAGTCGCCGACACGTTCGATTTGCGGGATGCAAGCCCCTGGGTTCTGATCCGGGATGCGATCAGCCGTTTTTTCAAGCCCGAAAACGAAGTCATCCGGGTCATCGGAGAACCGGTCAAGGGGGCAGGCCTTCTGATCGAAGTCACCACGGACAGCATGCCCTTGCGAACGGCGATGGTTGACTATGGGTTGCGTATTCTCGGTCTGTCCTTCGTCATTTCCATCATCACGGCGTTTTTTCTGTTTCTCGCCGTGCGCGTTGTACTTGTGCGCCCCATCAAAAGCGTTGTCGGCTACATGCAGCGCTATGCCAGTGCGCCAGAGGACGCGCGTGGCGTAATCACACCGAATTCGAAGGTGACGGAGCTGCGCGAGGCCGAGGAGGCGCTGAAGATGCTGCAAACGGACCTGACCCAGGCGCTCAAACAGCGCGAAAGGCTGGCCCAGCTTGGGGGGGCTGTTGCCAAAGTCAGCCATGACCTGCGCAATATCCTGACGTCGGCGCAGCTGTTTACCGACCGGATCGAGGCCAGCGACGATCCACTGGTGCGGCGGATGGCACCAAAACTGGTGAATTCCATCACACGGGCTGTGTCCCTTTGTGAAAGCACATTGGCGTTTGGCCGCGCGGAAGAGCCCGCGCCCACCCTGACTATGGTTCCGATCCGTGCAATCGCGGCGGATGTCGCGGCCAGCGAACAACTCGCCGTCGCCGATGCTTGCGTCGAGATCGTGAACGAAGTGCCGGACGCGCTTGTGGCCCGCGCCGATCCCGAACAATTGTACCGCGTCATCATGAACCTCGTGCGCAACGCAAGACAGGCTCTGGTTGCATCCGGAAAACCTGGCCGGGTTACCATTGCCGGGTGTGAATACGACGACACGTGGTGCATCGAAATCCGCGATACGGGGCCGGGCCTTCCCCCCAAAGCACGCGAAAACCTGTTCACGCCTTTCCAGGGGGGGGTCCGAAAGGGCGGCTCTGGTCTGGGGCTGGCAATCTCGCAGGAGCTGGTGCGCGGCCATGGCGGGGATCTGATCTTGAAAGAGACGGGCCCCGAGGGAACTGTCTTTGAAATCAGCCTTCCGCGTGGGGACATGACTTTTTGATTTTTTTTTGAAGAATCGGCTTGCACGTCTCGGGCGGCAGGTCTAAACAGCGCCTCACCAACGCGGACCGATAGCTCAGCTGGATAGAGTACTTGACTACGAATCAAGGGGTCGGGGGTTCGAATCCTCCTCGGTCCGCCACTGGTTTCCTGTTGAACGTCACACGAACCTGACCCAACCGTCATAGTTGGACCAGAAACAAAGTGAACGTTCGACATCGGAAGGCACCCCCAACGTTGGGCATCAGTTGAGTTTGACCTTTGCGTCATCAACCAACACGCAGCCCGCATTTTATACTCTCGCAGACAGTTTGTTTGATCCGACTTCCCTTTCGGAAATCAGTGCTGATTTGCAGACCAGACGGTGAAGCCGCCTGTTCCTGGAGATCAGCGACGAGGCGAACGCGGGAGGGGAGGGCCGCGCCCTTACCCTGTCGGTGAAAGGCGTTTGGCTTGTCCAAATCTCGCTGGCTCAAAAATGGAAAACGGTGTCGAAGAAAGCCTGCCGCCATTTGCAGTTGTGCCATTCTGTCGAACTGCGATAAGTAAGGCCACCTAGCGGACATTCGCTGCAAGTGCAGCAGTGCTTGCCAACAAATCCTGCTTTGCGCACATAGTGGCCAAATGCGGGGCGCTAGCCGGTAAGTATCCATTCATGCTTCTGCACTCTGTCGCTTACGGAAGAAAGCGGTTAGGTAGCGAGCCCCTATCAAAAGAATGGGAAAAAGAAGCAATGAGCAGTCCAACGAATGAGCGGCAGTGCGCGTTGACCGGTAAGCCCGGAAAATTTGTCCGTTGTCATATTCTACCACAGGCGTTCACAAAGCCTGCAATCAAGGGTGAAGCGCTCTATCAATCTACAAGCGGACAGGGCGAGATTCGGCGCTGGTCCAGTTGGTATGACAGGGGCCTGGTGACGCGCGAGGGCGAAGACATTCTGTCCGCGTTAGATGACAAGGCAATAAAGGAACTGCGTAAAAACCAACTTGTTTGGAGCGGTTGGAAAGGTTTCCGACCACATATCGAGACGTTGGGACCGAAGATGCCTCATCATGGATATCGGAAAATTACTGGCGTTGACTGTGAGGCCCTGATCCGTTTTGCGCACAGCGTGGCGTGGCGGGCCTCCGCCTCAACCAATAATGACATGAGCGGCGCTACTCTTGAGCGCGAGGTGGAGGAACGCCTTAAAGCCTACGTCCTCGGCGCGGCCCTCGTCGGCCCCTCGGATTTTCCTGTTTCGTTGATACAGCTTTCTTCGATTGGTGAAATCCACAATCAATCGCCCTATCTCGCTGAAAAGAAGTTAATTGATCCGGATAGCAAAAACAGCGACCACTTGAAGATAATGCGCTTGTATATGGACGGTCTAATTTTTCACATTCATCTTTCGCCCACTCCTGCCGATCACATTGCAGACAACCCGATTTACCTCGGAGCTTCGGACCATCTAATGATAACCACCATCGACTATGAAGCATCGTTTCAGGCTGAGAACTTGCTCCTACTGATGCGAGAGAGTTTTTCATGATTGAGGAATTTAAGCACAAACCTCTGAAGTCGGAGCGGCATCACTGGTGGCCACAGTGTGTCTCTGCGCACTGGAACGACAATAATGGTTTAGCCAATTGGATGTGGCCTTCGGGTAAGATCGTGAGCGCGCCCGCCAAACAGTTTGGGGTTATTGGGAATGCGCACCATTTCAAACCTGGAGACGGCGGAAAACATGACCTTTGGGATTTCACGTTTGAACCGGAATTTAACAAGGCAGATAGCGAGTTCCCGGCGCTGATCCAATGGTTGCAAGGGCTGGATTGTGCCCACGTCCCACTCCGCAAAACTCGAAAGGAAGGTTTCAAAGCGCACGCCGTTGATGATGAGCGGCTGGCTACTCTTGTCGAGTGTATTGTTTCATTGGTTGTCAGAAGTCCAAAGTTCCGAGAGACCGGCGTATCCTTGGCAGAACATTTCCGGGGTCCGCTTGGTGAACGTGAGCGAAACAATCTGATTTCGCTGAACATCATGCACTGCCAACGGCGGTTGACTGAGAGCATCGGTACAGGTGGGAAGTTCGCCGTGCTTTTTACGCATGAAAGAGAATTCCACTATGGTGACGGGTTCTACCATAATCTAAGTTCTCAATCTCAGGACGGATTCAATACTCGGATACTGGTTCCAATTACTCCGAATATCGCCGTGTTCTACTGTCGTCCTAATCGATACATGACTGAACCACGGCTCGTGACCTTGATGCTAACAGATGATGAGGTCACGGAACTGAACCGAACTATCCAGATTTACGCCAAGGACTGCGTTTTCTTTAGGACAGAGAAGCCGAAACCGCTGGAAGTCTATAAGATTGGCGAATATCGCGTTTACGGAGATCCTGATCCATTTGACCGTTGGGTCCAAGATATTTCAGGTTCATATCCTGAACCGACGAGAATTCACCTCAACCTATGACGATGCTAGTTATTTGACGCTTTGCGTCGTGCTGCACATGCGAAAGACCGAAGTTTGGCCGACGGCGGCTTTGGGCTCAACGTGTCAGCTCCAGCACGACGCAGAGAATGTCGGCAGCGAGCCCATTGCTGCCGTCGACCAAGCTTTCGCCTTTCGCATGCGCAGCACGTCGTAATCCGCGTATTCCGGACGTTCCCAGGCGCTTCACAGATGGCAGGGCAGCGGACTGAGTGAACATTCGCTGCAATTGGACCTATGTCAGCTTCCTAGGCAATGGGGTCGTTTGTTGAGGCGACTTCTCGCCACCGTCTCGGGCGCGGATCTGGGCTTTGTGATCACCCCCCATCTGACAAGGATCGTGTTGGTGATCATTGGTGCGCCCATCGCCGCAAATCTTATTCTGCTTTGGTCCAAACCTCGGGGTTGATCATGTGGATCGGAACGCCTTCGGCATAGGCGTTCACCTGATCGAAAATATCCGCGAATTGCAGGTCGAACTCGTCTTCAGTGACAAAGCCGATATGCGGTGTCGCGATCAGGTTGGGATGTGACAAAAGCGGGTCGGTCGGATCAATCAGTGGCTCGGAATCGAACACATCAATCGCCGCTTTGCCGGGGCGACCGACGTTCAGCGCCTCAAGCAAAGCACCAGGCGCGATCAGCCCGGCTCGCGAGGTGTTCACAAACAGCGCCTCCGGCTGCATCTGTGCGAAATCCGATGCGGTGATGATCCCGCGCGTATCCGGTTTCAAGCGCACATGGACCGAGACAACATCGCTGCTGCCAAAGAACGCTTCACGGCTGGGCGCGACCTGCGCGCCATCCGCCTGCGCACGTGCCCGGCCTTCTACGGATGACCACCAGACCACATTCATCCCAAAGGCCTCGGCATAACTTGCAATGGCGCGAGCAATGCGGCCATAGCCATAGAGCCCCAACTGACGCCCCCGCAGCGTCTTGCCCACGCCCGCCTGCCAGTGCCCTGCTTTGACCGAAGCCATTTGTGCGGGCAAATCCCGCATCCCGGCCATGATTAACGCCCAAGTAAGTTCGGCTGCAGCATAAGACGGCGTCCCGCCATGCATGTTTGAGCACAGCAGCACGTCGTTATCTGTGCAGGCCTCAACATCGACATGAGGATAAACGCTGCGCTGGCTGATCAGTTTCAGGTTTGGTAATTTCTCCAGCAAGACGCGGGTGACTTTGGTACGTTCGCGGAACAGGACAAGCACCTCCGCGTCATGTAGTCGTTCGGCCAGAGTGTCAGTGTCTTCGACATGATCCGTCCATAACGTCACCTCATGACCGGTGAGTTTCTCAAAGCAAGGCAGGCCACGCAGCGTGTCAAACCAGTCATCAAGAATGTGGACCTTCATCGGCTTTCTATACCCTGCTCGGTGTTCAGTTTTCTTGGCGTCGGCACAAAATGACATGTGTCGAGAGCGGCAAGTGCATTGCGGACCCGTTCGCTTTGATCCAGCAGATGGTTGAACTGCTCATCGCAGCCAGCAATCGGTGTCGGGTAGTCCGCGATGTCCCGCCGTAGGGCCGACTGCGCCAACATGAGTTCCTGACGCGCGATATCGAGGCATTCCGAGTAATTGTCCATCGTGTCCTCCCACTATGTATACAATAGTATACTATTTGGGTTGCACTTGATCAACTCCCGTTCCAAACAGTCTCAGGCACATAAACATGCCCGTCCGCCAACTTGCGCGCGGTCCGCACCAAACCCGCCGCGTTCACTGTGAACCCGTCGGTGGTGGAAAAATCCACCAACACGTCGATATTGCCCGAGGCGTGTTCCAGAACGACTTCAGCCGGGCTGTTCGTGGGGCGATCCAGCAAACCGTCGGCGACGGTTCCGGGAGTCAAAGCGCAAGACGCCATGCATTGCGCGCCGGTGACCGCCATGGTCGGGTGGGTTTTCCACGGCATGAAATACCGCACTGCGAGCGTTCCGCCCTCTCTGGCCGGAGCAACAAGGCCGAACTTTGGGGTGACCGATTTGGACACATCCCCCATACCCATCCGCTGCCCTGCTTCGATCCTAACGGCCTCCATCCGGTCAAAGAACGCGCGGTTTGCGTCCAGCTCATTGGCGCTCTCATAGCCCGTCAATCCGAAGTCTGTGGCGCGGGCGATAGCCATCGGCATAGCGACATCCATGCAGGTCAGTTCGACGCCCTGAACTGCATCGCGCAGGTTGCCCGTAGGCAGGAACGCTCCGGTGGCCGAGCCCACTACGCCCATGAAGCTCAACTGCACCGGCGCTGAATGACCGGGAATGCCGGCGATCTCCGTATCACCCTCATAGGTCAATTCGCCCCCTGGTGTATTCACCTTGGCCACGACCCGAGCCCCAGTGTTGACGGCCCGAATGCGAACTTCAGTTTCATCACCCTGCGGTTTGAACAAGCCCATCTCGATGGCAGCAGGGGCAACGCCAGACAGGATATTGCCGCAAGTGGGTTTGAAATCGACCAGCTTGTCCTCGACCGAGACCTGCGCGAAGAAATAGTCGATATCGGCCCAGTCATCCTCGCCGACCGACAGCATCGCGACCTTTGTGGTCACCGCCGCGCCGCCGCCGATGCCGTCGATGTTCAGCGACTGCCCGGACCCAAGAGCGGCGATCAGCACCTCGGCCAGCGCGTCCAGATCCTCAGGCAAATCCGAGCGGCGGAAATACGGGCCTTTCGACGTGCCGCCACGCATCAAGATATAAGGGATTGCGGTTTGAGTCATTTTGAACCCCTCACTTCAACGGCCAGGGCAGGCTGACCATGTCCTGCAACAGACCTGGCGGGAAATCGCGGTTCAGAGCGCCCGCCATCAGGCACATGAACCCGATGCCGCAGGCGGTCAGGATCAGAGTCATCTGCCAGCTGGACCCGGCGCGGATACGGAGAAAGGCGATCAGGAACCCTATCAGGGCGAGGATGAAGCCCACCACCCACGTGGCCGCGATCAAACTGGCGAACCACGCCAGAGTGGACCACAAACCATGTGGTGCGCTGGCGTCTTCACCGGCGATTTCCTTGTCGGCAAAGATTGCGTCGCCCTCGGGCCGCCGCATCATCTGAATCAGCAGGATCACGCAGCAGAACAGAGACACACTACCGATCACCAGCGGGATGATCTTGTCAGTCATGTTGTAGTCAGGGATCATGTTGGCGTTGACCAAAGCGACGATCAGGTAGGCCATGATCACCAGCAGAAAGATAAGCGGCGCGCGTTTGGTACCGGCCTGCACGTCACCCTCAGCCATGATCATCTTGGCCTGCCGGATACCCAGAATGACCGAAACAACCGTGACCACGATCAGCACGATGACGATAGGGCTGAAGACATATTCCATCCCTTCACCAAAGCTTTTGCGGAAGCGGAAAGAGGCAATCTGAAACGCCTGATTGGTGAACTTCTCAACCGGGTTCGACAGAACAAAGCCGATCAGGAACGCCGGACGCGACCAGTCGAAGCGGCGCAGGAAGATGCCGATCAGACCAATGACGAACAGGGCCAGCAGGTCTTCGAAATTCTGACCGGACTGGAAGGCTGCAAAGCTGATCAGCATGAACAGGAACGGGGCAAGGTACGTAAACCTGATCGTGGTCAGCTTGGCGATACCGCCCGAGGCCGCGATGCACAAAATGGTGCCCACGACGTTGGCCAGCGCCAGCAGCCAGACGATGGAATATGTGATGTCGAGATTGTCCTGGAGCATGCTCGGACCGACTTCGATATCCCCCGACCCCAGCAGAGCGACTGCACCGATGAAGATCGCCATCGATCCTGAGCCGGGGATGCCGAACAGAAGCGTCGGCACCAGACCGCCGCCTTCCTTGGCGTTGTTCGAGCTTTCCGGGCCGATGACACCGCGCACCTCGCCTTTACCGAAATTGCTTTTGTCCTTGGTCGTTTGAACTGAATGACCATAGGCAATCCAGTCGACGACCGAGCCGCCGAGGCCGGGAATGACCCCGACGATCACTCCGATTATGGAACAGCGGACCGACAACCAGATGTTCGCAAACCAGTCTTTGACGCCATCCAGCCATCCAGCGCCCAACGAAGCGCCTTTGGCAATAGACCGATCCTGCCGTAGCAGCGAAACGATCTCGGGTACTGCAAAGATGCCCAGACCCACGATGACCAGCTTCAGACCATCAGTCAGGTAAGGAATGTCATAGGTCGTCATCCGCAGCGAGCCGCCGGCATCGGCCTCGCCAATCGTACCCACCATCAGGCCCAACCCGGCCGCAGCAACGCCTTTCAGTGGGATACGCCCGGCCAGAATGGCAACCATCGACAGGCCGAGAATGGTAATCATCAGCATCTCGGGCAGACCAAAGGCCAGGACGATGGGCCGCGCGATCAGGATGAACATAGTTAGGAAGGTCGCGCCAACGAGACCACCGAATAAGGATGACGCAAAGGCAGCAGACAACGCCCGCGCGGCCTCTCCCTTTTTTGCCATCGGGAAGCCGTCAAGCACGGTCGCCTGCGAAGCAGAACTGCCTGGTATCCCCATCAGAACCGAAGCAAATGTGTCCGAGGTCGGAACGACAGCGACCATTCCAATCATCAGAGCCAGACCCAGGATCGGGTCCATGCCGAACATGAATGGCAGCAAAAGGGACAGGCCAGCGATACCGCCGAGCCCGGGAAAGACGCCCACGGCCAGCCCCATGACAACGCCGAGCACAAGATAGCCCAGAACAATGGGTTGCAGGATCAAATCCCACGCGTCGCTGAGCGCAGGTAGAGCGGTGGCGAAAACCTCCATAGCGGCCGCCTTTCATGATTTTTCTTGTGTGCAGAAAAGCGCGCGCCCTGCGATGGGCACGCGCTGCGGCGTGCCGGCTTAGTTCAGCTCGACGCCGTAGGAGTCCTTCAGCCAGTTCAGGACATACTGCTTGGCGTTGTCATCAACGTTTGTCGCAGTTTGCAGCGCTGCCTTGGAGCCGTCGCCCACGAACACAGGGTATTTGCCCACACGCTTGGAGGAGATGTCCGCAAAGTCGCCACGCTCTGTCACCGCTTGGAAGGCCGTGGTATAGGCATCGACCACCTCTTGTGGTGTGTCTCCTGGCAGAAAGGCCAGTTTTTGCACCGGGAAACCCGCGACAAAAAAGGCCTTCCAAGCATCCCAGGCTTCGCCGCTGGTTTCGCAACCATCGGTGGCCTCGCAAACCTCTTTGAAGGTTGGAATGTCCGGGAAGGTCGGATCGCGCACGATATTGCCATCCGCATCCAGCGCGCCCCATGTCATCATCGGAACGGCCTGACCAGCCTCGACCAGCGGGGCCGACCCGCCCAGATAACCGGACGAGGTCTGGTAGTCTATATTGGCTTCGCCACGTTCGAACATCAGGCGACCATCACCACGGCCTTTGATGCCAAAGACCGGCTCCACATTCATACCCAACATCTGCCACGCCAGCAGCGGGACCAGATCCAGCCGGGTCGCGCCCTGCGAGCCGTAGATGAAATTGGTGTCTTTCAACGCATTGGCAGAGCCATCAAACTTGCCGCCATCCTCGGCGTTCAGATAGGCAACGCCACCGGTACCCGACGCCATGACAGGAATCCAGTCATTGTATTCATAGCGGACGCGCGGGTCACTCAGCAGATAGGGGAACTGTGTCGAGCCAGAGGTGCCGAACAGCAGCGTGCCGTCGTCATGGCTCTGCTCCTGAAACCAATTCGCGCCCTTGGTCGAACCTGCACCGGGCATGAATTTAACCACCACGGTAGGTTGTCCCGGTAGCGCCTCAGACAAAAGCGGGGCAAAGAAGTTGGCCCATTTGGCCGACCCGCCCGTTTCCGAGAACGGGATGACCCATTCGATGGTCTTGCCCGAGAAATCGACCTCGGCAGCCGCAGGTGCGGCGAGTCCGGCGGCGGCGATCAGCCCCACGACGGCGCGACGGGTGAAGTTGGAAATGGCCATTGGTTCCTCCCTGTTGACCAGACAACCACGTCAGCGCCCTCCGCGCCACAGTGATCGCAAATAGAACTGTGGGGTTGATTCCCCTTCCCATCTGTCAATCATGGAGCGCCAACCTTGCGTGAAACTTGCAGGAGCCCGAATGCGGATCGTCATCGTCGAGGATAATGAGACCCTCGCAAACGCTATTGCCTACCGCTTGCGTGATCGTGGTCATGCCGCAGATGTGCTGACGGATGGCGACGCGGCCGAGCTGTATCTGGTACAAGAGGGGGCGGACCTGATCGTTCTGGATATCAACTTACCGGGCCGGTCAGGGCTGAAAATCCTGCGTTCGCTGCGCAATCGGGGGGACAGCGCCCCCGTCATACTGCTGACCGCGCGCAGCGAAACGAGTGACCGGGTATCTGGTCTGGATATGGGCGCTGATGACTACCTGGTCAAACCTTTCGAGATGGATGAGCTTGAGGCCCGCATTCGCGCGCTGTCCCGCCGCAAACAACTGGACTACGGTGCGCGCGAGACCATCGGAGAGCTGGAGTTTGACCGAACTGCCCGGCAGGTCAGTGCAAATGGGCAGGTACTTGACGTGCCGCGCCGGGAAATGGCCGTACTTGAATGCCTGCTGGAACGACGCGGCAGGATTGTCCCCAAAAGCCAGTTGACTGATTACGTCTACGGTGTGGGCGCGGATGTCGAGGACTCTGCCGTCGAACCGCATGTGTCGCGATTGCGCAAGCGCCTTCAGAATCTTGGCATCCGGATCAAGACGGCTCGTGGCCTTGGATACCTGCTTGAGGTGCATAAGTGATCAGGCATGGTTCGCTCAGGCTTAGGCTGTTCATTCTGATCCTGACGCCTTTGGTGCTGCTCGCAATCCTGCTTGGATATTGGCGCTTCACTGTTGCCCAGCAAACAGCGCAGGAACTTTTTGATGACAGCCTGTTATCCGCCGGTCTGGCGATTTCGCGCGATGTGGCGGTGTCAGAGGGCGATGCCTTGTCGCCCACCACGCGCAGTTTAATCCGAGATGCATCGGGAGGAGAAATTTTCTATCACGTGACCGGACCCGGCGGCATCTACGTGACCGGGTACGCATATCCTCCGGCCTCAGCAAACCCGTCACAGCAGGATGTTTACCAACCGCAGTTCTTTGAGGCGGTCTATCGGGATGAGCCAGTGCGCGTGCTGAAAATGACCGAACGGGTCACGCTAGGGAATCTGGTGGGGGATGCGACGGTAACGGCATGGCAACGCATCGCGGACCGCAACGCCTTTGCCAACGAATTGTCGATCCGCGCAGCAATCCTGATGGGTATCCTGCTGGCCACGCTCGCCTTTGTCGTATGGTTCGGCGTCGCGCGCGGCCTGCGGCCGTTGCTGGATTTGCAGGACGCCATTGACCTGCGCTCACCCGACGACCTCAGCAAAATCAAACGTCCGGTACCGGTCGAAGTCCATGGCATCGTCCAGACCTTGAACAGGTTGTTTGGGCAGGTCGAACACAGCATCAACGCCCATCAGGTGTTTATCTCAGAAGCCGCGCATCAACTGCGAAATCCGGCAGCCGCGGTCCAGTCCATGGCCGAGGCGCTGCGAGATGCAAAAACGGATGAGGACAAGGACAAACGCATCGTCGAACTTGTGGCCGCGGCAAAGAATTCGGCCACGGTGGCGGAACAATTATTGTCGCTGGAACGGCTGCGGCAACCTACGCACCAGGAACAGATGGAAATAACTGATTTCCGTTTGGTCGTGGAAGAGGCTTGTGCAGAAATGGGCGTGCACATCCTCGCGAAAGGTATCGACTTCGAGGTCACCATGCCGGACGCGCCGATCATGGTCTCAGGGGATCGCGTGTTTTTGACGGAAGCCATAAAGAACCTGCTGGACAACGCAGTTAAGCACGGTGGCCCTAAGTTGAGCCGAATTTCAGTTGTGCTGCGCTGTGACGGCGGGAATGTCAAACTAACGGTGGCCGATGACGGAACAGGTCTTTCGCCCGATCAAAGCGAAGCAGCGTTCAGTCGGTTTTCGCAGCTGGAGTATTCCGAAGGCAGCGGTTTGGGGTTGTCAATTGTCTCAGCGGTGGCGAAGCGCCATGGAGGAGAGGTTGCAATCAACCAAGTCGAAAGAGGAGCGAGCGTTACGCTTGAGCTTCCTATAGTCCTCTAATTCGTTTCGAAATTTAACTAGGAACCCGAAGCCCATCACGATCAAATTGCATTCTTTGCAATTGTAGCGAGGGTCTGCTTTCCCACGGTCTACGGCCCTATGCACGAGGCGCAGCATTCGACAAAATGGGCTCACAACAGACCTTAGCCGCAACGTGAATGAATGGTGGCTACCGGTATTGGGTCAGAAATGCTTGACGATTGGGTCAGAATTGAATGACGTGATCGGCCGATTTATTGAGGTTTTGGCTGTCGATTGAGTCAAATATCAGTGACGTTCCACATTTCCTTGTAAGGCGACACATAGTTCTGCCACTGACGACAGAACCTTGCCGTTTTCGCCTCACTTCCTTCGTCCAGCACCCAGACTGATTTCGTTGAACCCGATCTCCTTTTGGGAAAACGGCGTTTTTTTCAGTCAGACACCGAAGGCGCCTGTTTCTGCTGAACTGCCACGTTGGGAAGGCCGGAAGGGGCGAGGCAATGCTCTTCGACGGGGCGTTTGGCTTGTCCAAATCCCTCTGGCCCCACAACAATTGTGGCGGTTGGGTCTGCACAGGTCATTTCTGCTCCAGAAACACGTTGTTTTCCGAAAAGATGGGCGGAAAGCTGAGCTCAGCTATCCGCACGAATGCCACAGTACGGCTTTCGGTTCGCAGGCTTTCATCAGCTTCTAGTAAACGCGCGACACAGGCTTCATTGACGCGCCAGCAACGAGCTCAGAATGAAATCCTCCATGCTTCCAGCGATTTTGCTCATGGGCGTTTCCGACAGTACGCTGCGATACGCGCTTCCTTCCAGAACCTCTATCACCAATTGCGACGCCTGTAGTGGATCCGGAACAGCGCGCAGGTCTCCTGCGTCAACTCCGCGTCTCACAACTTCTTCAAGCGCCTCGGTCAGTCTTGCTCGGTTTTCGACAAACAGTCGCGCGATATCCGGTTGACGAATGGCTTCGCTCGAAATTTCCAAGGTGAGGATGACGTTTTCCGGCGCAGCCAGATAGTTGGCATAGGCCTTGATGAACTTCTTCAACACTTTGGGTGCGGGTGCATTTGAATTCAGGACTTTCAGAAACGGCTCCAGCTCGCGGCGCTCAAGCATCGCGATTTCCACAAGCACGTCATGCTTGCCGCGAAAATGGTTGTAGAGGTTTCCAAGGCTGACGCCGGCCCGCGCTGCGATGTCGCGGACGCCGGTCTGATGATAGCCGCGCTCGAGAAAACACATAACGGCGGCCTCCAGAATCTGGTTGCGGCGCTTGGCCGTTGCCTTTTCTCGGGCTGAACCTGGTTTCTTGGTGTTTTCGGTCATTTTTGCTTTTTCATATTGAACGAACGATCGTTCATAGTATATGACATCCAATCGTGCCCCGCAAGGCGCAATGGATCAGGCGGATCAGGAAAAACAGGACAATGACAGACAAAACTTCGGAAGCTCAACAAAGGCCAATTCGGCGATGGCTCTGGATTGGATTGTCCCTGGTGCTGTTTGTGGCGATCGTCATCCTGTTGTTTGACACGGAGGATACAATTGATGTTCAGGCAACGAACATCTCGCCTCTGCCACCGACCGTCTCTGTCGTAACCGTTGTTCCGGAAACCGTGCAGGCGCGTGTTTCTGCATTTGCCGAAGTTCGGCCTCGTAGGGATGCCGAGCTGCGATCTGCTGTGTCCGGGCGCATCACCGAAGTGCATGCCGGCGCTTTGGCCGGGACACAGGTGGAACGGGGCGACCCTTTGTTTTCAATAGAAAATGCCCCTTATCAAAGCGCCGTTGCAGCCGCTGAGATGGAGCTTGAGCGAGCGGAACTTGCACTGTTGCGCGCGCAGAACAACGTAACCGTCGCGAAACGGCAGTTCGATCGGGATGGGGTGGAACCGCCAAACGAACTGGCCGTGAACCTGCCGCAACTGCGCGTTGCCGAAAAAACCGTTGCAGCGGCGCAGGCGCGCCTGAATGCGGCGAGAAATGACCTGAAGGACGCCGAAGTCGTTGCTCCGTTTTCAGGCTTTGTCACTCGTCGCTTTGCCAGCCTCGGCCAGACGGTCAACCCGGGCGATCCCCTGATACACCTGTCGGACAACCGACAATTCGAACTGGTTGCCGGGTTCAGCCAAGCGGATTGGGCGCTGTTCGATCATCCGATCTCTGGGGTTACTGCTGAACTGACGCATCGCTCGGGCGAAAGCCTGGGGCAGGCACGCGTCCGGCGTGGTGGCGGGTTTCTGGATCAGGACACACGACAGGTGCGCGTCTTCTTGGACGTCGCAAATCCCGGTGACGGTATACTCGCAGGAGACTTTCTGAAGGTGCACATTCCCGGACGGCAAATTGCCGACACCGTGACCCTGCCGGAAAGCGCCCTGACGCGTGCGGGGTACATTTGGCTTGTGGATGAAAACGACCACCTTCAGAGGTTCAGCCCGAACATCCTGTTCCGCAGCGAAGGTGCTTTCACGATACGGGCCCCCGAAGGGAGCGGCCCATGGCGCGTGGCCAAGACACCTCTGGCCTCGTTTCTGCCGGGTCAGCGTGTCACGCCGCTGTCGGATGGGGGTTGAGCCATGCACGCGCTGACATCCTGGTTTATCCGCAATCCTGTCGCCGCCAATCTGATGATGGCGCTGATCCTCTTTCTTGGGGTGCAAACGCTGCTGAGTATTCGGATCGAGGGCTTCCCTCGCATTCCTGCGGAAAGCGTTACGATTTCGATCGAGTTCCCGGACGCCACTGCCGAACAGGTCGATGAATTGGTGACCCGGAAAGTTGAGCAGGCGCTGGAAGGGCTGGAGGGCGTGCGCAGCGTGACTTCACGATCCCAAAACGACCTGAGTGTCGTGACCGTCCGCCGCGCGGGTGGCCAGAAACTGCAAGCCGTTCTGGATCGGGTCCGCATTCGGGTCGATGGGTTGACCGATCTGCCCGATACTGCGCGCCGCCCTGTGATCGAAGCGTCGGGTTTCGATTTTCCGGCGCTGTATCTGAACCTTTACGGCGAAACGGACCCGGCCACATTGCAGAGCCTGGCGCAGCGCCTGAAGGAAGAGCTGCTGGCGCAACCGGAATTGTCCCGGCTGCAAATCTGGGGCCTGATCCCGCGGGAACTGCGCATCGAAATCGACCCTGCACTGCTGCGCCACTATGGCCTGACCGTGGCGGATGTGACCCGCGCCATCGAAGAAAACTCGGTGACATTTCAGGCGGGCCGTTTGCGGACCGCGGGCGGCACGATCTATCTGCGGGCCGATGATCGCGCCAAATACGCTCCCGAATACGCGGCCCTGCCGATCATTGAACGTGACGACGGGTCTTTTGTGCCCTTGGGTGATATCGCCAAGATCGAAGACGGGTTTCAGGACGGCGAGTATCTGTTTCGGCTGAACGGCAAACCAACCGTCGGGATGGAAGTTCTGGTCGGGCAGAAAGAGAACCTGCTGACGATCAGTGATGTCGTGCGCAGCACGGTTGATGAGTTCAGCCGCCAATTGCCGTCGCAGGTTCAGGTCGGGGTCTGGGGCGACAGCGCCGGCTATATCTCGGACCGGCTGGCGCTGTTGCGGTCCAACGGGGTGCAGGGGCTGATCCTTGTGACTTTGATGCTGTCGGTGTTTCTGAACGTGCGCCTGGCCTTCTGGGTCGCCATGGGCATTCCGGTTTCGGTCATGGGGGCCATGGCCGTTTCGGGTTCAAAATGGGTGGACTATTCGCTGAACGATGTCACCACCTTTGGTCTGATCATCGCCCTGGGCATTCTGGTCGATGATGCGGTAGTGGTCGGAGAAAGCGTTTTCGAGGAACGCCGAAAGGGCAAGGACCCGATCCAGGACACCGAACGCGGCGTGCACCGCGTGGCGGTCGCAACGGTCTTCGGCGTGCTGACGACAATCGCGGCGTTCTTCCCGATGCTGCTGATCGACAACCCGTTGGGCAAGGTGCTGGCCGGGTTCGCGGGGATCGTGATCCTGACGCTGATCTTTTCGCTCATCGAAAGCAAGTTCATCCTGCCCGCCCATCTGGCGCAGATTTCGATGGGGCAAGAGCGCAAGTACCTGCTGACCCGCCTCTGGGGCCGCGTACAGGATACCGCGCAGGGCGGATTGGACTGGGTGCGGGATTGCATCTATCAGCCCTTGCTTGTCGCCGCGGTGCGGCAGCGCTATGCCGTACTGATCCTGTTCGTCGCCGCCGCGACGCTGGGGCTTGGCCTGATGTACAAGGGCAAGGTCAGAACGGTGTTCTTTCCCGAAGTGCCCGGTCAAATCATCACGATGAACCTGGAAATGGACGCCCGCGCGCCCTTTGCGCTGACCCGCGCTAACGTGGACCGGATTGAAACTGTGTTGAACGATCTGAACGCCGAGCTTGCCGAGGGCGCGGGCATGAGTGTGCCGCCCGTTCAGACGGTGTTCAGCATCATCAACGGCGCAGGAAACGCGCAAATATATGCCGAGATGATCCCAGTGGTCGAACGACCGGATGTTCCGATCCTTTCCGTGGTTCGCGAATGGCGCGACCGGGTCGGAGCGGTCGAAGGCGCCACCGAACTGGAGTTCACCGGGTCGGAAACACTCGCCGGAGGGTTCCGCATCCGGTTGGCGTCCAAAGACGAAGACCTGCTGCAACAGGCCAGTGCCGAAATGAAAGACTTCCTGTCGAACATCGAGGGCGTGGCGAATGTTCGGGATGGGTTGGCGGGCGGCCAGCCCGAACTGAAACTCCGCCTGCGCCCGGACGCGCGGCACCTTGGCTTCAATGCCGAGGCCCTGGCCAAACAAATCGGCTATGGGTTCGGCGGGGCCGAAGTGACCAAGGTCCGGCGCGACGGGTCCGAAATCCGCGTGGTCGTGCAGAACGCGCGGGAAAACCGCGATACGCTCGCCGATCTGATGCAGACCCAGTTGCGCAGCGCATCCGGTGCCTGGGTGCCGCTTGAGACGGTTGCCGAAATCCAGGGCACCTACACCTCTGGCACCGTCGATCGCCGCGATGGCAAGCGCATGAACAACGTGGCCGCGTCCATCGACCGTGACCGTGTTGCCCCCGAAGAGGTTGGTCAGGCGGTGTTCGAACAGCTGGTCCCGAAACTCCGCGAAAAGTACCCGAGCGTCACAGTTCTGCCCGCCGGCGAAATGGAAGAGATGGCCGACATCAGCGGTGGCTTGAAACGTGCGCTGCTGCTGGCCGCCGTTTTGATCTATGTGTTGATGGCCGTGCCGTTGAAAAGCTATTGGCAACCTTTCGTCATTCTGGCCATCGTGCCCTTTGGTTTTATCGCGGCTGCGGTCGGGCACCTGATCATGGATGTGTCGCTGTCGCTGTTTTCGTTCTTCGGCATGCTGGCGCTGACCGGCGTGATCGTGAACGACAGCCTGGTCATGATCACCCGATACAATCAGGCGCGCGAGGAAGACCAGCCCGTGAACCTGGCGCTGACAAGCGCTGGCATCGGACGTTTCAAGGCGATCTTTCTGACCACCGCAACGACGGTGATCGGCCTGCTGCCCTTGCTGACGGAAACCTCGGAACAGGCGCAGTATCTGATCCCTGCCGCCATCTCTTTGGCTTTTGGCGAACTGTTCGGCACCGCCCTCATGCTGCTGCTGGTGCCCGTGCTGATCGCCATTGCCGAAGATGTTCTTGTCGTCTTCAAGCCAGTCCCGCCGCACCCTTCCGGAGAAAGGACACAGTCATGACACGAAGCATTCTGGCCCCCGCAATTGCCCTGATGGCGCTTGCAGCGCCTGCCGCCTCGGATGGTCTGAACGTGACCGTGGAAGGTATCCGCAACGCCAAGGGAAACATTGTGATCCTTGTTTTCGACGACGCGCGCGCCTTTGACGGTTTGGATGTCCAGAGCGCGATTGACTACGCCCAGGTTCCGTCCCGCAAAGGCAGCGTCAGCCATGAGTTTCCCGACCTGACCGCGGGCCCCTATGCGGTGCTGCTGTTTCACGACGAAAACAAGGACGAAGACCTGAACATGACCGAGACGAAGCTTTTGGAGGGGCTGGGTTCAACCGGCGCCCCGAACCCTCAGGACATGCCTGATTTCAAGGCCGCCTCGGTCTGGCCAGGCGATGTCCGCGTTCGTGTCCACTATGATCCGTGATGCCGTATGCTGAGGGACAGAAAACTGACGATCGGCACGTTGCTGAGCGTGTTTCGGTGGCGTGTCGGGATCACCTGGTTTCTGATACTGTCGGAAACTGTGTTATCCGTTTTGATCCCGCTGTTTATCGGCTTTGCCATAGATGGATTGCTAAGCGGACAGTTTCAGCCCTTTGTGCATTTGGGCGCTCTTATGGTCGCCCTCACGCTGATCGGCGTGATCCGGCGGATATACGATACGCGTGTCTACGGAACGATCCGCGTCGAGCTGGGCAAGGCGCTTGCTGCGCGTTTTTCAAACCTGCCGATTTCTTCGCTGAACGCCCGGATCGGAATGGGGCGAGAACTGGCCGACTTTCTGGAAGAGATCCTGCCTTCGGCAGTTTCAGGGATCATGCAGTTCGTCGTCTCAGCAATATTGCTGTTTTACTTCTCGCCGGTGCTGGCTCCGTCAGCCTGTGGGGTGCTTGTCGGAATGGTATGCATCTACGCCCTGTTTCATTCGACGTTCTGGCAATGGAACCGTGCGCTGAATGAGCAGATGGAACATCAGGTCAGCGTTCTGGAACGCCGCCGCAACCGCCCGGTGCTTGTCCACCTGACGAAACTGCGTCGTTTCGAAGTGAAGCTCTCGGATACCGAAGCCTTCCTGTACGGTGTGATCTTCGTTCTGCTGATAGGTCTGATCCTGTTCAACCTGTGGTTCGCGACGCAGAACCTGGATGCGACACCTGGAATGATTTTTTCGATTGTCAGCTATTCATGGGAGTTTTCTGAAGCCGCACTTGCTTTGCCGATCACGTTCCAATCCTGGTCCCGGCTGTCCGAAATCACAGTCCGATTGCAGAGAGGTTGATCCGATTTGCATGAAGCCCATCAGCACCCATGGAACAGATTGTATTGATTGTGTAGCGGAGGATTTCAGGCTGATCTTAACCGTCAAGGAGTGAAGATGCGCCAAGACCCGCAGGGACACATCTTGCCCGACAATTGACGGCGACTTGCTGCGTCCAAATCTGCAAGGCACTGTTCTGCCTGTTCCGAAGCAAGCTATGTGGCCAATCTTTGCAGGGCCGTCTCATTTTGATCTTTGTCAAGGTTGAACGCGGCCCGCCGAGATACAGTCACCAACGTATCAGGAGGTCTTGCATGGAAAGACTAGTCGAAATTGGGCGGGCGTTTGTTCAGGCGATGCGTGATCGCAATGGCTTGGCAAGCGTTGACGAGATGTACGCGGAAAACGCTCAGTCCATAGAGGCGGTTGTGCCTCCGGTACGGCAATTTCGGATCACAAAGGGCCGCGACGCCATCAAGGCAAAACGGGAAGACTGGCTGAAAACGCATGATATCCTGACACTTACGGCGGACGGTCCTTTTGTTCATCCGCCCAATCGCTTTGGGGTGCGTTTCAATGCCGAGGTCGTGCAGAAAGACACCGGACAAAGGATGAACCTTAGCGAGATTGCCATTTATTCCGTTGAGGATGGCAAGATTGTACTGGAAGAGTTCTTTATGTTGCCAAAATAGCGAACGGTGCCTGGCAACACGGGATCCCAAGCGCTCGCGGCCATTTCAGGACGCCTCGCCTGGTCCGGTGTGTAAACAGGTACGTCCAATCAGAAAACGGGCGGTTGACTGGTCGCCTCGGGGCTTGGTGGGCACATAGGCTTAGGTTTGCAGCGTTTTAGCACTCTGCCCGGATCGGAGAACCCAGATGACCAAACTCTCACCTGACAAGCTGTCTGCCGAGGCCGGGGTTTGCGCGGCAGATACCGGCAAGAATGCCCCGCCACACCCCTATGAGAAACTTGACCGCGCGACGCGCGCGGCCCTTGCCCGTGCCACAGCCGGTGTTTCCCCGCATTCGATAATGGCCACCTGGATGGATTGGGCCCTGCACCTGGGTCGTTCCCCCGGTCGCCAGCTTGAACTGACAGAGCGCGCAGCACGCGATACGGCCAAACTCTGGGTCTATGCCAGCGAGATGGCGACCGGTGCGAGGGCCGCTCCACCTTTTCAACCACGCAAGCAGGATCACCGTTTCAATGCGCCCGGCTGGCAAAAGGCGCCATTTTCCCTTTGGCAGCAGGCTTTTCTGAGCGCACAGGATTGGTGGCAGGCCGCAACGGACGAAATGCCGGGCATCGCCCCCCGTGACGCCGAACGGGCGCAATTTCAGGTTCGCCAGGCACTTGATCTTGTCTCTCCTTCGAACTTCCCGTGGTCGAACCCGGAAATCATCAATCGCACGTTCCAGACCGGCGGTCGCAATTTGATGGAGGGCGCCGCCCACTTTCTTGAGGATGTTGCCCATACCATAACGCAACAGCACGAACCTGCCCCTCAGGGTTATGAAATCGGTAAAGACATTGCCGCGACCCCCGGCAGGGTCGTTTATCGCAACGCGCTGTTCGAGCTGATTCAATACACACCGCGCACCAAGCGCGTGCAGGCGGAACCGATCCTTTTCGTGCCTGCCTGGATCATGAAATACTATGTGCTCGACCTTTCTCCGGAAAATTCCATGGTGCGGTATCTGGTCGAGCAGGGCTTTACCGTTTTCATGATTTCCTGGGTCAATCCCACGGCTGATCAGGCTGATCTCAGCCTTGAGGATTATCGCCTGAACGGTGTCATGGCCGCGATCGAGGCCATCGAGAAAATCGTTCCGGGTAAAAAGATCCACGCCAATGGTTATTGCCTGGGGGGCACACTTCTGGCGATTGCAGCTGCGGTGATGCAACGCGATGGTGATGACCGGCTTGCAAGCGTTACGCTGATGGCGGCGCAGGTTGATTTTGCCGAAGCCGGTGAGCTTTTGCTGTTTATCGATGACAGTCAGGTCGCTTTTGTCGAAGATCTGATGTGGTTGCAGGGCTATCTTGACCGCCCTCAGATGACGCGAACTTTCACGACAATCCGCGCCGAAGATCTGATCTATGCCCGGGCTGTGCGCCGCTATTTTCTGGGCGAAGACGACCTGCCTACGGATCTGACCGTCTGGAACAATGACACGACCCGAATGCCGGCGCGAATGCATTCCGAATATTTGCGCGGTCTGTTCCTGGAAAACCGGCTGAGCGCTGGGCGCTTTTCCGTCGAAGGGCGGGTCGTCGCGCTCAAGGACATTCGCGTTCCCATGTTTGTGGTCGGAACGGAATCCGACCACATTGCTCCGTGGCGATCAGTGTACAAAATCCGGCTGTTTACCGACGGAGACCTCACCTTCGTGCTGACCAACGGCGGTCACAATGGCGGTATCCTGAGCGAACCGGGGCACAAGCACCGCCACTATCGGTTGGGCCACAGGCCGGCAGACGCGCTGTATACCTCGCCGGATGAGTGGTTTGAGTCGGCCAAGGAAAAGCAAGGTTCCTGGTGGCCTGCGATGGTGGATTGGATCAAAGACCGTTCATCGGGCGAAACTGCGCCGCCGCCGATGGGCGGAAAACGAAGAGGGGCCGAAAACCTGCCCAAAGCGCCGGGCAGCTACATTGATCAGACCTGAAACCGGTGGCGAAGGTCTGACCCCTCATTGCCTGGTCAATCACACTTGGACACCCGAACAAGTCCTTCGGGTGCAACCGAGGTTTTGGTCGCTCGGTTGGATCCGGGACTTTGCGATGGATCAAGCCTTGCTGCGGCGCCGTTGTGTTATCGTGCAGGTCGTCGGAACCCTGTGCCAAATTTGCGGCTTTGTCGAAGGCCGAGCCCGCAATTGGCAACGAAAAGAGGCAATACACAGATGACCACGGGCGGACACATCTGGAGAGTTGGACCATGACACGCGCAATGGTTTTGAACGAGGCCGGCCGTGCGCTGAGACTGGAAGACATCGAACTTCCGGCGCCGGGCGATCATGATATCCAGATCCAGATCGAGGCTTGTGGTGTTTGTCGCACGGATCTGCACATCGTCGATGGTGACCTCGAACATCCTGAACTTCCACTGGTTCCGGGCCACGAAATCGTGGGACGGGTCCTGCGAAAGGGAGATGCTGTAACAGGGCTGGAAACCGGTCAGCGCGTGGGCGTGTCGTGGCTTGGGTCCACTTGTGGTCGATGTCCTTATTGCCACCGCGCGCAGGAAAACCTGTGTGACGCGCCGGTGTTCACGGGATACACGCGAAACGGAGGGTTTGCCGAAGCCTGCCTTGCGGATGCACGGTATGTCTTTGCCCTGCCAGAGGTTGCCGATCCGGTTGCACTGGCACCGTTGTTATGTGCCGGACTTATCGGATTTCGCTGTCTGCGAATGGCGCAGGATGCCAAGCATATCGGCTTTTATGGATTCGGAGCCGCCGCGCATATCCTTGCACAACTGGCCGTCTGGCAGGGCCGGAAAGTATATGCGCTGACCCGGCCCGGGGATATCGAGGCGCAGAAGTTTGCGCGTGATCTTGGCGCGGTTTGGTCTGGTGGGTCCGACGAACGACCACCGGTGGAACTGGATGCTGCAATCATATTTGCACCTGTCGGTGCCCTTGTGCCCAAAGCGCTGCAAGCTGTCCGCAAGGGCGGCCGGGTGGTTTGCGGCGGAATTCACATGAGCGACATTCCATCCTTTCCCTACAGCGATCTTTGGGGGGAACGTCAAATCCTGTCTGTCGCAAACCTGACGCGTCAGGATGGTGAGGAGTTTTTTGCAATGGCCCAAGCCGCAGGTATCCAGACACGGACACAAAGATATTCACTGAAGGACGCCAACACAGCCCTCGCGGATCTGAGCGCCGGGCGATTGCAAGGGGCAGCGGTTTTGGTTCCCTGACCAAAGGTCGGTCGCGCCGCGCGCCGGCTCGGCAAGTCACAGCTGACGTCAGTGTCCGAAATCCGGGGGGCGGCTCGGGCAGACGGATCCTGATCGTGGAATGGACGAAACACCGGAACATGAAAGACTGCTCATTGCGCTGGGATGCCGCCCACCCGCGCCGGACACAATAATACCGGCCGCCCCGTGGACGATCTTGCGCCAACAACAATCAAACTGGACCGTCAGATGAGGGAGGGGCAGAGAGCTTGTTTCCATTCAACGTGTTGAAAAGGCTGGCTTTGCATGGGAGATCGTCTTTTGGCGCAGCAGTGAACGAACATTGCTGCCATGTCTGGCAATTGCGTCGTTTATATTTACATTTAAATATATGAAAAATATGTATTTAAATTGTTATAGGCCAGAAAGCTTTTCAGATGATCTTGGGTTTCGTCAAGACGTTTACAAAATTTTGTTTCAAATCCAGTAATTTGTTGTGAAATTTTCCACCGCGTTTCCATTATTGAAATGCACATAAGTGCGCTTTCGTCTGCTGGAAGAGGAGCCAGACGACGAGAGAAAGGGAAATGGGAGGAATGAATGACCAACAAATCTGTCACACGCCGCGGCGTGTTGAAGTCTGGTGCCGTTGCAGGCACCGGTCTGGCCCTGCCTACGATCTTCACGGCTTCGTCGGCTGCCGCTTACACCAACGAACCAACCGGAGGGTCCGTGACCCTGGGCTTCAACGTTCCCCAGACCGGGCCGTATGCGGAAGAGGGAAATGACGAGCTGCTGGCGCAACAGCTGGCGGTGGAACACCTGAACGGAGAGGGTGACGGCGGTTGCCTGAACACCTTCACGTCGAAGGCGCTGAAGGGTAATGGCATCCTCGGCAAGAAGGTCGAGTTCGTCACCGGTGACACCCAGACCAAGTCGGACGCCGCGCGTGCATCAGCAAAGTCGATGATCGAAAAAGACGGTGCGATCATGATCAACGGCGGGTCGTCCTCGGGCGTGGCCGTTGCGGTTCAGGGCCTGTGTCAAGAAGCAGGTGTGATCTTTATGGCAGGTCTGACCCACGCCAACGACACCACCGGCAAGGACAAGAAGGCCAATGGTTTCCGCCATTTCTTCAACGCCTACATGTCGGGCGCTGCGCTTGCGCCGGTGCTGGCCGCCGAGATGGGCAATGACCGCCGCGCCTATCACCTGACGGCTGACTACAACTGGGGCTGGACCCAGGAAGAGTCGATCGTCGCCTCGACCGAAGCCCTGGGATGGGAAACGGTCAACACCGTCAAAACGCCACTCGCGTCAACAGACTTCTCGTCCTACATCACTCCGGTTCTGAACTCGGGCGCGGACGTTCTGGTTCTGAACCACTATGGCGGCAACATGGTGAACTCGCTGACCAACGCGATTCAGTTCGGCCTGCTCGACAAGGTCGCCAACGGCAAGGACTTCAAGATCGTCGTGCCGCTGTATTCGGAACTGATGGCCGCCGGTGCGGGCGAGAACATCAAGGGCGTGCTGGGTTCGATGAACTGGAACTGGCAGTTGCAGGATGAAGGCACCAAGGCTTTCGTGAAGTCCTTCGGCGAGAAATACGGCAAGCCGCCGTCCAACTCGGCCCAGACCTGCTATGCACAGGTTCTGCTTTATGCGGATGCTTGTGAGCGTGCCGGTACATTCAACCCATGCGGTGTTGCGGAAGCGCTGGAAGACTTCGAGTTCGACGGCCTGGGCAACGGCCCGACCTGGTATCGCGGCGCGGATCACCAGTGCTTCAAGGACGTGCTGGTCGTGCGTGGCAACATGAACCCGACCAACGCCTATGACACGCTGGAGATCGTCGAGATCACGCCACGCGCGCAGGTCGAATACGATCCGGAGCATCCGATGTTCGCCGGTGGCGCATTGGGTGAGTGCAACCCGGGCGCATAAAGCCTCGTATCAAAGTCTGGCCGCCAAAATGGTGGCCAGACATCTACAGCAGGGTTGATCCTGTTGTGCCACTCAATTCACACTGACTAACCCTGAGGTGGGCCAATGGACGCCATCCTATTGCAAATTCTGAACGGTCTGGACAAAGGGTCGGCTTATGCGCTGATTGCGCTGGGGCTGACGCTTATTTTCGGGACGCTCGGCGTTGTGAACTTTGCCCACGGGGCCCTGTTCATGATCGGCGCGTTCTGTGCCGTCACTTTGCAAAAGCTCATGAACCTGAGCTTTGTAACCATCGACGAGAGCCAAACCGACTTTCTTGGCAACCCGCTGAAAGTGGAAACACCTTATGTCCAAGCATGGTTCGGCCCGGAGTTCGGGGCGACGATCATCGACTGGTCCGTTCCATTGGCAATCCTGTTTGCGATCCCGATCATGCTGGCGGTTGGCTATGTGATGGAACGCGGGCTTATCAAGCATTTCTACAAACGCCCCCACGCGGACCAGATCCTTGTCACGTTCGGCCTGGCGATCGTGTTGCAGGAAATCGTAAAGTATTTCTTTGGTGCCAACCCCATCCAGACCCCGCCGCCCGACGCGCTGAGTGGCTCTATCGACCTTGGCACAATGATCGGGTTTGATCCCAACGCGATCATCTACCCGATCTGGCGCCTCGTCTATTTTGGCTTTGCAGTTGCCATAATCGGTGCCGTCTTCTCATTCCTGCAATTCACCACCTTCGGCATGGTTGTGCGCGCCGGCATGGCGGATCGCGAAACTGTGGGCTTGCTGGGGATCAACATCGACCGGCGCTTTACGATCATGTTCGGTATTGCTGCTGCGGTGGCCGGTTTGGCGGGCGTCATGTACGGGCCGCTCAACCCGCCCAACTATCACATGGGGATGGATTTTCTGGTCCTCAGTTTCGTTGTGGTTGTCGTTGGCGGCATGGGGTCTCTTCCCGGCGCCGTGCTGGCTGGCTTTCTGCTGGGCATTCTCGAAAGCTTCGCCTCTACGACCTGGGCCACGACGACGATCCCGGGCATCAACCAAATCATCATCTACCTTGTTGCCATTATTGTGCTGCTCACACGCCCGCGCGGTTTGATGGGACGCAAAGGCGTGATGGAGGAATAATCGATGTTGGGACTGAACAAAAAAGACACCAGCCTGCTGATCATCGTCGGCATCCTTACGATGCTGGCGCCCTTCATCCTGAATCCGTTCCCCGAAGGAAGCGCCATGGCGCAATTCAACGCGGGCTATCCGGACCTGATGCAACGTTTCGTGATCTTTGGCATCTTTGCCATCGGCTTCAACATCCTGTTCGGCCTTACCGGATACCTGTCATTCGGACACGCGGCCTTTCTGGGCGTTGGATCCTATTCCGCCGTATGGATGTTCAAGCTGCTGAGCTACAACATCATCCCGGCTATCGCACTCAGCGTTGTGGTCGCCGGAGTGTTCTCTTTGCTGATCGGGTTTGTCAGCCTGCGCCGGTCGGGCATCTATTTTTCGATCCTCACGCTGGCCTTCGCGCAGATGAGCTTTGCGCTGGCCTATTCGGTGCTGTCGAACCCCAAGTTCAACCTGACGAACGGGGAAACGGGATTGCAGGTTTACGCGGATGATCCACAGATACTGCAAGGGGCGAATTCGCCGGATCTGCCGCATTTGTTCGGGCTGCCGATGCGCGCAACCTACACGCTGGACGTGGGCGCGTGGAGCTTTGATTTCAACGCGGGATACTATCTGTGCGCGGTGATTATGATGGTGGTCTTCTACCTGGCGATCCGAATCTTCCGTTCACCTTTCGGGATGATGCTGCGGGCGGTGAAGTCGAACCAGCAGCGGATGAACTATACCGGCCTGAATTCGAAACCGTACACGCTGGCGGCATTTGTCATCTCGGGCATGTATGCCGGCCTGGCTGGTGGGCTGATGGCCGCAATGGACCCGCTGGCAGGTGCCGAACGTATGCAGTGGACCGCATCGGGCGAGGTCGTTCTGATGACGATCCTGGGCGGCACGGGAACCTTGATCGGTCCGGTGCTGGGTGCGGGCTTCATCAAGTATTTCGAAAACATCTTCTCGAAGATCAACGACAACGTGTTGCACAGCTGGTTTGCATTCCTGCCTGACGGGCTGGAGGACGCGGTGGTATTCGTGATCCATCCGTTCATCGGCAAGGGCTGGCATCTGACGCTGGGCATTCTTTTCATGCTTGTCGTTATCTACCTGCCGGGTGGTCTTGTCGAAGGTGGTCAGCGTTTGCTGAACCGGCTCAAGCGCAAGAAATCAAAATCCGACGACGCGACGTCGGGTAAAACGGAACCGGCGGAATAAGGGGCGAGCCATGGCAATTCTAAGAGTCAAAGACGTCAGCAAGCGCTTCGGCGGCCTCAAGGCACTCACGGATGTGAATCTCAGCGTCGAGGAGAATTCGGTTCACGCAATCATCGGGCCCAATGGGGCGGGCAAATCGACCTTGCTGAATTGTCTGGTCGGCAAGCTCATGCCAGACACCGGGTCCGTGTTGTTCGACAACGCCTCGGTCTTGGGGCTTGAGCCCTTCCAGATCAACCAGATGGGCATAAGCCGCGTGTTTCAGACACCAGAGATTTTTGGTGAATTGACGGTGATGGAGAACATGCTGATTCCGATCTTCGCCATGCGGGATGGGGCGTTCCGGATGCATGCTTATGAAACCATCGCCAACGAAAAGGCTGTTGTCGAACAGGCCGAAGCGATGCTGGAAGAGATGAACATGGCCGACAAGCGTGAGATGCACGCGGCCTCGCTGTCGCGGGGCGACAAGCGACGGCTCGAGATCGGCATGTGCCTCAGCCAGAATCCGCGGCTGTTGCTGCTGGATGAACCGACGGCGGGGATGGCGAGGGCGGATACCAACAACACGATCGACCTGCTGAAACAGATCAAGGATGAACGCGATATCACCATCGCGATCATCGAGCATGACATGCATGTCGTCTTCAGCCTTGCCGAACGCATCACTGTTCTGGCCCAGGGCACGCCTTTGGTTGAAGATACTCCTGAAAACATCCGCGGAAACCCAAAGGTTCGCGAGGCCTATCTGGGCGAGGCTGCGTAAGGAAAAGCTATGAACGAGAAACCTGACTTTTCGAAAAACGCCAATCTGGCCAGCACCGCCCCTGCGTTTCTTTCCGTTTGGGACATGCACTCCTACTATGGAGAAAGCTACATCGTGCAGGGCGTCAGCTTCAACGTACATGAAGGCGAGATTCTTGCCCTTCTTGGACGCAACGGCGCGGGCAAGACCTCGACGCTGCGTTCGATCGCGAGAGTTGGAGATCCAGAAGTCAGACATGGCGAAATCTGGTTGGACCACAAGCCTCTGCACAACATGACAAGCTATGAAGCGGCGGCAGTTGGCCTTGGTCTTGTACCGGAAGACAGACGCATCATTCCCGGCCTGACAGTCGAAGAAAACCTGCAACTCGCACAGATTGCGCCTCCGATCGGATGGTCCCTTGAACGGCTTTACGAGCTGTTTCCGCGTCTCGGAGAGCGCAGGAAGCAGGAAGGGATTACACTGTCGGGTGGCGAACAGCAGATGCTGTCGATCGCCAGGGCTCTTGCCAGGGACATCAAAGTGCTGCTTTTGGATGAGCCCTATGAAGGTTTGGCGCCTGTCATTGTCGACGAAATCGAAAAAACCCTCATACACGTCAAGCAGCAGGGTATGACAACGATCATCGTTGAACAGAACGCCGTGCGCGCTTTGGAGCTGGCGGACCGCGCGATCATCCTTGATACCGGGACCATCGTGTTCGACGGAACGGCAAAAGAAGTGCTTGAGGACACCAGTCTTCGTGAGGAATATCTGGCGATCTGAGCGTTGTTCTGATTGGCAAACAGAGCCAATGGGCACGATCAGTTCGTGACATCCGCCACTGCGCCGACCAGACGATTGCGGCGCGGTGTTCCAGGTCGTTGTGCAATGGATAAGAAGGCCAGGCACCAGTCCCGGGTTGCCGGTACCTACGTCGCAAGGGCTGCAAGCCGAACCTTCCCCAAGCCATTCCGGGCAACCGTCTTGACCGTGTGCCCATGGTTTCAATTGGTCTGAAAACGCGCCGACGAAACCGGTGTCCGGAGCGGGGCCGTGGGTCTCGCTTCACTTCCGGCTGGTATTATCCGGCAGACCCATTGCGGCTTCCGGTTCCCAGCACCTTCACTTCCAGCCAGTGGAACATCAGGGCAATAATACCAGCAACGAGAATGTAGAATACGGCCAGCAGGATGAGCGGCTCGTAGATGATGAACGTGTCGGACCGCACCCGGGATGACACGGCATAGATATCAACCACCGTAATCGTGGCAACCAAGGGCGTCGCCTTCAACTGGAGAATGGTTTCACCGCCCAGGGTCGGCAGGACATTGCGAATTGCCTGCGGCAACCAGATGCGGCGGAACATCGTCAGCCTTGGCATGCCAAACGCCTTTGCCGCCTCCAGCTGACCTTTGGCGACGCCTTTGAAGGCTCCGCGCATCACCTCACCTTCATAGCCGGCATAAGAAAGCGTCAAAGCCAGCACCGCATAAGGCCAGGCCTGACGCAGATACGGCCAAAGCTCGGACGATCGTATCCATGGGAATTGAGGGAACAATGAGCCGAGGCCATAATACAGCAACCAAAGCTGCAAAAGCAGGGGTGTGCCCCGAATGATGGTGCAAAACGCCTTGGCGGGGGCCGCAAGGTACCAGGGCCCAACGGCCTGGGCCAACCCGAGTGGTACGGCCAGCAGAAATCCGAGAACGACGGTGACAACAAGCAGCCAGAGCGTGGTCCAGATCCCCTGCAAGGCAAGCGGGGCGTATTTTGGCAACCAGTCCCATCGCAAAGACATGGCACACCAGATCACGATCCCGGCAAAGATCAGCATCATCACGATCCGATGGGGTTGCATCAAGGACCTGAGGTCGATCATCTGCCACCTCCTTTCAGAGAAGGTTGACCGCGACGCGCCCATTTCTCGATCCGCGCGAAGATACCACCCGAAAAGAGAGTGACCATGAGGTAGAGAAAACCCGCTGCCAGAAAGAAGGTAAAATAGGCCCGGGTGCTGCTGGCGGCCTGCCGGGTTTCCAGTGTCAGTTCGTTGAACCCCACGACCGCGAGCAGTGCAGTGTCCTTGGTGGCAATCAGCCACAAGTTGGCCAGACCGGGTACAGCAAAACCCATCATGGCGGGGATCGTGACACGCCGCATGGTCATGAATGCGGGCATCCCGTAGGACTTGGCCGCCTCGATCTGTCCGGGTGGAACCGCCTGAATGGCTCCGCGCAGAATCTCGGTTGCATATGCGCCCTGAACAACGCCGAGAACCCAAATGCCCGCGGCGACGCCATTGACCTCGACCCGGCCTCCACCCATTGCAGCGGAGATTTTGTTGATGATGTCAGATCCCACGTAATACAGGATCAGGATCAGGACCAGTTCCGGCACGGCCCGGATCACGGTCGTGTAAATGGCAAGAAGATCGCGCGTGACCTTCCCACCGTATAGTTTGCCATAGGCTCCGAACAATCCGATCACGAGGCCGAGCGCATATGCACCAAAAGCGATCTGCAATGAGTGGGACAATCCGCGCAGCAGATTGCCCCCCCAACCCGGTGGCGACAGCGACAGTAGCTCTGCGCTCTGCGCCAATCCAAGCGATTCCAACAGTCCGGTCACAGCAGCCGCTTAGTAGATGCTGGCCGAGAAATAGTTCGAGGTGATCTTCTCGTGCGTTCCATCGGCGAGAATTGCCGCGATGCCCTTGTTCAGCGCTGCAAGCAGGTCATCATCGCCCTTGCGAACACCGGCGCCAACGCCTCGCCCCAGGATAGCCGGATCATCTGCGACGGCGCCTTTGATTTCACAGCATGCCCCGGCATCCGAGTTCACGAAGTCCGCCATGGCAATACTGTCGGCCTGTGTGGCGTCAATACGGCCTGCGAACAGGTCCTGGTTGGCCTCATCCTGAGTCTGATAAACTTTCAGCTCGGAATCCTTGAAGTATTCCTGTGCATAAGCCTGATGGATGGTCGAAGCCTGAACGCCGACAACCTTACCGGCCAGCGACTCGGGGGTCGCTTCGATATCCATCGATTTGTCCGCGACGATGACGGCAGGTGTGTTGTAGTAAGGATCGCTGAAATCAATGGTTTTCAGCCGCTCCTCGGTGATCGACATTGATGCCATGATGGCGTCGATCTGCTGTCCGGTCAGCGACGGGATGATACCGTCCCAGGCGACCGGTGTGATGACACAGTCAAGTTCCGCAGCGGCGCAGACCGCATTGATGACATCGATCTCCCAGCCGACCCAGTTGCCTGAGCTGTCCAGCGACGCGAAGGGCGGATAAGGTTCGGCCGCGATGCCGATCTTGACCTCTTCGGCGCTGGCGACACCAGCCGAAAGGACAGCGGCGGCAAGGCCGGACGCGAGCAGTTTCTTGATGTTCATTTTGATACTCCCTTTTGGTTCATTATGTGTTGTTTTTCCGGATCAGGCGACCGAGCTGAGGAACTGCTTCAAGCGTTCTGATTTCGGGTTGCCGAAGACCTCGGCAGGCGGACCCTGCTCTTCGATACGGCCCTCGAAGAGATAGACAACGTGGTCTGCGACTTCGCGTGCAAATTTCATTTCATGGGTGACAAGCAGCATTGTGCGCCCTTCGGCGGCAAGATCGCGGATCACGGTCAGAACCTCGCCAACAAGCTCGGGATCAAGCGCCGACGTGGGTTCATCGAAAAGCATAACCGAAGGATCGACCGCAAGCGCCCGGGCGATGGCGGCGCGCTGTTGCTGACCACCCGAAAGATAGGCCGGATAGGTGTCGGCCTTGTCGCCGAGGCCCACCCTCTTCAGCAGTTCATGCGCCCGCGCGATCGCCTCTGCCTTCGGCACCTTGAGGACATGCACGGGCACTTCGATCACGTTCTCCAAAAGCGTACGGTGTGTCCACAGATTGAACTGCTGGAAGACCATGGCCAGCCGTGTGCGGATACGTTCGATCTGACGGCGGTTGGAAGGGCTGCCATCTGCGTGCATTTCAACCAGTTCGCCGCCAATGTTGATCTTTCCTGAACTCGGCGTTTCCAGAAAGTTGATGCAGCGCAGCATGGTGGATTTTCCAGAGCCTGACCCCCCGATAATGGCAACAACATCCCCCTTGTTTGCGGTCAGGGATACGCCTTTCAAAACCTCCAGCGTGCCAAAGGATTTGTGCAGATCCTCAACCTTGATCGCCTCGTCGGGCGTGGTTGCTTCGGGTGCGGGTGAAACTGCTTTGGCTGTGTCCATATCCAAGAATCTTCTGATTTCAGCTTGCAGTAAGCCCCGAATCTCGCAATTATGCAAGTGTATAATAACTCCATGCCATGGATGACACTGACGTGCAGGACGACAGCCGCAAATTCAAACGTGAGTCTGCCGAGTTTCGCCGCGAGGCGCTGATTCTGGCGACTTTGGATCTGATCGCCGAGATGGGCGTTCGGGGCGCCACAGTGCGTGAGATCGCAGCCCGCGCGAACGTGACCCAAGGGCTGATCCGGCACTATTTCTCATCCAAGGAAGATCTGGTTCAGGCGGCGTATGAGCACCACATGAATACGCTGACAGACCAGACAGCTGCTTCGTCAGGAAAGGGAAGCGCGGTTTCTCGGCTGACCAACTTCGTCGACGCGTCACTGCGACCGCCAATCGTCGATCCAAGCGCTGTGGCCTTGTGGGCAGGCTTCCTGAACAAGGTGCAGCATGACCCGAAAATGCAGCGCATTCACCAGCAAACCTACAACTATTTCCGGGATCACCTCGAGAAGCTGATCGTTGCTGCGCTGCAAGAAACTGGGCGTTCGGTTGATGCGTCAGAGGCAATGCAACTGGCCATCGCCTGCAACGCGGTGATCGACGGCCTGTGGCTTGAAGGGGGCGCGCTTCCGGATGCTTTTTCCGAAGGCCAACTGGCGCAGATCGGTTTGGATTCCGTCAGCGCCATCGTCGGGATTCCATTGACCAAAGAAGTGGAGCAGTCATGAAGACCACATCCGTGACAGAACGGTTGGCGGGCTTGGGGGGCGCCAAATGGGGCGTGCACCTGAAAGCGCGCGACCTTCTCAAGGCCGGAGCGGATATCGTCGAAATGACGATAGGAGAACCGGACGTGCCCGTGCCGGACGCATTGGTCGAAGCCACCGTAACCTCATTGCGGGCGCAGCGGACAGGGTATTCCAATGGGCGCGGAGAAGCCGGACTGCTAGACGCGCTGGCTGCGCGCTACTCTGCCTCGCGTGGGCGGGCATTCGGGCCTGAGAATTTTCTGTGCTTTCCCGGGACGCAGACCGCCCTGTTTGCAGCCATGGCCGGGGTCGCCGAGTCGGGCGACGAAGTACTGGTCGGCGATCCGATGTACGCGACCTATGAAGGTGTCGTTCGCGCATCCGGGGCCGAGATGGTGCCCGTACCGCTGCGGCCCGAGAAAGGGTTTCGCATGCAGGCCGCAGATATAGCGGCCCGCATCACTCCGCGCAGCCGTGCCATTCTCCTGACTACGCCGCATAACCCGACGGGCGCGATCCTGACCGCCGCGGACATTGCCGAGATCGGGCAGCTGGCGATTGCGCATGACTTGTGGATCATCTCGGACGAGGTTTATGAAGAATTGATCTTTGACGGTGCCCGATTTGTTTCACCATTGGCGGATCCGGAACTGGCGGATCGTGTCATTGGCGTATCATCCATTTCGAAATCTCATGCCGCTCCGGGGTTCCGCAGTGGCTGGTGTGTCGGGCCCGCCGCGTTCTGCGAAGCGCTGCTGCCCTATTCCGAGACCATGCTTTTTGGCAATCAGCCTTTCATCGCGGACATGACCGAAAAAGCGATCCGCGACGGGTCCGAGGTTGCCCCCGGCATGGCCGCCCGCTTTTCTGGCCGCGCGACCCTGCTGGCCGATCGTCTTGAAGCGGAAACGGATCTGACTGTTCACCGGCCCGAGGCGGGAATGTTCGCACTCATCAATGTCTCTGCCACCGGGCTGGATGGCGAAGCCTATGCCTGGGACCTGCTACAGGCCGGGGTGGCCGTCATGCCGGGGTCCGCCTTTGGGGACAGCCTGAAGGACTGGGTGCGGGTCGCTCTGACGATCAGTGACACGGACTTTGGAACTGCGGTTTCCCGTATCATCGATCACGCCAACAGCAAATCACGTGAGGTCGCATGAGCGGTATGACAATTGGCGAAGCTCTGGTTGCCAAGCTTTGCCAAGGGGATGTGACCTGCGTCTTTGGAATACCAGGCGTTCACACGGTGGAACTGTACCGAGGGCTTGCCGCTTCTGGCATACGACATGTTACGCCCAGACACGAACAGGGCGCAGGTTTCATGGCCGATGGCTATGCGCGTGTGGCGGGCAAGCCTGGTGTTGCCTTTGTGATCACCGGCCCCGGATTGACCAATACGCTGACGCCGATGGCGCAGGCGCGGGCCGATTCAATACCGATGCTGGTGGTGTCCGGGGTCAACAAAACCGGATCGCTTGGCAAGGGTTTGGGGCATCTGCACGAATTGCCAGACCAAATGGGGCTGGCGAAAACGGTTGCGTTGGTGTCCGAACAGGTCACCGGCCCCGGCGCTCTGGACCCGGTCTTGGCGCGTGTTTTTCACAACCTCACCAACGGTCGCCCCGGGCCGGTACATATAGAGGTCCCGCTGGATATCGCAGCGGCGGAATATCAGGAAACAGCAGTCGAGACGCCTGACCCTGATCCTCCGGTCAACCCGGCTTTGATCAGGCAGGCCTCAGGGCAACTGACTGACGCAAAGAAAGTCGTCATTCTGGCGGGCGGCGGGGCGAAACGTGCCGAGGCGGGATTGCAAGCACTGGCCGAAGCCCTGGATGCCCCTGTTGTGCAAACCGTCAATGCGCGCGGCCTGATGCACGGGCACGCTCTGACCGTTCCGGCCAGCCCCAGCCTGAAGGCGGTGCGCGCATTGCTGGAAAGCGCCGATTGCGTTCTGGCCTTGGGAACCGAGCTTGGGCCAACCGATTATGACATGTATGCCACCGGTCAGGTTGCGAAACTGTCCGGCCTGATACGGGTTGAACGGTGCAGCGATCAGCTTTCACGGCATGAGGCAACGATTGCCATTCAAGGCGACGTCGACCTGGTTGTGCCAGCACTGTATGAGGCCCTGCCGCAGAGGGCACGGCAAAGCGACGGTGCGGAACGTGCCAGATCAACGCGCGACGCGGCCTGGCAGGAGATCGGCCCGGATTGTCGCAAACAGGTGGAGATACTGAATGCGATGCGCTCTGCGTCTCCGAATGCTCTGATGGTCGGGGATTCCACCCAGCCCATTTATGCCGGCAATCTTTACTATGACCACGACCGGACAGGTGGCTGGTTCAATGCGGCAACGGGGTATGGTGCGCTCGGCTATGGCATACCCGCCGCCATCGGCGCGTCGATTGCCGATCCAACGGCGCGGGTAATATGCATCGTCGGCGATGGCGGAGCGCAGTTTTCAATGCCGGAAGCAATGGCCGCAGTAGACGAAAACCTGCCGGTCACGTTCGTGATCTGGAACAATCACGGGTACCGGGAAATCGCCACATCGATGCAGGATGCAGGTGTGACGGTCGTTGGATGTGACCCCACACCCCCCGATTTTGCAGCGACGGCCAGATCCTTTGGCATTCCACACACCAGGGTTCCCGATAACCCTCAGGCCGTCGCACAAGCGTTACGCGAAACGGCGGCCCTGGACGGGCCCGCGATGATCGAAGTCACCGCTCCGAAATTCGAACCTCAGAGAGATTGAAACATGTCAGACCCAACTTTTGAGTTTTCCCGCGCGATCACCCGCCGCCCGGCACCGACCATAGCTGATGGATTGCGCGCAGAAGATATCGGAAACCCGGATTTCGATGGGATGATGGCCGCGCATGGGGCATATGTGGCAGCACTGAAAAGCACCGGGGCCGAGGTGATCGAGCTTGATCCCCTGGATGCGTTCCCTGACGCGCAGTTTGTCGAAGATACGGCGCTGTGCCTGCCGCAGGGTGCTGTGCTGATGCGGCCGGGCGCGCCTTCGCGTATGGGGGAAGTGGCCGAGATCGCTCCGGCTCTGCGTGCCTGCTATGATACGGTCACACAGATCAAAGGTCCCGGCCATATCGAGGGCGGAGACATCCTTGTAACCGGTCGCGAAATCCTTGTGGGCCGGTCAGACCGCACCGACGCGGAAGGTGTCGAGGAACTGGCGAAAATCACCTCTGAATGGGGTTACAAACTGCGGGAAGTGTTCACGCCCGAGGGCGTTTTGCACTTCAAAACGGATTGTTCGCTGATGGATGCCGAGACAATCCTTGCGACCCGGCGATTGGACGCTTCGGGCTGCTTTGAAGGCTACCGGGTGCTGCATGTTGCAGACGGTGAAGAGGCAGCGGCCAACGCGATCCGGTTCAACAATCTGGTGCTGATGGCCGCTGGCTTCCCTCGCACCGCAGAGATGCTGGATCGCGAAGGCTATGAGGTCATTGAAATTGACAATACCGATTGTGCGAAGCTTGATGGTGGCATGTCCTGTCTGTCATTGAGATTCTGAGGGTCAGCTGCCGGATTCAGACCCCAGTGAATTCGGCAGGTCGGCGTCTTGATGGTTCGAAAGACGAGCGGTGAACAAGCTTGGTCTCTTCCGGTTACGCATGCAGCTTCATTTTGTGTCACACCTGTGTGTCACACCGCTCTAATGCTTGCTATCTAGTTGTTCTGTTAGGTTTTGGTGGAGCCTAGGGGAGTCGAACCCCTGACCTCTTGCATGCCATGCAAGCGCTCTCCCAACTGAGCTAAGGCCCCATCTAGGTACCGCTGATGCGGTGGACGGACGTTTAGGAGACAGTGACGACGAGTGCAAGTCCAAAAATGGAATCGAACGCGAATTTCCGCACCAAGCTGTCAGTGGAACGAAAAAGGCGACCCTGTGGTCGCCTTTGACGTGATCAGTTTTCGTCTTCCGAAGACATGTCGGTGATATCATCCAGCGAAACGTCATCACTGGTGTCATCATCGTCATCCAGCAGATCGTCATCCAGTTCGACGTCGACAGAGTCGTCGTCATCCAGTACCAGCTCCTCTTCCGACGCGTTTTCACGCGCCTTGACCGAGGCGGCATCTTCTGCATCCGCCGCGATCATGCGGCTTTTGGATGTTTCAAGCTCCACGATCTCGCCAGTGTAGGGGCTGATGATCGGGTCCTTGTTCAGGTCGTAGAATCGCTTACCGGTGGTCGGGCAAACGCGCTTTACGCCCCATTCTTCCTTGGGCATGTCAAATCCCCTTGATATCAGGTGAGTCGTCTAAATGATTCAGCTCACCTGCCACAGGCAGAGGGCACTGTCAAAGTCTTTGCGCAAGAGAGGTCGCGATATGGGAGAGCACGCATTGCCAGGGACGCCGCCGGTGCCGCTGAGGCTGCGCAAATCCGCCCGGGCGCGGCGCATCAGTTTGCGAATTTCTCAACTGGATGGCCGGGTTACGCTGACCTATCCGGTCGGAGTGCCTGAATCCGAGGCGCTGAGTTTCGCGCGTACCAAGGAAGAGTGGATTCGCCAGCATTTGCAGGACAGGCCGGAAACGGCCGTGGTGCAGTTCGGGCAGAAGATACCGATTGAAGGCATTGTCCGGCGAATCGTGCCGGCGAAGGGTCGGCGGGTTCAGTTGCTGGCGGACGAGGTCGCAGTGCCGGAAGGGTCCGAGGCGCGCAGATTGGCCCGGTTTCTGAAGGAATTGGCGCGGGACCGTCTGATCGGCGCGTGCGATGATTACGCGGCAATGCTGGGGCGGTCGTACAGCACGCTCAGCCTGCGCGACACGCGGTCACGCTGGGGATCATGCAGTTCGCACGGTGGATTGATGTTCTCGTGGCGGCTCATTCTCGCGCCGTCCGAGGTGCTGCATTATGTGGCCGCACACGAGGTGGCGCATCTTGCCCAGATGAACCACTCGCCCGCGTTCTGGGAGCAGGTGGAACGCATTTTCGGCCCCTATCAGCAACCCCGACGCTGGTTGCGCGACAATGGGGCAGAGTTGCATCGATACAGGTTTGACGCAAAGCCGAGTTGACCTTGCGCTGTTTTGTGATCACATAAGCGGATGCTGAGCACACGCCCGTCTGACACCCAAACTGCCACTCATGACCGGGTGTACCGCGCCCTGAGATCTCGAATCATGCATGGCGAGATGGCGCCGGGTCAGGCGCTGACCTTGCGTGGCATCGGCAAGGAATTCGGCGTCTCGATGACCCCGGCGCGAGAGGCCGTGCGCCGTCTGGCCGCCGAGGGGGCTTTGTTTCTGTCCAATTCCGGCCGGGTCTCGACACCTGAATTGACCAACGACCGGATCGAAGAATTGGCGGCCTTGCGCGCGTTGCTGGAAGTCGAGCTGGCCAGCCGGGCTCTGCCCCGGGCGCATATTGCGCTGATCGACCGGTTGCAGACCATCAACATGACCGTTGCCGAGATGGTGACCAAGCGGGACGCGGTTGGGTATATCCGTTCAAATCTGGAGTTTCACCGCACCCTGTACCTGCGGGCTCAGGCGCCCGCGATGCTGGCCATTGCCGAAACGGTCTGGCTGCAACTCGGGCCGACGATGAGGGCGCTTTACGGGCGTCTCAGGCGCACTGAACCACCGCATTATCACAAGCTGATCATTGCTGCTCTCAAGGCAGGGGACGAACCGGGCTTGCGCTTGGCGGTCCGCTCGGACGTGACGCAGGGACTGCGTTTGCTGGTGAGCTGAGCGGCATCCCGCCGACCTTTCTGCGCACAAGATAGAGGGTTTCACTGTTCTGGCCTGTTCAGCCCGACTGGGTTACTCTTGAGGCAAATCACAAACAAGAGCAGACCACAGCCATGATCACTCGCCGGACTTTTTCCATTTGCCTTGGATCTACATTGTTGGCCGCCTGCACGGGTGGCGGCGCGCCATCCAGCGCGCCTGCGTCGCGTATGCGGTCCGTTCCCAATGCAGGGTGGGATGCCTGGGTCGCCGGGTTCAAGGGCAGGGCGGCATCGCAGGGAATTTCACAATCCACAATTGACCGCGCTTTTCAGGGGGCAGGGTACCTTCCCGATGTGATCGAGCGCGACCGCAATCAGGTAGAGTTCAAGCGTTCGCTCGAGGATTATCTGGCCATTGCCGCCTCGGACGAGCGGATCAGCACCGGCCAGAAGATGCTGCGGCAATACAACGGGACGCTGTCGCAGATCGAGGCGCAGTACGGAGTAGACAAGGAAATCGTCGTTGCAGTGTGGGGGCTGGAAAGCCGCTATGGGGCGCGTCGCGGCGATGTGCCCGTTGTGTCAGCTCTGTCGACACTGGCTTATGATGGGCGGCGTGGTCAGTTCTTTGAAAGCCAGTTGATCGCGGCGCTGAAGATCCTTCAGAATGGCGACACCACGCCTGACAAGATGACCGGCAGCTGGGCCGGTGCGATGGGGCATACGCAGTTCATTCCAACCTCCTACCTGGCCTATGCGGTGGATTTCACCGGCGACGGGCGGCGGGATATCTGGTCGGACGATCCGACGGATTCGCTGGCTTCGACCGCTGCTTACCTGTCGCGCGCAGGCTGGGTGCGGGGGCAGCCCTGGGGGGGCGAGGTCGGAACGGTTTCCGGTACTCCGGTGGCCGTGCTGCAACCGCAGGTGCCCGGACCGCGCATTGCCGTCTTCCGCAATTTTCAGGTCATCAAGCGCTATAACAATTCGGACAGTTACGCGATCGGGGTCGGTCATCTGGCGGACAGAATCGCCGGTGGCGCGCCGTTTCAGGCCTCGTTCGGGCCAGATGCAAACGGTCTGACATTGGACGACCGCAAGGAATTGCAACGGCGGCTGACATCCCAAGGGTATGATACGAAGGGCGCGGACGGGGTGATCGGCAAAAACACGACGTCAGCCATCAGCGCGTATCAAAGCGCCAATGGCCTTGCGGTCACCGGAGAGCCCTCGGTTGCCTTGTTGCGCAGGTTGGGTGGCTGACGGTTACGCCGCCAACCCTTTTGAGCCGATATCGAGGAATTTTTGACGGCGGTCCTGAATCAGGGTCGCCGCATCTTTGCCGTCCAGTTCCGCCAACATATCGGTGAGAGCCGCGCGTACAGCTTCGACAGCGGCCGGACGATCGCGATGCGCGCCGCCCTTGGGCTCCGGGATGATCCGGTCGCAAACGCCAAGCTTGTGAAGGTCCTGAGCGGTCAGACGCAGCGCTTCGGCCGCTTCACGCATCTTTTCTGCATCTTTCCACAGGATCGATGCGCAACCTTCCGGCGAGATCACCGAATAGACCGAGTGTTCCAGCATCGCCACGCGGTTGGCGGTGGCAAAGGCCACGGCCCCGCCCGAGCCGCCTTCGCCGATGATGACCGACACCAGGGGCACACCGATCTTCAGGCACATCTGGGTCGAGCGGGCAATCGCTTCGGACTGACCACGTTCCTCGGCGCCCTTGCCGGGATAGGCGCCGGCAGTATCGATCAGGGTGATCACCGGCAGGCCAAACCGACCGGCCATCTCCATCAGGCGGACCGCCTTGCGATAACCTTCGGGGCGGGCCATGCCGAAATTGCGTTCGATCCGCGATTTGGTGTCGCTGCCTTTTTCATGGCCGATCACCATGACCGGTTGATCGTTGAAACGTGCAAGCCCGCCGATCACGGCCAGATCATCGGCAAAATTGCGATCTCCGGCCAAAGGGGTGAATTCGGTGAACAGGGCATCGACGTAATCGCTGCAATGCGGGCGTTCCGGGTGTCGGGCGACCTGGCATTTCCGCCATGGGGTCAGGTCGGCGTAAAGCTCATCCAAAAGTTTGGCGGCTTTGGCGTCCAACGCGGCGGCTTCTTCGGTTACGTCCATCTCTTCGTTGGTGCGGGCCAGCGCACGCAGCTCTTCAGCCTTGCCTTCAATTTCAGCCAGCGGTTTTTCGAAATCCAGATACTGGGTCATGACGCCTCTCAACGCGAAAGTTCCCTGCTATATGGCCTGATGGTGCTCCGGATGCAACTCGGCAAGATCCGAGTGGTGAAGATGTTCGATTTCAGATGGCGAATGGAAAAACGGATACTGAAGGCCGCCGCCAAGAAGGACCCCGCGCTGCGCGTTCTGACCTGCACCCACGACAGTCTAACGCGGCGTCTGACCCTGTACCCACCCGACACCGCGCCCGAGGATGTGCTGGCCGAAACTTGCCTGCTGTCGTAGCGGGTCAACCGGGCCAGAGAACGGGATAGAGCGAGGCCACAAGCAGCACCGCCATTGTCCAGTTGAACACAATCAATCGGCGCGGGTTCGTCAGCACCCGCGACATTTGCTGTCCAAGAAAGGTCCATGTGCTCACCGATGGCAGGTTGACCGCCCCGAAAACCAGCGCAACGAGGGCAATTGCGTGCAGGGTCTGACTGGGCGTGTAAGCGGTCGTGGCGGTCAGGGCCATGGCCCAGGCTTTGGGGTTTACCCACTGAAAGGCAGCGGCCTGTAGAAACGTCATGGGAGTCCCCGCTGCCAAAGCGCCCCCGGCCGGTGCGGCATGTGCGATCTTCCATGCCAGATAAAGCAGATAGATCACCGACACGACCTTCAGCACTGAATAACTGACCGGATATCGGTCAAAGACCTGAACCAGCCCGGCCCCGACCAGCAGCACCATGAGCGCGAAGCCAAGGCCAATGCCCAGCATGTGCGGGATGGAACGCCGAAAGCCGAAATTCGCACCCGATGCCATCAGCATCAGATTGTTCGGCCCGGGCGTAATGGATGTCACGAAGGCAAAGGCGATGAGGGCCAGAAGGATGTCGTAGGTCATACTGCGAAGTATCGTCCGACCGGCAGCAAATGAAATTGCTTTTTCGTGCGCGTTTCGGCTATTTCTGCAACTTGTGATGAAGAATGATCAGATAAATCGCCAGATATTGCACGAACTGACCCGCGATGGGCGCATCAGCAATCTGGAACTGGCCGAACGGGTCGGGCTGTCGCCTTCCGCCTGCCTGCGTCGTGTTCAAGAGCTTGAGAAGGCCGGCGTGATCACCGGCTATCGTGCGGTTCTGAACCCGGCGGCGATGGGTGTCGGCTTTGTCGCCTATATCGGGGTCGGTCTTGGCGAACACACGAAAGCGGCGCAAGAGGGGTTCGAGCGGGCCCTGCAACAAGCCCCCGAAGTGGTCGAATGTCACAACATCACCGGTACGATCGAATACCTGCTGCGCGTCGAATGCGCCGATCTGCCCTCCTACAAGACCTTCCATACCGAGGTGCTGGGAACGTTGCCGCATGTCACGTCGATCACGTCCTATGTGGTCATGGGTTCGCCCAAGGATCTGCGTGCGTAGCCTCTGCAATTGTGAAGCCACACTCTCTTGCAGCGCAAATTTTCAGGGCCTAGTGTCATTGTAATGACGTTGCCAGGGGATACGCCCAGCCAAAACGGCACGCAAACAGGGAGATTAGGATGAAACTCGTTCGAACAGTGGCGACCGCAGTTGCCATGTCGGTCATTGCCGGGGCCGCTTTGTCTGCCCCGCTGAAACTGCAACCTGCCAATCCACAGCCTTCTCCGAAGGCAGGGTTGAATGTCAAATACATTGGTACAGGAAATCAACACAAGAAGATCCGGGATCTTAGTCAGGCAAAAAGCATGCTGTCTAAGGCGAAGCCCGGAAAGCCGTTGCGTGGGTTGGATTACAGGGACACAAGCAAGGGTGAGGACGTCATGACGTTCGACGAGGCCTACAACGTTGCCGCCGAGGTCACAGGGTATATGCGGTTTGACTCACCGGGCGTTTACGAGCTGGAAACGTGGTCGAATGACGGGATAGAAGCTTGGGTTGGCGGCCAGCAGATTGGCCTTGTCAAGGGTATTCAGGGCTGTGAAGCCAATCAACGCACCGAAGTGGAGGTGCCCAAGGCGGGCTGGTATCCATTGAAGATCGTCTATTTCCAGAAACTGGGAACCTCTTGCCTGATGATGAAGTCAGGAAAGAAGGGGGAACGCTTCACATGGACGCCCAATGACGTTTTTGGCCGTTGAGGAATTCATAAAAGGGCGCTCCATCGAGCGCCCTTTTTTTGGGGCTTAGCTGCCCGCCGCAATCAGTTCGGCCTGTGCCACGATGACTTCGGCCTGCTTGATTGAGGCGATGTCGACAAGGCGGCCTTTATAGACGGTTGCGCCCTCACCGTTGGCTTTTGCCTGTTCCATCGCGGCCAGGATTTCGCGGGCCTCGGAAACGGCCTCATCCGACGGGGTAAAGACCTGATTGGCCAGTGCAATCTGCTTGGGATGTATCGCCCATTTGCCGACCATACCCAGCGTGGCCGAGCGCTTCGCCTGAGCGATGTACCCTTCATCATCGCTGAAATCCCCGAATGGCCCATCCACTGGCAGCACCCCGTGGGTGCGGCAGGCCGCAACGATGGCGGCTTGGGCCCAGTGCCACGGATCGGACCAGTGTTTTTCACCCTCGCGCAGCATGTAATAGTTTTCCTGTGTGCCGCCGATGCCCGTGGTCTGCATTCCCATCGAGGCCGCAAAATCTGCGGCCCCAAGGCTCATGGCCTGCAAACGGGGTGAGGAGGCTGCGATCTCTTCCACATGCGCGATGCCGGCAGCGGATTCGATAATGACCTCGAAGCTGATCGGTTTGGTCCGGCCCTTGGCGCGTTCAATGGCGGTGACAAGGGCATCTACAGCATAGACATCCGATGCGCAGCCTACTTTGGGGATCATGATCTGGTCCAGACGGTCGCCTGCCTGCTCCAACACGTCGACAACGTCACGATACCAATAGGGGGTATCCAATCCGTTGATGCGAACGGACATGTATTTGTTGCCCCAGTCAACAGTGTTCAGGGCTTCGATGACATTGGCGCGGGCGATGTCCTTGTCCGAAGGCGCAACCGAATCCTCGAGGTCAAGGTTGATCACATCCGCAGCAGAAGCTGCCATTTTCGGGAACAGTTTGGTATTCGATCCCGGACCAAACAGTTGGCAGCGATTGGGTCGTGCAGGCGCGGCGGGTTGGATGCGAAAGCTCATCTGGACCTCGTATGGGTAATGAAATTGCGATTTTCTCGCCCAATGAGGTATTAAATTGCGCAACCTGGCGCAAGGAGATTGTGCATCTGCGGCAATGCGGTTGCAGAAAGCTGCATTCCAACAGCTGAGAAGTGGTGATTAAAGTTTAATCATTTTGAAAACTTCGAATTATTTTGCGCCTTCTTGGTCAATGGCGCAAGAACATCGCGCACTTGTCGTGTTTGGCGGATCAAAACGCGAAACGCTCGTTTAAGCGCTTCTCTAGCTTAGGCCGGAATCAAAGGAGTGACCGCAATGATCGAGACACCGTACCTGCTGTTTTTGGGCGATGCGCCCGACCAATTGGCGGCCAAAGTGGCTGTGGGCATCAAGGACTGGCGCCCGGAAAACGCCGTCGGCCAATATCGTATGGACGGTTGCAAGGCTGATCTGGGTTTGACCGATATGACCCTGACCGAGGCCAAAGCGGCCGGCGCAAAAACGCTGGTTATAGGTGTGGCCAACCGTGGCGGCGTCATCAGCCAGGAATGGAAAAAGGTTCTGGTCATGGCGCTTGAGGAAGGGTTTGACCTGGCCTCTGGCCTGCACAACCTGTTGCGCGACGAGCCCGATCTGGTGGCGGTGGCCGAAGCGACGGGTCGAAAGCTGCACGATGTGCGTGTACCTGAGGTCGATTACCCGATTGCCAACGGGATCAAGCGCAAGGGCAAGCGTTGTCTGGCCGTGGGCACCGATTGTTCGGTCGGCAAGATGTACACCGCAATGGCGATGGATGCGGAAATGCGCAAGCGTGGTATGAAGTCGACCTTCCGCGCGACTGGTCAAACGGGTATTCTGATCACCGGCGATGGCGTGCCGCTGGACGCCGTAGTTGCGGATTTCATGGCCGGCTCGATCGAATGGCTGACACCTGACAATGATGACGATCACTGGGACCTGATCGAAGGCCAGGGATCGCTGTTCCATGTATCCTATTCCGGTGTGACCATGGCGCTGATCCACGGCGGCCAGCCTGACGCGCTGATCCTGAGCCATGAACCGACCCGCGAGCACATGCGTGGTCTGCCGACCTATCAGCTGCCGACGCTCGAAACCCTGCGTGACACCGCGCTGGCCCTGGCCAAAGTGGCGAACCCCGATTGTCAGGTCGTCGGTATTTCCGTCAACACGCAGCACATGTCCGAAGAGGACGCGACGTCGTATCTGGCCAGGATCGAAACAGACATGGGGCTGCCGGCGACCGATCCGTTCCGGTTCGGCTCGGGCAAGTTGGTGGACGCGCTGGCCGCGATGTGATCCAACCGGTCCGCCGGTGGCGGGCCGGTTCCGCCGCTGGCGGGAGTATTTGGAAAAAGATGAAGGAGCGGGCCTGTGCAGATAGAGGTCTCTCGCGATGTGTTTCAGTTGGCGCAGGTGTTCACCATCTCGCGCGGGTCTCGGACCGAAGCAAAGGTGCTGACGGTGCGGGTGTCGGACGGAACGCATCAGGGCTGGGGCGAGTGCGTTCCTTATGCGCGTTATGACGAAACGCTCGAGTCGGTCGAGGCCGAGATCGCCGGTCTGCCTGCTGAGTTCAGCCGTCGGTCGCTGATGGATCTGCTGCCTGCCGGTGCCGCCCGGAACGCCTTGGATTGTGCTTTGTGGGATCTGGAAAGCAAGCGCGCGGGTAAGCGCGCCTGGGATTTAGCGGGCCTGCCAGTGCCCGGACCTGAGATCACGGCCTACACTTTGTCGCTGGACACGCCCGAGGCGATGCAGGCCCAGGCGGCCGAGAACGCGCATCGCCCGCTTCTGAAGATCAAGCTGGGCACGCCAGATGACATGCCGCGGCTTGAGGCGGTGCGCGCCGGTGCGCCGAACGCCAAGATCATCGTGGATGCGAACGAAGGCTGGTCGGCCGAGGTTTACGCCGACCTCGCCCCGCATCTGGTACGTCTGGGCGTGGCGCTGGTCGAGCAACCGTTGCCGGCCGGTGACGACGACGCTTTGATTGGAATGGACCGCCCGGTGCCCGTCTGCGCCGACGAGTCCTGCCATGATCGCGCCAGCCTGCCCGGGCTGAAGGGAAAATACGATGTCATCAACATCAAACTCGACAAGACCGGTGGCCTGACCGAAGCGCTTGAGCTGCGCAAAGCCGCAATCGCGGAAGGGTATGACATCATGGTCGGCTGCATGGTTGGCAGCTCGCTTGCCATGGCGCCCGCGACACTGTTGGCGCAGGGTGCGATGGTGACGGACCTTGACGGCCCGCTTCTGTTGGCCGAAGACCGCGACACCCCGCTGATTTTTGACGACGCCGGAGTTCACCCGCCCGAAGCGGCGCTCTGGGGCTGAGGAGACAAACATGACCCGAACCGTTTTTGTAAATGGCGAATACCTGCCCGAGACCGAGGCCAAGGTATCCATCTTTGACCGTGGCTTCCTGTTTGCTGATGCGGTTTACGAAGTGACCAGTGTACTGGATGGCAAGCTGATTGATTTCGAAGGTCACGCAGTACGCCTGAAGCGGTCTCTGGACGAGCTGGAGATGGCCGAGCCCTGCACCAAGGAAGAGCTGCTGGAAATCCATCGCAAGCTGGTTGATCTGAACGGTATCGAAGAGGGCCTGGTCTACCTTCAGGTCTCGCGCGGCAGTGACGGTGACCGGGATTTTGTCTTCCCTTCGGCCGATACCAAACCCAGCCTCGTTCTGTTCACCCAGAACAAGCCCGGGCTGGCTGACAGTCCGGCGGCACGGAAAGGTGCCAAGATCATCTCGATCGAGGACATCCGTTGGGGTCGCCGCGACATCAAGACCGTGCAGCTGCTTTACCCTTCGATGGGCAAGATGATGGCCAAGAAAGCGGGGTGTGATGATGCATGGCTGGTCGAGGACGGCTTTGTAACCGAAGGCACCAGCAACAACGCCTATTTCGTCAAGAACGGCAAGATCGTGACCCGCCCGCTGTCCAACGACATCCTGCACGGGATCACCCGCAAGGCCGTGCTGCGCCTGGCGGCCGAAGCGCAGATGGAAGTTGAAGAACGCCTGTTTGCCATCGATGAAGCCAAAGAGGCTGACGAGGCGTTCACAACCTCGGCCAGTGCTTTCGTGATGCCCGTGGTGGAAATCGACGGAGTCGCGCTGGGTGATGGTACACCCGGGCCGATAGCCAAACGCCTTCGTGAAATTTACCTGGATGAAAGCCGAAAGGCCGCGATCTGAAGAAACACCACGTCGGACGGCGTTGCGGCGGACTGCTGCGGCGCCGCGCCAACATCAGTCGGATCCGGGGGGCAGGACAGGGAGAGTCGCCATCGATCCCGCCGAGCATGAGCAGATCATATGCGACTTTCCGCCGAAAGGCCGGGTTACCCGACTTTGAAAGGGTCCAGGCTTTCCTGAAACTGTTCGATGAATTCCAGCGTTACCAATGACGGTTGCTTCAAAATTGGACGCACCAACGAGAGGGTATGCGTCAAAAACGGCTTGAACGGCCGATAACTCAACCCCCTCGATGTATACTGGACAGCATCCAGTTCGCTTACGACCGAGACACCGGCACCTTCCAGCGCCAATTCGCATGCTGCCGTGAACTGCCTGACCTCGATATGCGAGTTCAATTCGACATTGGCATGTTGAAATACTTTCGAAAGCCGCCCGAAAAAGTCGCTGTCGCGTCGGGTGTGGATGATTTTGCTATGTGCAAGATCCGCCGGGGTAACTTCGGAAAGGCCTTCCAACTCGTGCCCGGTGGGGAACACGCATACCGTGCGAACGTCGATGTCCCTGCTTTCTACCGCCGGATGACCGTGAAAGCTGTCAGTGATACCGAAATCATACTGCTCGCCGATCATCCATTCCAGAATGCGTTCAGGTCTGTCAGGTTCGATCGTCAGGGTGACGCCGGGCCGATCTTTCAGAAAACCGGCGACGACTTTGGGCAAATGGCTGGTGGCAAATCCCGGCAGGCAAGCGACACGGATGTGCCCTGCTTTGCGTTGTGTGATATCCTGGCTGACATCAGAGATTTGCCGCATCAATTCGAGAACGCGCTCGACGCTGGGCAAGAGGTAACGAACCTCCTGCGTTGGCACCAATCGGCCCTCGCGGCGGTCAAAAAGCTGAAACCCAAGCGATTTTTCAAGATCGGACAGCAATCTGCTGACAGCTGGCTGGGTTACGCCCAGATCAGCCGCGGCGGCCGTGACAGACCCTTTGGTGGTCACAGCCATCAGGGCCTCCAACTGCCGAACTCTCAGAATTTGACTCATTGCCGATCCCGATCTGCTGCGCCATCTCATAACATTATGTTATTTTTTCACCAAGTAGATAGGCCTTGAATTATATTTTTGTAACGTTAACGTCGTGAAATCGTCATGTGTGCCGGTTACGCGTTGCGGTCGGTAATCAACGAAGCATCAACCCTGATGCATGGGAGGAATCATGAAAAAGAATCTGCTTGGCGCTCTTGCCATCACCACGGCCTTGTCCCCCTTGGCGGCAATGGCGCAGACCGAAGTCCAGTTCTGGCATGCCTTCACCGGTCGCCTTGGGGAACTTGTCAAAGGACAGGTTGAAGAATTCAACGCCAGTCAGGATGAGTTCGTCGTGGTCGAAAGCCACAAGGGCAACTACTCGGAAACCCTGAATGCCGGGATTGCTGCCTTCCGGGCCGGTGAGCAGCCGCATATCCTAATGGTGTTCGAAGTCGGCACGGCGACAATGATGTCAGCCAAAGGGGCGATCAAGCCGGTCTATGAAGTGATGGCCGAAAGCGGCGCGTCTTTTGATCCCGACGCGTATATTGGCGCCGTCAAAGGCTACTACACAACCACTGACGGAGAGATGCTGTCGCTTCCCTTCAACTCCTCGACGCCGGTCCTGTGGGTCAACCGCGATGCCATGCAAGCGGCGGGCGTTGATCCGGACACGGATCTGTCCACTTGGGAAAAAGTCGGCGAAGTCCTTGAACAGCTGAAGGCGGGTGGCGAGGATTGCCCGCTGGTGACGGCATGGCAAAGCTGGATTCACCTTGAAAACCTGTCAGCCTATCACGACGTTCCCTTTGCCTCACGTGACAACGGATTTGCCGGTCTGGATACCGAGCTGATGCTGAACGGTCCGGTGCAGGTTGCACATCTGACCGCAATGGGTGACTGGGCCAAGGACGGCAAGTTCATCTATACCGGTCGCAGAAACGAAGGCGGTGCGAACTTCCGGTCAGGCGAGTGCGCATTGTTCACCGAAAGTTCGGCCGGATACGCCGGCATCAAGGCCGAGGCCGAGTTCGATTTTGACGTGCGTCCGCTGCCCTATTGGGAATCCGTCACCAGTGAACCGCAAAACACCATCATCGGTGGCGCGTCTCTTTGGGTAATGGAGGGTCACGAGCCCGAAGAGTACAAAGGCGTCGGAGAGTTCCTGAGCTTCCTGTCATCACCTGACGTACAAGCGGCCTGGCACCAGAACACCGGTTATCTTCCAATCACCACAGAGGCGGGTGAGGTTACGCGTGCCGCTGGTTTCTATGACGAAAACCCGGGCACCGACGTCGCAGTGATCCAGATGACCGCGAAAGAGCCGACCGCAAATTCGAAAGGCTTGCGCCTGGGATCGTTCGACCAGATTCGCGGCATCATCGACGAAGAGCTCGAGGCGATCTGGTCCGGTGAGAAAACGGCTCAGGAAGCGATGGACAGCGCGAAGGAACGCGGTGATGCGTTGCTGCGCCGGTTCGAATCCGCCAATCAATAAGTCGTAACGTCATGCGGGCCTTTTCAGGGCCCGCATTTTCTTTCTTCGGTGGGTTTTCAGGATGGAAAAACGCGTCACCTTTCGCGGCTGGCTGTTGCCATTGGCGTTGATCGCCCCTCAGGTCATCATTTCCGCTGTTTTCTTTTTCTACCCCGCCGGTCAGGCCATATGGCAGTCGCTGTTCATACCTGACCCGTTCGGGCTGTCGTCCCAGTTCGTGGGGCTCGGCAACTTTGAATTCCTGCTGAGTGACAAGTTTTATCGCGCCTCTTTCGTGACAACGGCGGTGTTTTCCACGCTGGTCACGTTGTGCTCGATGATCCCTGCCTTGTTTCTTGCGGTCATTGCGGATCGATTGATCAAAGGGTCCGGGGTCTATCGGACGTTGCTGATCTGGCCCTACGCTGTTGCCCCGGCGGTTGCGGGCGTTCTGTGGCTGTTCATGTTCAACACGCGCGTCGGCGTCGTGTCGTGGTACCTCGGCCAGCTTGGGTATGACTGGAACCACGTTCTGAACGGCACCGAAGCCATGGGGCTGGTGGTCGTTGCCTCTGCCTGGGGGCGCATAAGCTATAACTTCCTGTTCTTTTTCGCTGCCCTGCAATCCGTTCCAAGATCCGTGATCGAGGCGGCGGCGATTGACGGCGCGCATTTCTGGCGCCGGTTCTTCACGATCGTGCTGCCGTTGCTGTCGCCGACGGCGTTCTTCTTGCTGGTGGTGAACGTCGTTTATGCCTTTTTCGAAACCTTTGGTGTGATCCACACAATCACCGGTGGCGGGCCGCAACAGTCGACCACAATCCTTGTCTACAAGGTTTTCTCGGATGGGTTTGTGGGGCAGGACCTCGGCTCGTCTTCGGCGCAATCGGTCATCTTGCTGATCGTCGTGGGCCTGTTGACGGTCATCCAGTTCAAATACGTGGAAAAGAGGGTGCATTACTGATGGCAGCCCAACAACACGGAATGGTCGAAAAACGCGGCGCGGGCATCTGGTTGTCCCATGCTTTGATGATCCTCGGTGTCCTGATCATATTCTTCCCGATATGGCTTGCCTTCGTGGCTTCGACCGTGACCCAGGCCGAGATCGTCTCACCGCCGATGCCAGTCGTGCCCGGCGATCAGTTCTGGGTGAACTACAAGGCGGCGCTGTTCTCGGGGGTAAATGTGCCCGTGGCCACGATGCTGTTCAACAGTCTGGTGATGGCAATCGGAATTGCAGTCGGCAAAATCATCATCTCTCTGCTGTCGGCTTTCGCGATCGTCTATTTCCGCTTTCCCGGACGAACGACGTTCTTCTGGCTGATCTTCCTGACCCTGATGCTGCCGGTCGAAGTCCGCATCGTTCCGACGTTCGAAGTTGTCGCCGGGTTCGGTATGCTCAACAGCTATTACGGGCTGATCTTTCCCCTGATCGCCTCGGCAACGGCAACCTTCCTGTTCCGTCAGTTCTTTCTGACCATACCCGATGAGCTGGCCGAGGCCGCCCGGGTCGACGGCGCGCGACCGATGCGGTTCTTTGTTGATATCGTCGTCCCCATGAGCCGGACAAACATCGCCGCACTGTTCGTGATCCTGTTCATCTATGGCTGGAACCAGTACCTTTGGCCGCTGCTGATCACGACCGATCCCGAGATGAATACCATCGTGATGGGTATCAAGCAGATGTTTCCGTCCGGTGACGACTTTGCACATTGGCCGACGATCATGGCGACGTCCATTCTGGCGATGATCCCGCCGGTCATCGTGGTGGTGTCGATGCAAAAGCTCTTTGTCCGTGGCCTTGTCGATAGCGAGAAGTAAGAAATGGCAACAGTTACCTTAGAGAATGTCAAAAAGAGCTTTGGCCCGACGGATGTGATCCACGGTGTCGATGTCGATATCGCCGATGGAGAGTTCATCGTGATCGTCGGCCCGTCAGGCTGCGGCAAGTCCACATTGTTGCGGATGGTGGCGGGGCTGGAAACGATCACGTCCGGCGAAATCCGGATCGGCGGTGAACGCGCCAATGACAAAGAGCCCATGGATCGCGACATCGCCATGGTGTTCCAGAACTACGCGCTTTATCCGCACATGTCCGTGCGTCAGAACATGGGATATGGCCTGAGGATCGCCGGGTTGCCCAAGGCTCAGATCGATCAAAAGGTGACCCAGGCGGCGAAGCTGTTGCAGCTTGAACCTTTGCTGGATCGCAAACCCAGGCAGTTGTCCGGCGGTCAGCGCCAAAGGGTTGCGATGGGCCGGGCCATTGTCCGCGAGCCCGCTGTATTCCTGTTTGATGAGCCGCTCTCGAACCTCGACGCCAAGCTTCGTGTTCAGATGCGTCTGGAAATACGCGAACTTCAGGAGAAACTTGGGATCACGGCGCTTTACGTCACGCATGATCAGGTCGAAGCAATGACGATGGCGGACAGGATGATCGTGATGAATGGCGGCATCGCCGAGCAGATAGGCACGCCGCTGGAAGTCTATGAAACCCCGCAAACGCTGTTCGCCGCGCAGTTCATCGGTAGCCCGGCGATGAACATTTTTGAAGCACGGCGCGAAAACGGGGCGATCAAGATCGGAGAAATCGAAGTCGGACCCTCCGGGGGCGCAGACAGCGCCGTGAAGCTTGGCATAAGACCAGAGCACCTGTTGTTGGATGACAATGGCCCGCTTGAAGCCGCGATTCAGATGGCTGAACCGCTTGGGGCCAACACGTTGCTGCACGGTCACCTGTCGGGCTCTGAAAGCACGATCACCGCAAGCCTTCCCGGTGTCCACCCGATCGAAGGACGCCATCCTTTTATGCGGTTCTCGGTGGCACCGGAGAACATGCATTTGTTTGACCACGCGACAGGCAAAAGGCTGGAAGGCTGATGGCGTTTCAGCAGGTTGAGGCCTTTCGCGGCGGCGAAAACCTGATCCGGGTTGTGGGGCATCGGGGGGCACGGGGCGTGTTGCCTGAAAACAGCATGGTCGGCTTCGACTTTTCACTTTCCATCGGCGTCCCGCTTCTTGAGTTTGACGTTGTCCTGACGGCCGATGATGTGCCGGTCATTACGCACAATCATCGCCTGCATTCGGCCAGTTTCCGCGATAGCAATGGCGTGTTCCTGACCGGGGAAGAGCCGAAAGTATCCTCGCTGACTTACGAACAGATCCGACAATTCGATATCGGGCGTCTGGACGGGCAATCCGCCTATGGCCAACGCTTCCCGGATCAGGCGCAAATGGACGACGTCCATGTGCCAAAGCTGTTGGATCTGCTCGATTTGGTCGATGACCCGAAACACAGTGATGCCCATCTGATGCTCGAGCTGAAGTCGGACCCCGACCTGGCCCATGATGCGCTTTACCGAGAGAACTTTGTCCGGAGAGTACTTCGGGACGTTCGCGGCAAGGGTTTGTCTTCGCGCGCGGTGCTGCACAGTTTCGATTGGAATCTGTTGGCGGAATGTCAGAGGCAGGCTTCGGATATGCCTTCATCCTACCTGACGCAACTTCCGGAAAATGCCGACGATGTTGGCGAGGATTCCTCAAAATCCGTTTGTCCCGACTTTCGTGGTCGTCGCGACGAAATACCAGACTTGGTAAAGCAGGCCGGTGGTTCGCTTTGGTGCCCGTATTTTGCGGATGTAACGCCCGAAAACGTCACGCGCGCAAAAGAACTGGGCCTGTGCGTCGTCGTGTGGACCGTCAATGAACATGAAGATATCGGCAGGATGATCGATCTGGGCGTGGATGCAATCGTATCCGACTATCCCGGGCGGGTTCAAAGACAACTGTCGGAGTCAGGCTTCGGTTGGCGCGCAGGGCACCGGTGATCCCGGCGTCCCCGGGGCGACGTGGGTGAATTTCTTCTGCCATTTTGAAATTGCCTCAAACAAAGGCCCTTCAGCCCCGTTGACGCTCAGGACTCGCGTGTTTTTGGGGCATTGGTTTCGGCCATCGCTGGTCACAACCGTCATCGACGGGCCGTCACCCCTGACGGGTGGCGGCAATATTGAGTCACATTAACAACATTCTTGTGATTGCTACAGTTCTGTCTCTTTTCCGCCGGAATTTGTGCTGATAAGGAGAAAATTGTGTGTTGGAGTGCTGGTAAGTGCGAGTGGGCGGATGAGAGCCGGAACAAACGGTCAAATAGCTATTTCCTGGTGTCAGACGGAAATTGACGGGCTTGAAGATGCGCCCCTTTCCTGCATGGCGGTCGGAGCAGCATGGTCATGGCGTGGACAAGCAATCGTCATGAGTGAGACTGCCGAGCAAAGCATCGGAAAAATCGGAAATGTGGGGGGCGTTGCGACCCACGTGAACAGCCAGTTTCCAATTGTCCGTGAGATTTCGGGCGATGTGACCGGAACCCTTGCCCTTACCAACGGTGCGCAGACATTCACTGCCAGGATTGTTGGCGATGGCAACGATACGTCGCGGACTCTCGTGTTCGAAGGCGCTTGCCCGCCACGGGATGAAGAGTTCTGGATTGTCGAAGTGACCGAGCTTGCGATGATCCCGAGCCCGGCCGCGAAAGGCGGCGCGACGGTCGTTTCTTTCCCGACCTCAAACTAAGATTTCAAGGCGCCGCCAGACGGTTTCGGCGCGATGCCCGGTCCGCTGGCTGTCTGCCCCGATCGTTTTTTCTGAACTTTGCGGAATGCTGTGTTGACTCCGCCGGCATCGCGGATATAAGCGCGGCTTCATTGGTGTTGGTGGCCCCCGCAAGGGGATGCCTGTCATGGGGGAGACCTCAAGAGGACAACGCCCTTCATAGTGGCCCGTCAGGGCTTCGACCTAACGAAGGAGATCAGCCGTGACCAAACGCACGTCTGCCAAGTACAAAATCGACCGCCGGATGGGCGAAAACATCTGGGGTCGTCCGAAATCCCCGGTCAACCGTCGTGAATATGGCCCCGGCCAGCATGGCCAGCGCCGCAAGGGCAAACTGTCGGACTTCGGTCTGCAACTGCGTGCCAAGCAGAAGCTGAAAGGCTACTACGGCGACCTGACCGAGAAGCAGTTCCGCCGCATCTACGCCGAAGCCGAGCGTGTGAAGGGCGACACCGGTGAGAACCTGGTCGGCCTGCTGGAGCGCCGTCTGGACGCTGTGGTTTACCGCGCCAAGTTCGTCGCAACCGTCTTTGCCGCGCGCCAGTTCGTGAACCACGGCCACGTCAAAGTGAACGGCAAGCGGGTCAACATCCCGTCCTACCGCGTCAAAGAAGGCGACGTGATCGAGGTGCGCGACAAGTCCAAGCAACTGGCTGTTGTCCTGGAAGCCGCCGCGCTGGCCGAGCGCGACGTTCCTGACTACATCGACGCCGACCACTCGAAGATGACCGCGACTTTCGTGCGCACTCCGTCGCTGGGCGATGTGCCGTACCCGGTCATGATGGAACCGAACCTGGTTGTCGAATTCTACGCGAAGAACTGATCTTCGCAGCAACCGAATTCCGAAAGGCCGCGCTTTTTGCGCGGTCTTTTTTGTTTGATTAGGACGCTGCCGCCATCGCGACAGCCCGCGCTTTCCCTGAGGGTTGTTGGCCAGATGACGTGCGGGTCAGATCGGCAGGGGTCTGCCTTCGGCGATCGCTTCCATCGCGAAATACGAGGTCACGCTGTCCAACTCGACCTTCTCGATCAATCGTTGATAGACCTTGTCATATGACGACATGTCCTGCGTTACGACTTTCAGCTGATAGTCGTAATCGCCTCCGATCCGATGAAAATCCACGACTTCCGAGATCGTCAGAACATGGCTCCGAAACGCCTGAAGCCACTCGGCGGAGTGATGTCGTGTGCGGAGCATGACAAAGACCACAAGGCTCAACCCCAGTTTCTCACGTGCGATGCGGGCCGTGGATCCGATCAGCACACCGTTTTCGTTCAGGGCCTTCAAGCGCCGCCAGCAAGCGTTTTGAGAAAGTCCTACACGATCCGCCAATTCCCGCTGCGACAGGGTGGCGTCCTTTTGCAGTTCTTTCAGAATGCGCGTGTCAATTTGATCTAATTTTGATGTCATAACTGATCATATGACACGAAATCTTAAAAATCCACGCAAAGATAGGTGAAGTTTTCGCGGTTCAAAAATATCACATTGGTAGGGCAGTAAGGAGCCAATGTAATGACCCTGTCCAAATTTCGTGCGGAACTCTGTTCCACCACTCACAATTCAAATCTGCGCGATGGGCTGATCGGCGAGAACGTTCTGATCCCGGGTCTGCATGGAGACGTGCCGCTTGTCTATGCGGATTACGTCGCTTCGGGTCGCGCGTTGCGGCAGGTCGAGGATTTTGTGGCGCGGGATGTTTTGCCGTTTTACGCAAACAGTCACACCGAGGCCTCCTACTGCGGATCCTACATGACACGTCTGCGCCGCGCAGCGCGGACGGAAATAGCCCGCATTGTTGGTGCTCGGGAAGAGGACGCGGTGATCTTTACCGGGTCTGGCGCCACTGCGGGGCTCAATCGGCTGGTCAGCCTGCTAGGGGTGGCAGAGGCTGACCAGCCGATTGTCTTGATCGGTCCATATGAGCATCATTCGAATATTCTGCCGTGGCGCGAAAGCAAAGCACGTGTCGTCGAAATCCCCGAAGCCGAAGGCGGTGGTGTGGACCTGCATGCGCTGAAAACCGCGCTCGAGGCCCATGCGGATGCCGATTTGGTGGTCGGATCGTTTTCTGCCGCGTCCAACGTAACAGGTATTATCACCGATCCCGATCCGGTCACACGGATGCTGAAGGCGTATGGTGCTTTGGCCGTTTGGGACTATGCCGGTGGCGGGCCTTACCTGCCGATGGACATGGGACCCGAAGATGCCCGCAAGGATGCGATCGTGGTTTCGCCGCACAAGTTTCCCGGTGGCCCGGGCGCGTCAGGTGTTTTGGTTGTGAACCAAACTGCCGTGAAACGGACCTGTCCCAGCTGGCCGGGTGGTGGAACCGTCAGCTTCGTATCACCGTGGCGGCATGACTACAGTGCCGATCTGTCCACCCGCGAAGAGGCCGGGACACCCAACGTGATCGGAGACATTCGTGCGGCGCTGGCCTTCATCGTCAAGGATGTCGTCGGAACGGACGAAATCGCCCGGCGCGAGGCGCAGTACAATCAAATGGCGCTGGACGGGTGGAAGAACAACCCGAACCTGACCCTGCTTGGGGTCGAGAGCGCGCATCGGCTGCCGATCTTTTCCTTCCTGGTGCGCGACAATGCGGGTCGGCCCGTGCATCAGCAGCTGTTCACCCGGATGCTCAGCGATATCTACGGTATTCAGGCGCGGGGCGGCTGTGCCTGTGCCGGACCTTATGCCCACCGCTTGCTGGGGATCGATCAGGCAACGTCCGAGGCGCTGCACGCTGCCTTGTCCGCAGGGGAAGAAATGAAAAAACCCGGCTGGGTGCGTCTGAACTTCTCATATCTAATGAGTGAGGAAACGGTTCAGTTCATCATCGACAGCGTCAATGACCTGTCGCACCGGACCGAAGAATTCACGCCCTACTACAACGTTGACCCGGCAACAGCGCGCTTCAAGGCCGCATGAGGGAATTGCCGCTTTTCTCAACCCTTTGAGACAGGTATGAGAGGCCCATTGAACGGAGCCTCTCATGACCAAGATCACCCCACAACCCGGCATTATGGACATCGCGCTGTATCAGGGCGGCCAGTCGCATGTGGCGGGAGTGGAGCATGTGATCAAGCTGAGCTCGAACGAGAACCCGTTCGGACCCAGCCCCAGGGCCATAGAGGCGGTGCGCGACAGCGCGGCCACTCTGCATCGTTATCCCAGCACCGACCACGCGAGCCTGCGCGCGGCCATCGGCGCACGCCATGGGCTGGACCCGGCGCGGATCATCTGCGGTGTCGGCAGCGACGAGGTATTGCAGTTCGTCGCTCAGGCCTATGCGGGGCCGGGGGACGAGGTGATCTATACCGAGCACGGGTTTTCCATGTACCCGATCATCGCCCGTATGGCCGGTGCGACGCCGGTCATGGCGGCCGAGCGTGACCGCAAGGTGGATGTGGATGCCATTCTTGCCGCTGTGACGGGGCGGACGCGGATCGTGTTTGTCACCAATCCCGGCAATCCAACCTCGACCATGATTTCGAACGACGAACTGGAACGTCTGGCGCTGGGTCTGCCCGATACTTGCCTGATGGTTCTGGACGGCGCTTATGCGGAATTTGTCGACGGGTTCGATGGCGGGGCGTCACTGGTTGACGCCCATGAGAATGTGATCATGACGCGCACCTTTTCAAAAGTGTACGGGCTGGGCGGTATGCGTGTCGGCTGGGGCTATGCGCATCAACCGATCATCGACGTGCTGAACCGGGTGCGCCAGCCGTTCAACCTGTCGCTGACCGCATTGGCGGCGGCCGAAGCTGCGGTAAACGATGTGGAATTCCTGACCTTCTGTCAGGCCGAAAACGCGCGGCTTCGCGTGTGGCTGGCCGATCAATTGGCCAAGACAGGCGTGCCTTCGGACCCGTCCTGCACCAACTTCATCCTTGCACGTTTTGCCGATCAGGCCGAAGCCGAGGCCTGCGACGACTACCTGAAAACGCAGGGTTTGATTGTCCGCCGGGTTGCAGGCTACAACCTGCCGAACGCCTTGCGGATCACCGTGGGCGACGAAGAAGCCTGCCGCCGTGTGGTTGCGGCGATCACTGCATTCAAAGAGGGCGCAGCATGAGCCAGATTTACGACCGCGTTGCGCTGATCGGGCTGGGCCTGATTGCTTCGTCCATGTTCTGGGCGATGAAACGTGCAGGGCTGGCCGGGGAAGTGACGGGTTACGCCCGGTCCGAGGAATCCCGAGAAACGGCACGCAGGATTGGATTGTGCGACCGTGTTTGCGACACGGCACGCGATGCGGTCGAAGGTGCCGATCTTGTCGTCCTGTGTGTGCCTGTAGGGGCTATGGGCGCAGTTGCAAAAGAGATCGCACCCGTGCTGAAACCCGGCGCCACCGTTTCGGATGTGGGTTCGGTCAAGCGGGGCGTCATTCGGGCGGTGCAACCGCACATCCCCGACGGCGTGCACTTCATACCCGCGCACCCCTTGGCTGGGACCGAGCATTCCGGCCCTGAATCCGGGTTTGCCGAGCTGTTTGACAATCGCTGGTGTCTGTTGGTCCCGGTCGAGGGTTCGGACCCGGATGCCATTGCCCGCCTGCGCGCGCTTTGGGAGGGCATGGGGTCGAATGTCGATGAGATGGATGCGGATCACCATGATCTGGTCCTTGCCGTGACGTCCCATGCGCCGCACCTGATCGCCTACACGATGGTCGGCGTAGCCGACGATCTGCGACGGGTAACCGACAGCGAGGTCATCAAGTATTCGGCTGCCGGTTTCCGGGACTTCACCCGGATTGCCGCGTCCGACCCGACCATGTGGCGGGATGTGTTCCTGTCCAACAAGGATGCGACGCTGGAAATCCTGGGCCGGTTCACCGAAGAGCTTTTTGCCCTGCAACGCGCCATCCGTACCGGGGACGGTGATCATCTATTTGACTACTTCACCCGCACCCGTGCTATTCGTCGCGGTATCATCGATGCCGGGCAGGATACGGATGCACCGGACTTTGGGCGGGGAAAGGCAAGTTCATGAGACTGCGCTGGGGGCATATTCTGATCGGGGTCGTGGCTTTGGGTGCCGCGCCAGTTCAGGCGGCGCCCCTTGACCAGTCTTTGGTGCCTCTCATGCGTCCCTCGCTTGTTCAGAAGGCTGTCAGCACGCCTGCCCCCTCTGACACTGCCAACCTGCGTCCGGTTTCGCGCCCGGTTTCCCCGCAAGTCACCGCCGCGGCGGCGCGCCCGTCGGAACTGCCACTTCTGGGGCCGGACACGTCCTTGATGCCTTATTTGCGACCGGAGTCCGTCGAACAGCAGGTGTTGTTCAAAAGGCGCAAGCTGCGCAAAGGGTCTGTTTGCGGGGATATTGCCATTCAGGGCAAGCCTGTTGGCCGCGTGGGCAGCAAGAATTCAGCCTGCGGTGTCAAGGACGCGGTGCAGATCACCTCGGTTTCGGGTGTGACGCTCAGCCGTCCCTCGACTATGGATTGTGGCACCGCCATTGCGTTGAACAAGTGGGTCGACAAGACCGTCAAACCCACCTTCAAACGCCGCGGGCCCGTGGTCGAATTGCAAATCGCCGCCCATTATGCCTGCCGAACCCGCAACAACCGCAAAGGCGCGCGGATATCCGAACACGGCAAGGGGCGTGCGATCGATATCTCAGGTTTCAAAATGGCCGACGGTGAGGTGGTGACCGTCCTGAACGGGTGGCGCAAGAACCCGTCTCAGAAACAGCTCAAGAAAATCTGGCGCGGAGCGTGCGGTCCGTTCGGCACCGTGCTGGGGCCAAATTCAGATCGTTATCACAAGGATCATTTCCACCTTGATACGGCCCGCTACCGCAGCGGACCTTACTGCCGTTAACGCAGGATCAGGCGCGGGGCGGGGCCCAAAGGCAATGGCCCGAGCGCCACGAAACCATCGCGAAAATTCAGTTGCAGATCCAGCGCGTTGGGGTTGCCGCCCAGCCCTGCCAGAAAGTTCAGCCCTCGGGTGACGGGATCTACGGCCTGATCGGGCAGGGCGCCCGCCGCGTTCGCCATGGCGATCATGTCGCGCCAGTTTTCGGCTTTGACGGCGATCTCTCCGGTCGGAATACCCTGGGCGTCCACGTCCAGATCGCCGGTCGCGAACAGGCGCAACTCACCCCATTTGATTTCGACCAGACGCAGGTCGATGGCCACGGGCTGCGGACGGCCGTCTTCGAGGGCGGACCGGCTCCAAACCTTGTCGAAGGTGGTGACCATCTCCAGTTCCAGCGTTTCAAAGCTTTGTGGCAAGGAACTTGCGGAATGCATCACAGCCCGCAGCCTTTCCCCCGGTGTGAACCCATCCGCGCGGGCGGTGATGGCATAGGCTTCCGAAACTGGCGTTTGTTCCATGATCAGGCTTAGCGTGTCACCCGAGGCCAGCGTGGTGGAGCTTTCCGTCACCGACCAGGCCCCGGCCGTCAAAGCCATTTTTTCCAGCACGAGCGAGACGCCCGGCTGCAATTGCAGCTCGGCAAGCAATTCGTCAGCCACAATTGTTGATGTCTGGTCGAAGTATGACAGGCGTTGCGGTGTGTCAGCGAAGCGCAATACCTGACGACCGGGCCAGATGGCGGGGCTTTTGAATTCGATCCAGTCCGCGCTCCACGCCGTGCCATTCACCGGGTCGGCCAGTGCCGGATTGTTCAGACGGGTCATGTGGTGGGTTGGATACCCGGCCGTTGCGACATCCGAGAAATCCGCCTGCCAGCCGCGTGCCTCCTGCTGGTCGAACCAGCCAGTGATCGCAGAGCGCAGGCCATACCCTGCCACGAACCAATACGCGCTCCACGCAAGGGTAACAAAAATCAACACTCGTATCAGACGCATCCGAAATGGCCCTTTTTCCCGCCTTGGAATTGATGTTTATAGGCCGAAACAGGCAAGGACCAGTGCAATGACGATGTGGGTTTTCGGATATGGATCGCTGCTGTGGAATCCGGGCTTTCCGGTGGCGCGCAGTGAACGCGCGACGTTGCACGGGTTTGCCCGGTCCTTTTGCATGAGTTCGATCCACCACCGCGGGACAGAGGAAAAACCGGGCCTGGTGCTGGCACTGGACGAACAGGAGAACGCAAGTTGCACCGGTTTGGCCCTTGCGGTCGAGGCGGGTCACGAAGACCGCACGCTGCAAGAGCTGCGCGAGCGCGAGTTGATTTCCTCGGCCTATGTCGAACGTATGTTGGACGTGCATCTGGAAAGCGGAGGCGTCGTAAATGCCGTGACCTATGTGATCGATGCCGACCACGTCCAGTATTGCGGCGGGATGCCGTTGGAGGAACAGGCCCGGATCATCGCACATGCGGTCGGCGGGCGTGGGCCGAATGACGAATACCTCTACAATACTGCCGAACATCTGGCCGAGATCGGCCTGCGTGATCACGATCTTGAGTGGTTGGCGCAACGGGTCCGCGATATCACCGCATAAACTCTTGGCGTCACGCGCGGAATCCCGCTAGATTCGACGCAAAGCAGGCAAAAATCGGGAACCACGCGCATGGCGCAGGCACATCAGGGCGCGAGACCCCATTTCTCGCATCCAATTCGACAAATTCTGTTGATGTTGATGGCGATCGGCCTGTCCGGGCTGGGGGTGTTTCTGGCGCTTCCATATGTTTTGCCGGTTTTTTATGCCAATCCGTATCTGAATGGCTTCATCCTGATTGTGTTCTTTATCGGCGTCTTCGCCTGTTTTTATCAGGTTACGCAGCTGATCGGGTCCGTGCGCTGGATCGAGGCCTTTGTCGGTGGTGTTGTTCGCGAAGATGCGCGCACACCACAGTTGCTGGCGCCTTTGGCATCGCTGCTGCGCGAGCGAGGCGCGCGCTCGCAGATCAGTTCCACCTCTACCCGGTCCATTCTGGATTCCGTGGCCGAGCGTGTCGAAGAAGAACGGGAAATCACGCGTTATATAACCAACGTTCTGATCTATCTGGGTCTGCTGGGTACATTCTTTGGCCTGGCGACAACCGTTCCAGCCATTGTCGACACAATCCGCAGCCTGAACCCGCAGGAAGGCGAAGAGGGGCTGGCCGTCTTCAATCGTCTGATGACGGGGCTCGAGGCGCAGTTGCAGGGGATGGGTGTTGCGTTCGGGTCGTCTCTGCTGGGTCTGGCGGGATCGCTGATTGTTGGTCTGCTCGAAGTGTTTGCCGGGCACGGGCAGAACCGCTTCTATCGCGAGCTCGAAGAATGGCTGTCCTCGATCACCCGCGTTGGATTTGCCAGCGGCGAAGAGGGCGGGGCAGAGATCGCCGTACTGACACCTGTGCTGGATGCCATGTCCGAACAGATGGATGCATTGCAGGATCTGTTCGCTGCTCAGGAAAGTGAGCGGGCTGAGGTTTCGGCCAAGCTGGGGCAACTGGTCGATGTGATTGCCGAGATGAACAATCGTCAGGCCAATACCGAAAGCGTCACGTCTGCTCTGGAGCGTGTCGCGCTGGGGCAGGATGCGTTGCTTGACCACATGCGCGAACACGGTGCAGGCGATGGCATCGACGCCGAAAGCCGGATGCGCCTGCGCTCGATGGATGTGCAACTGCTGCGCATTCTCGAAGAGATTTCGGCGGGTCGGCAGGAAAGCATGAACGAATTCCGCAAGGATATCGAACTGCTGGTCAAGGCCCTGACTCTGCCGCGGGGTGCGGTGCGCACCACGCCGGAAGGAGAGTAGCCCATGGCGCTGTCCCGCCGCACCGGTCAACGCTTTCAGGGCTCGGTCTGGCCCGGATTCGTGGACGCGATGACGGGGCTGTTGATGGTGCTGACTTTCGTTCTGACCATCTTCATGGTGATTCAGTTCGTGTTGCGCGAAACCATCTCGGGGCAGGAAGACGAACTGACGACACTGGCAGACGAGGTTGCAGCGCTTGCGGGCGCGCTGGGTTTGGAAGAGCGTGAAAACAGCCGCTTGCAGGCAAGGCTGGGCGCGTTGAACACGACGCTGTCGCAGGCCGAAGACGATCTGGCGCAAGCGCAGTCACTGATCGCCTCACTAACCACCGAACGCGACCGTCAGGCCGCCGCGCTGGATCAGGCGCAGACCCGTATCACGAATTTCGAAGCACAGGTTGCGGCGCTGCTTGCCGAACAGGAACAGGCTTTGGGCGACATCGCCGCGCTTGAGACCGAGCGCGCGCAATTGCTGACGGAACAAGAGGCGCTGAACCTCGCCCTTGCGCAAAGTCGCGACGAAATCGATGCACAGACCGAAGCTGCCCGTTTGGCTGCCGCCCGCCGCGAGGCGCTGGAAGCAATGGTTGCAGATCTCGAGCAAAGCGGCAAGGAACGCGCGGCGGAAATCACGGCCCTTGAACAGCAGCTGAGCGATGAGGAAGCCGCCCGTCTGGCAGAAGCTGCTGCTGCTGAGGCATTGCGAAACCGACTTCAGGATGCAGATGCCGAGCTGACGGCCATGACGCTCGCGTTGGAGGCACAACGCAAAGAGGCCGAAGACACGCTGACCCTTCTGGCCGCCGCACAAGCCGCGCGGGCCGAGCTTGAGCGGCAATTCGGCGACGTGAGCCCTGAGGAATTGCGCGCCCAGCTTGAAGCCGCCCTGGAGGCGCAAACGCAAGCGCAGGCGGATGCAGATGAGCAACGCACTCTGGCCGAACAAAGGCAGGCCTTGCTGGCGCTGGCCGAGTCGACCTTGTCGGAGGAGAAAGAAATCTCTGCCGAGGCCCAGCGTGAGGCGGCCCTGCTGAACCAGCAGATTGCCGCCCTGCGCGGGCAGTTGGGGTCATTGCAGGCCCTGCTGGACGATTTCGAAGAGCGCAACGAGGCCGCCGAGATCCAAATCCAGACTTTGGGGCAGGACCTGAATGCCGCGCTGGCCCGTGCCGCTTCGGAAGAACGCCGCCGCCGCCTGCTGGAAGAAGCCGAACGTCTGCGTCTCGAGGCCGAGGCCGAAGCACTGGCCGGTCAGAATGAGGAACTGGCAGCGCAGGCGGAAGATCTGCAACGCTATCGTTCGGAATTCTTCGGACGTCTTCGGGATGTCCTTGGCGATCAGGAAGGCGTGCGGATTGAAGGCGACCGCTTTGTCTTCTCGTCCGAGGTTTTGTTTCCGACAGGATCAGCCGTGCTGTCCGCGGAAGGGAAGCAGGAGGTTGCGAAAGTTGCCGACATCCTGCGCAGTGTCGCCGCCGAAATTCCGCCCGGCCTGAATTGGGTGATCCGGGTCGACGGCCATACCGACAACGTTCCGCTGGCCGGTTCGGGCCGATACCGGGACAACTGGGAACTCAGCCAGGGTCGCGCGTTGTCTGTTGTGCGCTATATGGTCGACGCGTTGGGCATTCCACCCAACCGTCTGTCTGCAAACGGTTTTGGAGAGTTTCAGCCCGTCAACCCGGCTGACACGCCCGAGGCGCGGGCACAGAACCGCCGGATCGAGCTGAAACTCACGGAAAGATAGCAAGACCCTTACTCTTGCCTGCGCAATCCGCGTGACGGGGCCAAACCGATTACCGTCTGCCGAAGCGAAAGCTCTGATCTGGTGTGCCCATGAAGCATCGGGGCACCACCGGGTAATCCTCGGTCAGAAAATACGCATAGGTTCCTGACGGGTATTCTGCTGAAACGGTAAAGGCGCCGTTGCATTGGTCCAACTTGCCGTAACCCTGAACAAAAACGTAATCCTCGTTGAAGGTGCCGTCATGTCGCCCGTCCGGTGCATTGCCACCCGGACGGTTACCTGATTTCAGACGATAGGACGACGTCATTTCGGTCACTTTGCCCGCAACAACACCGGTCACAGCATAGATGGGGAAGCCATCTGCGGCGTAGCCGATCAACGGTGAGTGCTCGGACGGTGACCATCCCAGACGTTTGACCAACCCTGTCGGTACACCGTGATAGTGATACTTTCCGTTCGGCTGTACATGGGCATAGTTGGCATCCAGCCCTAAAGAAATGGCACCTCCCAACGCATCGTAGGACCACCCGGAGCGGGGGTCGCCATGCCAGAACTCGGCCGCCAGCGGGTCAAACACAACCCCATTGAGCGACACGCCAAAGTTCCACCCCATTTGCAGTGGCGTGACTGCGCCTTCGGCTGCGGGCTGTGCAGGCAATTTCAACCTGACCTTCTGCTGTTCGATCTGGTGCGGATTGCCTCGGTTTGGAAACAGGCCAACCAGATGATCAGGAATGCCATTGCCCGTCACTTTGATTTTTCCGCCTTTCTGTTTCACCGAGGCGCTGTTATCTCCGGGGTTTTCGGTTGCGGGCACCAACCTCAGCGGTTCTGCGGTCGTTTCGTCGTGATAGCGAAACCTGTGCTGTGCGGTTGCCACCGCGGCCGCGGCAGAAAGGGCAAAAGCGGCGCTCCAAAGGATTGAAATTTTGCTCACGTGCCGATCCCTGTTTTGTGTTCATCATTGAAGATGACACGCAGCAGAAGCCTGGTTCCGTCGCATTTCATGCTGCCGACAGAGAAAAATCATGCTGCCGACAGAGAAAAAAGCCCGGCGATGGGGATCGCCGGGCTTTGAAGGAATTGTCTGTTCTCCGGTCAGTCTGCCGTCAATAGAGGTGGCTTGTCTCCTGAAATGCGCCGTTGGTCCGGCCCAAGAATTTCAAGATCCAGTTCGCCCTTCTTGACCGAGACACGAACCACACCGCCCTTGGCCAGTTTGCCGAAAAGCAACTCCTCGGCCAGAGGCTTCTTGATATGTTCCTGAATGACACGTCCCAGCGGGCGTGCACCCATCTTGTCGTCATATCCCTTGTCGGCTAGCCACTCGGCAGCTTTGGGCGTCAGATCGATGCTCACGCCGCGATCCAGCAGTTGCGCCTCAAGCTGTAGGACGAATTTCTCGACCACCTGCAAAATGACCTCTTTCGGCAGCGGTGCGAAGGAGATCACGGCGTCCAGACGGTTGCGGAATTCCGGTGTGAACATGCGCTCGATCGCGGCCGTGTCTTCGCCTTCGCGCCGATCGCGCCCGAAACCGATGGCGGCTTTGGCCTGCTCTTGCGCGCCCGCGTTCGACGTCATGATCAGAACCACATTGCGGAAGTTCACCGTGCGACCGTTGTGATCGGTCAGCTCGCCATGATCCATCACCTGCAACAGGATGTTGAACACGTCCGGGTGGGCTTTTTCGATCTCGTCCAGCAACAACACGCAATGCGGATGCTGGTCGACACCGTCGGTCAGCAAACCACCCTGATCGAACCCGACATAGCCCGGAGGGGCACCGATCAGGCGGCTGACCGCGTGCTTCTCCATGTATTCCGACATGTCGAACCGCAAAAGCTCCACACCCAGCGTATCCGCCAGCTGTTTCGCCACCTCGGTTTTCCCGACCCCGGTAGGACCAGCGAACAGGTAGTTGCCGATGGGCTTCTCAGGTTCGCGCAGACCGGCACGGGCCAGTTTGATCGCGCTGGACAGCGCCTCGATGGCCAGATCCTGACCAAACACCACCCGTTTCAGCGAGGCTTCGAGGTCTTTCAGCACCAACGCATCATCCTTGGTGACGTTCTTGGGCGGGATACGCGCGATCTTGGCGACAACCGCCTCGATTTCTTTGACACCAATGGTTTTGCGCCGCTTGCTTTCCGCGACCAGATGCTGCGCCGCGCCAGCCTCGTCGATCACGTCGATGGCCTTGTCGGGCAGTTTGCGGTCGTTGATATAGCGGGCCGACAGCTCCACCGCCGTCTTGATGGCATCGGCGGTGTATTTGATGTCATGATGCTCTTCGAAATAGGGCTTTAGCCCGCGCAAGATCTTTACACTGTCTTCCACCGAAGGTTCGTTCACGTCGATCTTCTGGAACCGGCGGCTCAGCGCACGGTCCTTTTCGAAGTGTTGACGGAACTCCTTGTAGGTGGTCGAGCCCATGGTGCGCAGTTTGCCGCCCTGAAGCGCAGGCTTCAGCAGGTTCGAGGCATCCATAGCCCCGCCCGAGGTTGCCCCGGCACCGATCACGGTATGGATCTCGTCGATGAACAACACCGCGTCCGGGTGATCCTCCAACTCGGTCACAACCGCTTTCAGACGTTCTTCGAAATCACCGCGATAGCGGGTTCCGGCCAGCAGCGCGCCCATGTCCAGCGAATAGATCGTGGTGTTGGCCAGCACATCGGGGGCCTCGCCACCGACGATCTTGTGCGCAAGGCCTTCTGCGATGGCGGTCTTACCCACACCCGGATCCCCCACCAGCAGCGGGTTGTTCTTGCGGCGGCGGCACAGCACCTGGATGCAGCGTTCCACCTCGTCCGAGCGCCCGATCAGCGGATCGACATCGCCAGCTCGAGCCTTGGCGTTCAGATCCACGCAGTATTTTCCAAGCGCGCTTTCTTTCTGTTCGGCTTCACCGGATGTGGTCTGGGCGTCTTCTTCCACCTGATCCGCACCGGATACCGAGCGGCTTTCGCCATAGGCCGGATCCTTGGCGACACCATGCGCGATGAAATTGACCGCGTCGTAACGGGTCATGTCCTGCTCTTGCAGAAAATAGGCGGCATTGCTTTCGCGTTCGGCGAATATGGCAACCAGAACGTTAGCGCCGGTCACTTCGGTCCGGCCCGAGCTTTGAACGTGGATCGCCGCGCGCTGAATGACGCGCTGGAACGCTGCGGTGGGTACGGCTTCGGATCCGTCGATATCGGTGACCAGATTCGAAAGGTCCTCGTCGATGAACTCCACCAAAGTGCTGCGCAACTCGTCCAGATCGACACTGCACGCTTTCATGACGCGCACGGCATCGGGTTCTTCCAGAAGGGCCAGCAGCAAATGCTCCAGCGTTGCGAATTCATGGCGCCGTTCATTCGCAGCCGCCAAGGCCGCGTGGATGGCTTGTTCCAATGTGCTCGAGAATGAAGGCACGCGGGTGCTCCTCTGTCTTGGGTCAGAAAGGGGCGGGCTTTCGGCCGGAACCCCATCCCAACCATGTCCTCATACTATTAGAGTTTGGTTGATCGTGGCGCGGCTTCAAGGGTTTTCTTTCACTTGACAGTCACATTTGTTGTGACCGTGGCCGTGAAGAGGGGGAAATAGGCATCAGAACCTGTCTTTTCTAGCCCGGATTTCGGCAAAAACGGCCTTGGGGTCAGCGCCGACCATACCCAATTTCGCCTGAATCGCCGGATCGGCGGCTCTCAGGAACGGATTTGTGGCCTTTTCAAGGGCCAGAATGGAAGGAACAGTGGCTTCCCCGGCGGCACGCGCGCGGTCGATATCCGCCATGCGATCTTTCAAGGCTTGGTTTTCGGGATCGACTGTAATCGCGAATTTGGCGTTGGATTGTGTATATTCATGCCCTGAACAGACCAAAGTGTCGTCCGGCAGGGCGGCCAGCTTGCTCAGAGAGGCCCACATTTGTGCGGGCGTGCCCTCGAACAGGCGTCCACAACCCAGCGCCATCAGGCTGTCGGCGGTGAACACGGCAGAACTCTGCGGCATGTAGAAAGCGATATGGCCATCCGTATGCCCGGAAACGTCCAGAACCTGAACCGGTTCGCCGCCTATCTCGAAACTGTCCCCCTCGGTGACCTGCTGATCCAGCGGCGGCAGGCGATTTGCGTCAGCAGCGGCCCCGATGACCTTAGCCGGCTGTTTGGCCAATATTTCCGCCAGCCCGTCCACGTGATCCCAGTGATGATGGGTCAACAGAACATGTGACAGTGACCACCCCCTGTCATCCAGCGCTTTCAAGATCGGTCCGGCCTCGGGTGCGTCGATCAGGGCGGTCTGGCCAGTGACGGCGTCATGCGCCAGAAAGGCGTAATTGTCGCTCAGGCACGGGATTGTAACGATTTCAAGAGGCATGGCTTTTTGCCCTTTCATTGCTAGACTGCGCCCAGCTAAGCCGATTGACCGGATGTCCGCAATGCATCTTGATGTACAGGATCTGAGGAACTTCTATTACCGCAGCACACTGGGTCGTGCGGCGCAGGCGGCTATTCGCGGGCGTCTGATCGAGCTTTGGCCCGAAGCAAAGGGCCAGACAGTGGCGGGATTCGGTTTCGCGGTCCCTTTGCTGCGCCCTTACCTGTCGGATGCGCGCCGGGTCATCGGGCTGATGCCGGGACCACAGGGCGTGATGCCATGGCCGGCAGGCATGCCCAACGTTTCGGTCCTGACCGAAGAAACCCTCTGGCCGATCGAGACCGGCCACGTGGACAAGCTTGTGGTGATGCATGGGCTGGAAACGTCGGAACGGCCAAACCAGTTGCTTGACGAATGCTGGCGCGTGCTGGGTCCCGGTGGCCGGGCCGTCTTCATCGTACCCAACCGGGCGGGCCTGTGGTCACGGTCGGACAAGACCCCGTTCGGGTTTGGACGTCCGTACTCTGCAACTCAGTTGGAAAACCAGCTCAAGGCGCATCACTTCCTGCCCGAGGTGCATTGCTCGGCCTTGTACATGCCTCCGTCATTCCGGCGTTTCTGGTTGAAATCCGGCAATCTGATCGAAAAGACCGGCCAGCGGATTCCAACGGTGATGGCGGGTGGGGTGCTGATGGTCGAAGTCAGCAAACATATCCGCCCGCCAAGCGGCAGCGTGACCAAGGATGCGGTCAAAAAGCCGATCAAGGCGCTTGACGGCTTGCTGAAGCCCGCCTGACAAACCCGGGCAATTCCATGTGAAAAACAGAGGAAAAAAAGTCACAGGAATCGCAAAAACCTGCATATTCGTAACATTTTTCAACTGGGCCAATGTGTTCAAACCGTCGCACTTGCCGTAAGTTCATGAAAAATAACAATTTGTGGATAATTCTGTTACCGCTATAGCGTATTGCTTGGTTGGTTCGGCTCTGCTACATCCCCGGTGATTTTGATCCCCGCCCTTCAAGGACGGGGTTTCTTCACGCCCCCGGGGTAGCTGCCGCACGCGAATTCGGGGCCCAAAATATCGGAAGGGTGGACGTGTCCGAACCAGCTTCGATTTCCACTGGCATCGCCGAGCGCTATGCCACCGCGATCTTCGAGATCGCAAAAGAGAACAACGACCTTGCAGGTCTGGAATCCGGCATCAATGATCTGGCAGCAGCGCTGGACGACAGTGCAGAGCTGCGCGACCTGATCGCCTCGCCGCTGGTGTCCCGCGCTGAACAGGAAGGCGCGATCACTGCGATCGCAGACAAGATGGGTCTGAACCCCATCCTGCGCAACACACTGGGTCTGATGGCGCAGAAGCGCCGCCTGTTCGTCTTGCCGCAACTGCTGAAGGTTCTGCGCGACATGCTGGCCGAAGAGCGCGGCGAAGTGACCGCCGAGGTCGCCTCGGCCAAGGCGCTGACCAAGACCCAGATGGAAAAACTGTCCAAGACACTGTCCGAGCGCGTGGGCAAGACGGTGACAATCAATGCGACCGTGGATGAAAGCCTCATCGGCGGTCTTGTCGTTAAAGTGGGCTCGAAGATGATCGACAGTTCGATCCGTTCGAAGCTGAACTCCCTACAGAATGCAATGAAAGAGGTCGGATAAATGGGAATCCAAGCTGCAGAGATTTCTGCAATCCTGAAGGACCAGATCAAGAATTTTGGTCAGGAAGCCGAAGTGGCCGAGATCGGTCGCGTGCTGAGCGTCGGTGACGGGATTGCCCGTGTATACGGTCTGGACAATGTGCAAGCCGGTGAGATGGTCGAATTTCCCGGCGGCATCATGGGCATGGCGCTGAACCTGGAAAGCGACAACGTCGGTGTCGTTATCTTCGGTTCCGACCGTGACATCAAAGAAGGTGACACCGTCAAGCGCACCAACTCGATCGTGGACGTTCCGATCGGCGACGAGCTGCTGGGCCGCGTTGTGGACGGTCTGGGCAACCCGCTGGACGGCAAAGGCCCGATCAACGCAACCAAGCGTGGCGTTGCAGACGTAAAAGCCCCCGGCATCATCCCGCGTAAATCGGTTCACGAGCCGATGGCAACCGGCCTGAAATCGGTTGACGCGATGATCCCGATCGGCCGTGGCCAGCGTGAGCTGATCATTGGTGACCGTCAGACCGGTAAAACCGCCGTTGCTCTGGACACCATCCTGAACCAGAAAAGCTATAACGACGCAGCCGGCGACGACGAGTCGAAGAAACTGTACTGCGTTTACGTAGCGATCGGTCAAAAGCGCTCGACCGTTGCGCAGCTGGTGAAGAAACTGGAAGAATCCGGCGCCATCGAATACTCGATCGTCGTTGCTGCGACCGCTTCGGACCCGGCACCGATGCAGTTCCTGGCACCCTACGCCGCGACTGCGATGGCGGAATACTTCCGTGACAACGGCCGCCATGCGCTGATCATCTATGATGACCTGTCGAAGCAGGCTGTTTCGTATCGTCAGATGTCGCTGCTGCTGCGCCGCCCGCCGGGCCGTGAAGCGTACCCGGGTGACGTTTTCTACCTCCACTCGCGTCTGCTGGAACGTTCGGCGAAACTGAACGAAGATTTCGGCGCGGGCTCGCTGACCGCTCTGCCGGTCATCGAAACCCAGGGTGGTGACGTTTCGGCCTTTATTCCGACCAACGTGATCTCGATCACCGACGGCCAGATCTTCCTGGAAACCGAACTGTTCTATCAGGGCATCCGTCCTGCCGTGAACACCGGTCTGTCGGTTTCGCGTGTGGGTTCGTCGGCTCAGACCAACGCGATGAAATCGGTTGCCGGTCCGGTCAAGCTGGAGCTGGCTCAGTACCGCGAAATGGCTGCCTTTGCGCAGTTTGGTTCCGACCTCGATGCCGCCACCCAGCAACTGCTGAACCGTGGTGCACGCCTGACCGAGCTGATGAAGCAGCCGCAGTATTCGCCGCTGACCAACGCGGAAATCGTCTGCGTGATCTTCGCCGGCACCAACGGCTATCTCGACAAGATCGACGTTTCGGATGTAGGCCGCTACGAGGCCGGCCTGCTGGCGCATCTGCGCGGCAAGCATGCTGACCTGCTTCAGTGGATCACCGACGAAGATCCCAAGATCAAGGGTGACGCGGCAGACAAGCTTAAGGCAGCGATCGACGAATACGCCGCGACCTTCGCTTGATAGGAGGTTCTGATGCCTAGTCTGAAGGACCTTAAAAACAGGATCGAGTCGGTCAAATCGACCCGCAAGATCACCAAGGCCATGCAGATGGTCGCGGCCGCGAAACTGCGCCGCGCCCAGGAATCTGCCGAAGCCTCGCGCCCCTATGCCGAACGGTTCAATGCCGTGATGGCGGGGCTGGCGGCTTCGGTCGGGGGCAGCGACAGCGCCCCCAAGCTGCTCCGGGGTACGGGCAGTGATGATGTCCATCTGCTGGTTGTCATGACAGCTGAACGCGGCCTGTGTGGCGGCTTCAACGCGAACATCGCCAAGCTGGCCCGCGCCAAGGCGGAAGAGCTGCGCCTGAAGGGCAAGACGGTCAAGGTTCTGACCGTCGGCAAGAAAGGCCGCGACGCGCTCAAGCGTGATTTGGGTGATCTGTTCGTTGGACATGTGGACCTGAGCGAGGTCAAGCGTCTGGGGTACACCAACGCGCAGGACATCGCGAAGGACATCCTGTCCCGCTTCGACGGGGGTGAGTTCGACGTTGCCACGATCTTCTACTCGAAGTTCGTCAACGTCGTGACCCAGATCCCGACGGCACAGCAAATCATCCCCGCCTCGTTTGAGGACGAAGCGGCGGGTGACGACAGCGGTGCCATCTTCGACTACGAGCCCAGCGAAGAAGCCATTCTGGCCGACCTGCTGCCCAAGGGGGTTGCGACTGCGATCTTCTCGGCTCTGCTCGAAAACGGGGCGTCTGAACAGGGTGCACGGATGTCCGCGATGGACAACGCGACACGCAACGCGGGTGAAATGATCGACAAGCTGACGATCCAGTTCAACCGCTCGCGTCAGGCCGTGATCACCAACGAGCTGATTGAAATTATTTCCGGCGCCGAAGCGCTGTAAGAAAACCGGAGACGAAACATGGCGAATGCAAAAGGCAAAGTCACACAGATCATCGGGGCCGTCGTCGACGTGCACTTCGAAGATCAGCTGCCTGAAATTCTGAACGCGCTGGAAACCACCAACAACGGCAAGCGCCTGGTGTTGGAAGTTGCTCAGCACCTGGGTGAGAACACTGTCCGCACCATCGCGATGGACGCGACCGAAGGTCTGGTCCGCGGCGAGGCCGTGACCGACACCGGCGCACCGATCTCGGTGCCGGTCGGCAACGCCACCCTGGGCCGCATCCTGAACGTGGTCGGCGAACCGATCGACGAAAAAGGCCCGGTCGAAGCATCCGAAACCCGCGCCATCCACCAGCCCGCGCCCGAGTTCGACGAACAGTCGACCGAGTCGGAAATCCTGGTCACCGGCATCAAGGTGGTTGACCTGCTGGCGCCCTACGCCAAAGGCGGCAAGATCGGCCTGTTCGGCGGCGCCGGTGTGGGCAAGACCGTTCTGATCATGGAACTGATCAACAATATCGCAAAAGTGCACTCGGGCTTCTCGGTGTTCGCGGGCGTTGGTGAACGGACCCGTGAAGGGAACGACCTGTACCACGAGATGATCGAATCGAACGTCATCAAGCCCGACAATCTGTCGGAAAGCCAGGTGGCCCTGGTGTACGGCCAGATGAACGAACCTCCGGGTGCGCGTGCACGTGTTGCTCTGACCGGTCTGACCCTGGCCGAACAGTTCCGCGACCAGTCCGGTACCGACGTTCTGTTCTTCGTCGACAACATCTTCCGCTTCACGCAGGCGGGTTCCGAGGTATCGGCTCTGCTGGGTCGTATTCCTTCGGCGGTGGGCTACCAGCCGACGCTGGCCACCGACATGGGCGCCTTGCAGGAACGGATCACCTCGACCAAGTCGGGCTCGATTACTTCGGTTCAGGCGATCTACGTGCCTGCGGACGACCTGACCGACCCTGCGCCGGCAACCTCGTTCGCGCACCTGGACGCGACCACCGTTCTCAACCGCGCGATCTCGGAAAAGGGTATCTATCCGGCCGTTGACCCGCTCGACTCGACTTCGCGTCTGCTTGATCCGGCCATCGTTGGTGAAGAGCACTACAAGGTTGCGACCGACGTTCAGCAGATCCTCCAGCGCTACAAGTCGTTGCAGGACATCATCGCCATCCTCGGCATGGACGAACTGTCGGAAGAGGACAAACTGACCGTGGCCCGTGCCCGTAAGATCGAACGTTTCCTGTCGCAGCCGTTCGACGTGGCCGAGGTCTTCACCGGTTCGCCCGGCGTTCAGGTTCCTCTGGATGTCACCATCTCGTCGTTCAAGGCCGTTGTGGCCGGCGAATACGATCACCTGCCCGAAGCGGCCTTCCTGATGGTAGGCGGTATCGACGACGTGATCGCCAAAGCGGAAAAGATGGCCGCAGAAGCCGCCTAAGGAGTATCCCTGATGGCAAACACGATGCAATTCGACCTCGTCAGCCCCGAGCGGAGCCTTGCTTCGCTCAGCGCGACGGCGGTCCAGATTCCCGGCGCGGACGGGGACATGACGGCAATGCCCGATCATGCCCCCACCATCACCACGCTGCGCCCCGGTCTGCTGAAGGTTGAGGCACCCGAAGGGTCCAGCGAATACCTGGTCACCGGCGGGTTTGCCCAGATCAACGGCGACAGCCTGTCGGTTCTGGCCGAAAAGGCCATCCCGGTGGATGAAGTGACCCGCGCGCATCTGGACGAGCTGATCGAAGACGCCCGCGCCTCGCATGAGGCAGCCAAGGGCGGCGATGATCAGACCATCGTCGACGACGCAGCCAAGCTGCTGGCCGACATGGAAGCGCTTGGAACACATATGAGCCTGTAACGGGCCCACCAGTGAAAAAATTGAGCGGCCTCGCAAATGCGGGGCCGTTTTTTTGTCGTGCTTTTGCCGAAATGCCGGGGTAAGTTACGGGAATTCAAGAATAATGATGATATGATGAAAAAGTTCCTAACCCATCCGATTGGAATTGCGCAGGGCGAGAATGTCCTGTTTTCGGAATTTGCCGAAGGCGGCGAAATGTGGACCGGGCAGGGGCCACGCGAACGCCGAACCCCCATTCGGTTCAAAGAAGCATTTCGAACCCCGCCCGTGGTGCAGATCGGGATCTCTCTGTGGGATGTGGACACGTCCTCGGCGCTACGCGCAGAGGTTCAGGCCGAACATATCACAACCGAAGGATTCGACGCAGTATTCCGGACCTGGTCCGACACGCGGATTGCCCGCATCCGCGCAAGCTGGACTGCGATAGGAGAGGTGGCACACCCGGACGACTGGAGTATTTCCTGATCCGGGGGTGCCCTATTTTTCGGACGTTTGAACGACAGATTGGGCTCAGTCGTCCTGCGCTTCGATCATGTCCACGCGCGTGGCGTGGCGGCCGCCTTCGAATTCGGCACCCAGAAATGCGTCAACGATGTCCAGCGCCAGACCTTCACCGACAACCCGCGCGCCAATCGACAGCATGTTGGCATTGTTGTGCTGACGGATCATGCGGGCCGAGAATGTGTCTGAACAAACGCCGCAGCGGATGCCGGGCACTTTGTTCGCAGCCATCATGATACCCTGTCCGGTGCCGCAGAGGACAATACCCAAGCTGCAATCTCCCGAGGCAACGGCTTGCGCCGCGGCCTTGCCGTGCTTGGGGTAATGGGTGCTTTCCGGGGTTGTCGGGCCGATATCAACCACGTCCCAACCTTGTTGCGCGATGTGTTTGGCCACGGATTGACGCAGCTCGATTGCCGCGTGATCGCTGGAAAGAACAATACGTTTGTTGGCAGTCATGGGGGTGTTTCCACTTGTGTCGCCGATCGCGCCCCATGGTCAGATACCTGCGCAATCGGTATTCCAGAAATCAGGCGGCGACATGTTCGGTCGCCCCCTGTTGCTCAATCCATCTGATACATGGATTCGTAGATCGGGGTCAGCGTTTTGTCTTCGAACAGCGAAGACACACTGGTTCCGTTCCAGATGTTCAGGATTGCTTGGGTGAAGATTGGCGCAGTGGGAACGATGCGGATATTCTTCGCCTTCAATATCTCTTTCGTCGGCTGGATCGTATCGGTCAGCACCAGTGACTTCATGACCGAGTTCGTCACCCGCTCGACCGCCGGGCCGCTCATGACGCCATGCGTGATGTAGGAGTGAACTTCCTTGGCGCCATTGTCCAACAGGACCTGCGCGGCCTTGCAAAGCGTTCCGGCGGTGTCACACATATCGTCGACGATCAGGCAGATCTTGTCCTTCACATCCCCGATAACGGTCATTTCCGCGACTTCGCCTGCTTTCTCGCGACGCTTGTCAACGATCGACAAGGGGGCATTGATGCGCTTGGCCAGTTCACGTGCGCGGGCCACGCCGCCGACGTCGGGTGAAACCACCATGATTTCATCCAGACTGTCCTTGAACTGGTTTTTGACATCCAGCGCAAAGATCGGCGAGGCGTAGAGGTTGTCGACGGGCATATCGAAAAAGCCCTGAATCTGCGCGGCATGAAGATCCATCGTCAGAATCCGCTCGATCCCTGCACCGGTCAGCATATTGGCCACCAGCTTGGCGCTGATGGGCGTGCGGGCCTTGGTGCGGCGATCCTGGCGGGCATAGCCGAAATACGGGATCACGGCGGTGATCCGCTGTGCCGACGAACGGCGCAGCGCGTCGGCGATGATCAGCAGCTCCATCAGGTTGTCATTGGCCGGGTTCGAGGTCGGCTGGATGATGAACATATCCTCGCCGCGTACGTTTTCGAACACTTCGACGAAGATCTCGCCATCATTGAAACGTTCAACGCGCGCATCGACCAATCCCTGGTCAACGCCGCGATACAGGCTCATGCGGCGTGCGATGGTTTCGGCAAGTGGAAGGTTGGCGTTCCCAGCGATAAGCTTGGGTTCGTGAAGTGTCGGCATCGGCTGAGGTCCCCGGGCAGCAATGGCAATGTGACAGATTCGTGATGTTGACACCGCTTAGCATGGCCTTACCGTCCCGCAAAGGTAACGCAGCGGAGAAAGTGAACATGACCCGGATTGACTACTATTTTGCGACAATTTCGCCCTATAGCTACCTGGCTGGAAACCGGCTGGAAGAGATTGCGGCGAAACGTGGAGCATCGATCAGCTACAAACCGCTGGACATCATGGCACTGTTCGCACGCACCGGGGGTACGCCGCCAAAAGACCGTCATATCTCGCGCATCGAATACCGCGCTCAGGAATTGCTGCGCCAATCGAAGAAACTGGGGATGGAGTTCAACCTGCAACCGGCGCACTGGCCGACCAACATGGCACCGTCTTCTTATGCGATCATCGCCGCGATCAGGGATGGTTCGGGCGACGTGGGCAAGTTGTGCCAGTTGATCCTGCGCGCCTGCTGGGCCGAAGAAAAAGACGTCGCTCAGGATGATGTGATCCGGGACTGCCTGGCAAATGCCGGGTTTGACCCGGAACTGGCCAACAGTGGACTGCTGGTCGGGGCCGAGACCTATGCCGCCAATCTGGAAGAAGCCGTGGATCGCGGCGTGTTCGGCGCGCCGTTCTACATCACGCCGGACGGTCAAAGGTTCTGGGGGCAGGATCGCCTGGATGATCTGGATCGGCATCTGTCCGAGATGAAAGGATGACAACCCCGACGGCGATGCAATCCGTCTTCGTCAGACGATTGGGCGACGGAGGGCGCAAAGTGCTTGCCCTTCATTGCACCATTGCGCATTCCGGCGCGTGGTCTGGCCTGTCCAAGGCATTGGATGGCAGCGTGTGTCTTGTTGCACCGGATATGCTGTCCCACGGGCGCAGTCCGGATTGGGACGGTCAAAGCGATTTCTTTGACGCTGTGACAGGTCTGGCGGCGGTCGAGTTGACCAAGCCCATGGATCTGGTCGGCCATTCCTTTGGGGCGATCGTTGCGCTCAGACTGGCCATCGAGCATCCGGACCTTGTTCGAAGCTTGATCCTGATCGAGCCCGTGTTCTTTGCCGTGGCAAAACAGGACGCGCCCCATTTGTACGATCAGCACCGGCGAGAGTCACAACCGATTGAAGCAGCGTTCCAAGCAGGCGACGAATCGCTGGCCGCGCGGTTGTTCAACCGGATGTGGAGCACCGGTATCGGCCCAAAATGGCCGGACCTGCCAGAGCGGACGCGCGCCGGAATGGTGCGTGGGATTCATGTTGTTCCTGCGTCTTACCCCGTTCTGTACGATGACCGCGCCGGGTTGCTTGACCCCGACAGATGCAAGCGCGTATCGATGCCAACCCTGTTGCTGAGCGGATCAAAGACCCACCCGACGATCCCCGCAATCTGTGATGGATTGCAGCGTCGTCTACCGAACGCACGCCATGAGGTCGTTCAAGGTGCGGGGCACATGCTGCCCATTTCGCACCCCCGTGAAACCAGCGCGCTGCTTCGAAAGCTCTGGAAAGCTGGCCGCGGAACGGGTGTTACAACAGGCTGAGAAACTGATCGATCTCGGCTGTCCCGATCGACCAGTCGCAGACCAGTCGGCATGCCAGGCTTTCATCGTCATCATCACCTTCAAGCTCGGCCCCCCAGAGGTGGTAGATTGCCCCGGCCTCATGCAGCTGTTTGTGCTTTGCACGTGATAAAGCGGCAAAGATCATATTGGCCTGTGGTTCGTGTAGGAACTCGGCACCTTTTGCACGCAAGCCGTCGGCCAGCCGGGCACAGTTTGCGTTGGCCTGACGCGCTAGCTTCAGCCACAGATCATCCTCAAGATAAGCCGCCATCTGAGCGGACAGGTAGCGATGCTTGGAAAACAGATGCGCCCCGCGCTTGCGCCGCAGCTCGAATTCCCAGGCCTTGCTCTCGTCAAAGAACACCACCGCTTCAACGCCCATCAGCCCGTTTTTCGTGCCGCCAAAGCTGACCGCGTCCACCCCGGCTTTCCATGTCATGTCAGCCGGAGAACAATTCAGGGCCACCAGAGCATTGCTGAACCGGGCCCCATCCAGATGGACCGGCAAGCCATATTCCTTTGCGACCCCGCACAGCGCCTGCAATTCCTCCAGCGAATAGACCGATCCGCGCTCGGTGACCTGGGTGATCGACACCGGCCCGCGCTGCGGCCCGTGTACCCCGCGGGTTTCTTCGCCCAGGATGGACCCGCGCAACGCGTCCGGTGACATCTTGTCGCCGCCGGGAACAAGGGTCAGCTTGGCCCCGGTGTAAAACTCGGGCGCGTTGCACTCGTCTTCGTGAATATGGGCAACCGGAGAACAGAAGATCGTTTCCCAGGGGTTGGACAACGTGGCAAGTGCCAGCGAATTTGCCGCTGTCCCCGTTGCCACGAGATAGACAGCAGCCCCCGGCGCTTCAAAGATGCTGCGAATGCGGTCACGCACCTCGTTTATCATCGTGTCGGCGCCATAGGCCATCTGATAGCCCTGATTGGCCTCGGCCAGTTTGGCCATGACCTGAGGGTGAACCGGCCCGGAATTGTCAGATGCGAAATACATCAGCTAGGCTCCTCGATAATGTAGTCTTCCCACTCTTCCATGGGGGTTTCGAACTCGGACACCGTGCGCCCCTGAACTGAAACGCCTGCGGCATGCACGCTGTCCGGCGTACCAGATATCAAAGGGTGCCAGTCGTAAAGCGTTTTGCCTTCCCACAGCAGCCGATACGCGCAGGTTTGCGGCAACCAATAGGCGTGTTCGTCAATATTGTCGGGTGTCATGACGATGCATTCAGGCACGAATTGATGCCGGATGTCGTATTGCGTGCAGCGGCAGCTTTCATCGTCCAGCAGGCGGCAGGCGACACAGGTCAGGGCAACTTCGCCCGAGTCTTCATATTCCAGCTTGTTGAGGCAACACTTGCCACAGCCGTCACACAGGGCCTCCCACTCGCGCTGGTTCATCTTGCGCAGGGGTTTGCGCTCCCAGAACCGGGCGGGCAGGCCGGTGCGTTCAATCGGATCAGCGCTCATAGGGCGGCCAGAATGCCCCGGGCCCGTTCACAATCGGCATTCATCTGCGCGATCAGACCATCCAGCCCGTCAAATGTCATTTCAGGGCGCAGGAATTCGATCAGCCCCACTGACAAGGTCGCCCCGTACAGGTCGCCTGAAAAGTCGAACAGGAAGGTTTCGATATTTGGCACTTCGCCATGGAACATCGGGCGCACCCCAACCGAGGCCGCACCGTGATAGCTGCCCTGATGCGGGCCATCCAGCACGTCGACCAATACGGCGTAGACGCCGAATTTCGGCGGGTGGAGCCCTTCGATGGACATGTTCGCGGTTGGAAAACCCAGTTCCCGCCCGCGCTGCTCGCCGCCGATCACCTCGCCTTCGATCCTGTGCCAATGGCCCAGCATCGCGGCGGCATCCCTTGGGCGACCCTCGCTCAGTGCGGTGCGGATGGCGGTTGACGAGACCACGTTTTCCGACCGCTGCATCAAAGGGGCAATCGTCACGCCAAATCCCATCTCTTGCCCGAACCGCACCAGATCGTCAGCGGTGCCGCTGCGGCCCTTGCCAAAACAGAAATCGGCCCCGACCACGACATGGGACAGGCCCAGCCCCTCACAAATCACGTTGCGCGCGAATTCATCGGGGGAAAGCCCGGCCAGCGCCGCGTTGAACGGCAGCTCGTACAGTTTCTTCACACCCAGCTTTTCAAGCCGGTGCGCCCGCGCATTGCCGCGCATCAGGCGGAACGGAGGAGAATCCGGCGCAAAGTACTCACGTGGATGCGGCTCGAAGGTCATGACACCCAGTGGCGCATCCGGGGCCGCGTCGCGGGCCAGTTCGATGACCGACTGATGCCCCAAATGGACGCCATCAAAATTCCCGATCGCAACGCTGGCGCCGCGATCTTCTGGCTCGACAAACTGGAAATCCCGGATGATCTGCATAGGCGATTGCGTAGCGTTGCGTTGCCATTTGTTCAAGCGGCAGTTTGAATTCAAGGCATGCGTCCTTGCGAAACAAACCAAAACCCTTCGTCAGACCTGATTGCACACAGGGCATCCCCGGAATGCCGTGCGACATGCGGCCAACTGCTTGATCCCAAAAAAATACTGGGTGTAGACTGAGTATCCGGCCCTCGGACCACGCTGGGGGCGGACGATGGCCCGGCCAGGTTCAAATGAACCCAGCACAGGAGGCAGACCATGTATCGATTGCGACTGTTCGCGATTCGCAACGCCCGTGCGTTCGAGTGGATCTACAAATGTGTCGAACGGGGCATGGTCGCGATGGATCCGGTCTTTGCAAAGATCGGCTACAACCGCGTTGAACGCCCCATCGCGTTGGTCGAAAAAGGCGTCAAAAGCCTTTTGTTTGATTGCAAGATGTGCGGGCAATGCGTTTTGTCTTCGACGGGTATGTCCTGCCCGATGAACTGCCCCAAGCAACTGCGCAACGGCCCGTGTGGCGGTGTGCGTCCCGGTGAGTTCTGCGAGGTCAAACCCGACATGAAATGTGTCTGGGCCTTGGCCTGGGATGGGGCCAGCCGTATGCAACACGGGGGCGACAAGATAAAAGAGGTCCTTCCGCCCGTGGAACACACGTTGAAGGGGTCATCATCCTGGTTGCGGGTCAGCCGCGAGATTGCAGCACAGGAACGCGAGGCCCGTGACGCTGCACGCGAAACGCTTGCGCAGGCATTCCCGGAGGCGCGCGAGAATGAACCCTCTGCGGCACCTCTGGCTGCTGAACCCCCCAATGCGGTGAACCGGGAGCTGAAGAAATGAACGACGCCCATCGCAGCGAGGTCGAGCCGATCGGCTATGTGCCTGTTCCCGAAGGTTATGTCTCGCACAGTCGACTGGAAAGAGTTCTGCGCTCGGGTCGTTTTGCGGTGACCGCTGAACTGAACCCGCCAGACAGTGCTGACCCCGAAGATGTGTTTCAGGCGGCACAGCCGCTGGGTGAAGTGGCGGATGCGATCAATGCAACCGATGCGTCTGGTGCCAACTGTCACATGTCCTCGTTAGGGATCTGTGCGTTGTTGACCCGCGCGGGGTATTCTCCGGTCTATCAGATTTCCTGCCGAGACCGGAACCGGATCGCCATTCAGGGGGATGTTCTGGGGGCTGCGGCGCTGGGCGTCAGCAACGTATTGTGCCTGACGGGCGACGGTGTCGGGGTTGGGGATCAACCGGGGGCAAAACCGGTGTTCGACTTCGATTCCCTGACCTTGCTGCGGACGATCCGAACGATGCGCGATCAGGGAAAGTTTCTTTCAGGCCGCAAGATCACGCGTCCCCCTCAACTGTTTTTGGGAGCGGCGGAAAACCCCTGCATACCGCCCTATGACTGGCGCCCGGAACGTCTTGCAAAGAAGGTTGAAGCGGGGGCCGAGTTTATTCAGACCAATTACATCTACGACATTCCGCTTTTTGAAAAGTTCATGGATCGGGTGCGCGATGCCGGCCTGGACGAAAAAGTGTTCATCATTGCTGGCGTGGGTCCCATCGCTTCGGCACGCGCGGCACGCTGGATGCGCAGCAATGTGCCCGGAATTCACATCCCGGATCATGTCATCGAGCGGATGGAGAAGGCCGAAAAGCCCGCTGAAGAGGGCAAGAAGATCTGTATCGAACTGATCCAGCAGATCCGGGACATCGCCGGTGTTTCCGGGGTTCACGTGATGGCCTACAGGCGTGAACACGTGGTGTCTGAAATCATACTGGAATCAGGTGCGCTGAAAGGGCGAAAACGAACCCGTTCTTCCTGACGACCTTGCGTCCAGTTGAGTGTCCAAACAAAAAAGGCGCCGGTCGGGCGCCTTTTGCAAGACTGTGTTTGCGGGTCAGTCGAACTTGCGCGACGGGGCAAGCACCATGGCTTCGCCGATCAGGACCTTCTTGCCCTCGACCGAACAATGGCAGTCCAGCTTGACGCGGCGCTTGGCGAAATCGATGTCGATCACTTTCACCTCGGCATAGACCATGTCACCCGGGCGCACAGGCGCCAGGAACTTCAGTGACTGACCCATGTAGACGGTGCCGTGGCCCGGCAGTTGTTCACCGATCACGGCCGAGATCAGACCCGCCGTCAGCATTCCGTGGGCAATACGGCCTTCGAAGATCGTATCGCGGGCATAGTCGTCGTCCAGATGCACCGGATTCCGGTCGGTCGAGACCTGCGCGAACATTTCGATATCTTCATCCGTCACCACTTTGCGCAGGTGGCGGGACATGCCCATTTCGATGTCTTCGATACAGATCGTTCCGCGCGGAAGATTGTCCAACATGTTGCCCTCACTCGAAATCGGCCGTGAAAGAAAAAACCATCATTTGGCCAAGGTTGGCAACTTTATTACTTCGCAGTTGCAGAAAATCAAGTCTTTTCTTGCTACCTCAAGCGCCCGATCGTGTAGGTTGGATTGATCTTTTCCCTTTCAATATAGGCGGTTAGGGATTCGTGATGCGGATGATGCGACGTTTTTGTCTCGGCCGCAGCCAGCCCGCCCGAGATGAACAGAGAATCAATGCCCTCTCCCATGCCGCCCAGAATGTCCGTATGGGGGCCGTCGCCGATCACCAGAATGTCGCTGTCGGGGATATCGTGCCCCAGTTCCTGCAACCGGCGTCGGGCCAGGTCATAGATCGGGGGATGCGGTTTGCCGAAATAGAGGCTTTCACCGCCCATTTCGGTGTACAGCCTGGCCAAAGCACCGGCACACCATTCGCGCACCTCTCCGCGGTCGACTACAATGTCAGGGTTCGCACAAAGCAGTTTCATCCCCATCTGCTTGGCGTACAGGAAATCCGGCCGGTTCACATCCGGGTCGGCCATCGGATCGAACGGGCCGCAGCAGACGATACCCTCGGCTTCCTTCAGCGGCACACGCTCGATATGGATGGGATGATCCAGCAGTTTCAGCGGTTCGAAAAAGCCCGCATCACGTTGCCACTCGCCCATGAAGTAAACCTTGCGCCCCACAGCACCCCGGAACATCGCCGAGCGCGCGGAATCTCCGCTGGTGGCGATGGTGTCATACGCGTCGGCGGGGACGTTGAATTGCACGAGTTGCTCTGCCACCCCGGCGCGAGGTTTGGGAGAGTTCGTGACCAAAACCACCAGTCCACCCTTGGCACGATAGGCCTTCAGCGCTTCGACGGCCTCGGGGTAGGCCGTGATGCCGTTGTGAACACAGCCCCAAAGGTCGACGAACAATGCCTTGTAACGGTCTGAGATCTCGGAAAGCGAGGAAACGATCTGGGTCATGGGGGCCTCTGGGTCTGATATCGCGTTGGCGACAGCTATGCCAAAGCACGGGCCAAATGACCATCCCGCACCCTTCGCCTGCGGTCCTGTAATTCGTCGAAAAAGGGTTCTGTGGTATAGTAATGCGAATGTTTTAAAGAATTTGCGGAGCGTGACATGGGGGATAATACCAAAACCCACAGTACGACCGATGTGCTTTTCCGATGGTTCCAAATCGTTGCCATCACGCTTGCCGGGCTATGGGCAGTTTTTCAATTTGGTCTATTCGAGGTCAAAAAGAACTACGTGCTCGAAGTGAACGTTTCAGCAGATGTTGGTAAGCCCGTGGGTGAAGGGATTGTGCCGGTCAAGATTACAACGTCAGCCCGCAATTCCGGGCAAAAGGGTGTGAACCTTATTTTTGCCAAGGCAATCTTTGCCGAAGAGGATGTCATTCCCAAGAGGCCAGACGATCGTTTTGACATTCGAGACTGGAGTACGCTGACATACAGGCCATACAAATATATGAGGGATATTGGCGAAAGGGTTTTTGCTTTTGCAACGGCCTATGAGATTTTCACGCCGTACTATTATCTCGAAAGGAATGAAACTCAGTGGAGCGAAATTCTGTTCCTTGCGAATACAGCCAGAGCAAACTTCTTCACGTATCAAATTTTCTATTATGCCGCCGAAAGATGCAGGGGTATTTACCCGTTCGAGACGTGTTTTGAGTTCCGGGCTGATACCTTTGAGCCCCAACAAGGAGAACCATGCCCCGGTGATCTCTTGTGGGTGGGTGTGACCAATCTGTGTATTCAATATTTCCGCAGAGTCCTGAATAGCGACTCCACGGATTGGGAAGAGATCACCGAGGATGACTTGTTCAAAGATCACAAAATGATCTTCTATCGGCGCGACGGAAATCTGTACCTTTGGTCGGAAGAATCTGAGGCGGTCGAACACTAAAAAGGGCGCCGTTGGGGCGCCCTATGAATTCGATTTGTACGGAAATCAGACCTTCAGGTTTGGAATGATCTGCTTTTTGCGGCTCATGATACCGGGCAGAACGACGGCGTCCCCGTCCACGGTAACACCAAAGCTTTTCTCGGCCACGGCTTTGACCAGATCATTGGGGACCAGCAGGGTGGCCTCTTCGTTCAGGATATCAACCACGAACAGCAGCACCTGATCGACGCCGTCTTCCTTGGCAACTTCCACCATCGAGTCCGCCAGGCTGGCCTTGCGGTCCAGAACGACGCCGGGGGCGGTGGTTTCCAGAACCGAGACCCGGAATTTGGTGCCGTCGACCTCGTATTCCTTGCTGTCCATGCGGATCAACTCGGCGTCCGAGAAGGACGAGACATCCGATTTCGCCGCAAACATGTCGGCTGCATATGCCGAAATGTCCAGCTCGAGCTCGGCCGCCAGACGTTCTGCAACCTCGCGGTCATGCGCCGTGGTGGTGGGAGAGCGGAACTCCAGAGTATCCGACAGAATGCAGGTAAGCGCGGCGCCTTTGATGGCGTCGGGCATCTTGGCCGCATCTTCGCCCATCAGATCGACCATGATGGTGGCGGTGCAGGCCAGGGGGCGCACTGTGATGTCGATCGGGCCTTTGGTTTCCAGGCCACCGACCAGCTTGTGATGATCGATGATGGCGCGGATGTCGGCGTCGTTGATGTTGGCCGGCAGTTCGGCGGGGTTGTTGGTGTCGACGATAACTACCGGGGTTTCCGCGGGCAGGTCCTCAAGGATCCGCGGCTTGGGCAGGTCCCAGTTTTCCAGCATGAATGTTGCTTCGGTGTTGGGTTCACCCAGCAGTACGGGTTCGGTCTGCTCACCCTTGACCTCGTTCAGGTACCACGACCACAGGATCGGCGAACCTGTGGAATCTGTGTCGGGGGATTTGTGGCCAAATACTAGCGTCGTCATGTCAGAGTCCTGCGGAATGAGAATTTGCGCGCCTTATAGGGCGGGTAAATGCCGTTGTCACGCCGCAGACCACCGTCTGCGACGCTTGGTCTGAAAACCGCCGGGCCCGTTCAGAATGCGGCGCGTGTCAGAACGTATCCGGCTTCTTCCAGCTGGTTCAGCAGGCCGTAATCATCACTCAGGTGCCCCGCGCCGACCGCAATCACAACTGTCTGATCCGCGATGTCCAGAATCTGCGCCATCCAGTTGGCATTTCGCTGCACCAGCAACTGCTGTTCGAAATTGCGCCATTCCGCGTCAAAGGCCTCGGGGCTCAGGCCCGACTGCTCCAGCCCCTGTAGGCGGGCAAGCTGTATGATCTCGGCGTGCTTTTCTTCCAGATACGCGTTGGCCATGGTGGCCAACTGGTCGGCATTGCCCTGCATCGCCCCGGACAGGCGCACAAGCGACTCGACCTGTTTTTCCAGCGGGTGACTGTCGAACATGGCCATCAGGTCTTCGATTCGTTCCAGCGAGTGCTGCGGGATACCTTGTTCGACGGCCAGATCGTTCAGACGGGCGTCCATTCCATAAGTCGCATTCGGGTCCTCGATCATGCAGGGCGGAATGCTCAGCATCATGGTCAGGAACCACGGGCGCATCTTCGCAGCCATCCAGCCGGGGATGCCGCGCTGGGCCAGGGCTGCGGACAGCGCATCCCAGTCGTCTTCCGCCATCAGGTCGATCAACGTAGGGCCCGAGGTAATCATCACCGCACTCAGGTCGCTGGCCATGGTCTTTTCGAAGGCGTCCATGTCGTCCTGGGTGACTTCGAAATAAAAGGCGTCCGCTTTGCTGAGTTCGGGCGACAGGCGGTCAATTACGCCTTCCATGCGCGGATCGTAACTGTGCAGCGTGCCGATGATGTGCAAAACCGTGTCGCCCTTGCGTGCAATCCAGTGATTGCCTTCGGGATAAGCGATCTGGGCCACTGCACTTTGCAATTTGGTCCGGGTTTCCTCGGGCAGTTGCGGTCGCAGGTCCACCCCCTCGCACGCGGCCTGAGCCGAGATCGGAAACAGAAGGAACGCAAGAAAAGTGAGCAAACGCATGGAGCCAGCCTGAATGGTGTCAAGAAGTTGAACCCAGACTTAGCCACGCCACCTTCCGATGTTCAAGCCGCCCGTCTGGTATTCCCCGACAATCTGCGTAGCATGGCCACATGAACCGCGAGCAGGATCTCTATCCCCCGGTCAAGGCGCTGCTGGAGCGGCAGGGATACGCCGTCAAGGGCGAAGTCGGCGCAGCCGACATCGTTGCGGTGCGCGATGGGGATGCGCCGGTGATTGTCGAACTGAAACTGCGTTTCACGCTGGCCCTGTTTCATCAGGCGATCACCCGGCTGAAACTCACCGATCTGGTCTATGTTGCAGTCAGCAAACCCACGGGCCGAACGGCCCGGCGGGCGCTGAAAGATAATCTGGCACTGTGTCGAAGGCTTGGCCTGGGCCTGATCACCGTGCGGGCTGATGGCACGGTCGAGGTTCAGTGCGATCCCGGCCCCTATGCGCCCCGCAAGAACAAAGCCAGGGCCGCACGGTTGCTGCGGGAATTCGACCGGCTGGAAGGTGACCCGAACGCCGGGGGCGCGACGCGCCATGGTATCGTGACGGCGTATCGGCAGGATGCACTGAAATGTGCGGCCTTTTTGGCCGAGAATGGCCCGACCAAGGGATCAGACGTCGCCAAGTCGGTCGGCGTCCCGGTTGCCACCCGGCTTATGCGGGAAAACCACTATGGGTGGTTCGAGAAGGTTGAAAAAGGCATCTACGGGCTTACGTCAGCCGGAGCGGAAGGCTTGAAACACTGGGCCTATAGCTGGGAACAGGCTGACTGATCCATCTTGCAAAAAATCTCTCACAACTTGTTGACTCGGAGTTTCAGACTCCCTAGCTATGCGTCGTTATCACTCACACACCCCGAGTGCTAACGCCTCGCCATCCGGTGAGGGGAGGATAGATAAACTTTGAGCCCAAGGAGCTGCAAAGATGGCATTGAAACCGCTTCATGACCGTGTGCTGGTTCGCCGCGTAGAGAGCGAAGAGAAAACCGCAGGCGGCCTGATCATCCCTGACAGCGCAAAAGAAAAGCCAAGCGAAGGCGAAGTCGTCGCAACCGGCGAAGGCGCGCGCAAGGACAGCGGCGAACTGATCGCAATGGCTGTCAAAGCTGGGGACAAGATCCTGTTCGGCAAATGGTCGGGCACCGAGGTCAACGTCAACGGCGAAGAGCTGCTGATGATGAAAGAAAGCGACATCATGGGGATCATCGAGTAAGCCCGCGCGCTTTCTCTGATCTTCATTTCAAACTTATTTCTCAAGGAGAAACGACATGGCTGCAAAGGACGTCAAATTCGACACCGATGCCCGCAACCGTATGCTGAAGGGTGTGAACATTCTGGCCGACGCGGTTAAAGTGACCCTGGGCCCCAAAGGCCGCAACGTGGTTCTGGACAAATCCTTCGGCGCGCCGCGCATCACCAAGGACGGTGTTTCGGTGGCCAAGGAAATCGAACTGGAAGACAAGTTCGAAAACATGGGCGCGCAGATGGTGAAAGAAGTCGCCAGCCGCACCAATGACGAAGCCGGCGACGGCACCACCACCGCAACCGTTCTGGCACAGGCGATCGTAAAAGAAGGCCTGAAGCAGGTTGCAGCGGGTCTGAACCCGATGGACCTGAAGCGCGGCATCGACCTGGCAACCGCCAAGGTTGTTGAAGGCATCAAGGAAGCCTCGCGCGAAGTCAAAGACTCGGCAGAAGTTGCTCAGGTTGGCACCATCTCGGCCAACGGCGAAGCCGAAATCGGCCAGCAGATCGCAGACGCGATGCAGAAGGTCGGCAACGAAGGCGTCATCACCGTCGAAGAAAACAAAGGTCTGGAAACCGAGACCGACGTTGTCGAAGGTATGCAGTTCGACCGTGGCTACCTGTCGCCTTACTTCGTCACCAACGCAGACAAGATGATCGCAGAGCTCGACGACTGCATGATCCTGCTGCACGAAAAGAAACTGTCCTCGTTGCAGCCGATGGTCCCGCTGCTGGAACAGGTGATCCAGTCGCAGAAACCGCTGCTAATCATTGCCGAGGATGTTGAAGGCGAAGCGCTGGCAACTCTGGTTGTCAACAAGCTGCGCGGCGGCCTGAAAATCGCTGCCGTCAAAGCACCTGGCTTCGGTGATCGCCGCAAGGCCATGTTGCAGGACATCGCAATCCTGACCGGCGGTCAGGTCATCTCCGAAGATCTGGGCATGAAGCTCGAGTCCGTCACCATGGACATGCTGGGCACCGCCAAGAAGATCGAAATCACCAAAGACGAAACCACCATCGTCGACGGTGCTGGCGAGAAGGCCGAGATCGAAGCACGTGTTGCCCAGATCCGTACTCAGATCGAAGAAACCACCAGCGACTACGACCGTGAGAAGCTGCAAGAGCGCGTTGCCAAACTGGCAGGCGGTGTTGCCGTGATCCGCGTCGGCGGCATGACCGAAGTTGAAGTGAAAGAGCGCAAGGACCGTGTGGACGATGCTCTGAACGCAACACGCGCTGCCGTTCAGGAAGGCGTTGTTGTGGGCGGTGGTGTTGCTCTGGTTCAGGCCGGTAAAGCACTGGAAGCTCTGAAAGGTGCAAACGCCGATCAGGACGCAGGTATCAACATCGTTCGCAAGGCTATCGAAGCGCCGCTGCGCCAGATCGCCGAGAACGCAGGTGTCGACGGTGCGGTTGTCGCTGGCAAAGTTCGCGAAAGCGACGACGCGGCCTTCGGTTTCAACGCTCAGACCGAAGAATATGGCGACATGTTCTCGTTCGGCGTGATCGACCCGGCCAAAGTGGTTCGGACCGCTCTGGAAGACGCTGCATCGGTTGCTGGCCTGCTGGTCACTACCGAAGCAATGGTTGCCGACAAGCCGGCCAAAGAAGGCGCGGCACCTGGCGGTGGCATGCCCGACATGGGCGGCATGGGCGGCATGATGTAAGCACGTCGAATTCGCCTCTGGGGAATTCTGACGACCCGACAGGCGCTTGGCGGTATGACCAAGCTGCCGAAAGGGAAGCCCTTGAGCTTAAGAATGGGGTCGCCTTCGGGCGGCCCCGTTTTGTATTAACCGTTCTTTTTTGTCAGCGGGGTGCGACGCAGCTTCGACAAGCGCTGTTGGTCTGTCTTGCGACCTTCGGGAAAGTGAGTGTGCAAACCCGGCCCAAACGGCTATGCGGATGGCATGAGATTGTTTTTGCTCACCGCCCTGACCATGTGCGCCTTCGCGGCGAATTCCATTCTGAACCGGTTGGCCATCGACAGCGGAGCCAGCGATCCGACCGGATTTGCCATCCTGCGGGTTTTGGCGGGGGCCGTGGTGCTGGCCGCTCTTGTGCTGGCACGCGGGGGGCGCCTTCCGCTGCGCAATCGAAGGCGGATTATTGGTGCGGGATCGTTGACGCTCTACATGATCGGGTTTTCGATCGCCTACCTGACGCTGGATGCCGGATTGGGTGCATTGATCCTGTTTGGCACGGTGCAAATTACGATGTTTTCGATCGGCGCACTGACGGGCGCGACTCCTACCGCCCGGCAGGTGGCGGGGGCAGGTGTTGCGCTTGCCGGTCTGGCCTATGTGCTGTGGCCGACTGGCGCCGTTCAGGTCGACCTGAACGGCGCGGCTTTGATGGCCGCCGCCGGTATTGGGTGGGCCCTTTACTCGATAGCGGGCCGATCAGAGAAAAACCCGCTGGAGGGAACGGCCGCCAATTTCATTGTCGCTTTGCCACTGACTGCCGTGGCGATGCTGGCCACCGGCGGCGTCTGGCAGATGAATGGGGTGGGGTATCTGCTGGCCGTCCTGTCCGGTGCGGTAACATCCGGGCTTGGCTATGCTTTGTGGTATCGTGTTTTGCCTCAACTGGCCCCGTCCGTGGCGGCTGTCGTTCAGCTCAGCGTGCCGGTGATCGCAATTCTTGGCGGTGTCGCCTTTCTGGGCGAGATTGCCGGAGCACGGCTGATCATCGGCGCCACGCTAGTTTTGGGCGGTATCGCGCTGGCCGTGCTGCGACGTCACCGGGGCTAGGGCTTTTATCAAAGGCAGATAGGCTTTATCTGGCGGTTATGAAACTTCTGATTGCCTTGCTCTTCTGCCTCGTTCCAGCCGCAGCCAGTGCGAAATGCGTGATCCTTCTGCACGGTCTTGCGCGCACCGAGGCCTCGTTTACCGTGATGGAGCAGCTGTTCAAGGCGCATGACTATACTGTTGTGCGCCACGGGTATCCATCGACTGAAATCGGTATTCCGGAACTGGCAGAGCAAACCATCCCGGACGCGCTTGCAGCCTGTGGCGATGACAAAGCCAATGTCGTTGCGCATTCCATGGGCGGTATTCTGTTGCGCTATTGGCTCAAGGACCATCGGCCCGAGAACCTGGGTCGTGTCGTCATGCTCGGCCCGCCCAATCAGGGCAGCCAACTGGTCGATGAACTGAGCGCATGGGAAGTGTTCGGGTATCTGAACGGCCCGGCGGGCCTGCAATTGGGCACCGGTCCCGAAGGCATTCCGCGCCGCCTGCCGCCGGTGGATTTTGAACTGGGGGTGATCGCGGGTGAGAATTCGCTCAACCCGCTGTTTTCATCGCTGATCGACGGGCCGGATGACGGCAAGGTTTCGGTTGAAACCACCAAGGTCGAAGGGATGGCCGATCACATTGTTCTGCCCGTGACCCACACCTTCATGATGAACAACCCGCTGGTTATGGCACAGGCGCTGCATTTCATCGAATTCGGCCGGTTCGATCGGCAGATCACCTGGCTGGACGGCGTGATGGAGATAATCGACGAGATCTGCATCGGGCAGGATTGCTCGGAACCTGACTCGGAGTCCACACGATGACTGCACTGGACCTGGTTTTGACCGGCGCAGAGGTCCTGTTGCCGGAGGAGGGTCTTTCGCGCTGCGATCTCTCGATAGCAGAGGGCGTCATTCAGCAAGATCGGACCGGGCGCAGGGTTGACCTGAGCGGTTATCTTGTCCTGCCCGGTATCGTCGATCTGCACGGGGACGGGTTCGAACGCCACATCGCCCCTCGGCGCGGCGCGATGAAGCAGATGAACGAAGGCATTCTGGCAGCCGAAGCCGAACTGGCCGCCAATGGCATCACCACCGCCGTTCTGGCCCAGTTCTACAGTTGGGAAGGTGGCGTGCGCGGCCCCGAGTTTGCCGCGCAGGTGTTTCGGGCAATAGCTGCGGTCAAGGACAGCACCGTCACCGATCTGATCCCGCAATTGCGTTTCGAAACCAACATGTTAGGGGATTACGAGGGTCTGGCCCGTCGCATCGCCGAATGGCAGGTGCCTTATGTGGTGTTCAATGATCACCTGCCGCATGATCGTTTGGCGCAGGGCAAAAAGCCACCGCGCCTGACCGGTCAGGCACTGAAGGCCGGACGCAACCCGGACGCGCATTTTGAGATGCTGCTCAATATGCATGCCCGCAGGAGCCAGGTTCCCGCTGCCGTCGAAGCACTCAGCGCCGAACTTGTGTCAATGGGGGTGCGCTTGGGCAGCCATGATGACGCGACCGCCGAGACAAGGGCATGGTGGCGCGACCAAGGCGTGCGTATTGCCGAATTCCCCGAAACGCTTGAAGCCGCCGAGGCCGCGCGTTCCGCCGGGGATCACGTTATCCTTGGCTCTCCCAACGTTGTGCGGGGCGGGTCGCACAAGGGGAATGCCAGCGCCGTCGAACTGATCGCCATGGGGCTTTGTGATGCGTTGGCCTCGGATTACCACTATCCCAGCCCGCGCCGCGCGGCGCTGATGCTGGCCAGAACCGGTCTGCTGGATCTGGCCGATGCTTGGGCGCTGGTCTCGTCCGGCCCCGCGCGGGTGCTGGACATGCAGGACAGGGGCACGCTCGCGCCGGGAAGACGCGCGGATCTGGTCATCCTGGATGCGGATACCCATCGCGTTGCTGCCACCCTGGCTGGTGGGCGCGTCAGTTACATGTCAGGCGACATCGCCGCCCGGTTTTTCGGGTAGACCCGCAAAACCTTCATCTTTTCCCAAATACTCTCGCCGAAGGCGTCGCGCGCAGGCGCGACACCCTCAACGTTTGATGCGGTTGAAATGCCCCATCTTGCGCCCGGCCTTTACCTCGGCCTTGCCGTAGAGATGCAGCGCCACGTCCCGCTCACGGGCCAGTTCTGGTACGCGGTCCATGTCGTTGCCGATCAGGTTCTCCATCACCACATCGGAATGGCGCTGTCCGTCCCCCAAAGGCCAGCCTGCCACGGCGCGGATATGCTGTTCGAACTGGTCGACAGCACAGCCGTTCTGCGTCCAGTGGCCCGAATTGTGAACCCGCGGAGCGATCTCATTCACGATCAGGCCACCGGGCGTCACGAACAGCTCGACCCCCATCACGCCGACATATTCGAGTGCGTTCAGGATGTTCGCCGCCAGCAGGATTGCGTCTGTGCGCTGGGCGGGGGACAGGCGGGCAGGGATGGTGGTGGTGCGCAGGATGCCATCGCGGTGCACATTCTCACCCGGATCGAAACAGGCAACCTGACCGTCCAGACCACGGGCCGCGATGATCGACACCTCGTGCGAGAAATCCACGAACCCTTCCAGAATGGCTGGTGCACCGGCCATATCGGCCAGAGCGGCCTCGGCATCCTCAGGCTTGCGCAGCCGGGCCTGTCCCTTGCCGTCATAGCCGAAGCGACGGGTTTTCAGGATGGCGGGCGTCCCGATCTGTTCGATCGCCGCATTCAGGCTGTTCAGGTCGGCAATATCCGCAAACGGGGCCGTCTTCAGACCCAGCTCTTGCAGAAATGTCTTCTCGGTCAACCTGTCCTGGCTGACCCGCAATGCCTCGCGCCCGGGGCGGATCGGACGGTGCGCTTCCAGAATGTTCAGTGCTTCTGTCGGGATGTTCTCGAACTCATAAGTGATGACATCGACGGCACCGGCAAAGGCTTTCAGCGCTTCTGCATCATCATAAGCCGCAGTGGTGACGCGATCCGCAACCTGCCCCGCCGGCGGGTTCGCACCCGGTTCGTAGATATGGCTGACAAAACCCAGCCTGGCGGCTGCCACGGACAGCATCCGCCCCAGCTGACCGCCCCCCAGAATCCCGATCACTGCACCTTGGGCGAGCATTTCCGCCATCTTCAACTCTCCAAACGTTTGCCAATAGCGCCAAGCGCGGAACGCAGCGCCTCATGCGCGCGCCCGTCCTTCAGGGCGTCCGTCATTTGCAGGCTCAGCGTGCCCTCTGTCGCCAGGGCGTCACGCTCCTGCGCCAACCGGCCGGCTGTGCCTTTTTTCATCGAGGCCAGAAAGCCCACCATCAACTGTGTTGTATAGAACTCGGCCCCGTCCGTATCTCCGGTTGCGTCACCCAGCCATTCGGCACCCGTTGCCATCAGGTCCAGAATGCCGGGAACCATGGCACAAATGGCGAAATGCGCATTCAGCGCGGCTTCATCCGCAACCTTGACCACGGGGTTCTCGGGCTCAAACAGATCCGCCAGCAGGCGGTCATTGCCAAACGCCGCCATCGGGCAGCCGCCGGTTTCCAGAAACCCCAGCGGGATGGTCTGCACGAAATCCGACGCAGGGGCGCAAAGCGCGGCAAGTTGCTCGGCGGGCACCGACGCCATGACCGACACGACCTGCTGATCGGCACGAAAGATCAGCGGGTCCAGAACGTCGGCCGCAATATGCGGGCGCAGGCACAGAAAAACGATGTCCGAGGTGTCAATCACGGTCTGAGGCTTGGCGATGGTCGCGCCCAGTTCCGCCTTCAAGGCAGAAGAAACTTTGGCGTTGCGCTCGGTCACGCTGATCTGGTGCCCCTTGGCGGCCATCAGCCGCGCGATCGGCGCGGCGATATGGCCGGTGCCGACAAAGCCGATCCGGCTCATCCCTGCGGTTCCTGGGGGATCGATGCTGACAACGCGTCACGCCAGTTGTCCAGCCGTTCCGCCAAAGCATCATCCCGCAATGCAAGAATGCCCGCCGCCATCAGGCCGGCATTGGCCCCGCCGGCGGACCCGATCGCCATGGTTGCCACCGGGAAACCCTTGGGCATCTGCACGATGGAATACAGCGAATCCACGCCCGACAAGGCGCGGGTCTGCACCGGGACGCCAATCACAGGCACCCGCGTTTTCGACGCCATCATGCCCGGAAGATGCGCCGCCCCGCCCGCACCTGCAATGATCACCTGCAACCCGCGCGAAACTGCGGTTTTGCCATAGTCCCACAGCCGGTCCGGCGTGCGGTGGGCCGATACGATGCGCGCTTCGTAGGCGACGCCCAGTTCGTCCAGAATATCCGCGGCTTCCTTCATCGTGGGCCAGTCCGACTGGCTGCCCATGATGATCCCCACTTTCACATCGCTCATCCGCATACGTCCCCGCGCTCAGAAAGAGCGCGCACTATAGCCAAATCCGGTTGGCTGGCAATGCGGTACAGGGCGTTCAGGCGATGATATCGGGGGTCAGGCGGTCTTCGATCAGGCGGATGATGTCTTTCAGGCGCAGTTTCTCTTTTTTCAGGCGCCGCAAGGTCAGTTGATCGGCCGTTCCTTTGTCATGCAATGCCTGAATCGCCTCATCCAGATCGCGGTGCTGCCGGCGGAAGACCTCAAGCTCAACGCGCAATACTTCATCTGTTTTCATCGAAAGATCGGTAGGCGCGTTCATTGGCGACTCGAGTTGGTTGTGGTGCTTGGCCAACAAGATAGTGTGTCAGACGTTATCGCGCCAGACCTTGTGGACATCCTGGTTTCTTCCCATATTCTATTGCAGGCGGTTGCCAGAACGGGGCCGCACACCACGTCGCTTTGACAATGAAGGACGAAAATACGTGTCGAAACTTACTCTTGGCTCATACCCGCATCTTTTGGGGTTCGAGCAGTTGGAACGCCTTCTGGAACGGTCTGCAAAGGCCGGAAATGAAGGGTACCCGCCCTACAACATCGAACAGACGTCGGATTTCTCCTACCGCATCACTCTTGCGGTGGCCGGGTTTGCCGAAGAGGATCTGTCAATCACAATCGAGGATCGCCAGTTGGTGATCCGGGGTCGTCAGCGCGACGACAGCGAGGGGCGCATATTCCTGCATCGCGGCATTGCGGCGCGTCAGTTCCAGCGCATGTTCGTGCTGGCCGACGGTGTCGAAGTGGGCGAGGCGATCATGGAAAACGGTCTGCTGCATGTGGATCTGACCCGCGCCGTGCCGGAAACCGTGGTTCAGACGATCAACATACGGAAGGGGTAAGAGCAATGAATACACCGATTGAAATCAACACCGAAGGCAACCGTATTGTCTATGTCAAAACGGTTGAAGTATCTGAATTGCCTCGGGAAGTTCGTGAACAGGCAGGCGATCTGGATCAGCTTTACGCCGTCCACGATTCCGACGGGCAGCAACTGGCGCTGGTCGCAGACCGCAAGCTGGCCTTTGTGCTGGCGCGCGAACATGATCTGTCTCCGGTGGCCGTTCACTAGGCGGCCGAAATCTCTGCTGAAACGAAGTGGCATTTTCTTTTCATGCGGTGATCTTGCCGCACATGCACAGGCAGGAGCGGCACCATGGGCTGGTTTGACTTTGACTGGGTGGACGCCTTCAGTGATCGCGCCTTCGGCGGCAACGGATGTGCCGTCGTCCACGAAGGTGCGCGCCTGACGCAACAGGTCTGCATGGCCTATGTGCGCGAAACCTCTCTGGTCGAATGCACCTTTACCGGCTCGTCCGAGGTGGCCGACATCCGCGTCCGCTATTTTCTGGCCAGCCGCGAAATCCCTTTCGCGGGGCATCCGACTATCGCCACCGTCGCGGCGATGCGATCCCGCGGCATGATCTCGGGCGATAGTCTGACGCTGGAAACCGGTGCGGGTCTGGTCTCGATCCGGTTGCAGGATGAGCAGATCGAAATGACTCAGGTCGCACCGCAATTCGGAGCGCATGTGCCTGCGGAACTGGTGGCGAAGGCGATCAGCCTGCCACAGGAAGCCATCATTTCGCCGCCTCAGATGGTTTCAACCGGCTTGCCGTTCTGCATCACCGTTCTGCGGGATCATACGGCATTGCGGGCCGCTCAACTGGTTGAAGGCCCATTGCGCAAAGTGGCTGAAACCGCGGGGTATTCCGGCTCGGATATGGCCGAACCGTTTCTTGTCACGCTGCAAGGGGCAACCGATGAGGGGGATACGTTTTCGCGCCTTCTCATGGCACCGCCCAGCCCGCCCGAAGATCCGTTTACCGGGTCTGCCACCGGTGCGATGGCCGCCTATTTGTGGAAACACGGGTTGATGAAAAAGGAAAGCTTCATCGCCGAGCAGGGTCACGATATGGGGCGCCCCGGGAAAGCCACCGTCACGCGTGTCGGCCCGCCTGATGCGATGACAGGCATCAAGGTTTTCGGTCAGGGGCATATCCTGATGCGCGGGCAGGTTGACCTTCCGGAAGCGCCGATAAAATGAGCGGGCGTTGACCGAGGGCTGCCCCCGACATTCTGGCCGGAGGCGGCAGGTTACATCCAGCACAGCCGCAATCTGGGCTCACGCCTGGGTTGGGTCGGGTTTGCCGACAAAACAGAATCCAGCATAAGTTCAAAGGTCGCCGACCTCGGATGCGACGCACAGGACGAAGCGGTGTCCTTGATCCGGAAAGGACTGAAGGCAGAGGTGCTCCGACAAGCTCAGGTCGGATCCAAACCAGAAGCTGACAATGGCCGGAGATCTGTTCGCTATCTCAGTTTCACACCCGCCTTGAGGTCCTGAACAGCATCAGGACCAGCGGCTATCGTCATTTGAAAGCCAAAAAAACGGCCCCCGGAATCTCCGGAGGCCGCCCAATACAATCAGATGAGACCGCAATCAGTTTGCTGCGATCAGGCCCATGCTTTCAAGTTTCAGCAGCACCTGATGGGCGCAATTGTCGACCTCGACATTCTCGGTTTCGACCCGTAGTTCCGGGTCTTCCGGAACATCGTAAGGGTCCGAAATTCCGGTGAATTCCTTGATCTTGCCCTCGCGCGCCAACTTGTAAAGGCCCTTGCGGTCGCGGCGTTCGCATTCCTCGATGCTGGTGGCCACATGCACCTCGCAGAAGGCACCGAACTGTTCGATCTCTTCCCGAACCGCGCGGCGTGTCGTGGCATAGGGCGCGATCGGGGCGCAGATGGCGATGCCGCCGTTCTTGGTGATCTCGGAGGCCACATACCCGATGCGGCGGATGTTCAGGTCGCGGTGCTCTTTCGAGAAGCCCAGTTCCGAACTGAGGTTCTTTCGCACGATGTCGCCATCCAGCAGCGTCACCGGGCGGTCGCCCATCTCCATCAGTTTGACCATCAGCGCGTTGGCGATGGTCGACTTGCCCGAGCCCGAAAAGCCGGTGAAGAAGACGGTGAAACCCTGCTTGGAGCGCGGCGGGAAGCGGCGGCGCAGTTCCTCGACCACTTCGGGGAACGAGAACCACTCGGGGATTTCCAGCCCTTCACGCAGGCGGCGGCGCAGTTCGGTGCCCGAGATGTTCAGGATCGTGACGTTGTCCTTGTCGAGAATCTCGTCATTCGGTTCGTACTGGGCGCGTTCCTGCACATAGACCATGTGCTTGAAATCCACCATTTCAACGCCGATTTCGTCCTGGAACTGTCGGAACAGATCCTGCGCGTCATAGGGGCCGTAGAAATCCTCACCTTTGCTGTTCTTGCCGGGGCCCGCGTGGTCGCGGCCAACGATGAAGTGGGTGCAGCCGTGGTTGGCGCGGATCAGGCCGTGCCAGACGGCCTCGCGCGGGCCAGCCATGCGCATGGCCAGGTTCAGTAGGCTCATCGAGGTGGTCGAGGCGGGGTACTTGTCCAGCACCGCCTCATAACAGCGCACACGGGTAAAGTGATCGACGTCGCCCGGTTTGGTCATGCCCACGACCGGGTGGATCAGCAGGTTGGCCTGTGCCTCTTTGGCGGCGCGGAAGGTCAGCTCCTGATGCGCGCGGTGCAGTGGATTGCGGGTCTGGAAGGCCACGATGCGGCGCCAGCCCAGTTTGCGGAAATAGGCGCGCAATTCATTCGGCGTGTCGCGGCGGCCACGGAAATCGTAATGCACGGGCTGTTGGATTCCGACCACCGGTCCGCCCAGATAAACCTTGCCGGCCACGTTGTGCAGATAGTTCACCGCCGGGTGAGCGTCGTCATCGGCGCCAAAGACCTTCTCGGCCTCGCGCGCCTTGTCCGGGGTCCAGCGGTCGGTCACGGTCATGGTGCCCAGGATCACGCCTTCCTGATCGCGCAGAGCGATGTCCTGCCCAAGTTCGATCCGATCCGCGAAGTCTTCGCTGACATCCAAAGTGATGGGCATTGGCCAAAGCGTTCCATCGGCCAGACGCATATTCTCGACCACATTGTCGTAATCTGCTTCGCTCAGAAATCCCTTGAGCGGGTTGAAGCCACCATTCATCAGCAGTTCCAGGTCGCAGATCTGACGCGGGCTCAGATCCCAGCTGGTCAGATCGGCAGCTTCCACCTTCAGCTTCTGCGCCGAATCGTATGACACATACAGTTCGGAGATCGGGGCCAGATTGCTTAACATCGTCATCGGAATACTCTTGTAGCAGTGTTGATTTGCCAGTGGATATCGGGCGGTTTCGAGGCGTTTGCACCGGCTGACAGGCGAAGTCCACAGGCGTCAATGTAACAAAGGAGGATATGCGCCGAATATTTTTGAATTGGAAGAAATTTCTAATTCACAAGTCAAATCGATGATCTGATCCTTGCAATCAGAGGTTATTCGTTCAAGCGGAGTATTTCTGTTCCTGTTTTGTGACGTTTTGCTCAAGTATGGACGCACGGGTGACTGGCAGGGCGGGAATCGGTTCAGACACGCCGCGCAACTGGAACAACCTGATTTCGTCCTGTGGCACGACGACATCTGCGGCCTTCAGCAACGCTTCCGAGACCAGCAGTTCGACCTTCAGCGCCTTGGTTTCGCTTTCAAGGCGACTGGCGACATTGACGGCGTCGCCGATTATGGTTTTCGACGCATGCCCCGCCGCGCCGATCTCACCCACCACCAGATCCCCAAGATGCAGACCCATCCCGATGCGAATGCCGGGGCTGCCTTCGGCCTCGAGCTGTGCATTGAATTCATCGAGGGCGTGGCTGATGTCGATGGCGGCTTTCAATCCGGCACGGGCGGACGCCGCTGCATTCGGCTTTTCAAAAACGGCCAGCAGCCCGTCTCCCATGTATTTGTCCACGACACCGCCTTCCTTGGTGATGGCAGGCACGACGGCGTCGAAAAACCGGTTCAGCAGGAACACGATGTCATAAGGCAATTGGCCGGTCGTGCGCGCGGTAAAGCCGCGCATGTCCAGAAACAGAACAGCCAACTGGCGTTCCTGACCCTGACTGGCATGTCCGCGTATGCGTCCGCCATCTGGCCTGAAGACCCGAAAAACGGTGGTGGGTTCTGTCGGGCGTATCTGGCAGGCCAGTCGCGTCTGTGACGATGCACCCACAGCAGCAAGGCTGCGCGCTTCGACATCGCCGGGCGGCGGCAGGGCGTCGTTGCCATCCTCCACGATGACACGGCAAGTGGTGCAGCGCCCCTTTCCGCCGCACAGGGCCGCATGCGGGACGCCGTTTACCTGCGAAATCTCAAGCAGGGTCATGCCTTTTTCCGCGACAACTTCAGGCCCTTTGGCGTAACGCACGCGCACCGAATGCCTGCGCCGCCACAGTTTGCGCCCGATGTAAACCAGACCCGTTGCACCAAGGGCCAGCCAGAACACCATAAGGCCATAGTCTTTTACACTGAACAGGGTCTGGAAGGTCTCGGGCGACGGCCAATTGTAGTGCTCGATATATTGCTCGCGCAGGAATTCATCAGCGAAGTCGGCCCATATGCGGCGCCCCTCGGTCAGCAGGCCGGCCAACGCGAAAAAAGGCACGAAAACCGCAACACCGATCAGATAGGGCGCGACCCGCGACCACCACCGGGTCAGCCGCAGCCACATATGCAAGCCGATGCAGCCGTGTATCCAAACGATCAGCAACAAGGCGCTTTGCATCCATACGGCGATACTGGGCCACATCAGAATGATGATGTATCCCATCTCGTCGTTGACGTCATAGACCTCGTGCGCGACCCGCGTGTGAACGATGTGCGAGATCAGTTGCAGCGGAATCAGCAAGCCCAGTCCGACCTGCAAGGCCGTGCTGAAGGGCATCCGCAGGGTTCTGCGTTGTGCGATCGACGTCAGGGCCAGACCTGCATGCGTGAAAAGAGCAGCATAGAAAAGCACGCTGATGACATTGTGGCGGGTGATGGCCTTCCGACCGTCCTGCATCCCGTGCAGGTAATCCGTGTGAAACAGGCCCAAGCCAATGTTTATGAAATGGAAGAATGCGAAAACAAACAACACAAGACCACTGACGATCCTGAGTCGGGTTGACCACCCGCCGCGCCAAAGAGCGTTGTTCAAATGCTCACCTGCTTTTCGCTTTTCCCTCAGCAATCCTGATACGCCGCTGGCTGGGGGTCAAGGGATTGGCAGGCGGCGTCGGCTGCTGATCAGAGATTGCACCGCAACTTGTGCTGTGCGGTGCCCCCTTAAACCCCGGGGGCACTGTCCTGAAAAAGGCTGACGGCCTGCGGTTCTGAAAATGCCGGGTCAGCCCCGGAGTATTCAGAACGCGCGTTATTCGTTTTCCGCCAGGAACCGTTCGGCATCCAGCGCCGCCATGCAGCCCATACCGGCGCTTGTGACCGCCTGACGATAGACGTGATCGGTCAGATCGCCCGCCGCGAACACGCCCGGAACCGAGGTTTCCGTGCTGCCCGGCTTGGTGACGACATAGCCACCCATATGCGTTTCAAGCGTGTCTTTGACCAGCTCGTTCGCGGGCGCGTGGCCGATGGCAACAAACACGCCTTTGCAGGGGATTTCTGTGATCTCTCCGGTTTTGACATGCTTGACGCGAACACCCTCGACGCCCAGTGGCGCATCGGTGCCGATCACTTCTTCCAGCTGGTGGAACCACAGCGGTTCGATTTTGTCGTTCTTCATCAGCCGGTCTTGCAGGATCTTTTCCGCGCGCAGCTCATCGCGGCGATGGATCAGAGTCACCTTGCTGGCGAAGTTGGTCAGGAACAGGGCCTCTTCCACGGCCGTGTTGCCGCCGCCGATCACCACGATTTCCTGTCCGCGATAGAAGAACCCGTCGCAGGTGGCGCAGGCTGAAACGCCAAAGCCCTTGAATTTCTCTTCCGACGGCAGGCCCAGCCACTTGGCGCGCGCGCCGGTCGCCAGAATGACGGCGTCCGCCGTGTATGTGGTGCCGCTGTCGCCCTTGGCGGTGAAGGGGCGCTGGCTGAGATCCAGATCGTTGATGATGTCACCGATCACTTCGCAACCCATGGCCTTGGCGTGATCCTGCATCCGGACCATCAGGTCGGGGCCCTGTACCTCGGTGTCGCCGGGCCAGTTCTCGACCTCGGTCGTTGTCGTCAATTGGCCGCCGGGCTCGATGCCCTGTACCAGAATGGGCTCCAGCATGGCGCGGCTTGCGTAAACGCCCGCAGTGTATCCTGCGGGCCCCGATCCGATGATCAGAACCTTGGTGTGTCGTGTGTCGGCCATGGTATCCCCGCTCGAATTGCCTGAATTGGGCTTTTGGCCCGTCGCCCCGATATAGCGACCGACAGACCCGGCTTAAAGCCCCTTACTGTTTATGGCCTCGCAAGCGACCCTGCGTAGGGTGCGGGGAAAATGAGGGATTTGAAAACAAAGAAAATTGCGCATGTGCGAAACATTATTGCGTGCGCGTGGGGGGCTGATATAAGAACCGCAAAAATCAGGAGCATTTGATGGTCACGACTCGGTTGGATGATATCGACCGCAAGATTCTGGCGGAATTGCAGGCAGACGGTCGGATGACCAATGTCGAACTTGCAAAACGGGTCGGAATCTCGGCGCCGCCCTGTCTGCGCCGGGTGCGCACACTGGAGGAATCCGGCTATATCACCGGTTACCACGCCGAGGTGAACTCCCGCGAGCTGGGATTCGAAGTGCAGGTGTTCGCCATGGTCGGGCTCGACAGTCAGGCCGAGACCGAACTGCGCGCGTTCGAAGAGCGCTGCCGCGAGTGGCCACTGGTTCGGGAATGTCACATGCTGAACGGCGAGGTGGACTTCATCTTGAAATGCGTCGCACCTGATCTCAGCAGTTTTCAGCAGTTCCTGACCGGTGAACTGCTGACCACGCCAAACGTGGCCAGCGTCAAGACATCGCTTGTTATCCGCGGCGCAAAAGACGAACCAGGCGTGCCGTTCGACGTTCTGGAAGAACGAATGAACCGGACGGCGTAACCCCCAGACGTTTTGCAGGTGCGGTGTTTGGTGGCAGCATGGCAGCCACCGCCAAGGATAGAATCCAACTTAGTACCAGCTGCATGATGCCCCCCATAATGCAGTAATCGCTATCGCACTCAGGCTGTCATCGCGTCGATTTCCCCGTCTCCGGCGCGCGGCATCAGCAGCGGACCAAAATCGTTGAGCGATTCGATATGCGCGAACAGGTTCAGATAAACCGACCGCAACGAGTGGCTGATCATCCGGACCGCGTTCACACCTGGGTGATACGTTTCGAACTGTAAACCATCTACCCGAATAACGGAATGCCGTTTTAGGCAAATGTGAAACAGTTCAACTGGCGTCGGCGGCATTGTTTCAATCACGCCCGTTCCATCCTGGAATTCGGACACAGGGGTCAGAATCGGGCCATTCCCATGCAGATGCCGCAAATGCGTCGGCGTGCCCACGATCCGCGCCGCAGGCCCGGCGATTACACCCGACATCGGCTTTTGCATCCCGAATGTATCCGCCGTGATGCGCGTAAGCGGCCGCGTGCGGCCCCGCGAATCCGGACGTCCGGGGATCAGAGTGACAGATCCCTTCCACAGCACGGTTTCGGACGCGCCATCCTGGGTCAGGACCGTATCTCCCGGCATCAGGTCTTCGATGGCCATCGGCCCATGTTCCGTTTCAACCAGCGATCCGCGCGTGAAGGCGCAAAATGCGTCTTCGAACATCGGCAGGGCAGGCGCGATGTGTCTGGTCTGAACCACGTTTCCGTTTTTCAACAGGCTGCTGACTTCATACCGGCGCAGCTGGGCCTTTGGTTTCGCAACCGGCCGCGGTGCTTCCCGCAGCATGGCTGTCGTTTCGATCGCATTTCTGGCCGCACGGGCCAGTGAACTAGGAATAGTCATAAATATTCCGTCCCCTCAAATTGTCCGGTCAGGCGCGGCGTATCCCCGTACAGACCAACCTGGCGAACTGGTTCTTTGTCTTGAAACAAATGGATGACACATGGGCGGCGGCCGGTCGGACCCCGCATTGCGACAAAATCTCGCTTTCCAATGGTCAACACATTGACCCCCCAGACAAACTCGTACTTCACGGGCGAAAATTGCCCGCACACACACACAACTCCTGAATTCGCCTCGACCCCCTCAGATCGTGACACACCACACATCGGGCAGGAGCTTGCCCGAAGCGCGTTCACCCCATCGAGACCGGCAGCTTGGCCTCAGGGTGCTTCTGCCTCAGCGTCGTGCCGCGATGCGACTGGCGACCCTGACAGAATGGCTTGATACCCGCTTCCACGGCATTTCCAGCTTCTGGCTCCGCGTGGCGGCAACCATGGCTTTGAGAAAGCGAGACTTGGTTTTCATGTTCTGGTCCTGCTCTGAACGGGTTTGTTTCCCGCATCCGTTATGAACCTTTTGTGACGCATGTTTGCGGCATGGATAAGGCTTATCCGGGATGTTTTGCAGACAAGAAATTTATGGTCGGTCCATCCTTTCACTCAACACGCCAGCGTCCGAAACAGGGACGTCAGAAGACCATCTGATAGCTGGCAAAACTCGTTACGATTCTGAGTCCGATAAACACAACAAATGTGGCGGAAAAGTGGCGACGTGCCTAAATCTGGGCCAAAATCACAATCTTATGACCGAGATCAGTCGCCCGTAATCGGCCTCGTTTGCGTGTGTTGTGCGGCGGTAGGAATAGAACCGGTCCGGGTCGGAATATGTGCAGTGCCGGGTCCATTCCGCCTGCCCGACACCGGCCTGCCGCAATCGGTGCAAACCAAAGGCGGGCAGGTCGAATTGCAACCGGTCATCCTGACCGTTTGCAAAGAACCGGCTGTTCTCCGGAGAATCGGCGATAAATGCGTCCAGAAACTCGGGGCCTACCTCATACGCGCGTTGGGAAATGCTGGGGCCGATGACGGCGTTGATATTCCGGCGCGTCGCGCCAAGTGCTTCCATGGCGTCCAGAGTCGCCTCCAGTACGCCGTCAAGCGCGCCGCGCCAGCCCGCATGGGCGGCTCCGATCACATTGGCCGCGGGATCGGCAAACAGAACCGGTTGGCAATCTGCCGTCAGAATCGTCAGCGCCAGACCGGGTGTCGCCGTGACGACCGCGTCCGCGCGCGGTTTTTCACCTTCCAGGGGCTGTTCAACCGTCAGAACTGTTGGGGAATGAACTTGATGCACGCCGATCATCGCCTCGGGCGCAACACCCATCGCGTCGGCAACCCGCCGGCGGTTCAGCGCGACAATTTCGGTTTGATCTGACGATCCATAACCGCAATTCAACCCGTCGAAGATACCGGAAGAAGCCCCGCCGCGACGGGTGAAGAACCCGTGACGAAATGGGGAAAGCAAGTCCGAAGTCAGAATTTCCAGTGTCATGGCTCCAATCCCGGCGGTGGCGCAGCATAGGCCGGATACAGGCCCATCACCTTGAACAGATTTCCCATTTCGTCCGGGTGCGTCAACCGGCGATGCGCTGCAATCAGGGCGTCCAGCTCGGAACCGCTCAGCGTCCGGGACAATGCCTGTGCCCGGGCGGTTATGCCAAGCCGTTCCAGAAACACGCCCTGCGGAGTCAGGCGCGTATGCCTGGCTCCACAGGCGCGGGTCGCAACGGCCAGAGGCTCAAAATCCACATGTGCCGTCAGGTCGGCCTGGCCGGGTGACGCCAGCGGATCGGCGGGCTCATGGTTTTGCAGGGCTTGCAGCGTATCGCCCAAGGAATGCCAGTCGCCATAATCGATGATCAGCGCGGCGCCTCCATGGCTGGCGATCCGACCGGCAATCACGGTCAGAATGGGGATCGCTGCCGCGCACAGCTCGACCAGATCACCATCCCTGGTGTCCGAAAGCCTGTCAGTCAGCGCCACTTGCGGCCCGTTGGGGCCCCGCCCAAACAGCAATTCGCCGTCGCGTTCGCCGACCAGGCGTTCGCTCCAGCCGTCACCGTCGCGCAGGAACTGCCGGACGGGCAGTGCGTCGAAGAACTCGTTCGCCACCAGCAGCAGTGGCTGGTCCGGCAACTCTGCGACGCTGTCGGCCCAGTTCGGTGTGTAATCCTTCAGGGTGCCCGCCTGCACCTGCTTCAGGGCAGGCGAGGCCTCGACCAGCACAATCCGGGCAGCATCGTGCAATCCCTGCACGGTTCGGGTGGCACGCAATATATCACTCATCAGAGTGCCGCGCCCGGGCCCCAATTCGCACAGGGTGAATGGCGCGGGACGGCCCTGATCCACCCAGCATTGCGCTAGGCACAGCCCGATCAGTTCTCCAAACATCTGGCTGATTTCCGGTGCCGTGGTGAAATCCCCGGCAGCCCCCAGCGGATCACGCGTCGTGTAATAGCCCAGCGTGGGATGCAGAAGACATTCGGCCATGTAGTCGGCCACGCTCATCGGTCCATCCTGTCGGATGCGGGCGATCAGGTGATCGGTCAGGCTCATTTTGCCCGCCCTGCGCGCAGGACAAACCACAGGCCAAGCGCGATCATGGGCAGCGACAGGATCTGCCCCATGGTCAGACCATATCCGCCCACATGCCATGCAAGCCCCAGCGGATTGCCGGGCGACACGAACTGCGCATCGGGCTGGCGGAAGAATTCAACAATAAAGCGCGATGCGCCGTAACCCGCCAGAAACGTGCCCATGACAAAGCCCGGTTTGTGAAACGCGCCGCGTCGATAGACCAGCCACAGCAACAGCGCGCCCAGCAACACACCTTCCAGCGCCGCTTCGTACAACTGCGAGGGATGTCGGGCGCACATTCCCGCAACCACGCCGGGGCAGTCCTGTGCGGCAAAACCGGGAAAGATGACGGCCCATGGCAGCTCGCTCGGGCGGCCCCACAGCTCGGCATTGACGAAATTGGCCAGCCGTCCCAGCAGCAGGCCGGGTGGCACGGTGTAAGCAACCAGATCGCCCAGTGACAGGGCCGGGATCCGATGGCGCCGGGCAAACAGGTACGAGGCCAGGATCACGCCCAGCAGCCCCCCATGAAACGCCATGCCGCCTTGCCAGACCTTCAAGATCTCAAACGGGTGCGACAGGTAATAGCCGGGTTGGTAAAACAGCACGAAACCCAGCCGCCCGCCCAGGATCACGCCCAGAATGATCCAGGTGACCAGATCTTCCAGTTGGTCCGGTTTCATCGGCGGACCGTCGGCTGGCCACAGGGCAGGGCGGCGCAACGCCACGACCGCCAGCCGCCACGCAATCAGGATGCCCGCGATATAGGCCAGCGCATACCACCTCAACGCGAACTCCATCCCGAACAGCGAGATCGAGAACAGTTCGGGCGACAGATCGGGGAAATTCAGAACAGCCTGCATGTGCGTCTCATTGCCCGGGGTTTGCGGGGCAAGTCAACCTTGAGCCTGCGGCAATCTTTCCCCATATAGAGTTCAACCGCGATACCGGAGTAAAGATATGCAAACCCGCAACAAGATCCTGGACGACGTGTCCCAACTGATGACAAACGCCATGGGTGTCGCGCAGGGCGCGCGGGAAGAGGCCGAAAACGCGATGAAGTCGATGATCGACCGCTGGCTTGCCGACCGCGATTTCGTCACCCGCGAAGAATTCGATGCCGTCCGCGCCATGGCCCAGAAAGCGCGCGAAGAAAACGCCGCACTCGAAGCCCGCATTGCCGCGCTTGAGGCAAAACAGGACAAGTGACGCCCCGGGCGTTCCCTGTTTTCACAATTTTGGACAAACTCTGTCGCCGCGCAATCCAGCCGGGATTGTGCAGTGCCGTGCATTCTGAAGCATCGCGGGATTAAATCAAGACAAAGCTGACCCGACATCCAATATTTTGATCCCCGTTGCCTTCTGTCCACAACTTATTGCTGTTATCCCCAACAAATAGGGTTGCCAGAACCAACGCCACATCGCACCATATTTAGTACAGGCCTATGGGGGAAGCCCGGTTTGTAGAGCAGGCAACTAGCGCTGGGGCGCTGCCAGCCCCGAAATGCTAGAGATTAGTGAGGTGGCATTATGGCCCTTTCCGAGCAGTATCTCGAAGAAGACATTCATCCGATCGACATTGTTGAACATCTGGCCGAACATCACGACTGGGATTTTGACCGCATTGGGGACGATCAGATCGCCATGGCCGTCGAAGGCCAGTGGCGGACGTATTCGATCACACTCGCCTGGTCCAACTATGACGAAACGCTGCGGATGGTGTGCTCGTTCGAAATGGAACCGCCGGCCGAGCGGGAAATGCAGCTCTATGAGCTGCTCAACAAGATGAATGATCAGTGCTGGGCAGGTGCCTTTACCTATTGGGCGAACCAGAAGCTGATGGTGTACCGGTATGGGCTGGTCCTTGCAGGCGGGCAGACAGCCAGCGCCGAACAGATCGACACGATGATCACCGCCGCCGTCATGAGCGCAGAGCGGTACTATCCGGCGATCCAACTGGTCACCTGGGGCAATCGAGGACCAGAAGAAGCCATGCAAGTGGCCATTGCAGAGGCCTACGGCCGGGCGTAAAGCTTTGCCCCGAACCGATATGTAACGCGGGAGGGGCAAATGGACATGACGCGTGTGGCCGAACAGGGGCTTGTGCTTCTGGGGTGCGGAAAGATGGGGTCCGCAATGCTGGCGGGATGGCTGGAACACGGCCTCCCGCCAGCGTCCGTTTGGGTGATCGATCCACACCCATCCGACTGGTTGAAAGCGCAGGGCGTCAACATCAACACACCCTTGCCCGAAGCCCCCGCCGTGGTGTTGGTCGCGGTCAAGCCGCAGATGATGGGCGAGGCCTTGCCCGCCATTCAGGCGCTGGGCGGTGGCAGCACGCTGTTTGTTTCGGTCGCGGCGGGCACCTCGATTGCCACCTTCGAATCTGTTCTGGGCAGCGATACGCCGATCATTCGTGCCATGCCCAACACCCCCGCCGCCATCCGTCAGGGCATCACCGCGCTGATCGGGAATTCAAACGCATCCCCTGATGATCTGACGCTTGCGGAAAACCTGCTCTCGGCCATTGGCGAAACGGTTCTGTTGACGGATGAGGCGCAGATGGATGCGGTCACCGGCCTCAGCGGATCCGGTCCTGCCTATGTGTTCCATCTGATTGAAACGCTTGCCAAAGCCGGCGAGGCGCAGGGTCTACCGCATGACCTTGCGATGAAACTGGCCAAATCCACGGTGGCCGGGGCCGGAGCGCTGGCCAAGGCCGCAGACGAGGATCCGTCACAACTGCGGATCAACGTAACCTCGCCGAACGGCACGACCCAGGCCGCGCTTGAGGTGCTGATGCATGAAGAACGCGGCTTCCCTGACTTGCTGCACCGTGCCGTCAAGGCCGCAACCGACCGATCCAAGGAGCTGTCACGTGAGTGAGATTTCTTTCGACGACTTTCTCAAGGTCGATATCCGCGTGGGTGAGGTGATCCGCGCCGAACCTTATCCCGAAGCCCGCAAACCCGCGATCAAGATGTGGATCGATTTCGGTGATGAGATCGGTGAACGCAAGACGTCGGCCCAGATCACCGCGCATTATGATCCATCGACTCTGGTGGGCAAACAGGTCATGGCCGTGGTCAATTTCCCCCCTCGCCAGATCGGCAGGTTCATGTCCGAGGTTCTGGTGCTGGGTCTGCCCGATGAAAACGGCGAGATTGTTCTGATCGGCCCCGACGGCCGAGTTCCGACAGGCGGGCGGATGCACTGATGAAATTGCTGATCACGCGCCCGATGACGCCGGCAGTCGAGGCCCGCGCCCGCGCCGCGTTCGACGTAGAGATTCGCAAAGATACGGCGCCCATGTCGCGACAGGAAATGCTGTCGGCTCTGACGGATTTCGACGTGGTCGTGCCCACGCTGGGCGATCAGTTTTCGGCTCGGATTTTTACGGATGCAGGCGCGCCTCGGTGCAAGCTCCTGGCCAATTTCGGCGTCGGCTACAACCACATCGATGTCGAGGCCGCGCGCGCAGCAGGCGTCGAAGTGACCAACACGCCCGGCGCAGTCACCGACGCCACGGCGGATATCGCCATGACCCTGCTGTTGAGCACGGCCCGGCGTGCGGGCGAAGGCGAACGGCTGGTCCGCGCAGGCCAATGGCAGGGTTGGCATCCCACGCAGATGCTGGGCCATCATGTCACGGGCAAACGCGTCGGTATCGTCGGGATGGGCCGTATCGGGCAGGCCGTCGCGCGCCGGTGCCATTTCGGTTTCGAAATGCAGGTGGCCTATCAATCCCGAAGCGCCAAGCAACTGGACTTTCCGGCCGAGTTCACACCTGACCTTGAAACACTCGCCGCGTTGGTCGATTTCCTTGTGCTCGCCGTTCCCGGCGGTGCAGAAACCCGACACCTGATCGATGCGCAGGTTCTTGAGACGATGAAACCTTCGGCCATTCTGGTCAATGTCGCGCGGGGCGAGGTCGTGGACGAAGCGGCCCTGATCGCGGCGCTGCAATCGGGTCAGATTGCCGGGGCCGGGCTGGATGTCTACGAGTTCGAACCCGAAGTACCCCGAGCCCTTTGTGAAATGGAAAACGTCACCCTGCTGCCCCATCTGGGCACGGCCACCGAAGAGGTGCGCAGCAGCATGGGACACATGGCCCTGGATAACGTGGCGGCCTTTGTGGCGGGCGAGGCGTTGCCCAACCCGGTCTAGTCGCCCACCGCCTCGCGCCAGTGTTTGCGGCAAAGCGAAACATAGGTCTCGTTGCCACCGATCTGCACCTGGGCACCTTCGGTGATGGCGTTGCCGTTTTCGTCCTGACGTATCACCATCGTGGCCTTGCGTCCGCATTTGCAAATGGTGCGGACTTCACGCATCTCATCGGCCAGCGCCAGCAGCGCCGCTGATCCCGGAAACAGCTTGCCCTGAAAATCCACCCGCAGCCCGTAGGCCAGCACCGGTACGTCCAGATCGTCGACGGCGCGCGCCAATTGCCAGACCTGCGCTTCGGACAGGAACTGGGCCTCGTCGATGAACACGCAGGTTACGGGACCTTCGTTCAGACGATTTCGGATCATCGCAAAGACGTCGGCGCCGGGCGTGAAGGTATCGGCCTCCTCCGAGATGCCGATGCGCGATGCGATCCGTCCGGCACCCGCCCTTCCGTCAATGGCTGCGGTCATCAGGTAGGTCTGCATCCCGCGCTCGCGATAGTTGTGCGAGGCTTGCAGCAACACGGTCGATTTCCCCGCGTTCATGGTTGAATAGTTGAAGTACAGCTTTGCCATGACGCGGGTCTAAAACGCTTGGGGAAAAGGAACAAGATATCAATCGTTTTGATGGAGCGACGTCGCCGTTGCGTTCGCAGAGGCCGAGCTACGCTCTAGGGGATGGAACCCCCACATCTGCAACAGCGACGCCGTCGGCCAACATGTGGCCAAAACGCAGCAAGGTTTAACAATATCACCCTGCAATCACTCATTACCGGCTTGAACTGCCGCCACTCACTCACAAAATCCCCCGCATATCTGAGGGATAGCCAATGTATGACATTTCAATTAAGACTCGGTTATGGGAAATTTCCCCACGCTTTCCCCCGTCTGGACATCGGGCAGGCGTTTGCAGGTAACAAAGGTAAAACAATGGCAGATATCGGGGCCTATCTGAAAAAACACACAGAAGCGCTGGTCAAGGACGTCGGAATCGAGGCCGCGTGCGAGATTACCGGGAAATCCAAGGCCACTTTGGGCCGGTATTATTCCGACAATGCCGAACACGCAGACAGGTTCATGCCCGTGGATGCGGTGGCCCGCCTTGAAAACGCGGCGACTTACCCGCATGTGACGTCGGCCCTGGCGGATTTGAAAAACATCACGTTGTCCTACAGCGACCGCAACACAGCCACACCCCGCACCGGTGGCGTCAATTCGGATGTCATAGCGCTCAGCCAGCGGTTTGCGATGTTGATGACCGAGTATCAGGCTGCAATCGAAGACGGAATCATCACGGTCAACGAAGCCAAGCGGCTGCTGAAAGAAACCAGCTTGCTGCAACAGGTTCTGATCGAGATGAAGCTGCATCTGGAAGAAGAAAGCGTCAGCTAGCCGGGATCCGGGAGCCGTTGCGCCCATGACTGGCCACATTCCGCCTGTGCAGCCCAACCGGTTTCATGCGCGAGAAGGCAGAAACGCTGACTGTGTTTTTTGCCTCAATTCAGTCACGTCTGTCCTGTAAGGTCCGTCGCGGGCAAGAGCGTCAAGGGCAGAGGACCATGCAGAATTCGCAGGGAACATACAGTCTTTTCGCAGACCGTGTGGTTCTGCGATTTTTTGTATGCGCCTATGCGGCCCTTCTGGTTCTTATGGCCCTGAGTGGTCATCAGGAAGGCTCTGATGACGTAATGCGCTGGGTGGTCGTGCAGGATCTGTTGCAGGGGCAGGGCTGGTTCGACAGCCATCAGTATCGGCTGGGCCCCGAGGGCGGTACGTTGATGCATTGGTCCCGACTGATCGACGCGCCGATTGCCTTGCTCTACGGAACATTCGGGTTGGTTTTGCCGCCCGATATGGCCCTTCAGGTGACGGCTTTCGTCTGGCCCTCACTGTTGGCGGGTCTGACCTTGTGGGCCTTTGCGGTGACGGGCAGCGTTTTGGGCGCGCGGGAAGGTGCTGTTTCGGCGCTGGTTGTGGGTGTGTTGGCGCTCGAACACTCGCGGAAGTTCGACTATTTTTCGTTTGATCACCACAATGCTCAGATTCTTCTGTTCGCCACGGCCCTGATGTTGTTCGCATTGCGCAGGGACAAACCATATGCCGGATGGTTGTTGGGTGCCTGCCTGGCGCTTTCGGTATCGATAGGCACCGAATCGATATTGCAGATCGCACTCGTCGCCGTGTTTTTTGCCATTGACTGGATCGTCAACGGCGACCCGGCCCGTCGCCCGACCATGGCGTTTGGCGTCGGGTTGGTCCTGACGCTTGTACTGACCAGCCTCGCAACAACCGGACACCAGGCCTTTCTGTTTCCAAGCTGTGACGCCCTGACACTCAGTGTGGCGTTGCCGGCGAGCGTTGCCGCGGTGGGTCTTTGCATTGCGGCCTGGATCGGGTCTGGCTGGTCGCTTTGGGGCCGCATCGGCGCATGTGTTGCGGTCGGAGTGGTGACATTGGCCTGCGCTTACGGTTTCGCCCCGCATTGTCTCAGCAACCCGATCGAAGCCCTGCCTCAGGACATGCGCGACTACTGGCTGAGCCAGGTGGCGGAAGCCCAGAAGATCAACGTCATTCTGCAACTGCACCGGGGCGAAGCGCTGGCCCTGATCGCAATGTCGATCCTGTGCATGGCAGCCGCCCTGATTTTTGCAGTCAGATCCCCGTTCAAACTGGAATACGCCCTGTTTCTGGCCCTGATCGTGACCGGCCTGGTGGTGTTCCTCTATCAGTCCAGAATGATGACATTCCTGGGTGTTTCGCTGGTGGCCGTCCAGGCGCAGATCCTGCGTGTCCTTTACACCCGCTATGCGAGCAGTCGCAGCGCGTTGTCAGGGCTTGCGATGGTTGCTTTCATCCTCTGCATCTCGCCGAAAACCGGGGCCAGCATCGATGAGCAACTGGGGCGCTTTGCCGGGCCGTCTCTTGCCGCATCCGCGATGCCGGCCCGACAGTCACAGCAAAACTCGGGCGCATCCTGCAAAACGCCCCAAGCCTATGCGGCCCTGCGTGATCTTCCAGCCGGAAGAGTTCTTGTTGATTTCGACTTTGCCGCAAACGTTCTGCGCCATACCGACCATTCCGTTCTGGCGGGCAATTACCATCGGAATCAGGCTGGAATTCTGGCGCAGATCGAACTGTTCCGCTCGGACGCCTCTCAGATCGGATCACGTCTGACCGAGCTGGACGTGGATTACGTCATGCTCTGCACGTCCGCGCCGCGTGCCGAATTCTGGTCCTGGGCCTCACAGGGTCGTGGTTTACAATCGCACTTGGTTGCAGGTGAAATCCCTGGCTACCTCACGCGGGTACAAACTACGGAAGATGCGGCGTTCCAGGTCTTCAAAGTGACTGCGGCACGCTAGGCCGGACAGAACCGGCCATCAGGCGTGGCGTTTCACGATCACCGACCCAACGGAATACCCGGCGCCGAAGGAACAGATCAGGCCAAGATCCCCTGCCTGCAAGTCGTCGGAATACTTCGAAAACGCGATGATCGACCCCGCAGATGACGTGTTGGCATAATCCTGAAGGATGTTTGGTTGCTCGCCCGGTTCGGGTTCGCGGCCCAGAACCTTCTTGCCGATGAAGTCATTCATCGTCTTGTTGGCCTGATGCAGCCACAGGCGTTTCAGATCAGAGTTTCTGACCCCTTCGGCATTCATGTGGTCGCTGATATGTTTGCTGACCATCGGCAGTACCTCTTTGAATACTTTCCGACCGTTCTGCATGAACTGCATGTCACGCCGGTCGGTCAGCCCGTCAGGGCGCGAGCGGCGCAGAAAGCCGTTGTTGTTGCGAATATTGTTGGAAAACGCCGTGGCGCAGCGCGTCGACAGGATTTCGAAATGCGGGCCTTTGGCGTCTTCGATCCGTTCGATCAGCGTCGCTGTCGCAACATCGCCAAAGATGAAATGACAATCGCGGTCGCGCCACTCCAGATGGCCCGAGCAGATTTCGGGGTTCACCACCAACGCCGCCCGCACCGATCCTGACCGCACCATATCCGCCGCAGCCTGAATGCCGAACGTGGCCGACGAACAGGCGACGTTCATGTCAAAGCCGAACCCGTCGATCCCCAGTTCCTGCTGAATTTCGATCGCAATCGCCGGATAGGCGCGCTCGTGGTTCGAGGCCGCGCAGATCACCAGATCAACATCTGCCGCCGTGCGCCCCGCCTGTGCCAGCGCCTTGTTGCAGGCGTCCACCGCCATTTCGGTCATGATGCCGGGTTCATCATCGCTGCGCTGCCGCAGCATTGGATGCATCACGTCCGGGTCCAGCACGCCGCTCTTGTCCATCACGTAACGGTTCTCGATCCCCGATGCCTTGACGATGAACTCCTCGGATGAATGCTGCATCGGCTCCATCTGTCCGGCGGCGATGGCTTCGGCATTCTTGGCGTTCTGCTTGTCGGCATAAGCGTTGAATGCCTCGACAAGCTCGGCATTGGTGATGACGTTCTGAGGCGTGAAGACACCGGTACCGGTGATGGCGGGGGTATACATGGCGAGCCCTGAATGTTTCGGATTTGCCCAAAATGCAGTCACGGTGTGATTTGATCAAGGTATGTTGACCTAAGGGAATGCGCGCAACGCGGCAGTTTCATATCTTGAATAGTTCAGAAACTGAAGTATATGACGCCCCAACGCGCGCGGAGATCCCCCATGCCCGACGATATCAGTACCAGACTTGGCCGCCTCAGCCCCGAGATTCAGGCGATCATGGGGGTGTATGCCCTGTACTGGAAACTGGAAGAGACGTTTGACTGCATTGAGACCGACCTGAGCCACCCTGAATGCCACATGCTGATCAAGCTGGATCAGCCGAAACGCATGGGGGTCCTGGCTGCGGATATGCTGAGCGTGCCGTCCACAATCACCGCCACCGCGGATTCGCTGGAAAAAGCAGGCTATCTGACGCGCGAGCGTGACCCAGAAGACCGCCGCGCCTGGTTGCTGGTGCTGACCGAGCAGGGTGAAGAAGCCCGCAACATGCTGGTGGCCGAGGCCGGGGATCTGTTTCACAGGGCCTCGGGCCTGAACGACGAAGAAACAGCCGAATTCGCGCGACTGGCGCGCAAAATCCGTGACAACGTTTTGAAAACGGGAATTCCCGAGGGACTGAAGAAATGAAACTCCTGAGCTCTCTGGGCCTTGCACTGGCCGTTCTGGCAACTCCGATTGCCGCTCAAGATACTCCGAAACCGGTCAAGCTGATGCAGGTGCGCGAAACGGCGCCCGGCTTCACCCGCCAGTTTTTCGGCCGTGTTGCGGCACGGCAGACGGTCGATCTTGCCTTTCAGGTCGCCGGTCAGATCGTCGAGATGCCGGTCAACGAAGGGTTTGTCATCCCCAAAGGCGGCCTGATCGCGCGACTGGATCAGGAGCCATTCGAACTGCGGCTTGAGCGGGCGCAGCTGCAAAAGGAACAGGCCGACCGAACCGTCGCGCGCCTGTCGCGTTTGCGTGGCACCACGGCCAGCCAGGTGGCGGTCGATGACGCAGAGACCGAAGCGCAACTGGCCGCGATCGCTCTGCGCGACGCGGAATACGAACTGGAACACGCAACACTGACCGCACCATTTGACGCGCTGGTTTCCAGCCGCGCGGTCGAAGCTTTCACCACCGTATCGGCAGGCACGCCCATCGTCCGCATTCACGACATGTCCGAATTGCGCATCGAGGTCGACGTTCCCGAGATCCTGTTCCAACGCTCGGGCCAGAACGATGACATCACCATCACTGCCAAGTTCCCGGTAAGTGATGAAGTCTTCCCGTTGGAGATTCGTGAATTCGACGCTGAAACCTCCAGCGTCGGGCAGACCTTCCGCATCCAGTTCGGCCTGACCCCGCCCGAGGGGTTGCAAATTCTTCCCGGCTCGTCCGTCACCGTCAACGTAAAGGTTCAGGATGAACGCACAGGCATCGTTGTGCCAGCGACGGCCGTTGTTGCTGATGCATCAGGCGAGCTGAGCGTCATGGTGTTCTCGCCGGTTGGTGCGGATGAAGGCACGGTCCGCCGCGTTCCGGTGACGATTGAGCCCACGCAGACGGGCGATGTTCGGGTGTTGACGGGCTTGTCCGACGGTGACGAAGTTGTTGTGGCTGGCGGCGCCGTGCTGACAGACGGTCAGCCCGTGCGCCGGTTCACCGGCTTCGCGAACTGAGGGGCTGACAGATGAACATCGCGCGCGCCTCGATTGATCGACCGCTTTACACATGGCTGATCATCCTTATCGCTCTGTTTGGGGGCATCTGGGGGTTCACGTCGCTTGGTCGCTTGGAAGACCCGGCTTTCACCATCAAGAACGCGGTCATCGCCACGCAGTATCCCGGTGCCACGGCGGAACAGGTGGCGCTGGAAGTGTCCGAGCCCCTTGAATCCGCGATCCAGCAGATGGGCGAGGTGGATGTCATCACCTCGGTCAACCAACCCGGACAATCCTTGATCGAAGTAGAGATCAAGTCGACCTACGACGGCACCGAACTGCCCGATATCTGGACCCGCCTGCGGGCCAAGGTGCGCGATGCCGCCCGGGGGCTTCCGTCGGGTGTCAGCCAACCTTACGTGAATGACGGGTTCGGTGATGTGTTCGGCCTGTTCTATGCGGTGACCGCCGAAGGGTTCTCGGACGCCGAAAAGCATGAACTGGCAACGTTTTTGCGTCGGGAACTGCTGACCGTGGACGGCGTTGCCGATGTCGAGGTTCAGGGCCTGCCGGACGAGGCGATTTTTGTCGAACCCGACCTGGCGATATCGGTGAACCAGAACGTCCCGCTGCAAGCGATCAACGAAGCCATAGCCAATGCGAATTCGGTGAATTCCTCGGGGTCTTTGCGGTCTGAAGATACCCGCACCACCATTCTGACGGCCGAGGGTTCGGACAGTGTCTCGGCCATTGCGGGCCTGTCTGTCGGCTCGCAAGGGCAGGTGATCAACCTGTTCGACATGTCCGACGTCTATCGCGCGCGTCAGAACGATCCGGACATCATGATCCGCTTTAACGGGACCGAAGCCTTTACCCTCGGCATCGCCGGTCTGGCGACGGAAAACATCGTCGAGGTCGGCAAACGGGCTGACGCCAAGTTCGCCGAGCTGGATGCGAACATCCCCTTCGGTGTCGATATTCTGCCGATCTATCAGCAGCATGTGGTGGTCGAGCAGGCCTCGAACGACTTCCTTGTCAATCTGGCCATGTCAGTGGCCATCGTGGTCGCCGTGCTGGGTATCTTCATGGGGTGGCGCGCGGCCATCGTCGTTGGTTCGACCCTGTTGCTGACCGTGGTCGGCACGCTTCTGTTCATGGCGCTGTTCTCGATCGAGATGGAACGGATTTCCCTGGGTGCGCTGATCATTGCCATGGGTATGCTTGTGGACAATGCCATCGTGGTGGCCGAAGGGATGCAGATCGCGATGCTGCGCGGAAAACCTTCGCGCGAAGCGGCTGAAGATGTGGCTTCAAAAACCCAGATCCCCCTGCTTGGGGCCACCGTGATCGGCATCATGGCCTTTGCCGGGATCGGGCTCAGCCCGGATGCGACGGGCGAGTTTCTGTTTTCTCTGTTTGCGGTGATCGGCATTTCGCTGCTGCTCAGCTGGATATTGGCCATCACGGTCACGCCCTTGCTTGGGCATTACTTCTTCAAGCAGGGCAAGGAAGGTGAGATCGACGCCTACGGGGGCATCCTGTTCCGCGCATATGGCGCGATCCTGCGCTTTGCGCTGCGCTTCCGGTGGCTGGTTGTTGCGGGTCTCATCGGCGTAACCGCAGCGTGTTATGCCGGGTTCGGGCTGATGAAACAGCAGTTCTTCCCCAATTCGAACACGCCTTTGTTCTTTGTGCATTACAAGCTGCCTCAGGGCACGCCGATTGCCCGCACGGCACAGGATATGGCGGTGTTCGAAGATTGGCTGACCCAACGCGATGACGTGGTTTCAGTCACGACCTTCGTCGGTCAGGGGGCAACCCGGTTCATGCTGACCTATTCGGCGGAAAAACCGAACCCGAGCTATGGTCACATGATCATCCGCACGGAAAACCTGGAGGATATCCCGGCCTTGCAGGCGGATCTGGAAGCGTTCGGGTCCGTCCAGTTCCCCGAAGGAGAGTTCGGAACCAAGCGTCTGGTCTTTGGCCCCGGCGGCGGCGATCCGATCCAGGCCCGGTTCTCGGGCAGCGATCCGGTTGTTCTGCGCCAGCTTGCGGACCAGGCCGTGCAGCGCATGTCGGCGGCGTCACCCAACGCGCTGCTTGTCCATCATGACTGGCGCGAACAGGAACTGGCGGTGCAACCGATCTATGCCACGGAACGGGCGCAGACCGCGGGTGTCACGCGCGAGGATATTGCGGCCACGCTGCAATTTTCGACCGACGGCATCACCGGCGGCGTGTTCCGCGAACGGGATCGTTTGATTCCGATCATCCTGCGCCGACCGGCTGATGGAGATTACTCGATTGTCGATCAGGTGGTGTACTCGGATCAGTCCGGGAAATTTGTACCAATCGAACAGATGGTCGATGGATTCGAGTACAAATCCCTCAATACGCTGGTTCACCGTCGCGACCGTGTTCTGACCATCACCGTCGGCGCGGACATCCCGCCCGATCTGACGGCTGCACAGGTGCATGCCGAAGTGCGGGACGCCATCGAGGCAATCGAACTGCCACCGGGCTACAAGATGGAGTGGGGTGGCGAGTTCGAAAACTCGCGCGACGCGCAGGAAAGTCTGGGCAAGCAACTGCCGCTGAGCCTGCTGATCATGGTGCTGATCTCGGTTCTGCTGTTCAACGCGATCCGTCAGCCGATCATCATCTGGCTGCTGGTTCCGATGTCGGTCAACGGCGTGGTCATCGGCCTGCTGGGAACAGGTTTGCCCTTCACCTTTACGGCCCTTCTGGGTCTGCTCAGCCTGTCGGGCATGCTGATCAAGAACGGTATTGTTCTGGTCGAAGAGATTGACCTTGTTCGCGCCACGGGCAAACCCCTGCGCGAGTCCATCGTCGAAGCCTCCGTCTCACGTTTGCGTCCTGTTATGCTGGCGGCCATCACGACCATTCTGGGTATGGCGCCTTTGCTGACGGACGCGTTCTTCGTCTCGATGGCGGTGACGATCATGGGCGGGCTGGCTTTTGCGACCGTTCTGACCATGGTCGCCGCGCCGGTGTTCTACCTGCTCTTCTTTGCAGGCGATGAAAAACGCGAGGCACAGGCAGTCTGAAAACGGTCTGTGACCGGGTCCGGGCTTGATCGGACGGACCCGGTTGGATCAGATCAATGGGACAAACGGAACGTCACAGGCAGCCAGTGCGGTGAAGATTGCGAGAACCAGAAATGTGCGCATTGTTTCATTCTCCTTATGCCTGAACGAAATGCGCGCCCGTTGAGTTCAGGTCAACGGGCGCGCATCTTTTCGTTCATTGATGAGCCAATTGTGGCTCAGGCGGGTTATCCCTGTAGCGACTTCACCTCGACATCCTCTTCGGCCTGCGCCTTGATCGCCATCGCGGCAGCGTGGCTTGCAGCGGCGGTGGTGTAGTATGGGATCTTGTCATAAAGCGCGATGGACCGGATGGCCTTGCTGTCCTCGACCGCCTGCGCGCCTTCGGTGGTGTTCATCAAAAGCTGCACCTGACCGTCTTTCAGCATGTCGACCACGTCCGGGCGGCCCTCATAGACCTTGTTGACCACGTCGCAGGGCACACCCTGTTCCGCCAGCCAGCTTTGCGTGCCGCGGGTGGCGACCAGCGTGAAGCCTTGTTCGACCAGAACCTGTGCGGCCTCGAGCATCGCCGCGCCCTTGTCGGCATCCTTGATCGAAATGAAGGCCCGGCCCGAGGTCGGCAGGACCATGCCCGCGCCCATCTGCGCCTTGAGGAAAGCGCGCGGGAAATCGCGGTCCCAGCCCATGACCTCGCCGGTCGAGCGCATTTCCGGACCCAGGATGGTATCGACGCCCGGGAAACGGGCGAAGGGCAGAACCGCCTCTTTCACCGAGAACCATGGCATATCAGGGTCGGCCAGCGTCATCTGATCGGCGATCTTGGTGTCGTCCACGGTCTTGTATGGCGGGCGCTGCGGAAAACTTGCCAGCTTTTCGCCCGCCATGACGCGCGCGGCGATGGACGCAATCGCGCTGTCGGTGGCCTTTGCCACGAACGGCACGGTGCGCGAGGCGCGCGGGTTCACCTCGATCAGGTAGATCTCGTCATCCTTGATCGCGAACTGGACATTCATCAGGCCGACAACGTTCAATGCCTTGGCCAGCTTGAACGTCTGATCCTTGATCTGCGCGATGATCTCTTTCGACAGCGAATAGGGCGGCAGCGAACAGGCCGAGTCGCCCGAATGCACGCCGGCCTCTTCGATATGCTGCATGATACCGGCCACATGCACGTCGGTGCCATCGCACAGCGCGTCCACGTCCAGCTCGACCGCGCCGGCCAGATAGCTGTCCAGCAGAACGGGGCTGTCGCCCGAGACCACCACGGCTTCGTTGATGTAGCGTCGCAACTGATCCATATCGCGCACGATCTCCATCGCGCGGCCACCCAGAACGTAGGAGGGGCGGATCACCAGCGGGAAGCCGATTTCCTCGGCGATTTCCAACGCCTGCGCGTCGGTCGAGGCGATGCCGTTCTTGGGCTGTTTCAGCCCCAGCTCGTTGACCAGCGCCTGAAAACGTTCGCGGTCTTCGGCCAGGTCGATCGCGTCGGGCGTGGTGCCCAGGATCGGGATGCCCTCGGCCTCGAGCGCGTTGGCCAGTTTCAGCGGGGTCTGTCCACCGAACTGAACGATCACACCGTGAAGCGTGCCGTTTTCCTGTTCCTTCGTCAGGATTTCCATGACGTGTTCAAAGGTCAGCGGTTCGAAATACAAGCGATCCGAGGTGTCATAATCGGTCGAAACCGTCTCGGGGTTGCAGTTGATCATGATGGTTTCATACCCCGCTTCGGTCAGAGCGAAGCAGGCGTGGCAGCAGCAATAGTCGAACTCGATGCCCTGACCGATGCGGTTTGGGCCGCCGCCAAGAATGACGACCTTTTTGCGGTCGCTCGGGCGCGCCTCGCATTCGACCTCGCCCATCATGGGCGCTTCGTAGGTTGAATACATGTAAGGCGTCTGCGCCTCGAACTCGGCCGCGCAGGTGTCGATGCGTTTGAACACCGCTGAAACGCCCAGATTGCGGCGCGCACGGCGAACGTTGTCTTCGTCACGGCCCGTCAGCTTGCCCAGACGCGCGTCCGTAAAGCCGAGCATTTTCAGCTTGCGGATACCGTCCTCGGTGACGGGCAGGCCGTCTTTGCGTACCTGACGTTCGGCCTCGATGATCTCGCGGATGCGGGCCAGGAACCACGGGTCGAACTTGGTGACACCGAATATCTCGTCATCGGTCAGGCCATGGCGCATCGCCTGCGCAATGGTGCGCAGACGGTCCGGTGTCTGCTGGCTGATCGCCTTGATCACGGCGGCCTTGTCATCGGCTTCGTCCCACAGGCCCACGTTCAGGCCGGGGATTTCGACCTCATCAAAGCCGGTCAGGCCCGATTCCATCGACGCCAGCGCCTTTTGCATCGATTCGTGGATCGTGCGGCCGATCGACATCGCCTCGCCCACCGACTTCATCGCGGTGGTCAGGTAGGGTTCTGAACCGGGGAATTTCTCGAACGCGAATTTCGGAATCTTGGTGACGACATAATCGATGGTCGGCTCGAAGGATGCAGGCGTGACCTTGGTGATATCGTTGTCCAGCTCGTCCAGCGTGTAACCAACGGCCAGCTTGGCTGCGATCTTGGCAATCGGGAAACCGGTCGCTTTCGATGCCAATGCAGAAGACCGGGACACGCGCGGGTTCATCTCGATCACGACCATCCGGCCATCATCGGGGTTGATCGCCCATTGCACGTTCGAACCACCGGTTTCGACGCCGATCTCGCGCAGAACGGCAATCGATCCGTTGCGCATGATCTGGTATTCCTTGTCGGTCAGCGTCAGGGCAGGGGCCACGGTGATCGAGTCACCTGTGTGCACGCCCATCGGATCGACGTTTTCGATGGAACAGACGATGATGGCGTTGTCAGCGGTGTCGCGGACCACCTCCATCTCGTATTCCTTCCAGCCCAGCAGGCTTTCATCGACAAGGATCTGATTGACCGGCGAGGCATCCATGCCCGAGCGGCAGAAATGGATGTAATCCTCGCGGTTATAGGCCACACCACCGCCGGTCCCGCCCAGCGTAAAGGCGGGGCGGATGATGGCGGGCAGGCCGATTTCTTCCAGCTCATCAAGCGCCATCTGCACACCGGCATCCAGATCGGTGGTTCCGTCCTCGCGCTTGGGTGCGGTTACGATGGTCGCTTTCGGGTTTTCCAGCCCCAGCCGATCCATCGCCTCGCGGAACAGCTTGCGGTCCTCGGCCATTTCTATGGCCTCGCGCTTGGCGCCGATCATCTCGACGCCGAATTTCTCCAGCACGCCCATCTCTTCCAGTGCCAGCGAGGTGTTCAGGCCGGTCTGCCCGCCCATGGTCGGCAACAGGGCGTCGGGGCGTTCTTTTTCGATGATCTTGGCGACAACCTCGGGTGTGATCGGCTCGATATAGGTGGCGTCGGCCAGGCCGGGGTCGGTCATGATCGTCGCCGGGTTCGAGTTCACCAGAATAACCCGGTAACCTTCCTCGCGCAGGGCCTTGCAAGCCTGGGCGCCGGAATAGTCGAATTCGCAGGCCTGACCGATAACAATGGGGCCCGCCCCAATGATCATGATCGACTGGATGTCGGTTCTTCTCGGCATGGCCTTGTTCCTTCGATTGTCCGCGAGGCATTTCAGCGAGTCGGGGCACCGCCCCAGCGCCCAAATTGTCCTGCGTTATAGGGACCGCGCGAAAAGGTGCAAGAGGTATCGGAAACAGGGGCGAAATTGCCGCTTTCCCCTCTTTCACTTGGCAGAGTATTCTCTATATGGCCCCTCACGGCAAATGAGGATGCAAGTGCGTATTCGTTTCGATCAGGGACCGGCCGGGCGAGGAACCCGGTTTCAGCGTCCGTCTCAGGTGATCCGCGCGGATGTGGCGGAGGACGTGCCCCAGGCTCTGGCGGCGCTGGATGAGGCGCGCGCAGACGGTGCCTGGCTGGCAGGGTATGCCAGCTACGAACTGGGCTATGCGCTTGAACCCCGGCTCAACGGTCTTTTGCCGGAAGACCGCCGCCTGCCTTTGTTGTGCTTTGGGGTTTACGATGCGCCGGATCGGGTCGCCCTTCCGTCGCCTGCGGGTGAGGTGGGCGCATTCCGGCCCCGCTGGGATGAAGCGCGGTATGGCGAGGCCTTCAGGGCCGTGCATGACGCCATCGGTGCCGGTGACATCTATCAGGCCAACCTGACCTTTCCGATTGACCTGACCGTCTCGGGCAACAGCGAAACGCTCTATGCCGCGCTGGCGGCGGGGCAGCCAGTGGGCCACGGAGCACTGGTGCAGCAGGATGGGCTGCCCGATCTGCTCAGTCGCTCGCCGGAATTGTTTTTCCGAACGGATGAGGCGGGAAAGATCGAAACCCGACCGATGAAGGGCACGCAACCGCGCAGTGAAGACCCGGATGAGGACGCGCGCCGCCGGGCTTTTCTGAGTGCGGACGAAAAGAACCGGGCCGAGAACCTGATGATTGTTGACCTGCTGCGCAACGACATCAGCCGTGTCGCGCTGCCCGGATCTGTTCATGTGCCCGAGCTGTTCCGGGTGGAAACCTATGCAACCGTTCATCAGATGGTCTCGCTGGTCCGGGCGCAGCTGCACAAATGCGTTGGGCTGGGTGAGATACTGACAGCACTGTTTCCCTGCGGGTCGATCACCGGAGCCCCCAAGATCCGCGCAATGGAAATTCTGGCGGAACTGGAGCCATGGGCGCGCGACATCTATTGCGGGACGATTGGTTGGGCCGCGCCGGATGGCCGGTCCGAGTTCAACGTGGCCATCCGCACCTTGATGCTTGAGGATGATCAGGCCACTCTGAACGTAGGCGGCGGTGTCGTTTGGGACAGCACCGCCCCGTCAGAGTATGAGGAGGCGTTATGGAAAGCCCGCTTCGCCCGCCAGCTGAACCTGATTTCAGCCTGATCGAGACACTGGCCTTCCGGCCGGATCAGGGCTTTGTCAGGCTGGACCGCCATCTTGCAAGAATGGCCCGTACTGCGCGGGTGTTCGAGATTCCTTTCAATCCCGATGAAGCGACCGCCCGGCTGAAAAGCGCCGCGTGTGACACCCCTCTGCGTTGCCGCCTTACGCTGGATGTGTCGGGCTCGATCGATCTGACAACCGGCGACCTGGTGGACAATCCCGGGATCTGGCGCGTCGCTCTGTCAGATCAGCGTCTGGCTTCGAATGACCTTTGGTTGCGTCACAAGACCACGCGCCGTGCGCTCTATGACTCTTCGCGCGCCGCACTGCCCAAGGGGGTGGACGAGCTGTTGTTTCTGAATGAACTGGATGAGCTTTGTGAAGGCACCATCACGAACCTGTTTCTGGAAATGCCTGATGGTCGGGTTCTGACGCCCGCTTTGTCCTGTGGGCTCTTGCCGGGGATACTGCGCGAAGAACTGCTGGAAAACAAAGCGGTTGCCGAAGCCGTGCTGACCTTGACCGACCTGAAAAATGCGCAAACTGTGCGGATCGGAAATTCACTGCGCGGACTGATCGAAGTGGAGCTGATAGACGGGTGACAAAAAACAGCACGATGGTCGGACCACCGGTTGCATTGCGACGGCTGCGGCTGGAATTTTGCATGTTCTATATCGGCTTCCCGTTGCTGATCGCTGTTCTCTTTCCACCGAACTGGATGTTTCCGGCCCTGTTTGCACTGACCGGGCTTGGTATCGTGCTGCTGCACCGGACGCCCGGGTTTCAATGGGCCGAGCTTCGTTACGGCTGGGCCAACTGGACCCTGCGCGAGTTGGCTCTGTTCTCTGCCATCGTTTCTGCCTTTTGCGTTGGGCTGATTCAGATCACGCGCCCGGAAGCCGCGTTCTTCCTGCTGACGCACCGCCCCGAAATGCTGGCGCTCATCTGGGTCGGCTACCCACTTTTGTCAGCGCTGCCACAAGAACTGCTGTTCCGCCCTTTGTTCTTTCGCCGCTATCACGCGATCCTGCCGGATGGGCGTGCGGCCTATCTGCTGAACGCGGCCATATTCTCGTTCGCACACCTGATGTACTGGAGCTGGATCGTCGCCCTGATGACATTTGTCGGCGGGCTACTGTTCACCTGGGCCTACCGGCAGCGCGGGTCATTCTTCTATGCGGTACTGCTGCACGCGATTGCCGGCAATATCATCTTTGCGGTGGGGCTGGGTGTCTATTTCTACTCAGGCAATGTGCAAAGGCCGTTTTGAAAGGGCGACCCGCCTTGACTTTCCGGGTCTGACAGGGTGTATCGGCGCGACGAATTCTGCGCCCGAAGGGATATTCCATGCACGCCTATCGCAGCCACACCTGCGCCGCCTTGACCGCCGCCAATGTTGGAGAAACCGTTCGCCTGTCCGGTTGGGTGCATCGGGTTCGAGATCATGGGGGCGTGCTGTTCATCGACCTGCGCGACCATTTCGGCGTAACCCAGATCCTGTGCGACGGCGACAGCGCCGCCTTTGCCGAGTTGGAAAAAGTACGGTCCGAATGGTGCATCCGCATCGATGGCACCGTCAAAGCCCGTGACCCGGACCTGGTGAACCCGAAACTGCCCACCGGCGAGATCGAAGTTTATGTACGCGAGCTGGAAGTTCTGGGGGCCGCCGACGAATTGCCGCTGATGGTCTTCGGCGATCAGGAATACCCCGAGGAAACCCGCCTGCGTTATCGTTATCTGGACCTGCGCCGCGAGGCGATGCAGCGGAACATGACCCTGCGCTCGGACGTGGTTGCGTCCATGCGCAAACGTATGTGGGATCAGGGCTTTCGCGAATACCAGACGCCGATCATCACCGCCTCGTCGCCCGAAGGCGCGCGCGACTTCCTGGTGCCTTCGCGCCTGCATCCGGGCAAATTCTATGCGTTGCCGCAAGCCCCGCAGCAGTTCAAGCAGCTGATCATGGTGTCGGGCTTCGACAAGTATTTCCAGATCGCGCCCTGCTTTCGCGACGAAGACCCGCGCGCCGACCGCTCGCCCACCGATTTCTACCAGCTGGACCTCGAGATGTCCTTTGTCGAACAGCAGGACGTGTTCGACGTCATTCAACCCGTTCTGACCGGCGTGTTCGAAGAATTTGGCGGCGGGCGCAAGGTTGATCAGGACTGGCCGCAAATTTCCTACAAGGACGCGGCGCTGTGGTATGGCACCGACAAGCCGGATCTGCGGAACCCCATCAAGATGCAGGTGGTTTCCGAGCATTTCCGCGGTTCCGGTTTCGCGATCTTCGCGAAGCTGCTTGAACAGGAAGGCACCGAGATTCGGGCGATCCCCGCGCCAGGCGGCGGCAGCCGCAAGTTCTGCGACCGCATGAACGCCTTTGCCCAGAAAGAGGGTCTGCCGGGGATGGGCTATATCTTCTGGCGCGATCAGGGTGAGGGGATGGAGGCTGCGGGACCGCTGGCCAAGAACATCGGCCCCGAACGCACCGAGGCAATCCGTCAGCAACTGGGTCTGGGCGTTGGCGATGCAGCCTTCTTCCTGGGCGGCAAGCCAAAAGCCTTTGAAAAGGTCGCCGGTAAGGCGCGTGACGTGATCGGTGAGGAATTGAATCTGACCGAAAAAGACCGTTTTGCATTTGCCTGGATCGTGGACTTCCCGATCTATGAACAGGACGAAGAAACCGGCGCCATCGACTTTGAACACAACCCGTTCTCGATGCCGCAGGGCGGTATGGAGGCGTTGCAGGGCAACCCGCTGGATGTGCGCGGCTACCAGTATGATCTGGCGTGTAACGGGTACGAGCTGGTTTCAGGCGCGATCCGGAACCACAAGCCGGAAATCATGCTGAAGGCCTTTGAACTGGCAGGCTATGGCGAGGATGAGGTAAAATCCCGCTTTGGTGCCCTGTTCAATGCCTTCCACTACGGCGCCCCGCCACACGGTGGATGTGCGGCTGGTATCGACCGGATCGTGATGCTGTTGGCAGATGAGGCCAATATCCGCGAAGTCATGATGTTCCCGATGAACCAGCGCGCCGAAGATCTGATGATGGACGCACCTTCGGATCCGACCTCGGATCAGTTGATGGAGTTGGGTCTTCGCATTATCCCTCAGGACCAGTAAAAAAATCCGCCCGCTTGTCGCGGGCGGTTTTTTTCACGCGGGCTGCGTGTGTCAGTCCAGTGGGTTTTTCAGATTGTCTCGATTGACGCGTATGGAACGCGCGGCATGCCGTGTTTGGCGGTACAGCCAGATGCACAAAAGGGTCGCAGTGATGAAATAGGCTGTCACCATTTCAAATCGCCTCTCGCTGTTCCAGTCGGTTCTGCACCATCCCGGCAACCTGCGCTGCCTGCGCCATGATCGGCGTCCCGTTTGCGCGTGACAATGCCAGCTTTCGCGCGGCTTCCGCCAGGGGCCTGTCATTTGCCTCGCGCGCGACGCCGTGCAGGAACTGAGCGGCGTAGTCCAAGGTACGATGATCGTTGGGACCTGCGAGCACATCGGCGATATGGGCCATGTCGTCCTGATAGGCCAGAGGGTCCGGGCGGATGATTTCATCGCGCACCGCATGAAGCCCGCTGGGCCGCCGATCCTCCGGCAGGCGTTCCAGAATGGATTTCTGAAAATGAGACATTGATTTTAGCGGCTTGGACAAAAACCCATCCGCTCCGGCCGCAAGAGCCATGTCTTCGCTGCCGTCATCGCCCGACAGGCCCATGATGACACTGATACGGGGCGTGGTCTCGGCCAATTCGGCGATCAGGTCGGCGCCGGATCCGTCCGGCAGGCCCATATCGACCAGAATGACCGAAGGCCGATAGATCTGTAGATGCCTTCGGGCCGATTTCAGGCAATCCGCACGGCGAATGCGCGCGCCGCTGTGCAGGCACATCAGGCGGATGGCATCGCAAGCGTACCGGCTGTCTTCGACAACCAGTATGGTCTGACCCAGCAAGGGTCGAGTCGCGGTGGGCGCGGCGGTGGTGGTGGCAAGTAGGCCCGAATCGTCCATGGCAGCTCTCCTATGCAGCAGATGCTTCACGCTAGGAACTTCTGGCTAACACGACGTTAACGCGCGATTTGGCGCACTTGTCCTTTGGCGGGGCAGCCCCCATAACCCATGCAACGCAGGACAGCAGGAGTGAGACATGATTGGACGTCTGAACCACGTCGCCATCGCCGTACCGGATCTTGAGGCGGCGTCCGAGCAATACCGCAACGCGCTGGGCGCCAAAGTCGGCGCGCCGCAGGACGAGCCGGATCACGGTGTCACGGTCGTGTTCATCGAACTGCCCAACACCAAGATCGAACTTTTGTATCCGCTGGGTGATGACAGCCCGATCAACGGGTTTTTGGAAAAGAACCCGGCCGGCGGCATCCACCATGTATGTTACGAGGTCGAGGATATCATCGCGGCCCGTGATCATCTGAAAGCAACCGGAGCCCGTGTTCTGGGATCAGGTGAGCCCAAGATCGGTGCGCATGGAAAACCGGTTCTGTTTCTGCACCCCAAGGATTTCAACGGCTGCCTGGTCGAGCTGGAGCAGGTATAACCCCCAGCCCCGGAGGGCCCGAAATGACCATTACTGCCGCGCTGGTGTTGTTCGCCGTCATCTGGTTCATGACGTTGTTGGTGGTGCTGCCCATTCGCATCAAAACCCAGGGCGATCTGGGTGACATCGTTCCCGGCACGCATGCGGGCGCGCCGGAAGTGCATCACATGAAAAGAAAGATGTGGATCACCACCGGTATCTCTGTGGTTCTGTGGGCGATCATCGCCGGGATCATCCTGTCGGGCGTGATCTCGGTGCGGGATTTCGACTGGCTGAACCAACTGGAGCCAAGATAATCCCCGTCAGGCCTTTTGGCCCGACACGGCGTGATAGATATGGGTGAACGTGGCGGCCCCGATGATCGGGATCACCAGGTTCACCAGCGGCACTGAAAGCGGAATGGCCATCAAGGTGCCCGCCACCCAGATCGTTGTCGAGTGTTTGGACCGCAGCTTGCGTGCCCCGTCGCGCCCGATTCTTCGCATCGCAGCCAGGGTGAAATATTCCCTCCCCAGCAAGAACCCGTTCATCGCCCAAAAGATGAAAGGCGCAAGCGGGGTGAAAATTGCGTACAGGATCAGCGCCAGCAGGTTTGCCACAATCAGAACACCAAGAAAGCTGAGACTGTCCATTACCGCCTCTGAGACCGGGATACGCCGAGCGGGCGGCAACGCCGGAAAATGTTTGTCCTCAACCGCCTGTGCCACCTCGTCCAGAAAGATCGAGGTGATGGCGGATGCGACCGGCACCATCAGAAAAACGGGCAGGATCAGGACGAGCACGATACCGGAATAGTTCAGAACGTCGTTCAGCCACGGGACAGCCCCCACGAACGGCAATGAGATTTCGCTGCCCGACAACCAGTTGATCAACCAGATCGCACCTGCACAGGCGAGAACCAGCAGCAGAATGGTCAACCCCACGCCGCGCAGCAAAACGGCACGGAACTTGGGATCTCCGGTCTGACCAAGTGCGCCGAAAAAGGCGTTCAGGATGATCATTCCGAAACCCACTCTGTCAACGCGGCCACATCGGGCCGGGGGCGTTCCGGCGGGGTCGCGCCCTCGGTGGCGATATGAATCAACCCGGCCACGTGTTCGTTTTCGGCAAGCCCGAAAGCATCGACACAGAACGCGCGATCATGTGTTTGCCAGCCCGACAGCCAATTGGCGCCCCAGCCCGCAGCCAGCGCGGCATTCAGCAGCGCCAGACAGACCGCGCCAGCAGAGTAGGATTGTTCGATGGCCGGAATCTTTTCGGATTGCTTGCGAACCTCGATGACCGCGATGGCCAGATGCCCCATATCGAACTGGCTGCGCGCCTTGGCGATGTCTTCCGGGCTTTTGTTCAGCCTTTTCCCGCAGGCCTCGGTCAGGGTCGCCAGACGTGGCATCGCGCCCTTTTCGAGAACGATGAATCGCCAGGGCTCCAGTTTGCCGTGATCGGGGCTGCGGGCGGCGGCCGTCAGCAATGGCAGCAACTCCTCCCGGGTTGGGGCCGGAGCAACCAGTGTCTTGGCCGGCCGGGACCGGCGCGACTGCAAAAACTCCAGAGCGGCGGGGTTTTTCAGGGACATATGTTAACTTCCTTTACATCACGACTCTGTATCTTGGTCGGTATCCTGCCCGTTTCAAGGGCACGCCAATGGATTGCGTGGATCAATTTCATTACGACGAGCTTCGTGCAAGACTTTGAGAAAGAAGAGGAGACAATGGCGAAATCCAAGCTGCGTGATCTGCCGGATCTCAGCGCGATGGCGCAGGCCGGGGCCGTGTTCCAATTGAAGGTGACGCCCAAGGCGGCCCGCGATCGGGTGAGCGTCGAAGACGGGCAGATCAAGGTATTCGTTACGGCCCCGCCGGAAAGCGGCAAGGCCAACAGGGCCGTGCAGTTGCTGCTTGCAGAATGTCTTGGCGTCGCGCCCTCGACCCTGACGCTGAAGCAGGGGCAATCCGCACGGATCAAGCGGTTTGCCTATGACCCCTGAGGCCCGGTTTCGCGAATTTGATAAACACCTTCGGGCAGATCCAGCGCGGCCGCCAGATCCCGCACCTGCTCGGGTGACAAAGTGATCTTCTGTATTTGATCGGTGCGGGGATCAAGTTGTTCCAGCGTGACGCATTCCGCGAAATTGTTGATCACCACATCTTCCTGCAAAGGTTGTTCACCTTCGTCCACAAGCGTAATGACCGTCGAGTCGAATTCATGCTCAATCGTAAACATGAGGCCAGAGTGCAAGCCGCCGAGGCGCAATGCAAGCCGTTCGTTGAACCGGCGGTGTGGTTTCGCCGGTTCGCTCGTACTATGTTGAAATCACGGCCATTCGGTCTCAAAGGATATGACATGCGCATTTGGTTTGTTTTATTGCTGTCCCTGCTGCTTGCGGCGTGTGGAGAGGGGGCCCTGCGCGTCCAGCCCGCCGAGGAATGGCTGGGGGATGAGCCAGAGGCAGAACCGATGGTGCAGACCTTTCGCGAGGTCAGCCGGGCGGTCGGGGCAGAAGCCCGCAGACAGTGTCTGAAACAGACGACCGGGCAGAATTGCGACTTTCGGATTCTTGTCGACCTGAACCCTCGGGCTTCGGTCAATGCATTCCAGACGCTGGATGAAAACAAGCAGCCGGTGATCATATTCACCCGCTCGATGATCGAATCCACCAAGAACGCGGATGAACTGGCGTTTGTCATGGGGCATGAAGCAGCCCACCACGTGTTGGGGCACATCGCCAGGCAGAGTGAAATCGCCAGCGCCAGCGCGGCCGAGTTCGGGCGGGTGGCAGAGTTGCGCGGCGGGGACGCCGCCGCCATTGAAGAGGCGCAAAAGCTGGGCGCGCAGGTCGGCGTTCAGGCTTATGTGAAAGACTTTGAGCTGGAGGCAGACCAGTTGGGAACCATCATCACCTATAACGCTGGATACAATCCGTTGGTTGGGGCAAAATTCTTTGATCGCATCCCGGATCCCGGTGACAGGTTTTTGGGAACCCACCCGCCAAATGCTCAACGCGTTCAGATCGTGCTGGAGACAGTAGAGCAACTGGGTCTGTCCCAATGACCGCGCTCACGTGTCTGGGTGTCGTCCTGACGGATCGCGGCTCGAAATACGCGGTGTCAGGCGCGCAGGTCACGACGCGGGCTGAAATCGACGCCGCTCTGGAGGATTTGAAATCCGACAAGAGCTATGCCAAGGCCACCCATAACACCTGGGCTGCGGCTTTGCCGACCGGCGCGTTGAAGGCCGATGACGGGGAAAACGGCGCGGGTATGGTGATCCTTCGGATGATCGAACGCGCCGGGTTAAAGGATCATGTAATTATCGTGACGCGCTGGTATGGCGGCAAGAAACTGGGCGGGGATCGCTTTCGCCGTGTTCAGGATGCCACGCGGGCCTATCTGGATCACATCGGCATCCAATCTTGACCTGAGTCAATGTTTGCCCTCGCGGATGCGCTACCCTTTGGACACAGCGTGAAAGCGAGAGGAAACAGCATGCCTACCCAAGAGACCCTGCGGCTGCATGCCGGATTGGTGGACGATATGGCCAGAATGCTGGACATTGATCTTGAGGAAGCCGCCATTGATGGCTCCGTTTCCGTGGACCAGATCTCTGACGCTGTTTTGCGCTGTACCGACTGCCCGAACCCGGATCACTGCAAGAGTTTGCTGAACAATCCCGGTTCTGCTCGGCGTACGCCCGAATACTGCCGAAACCAGGAATTGCTCGACAATCTCCTGCCTTGACATACGGGTGTGCCATGACACGTCTGGGCGAAATCATGACCCATCTGCGTTTGGTGTTGCGCATGGGGCAGGCAACCGGAGCCGATTTGGCCGCGGCCTATCGGAGCGGTCATCTGAAACAGGAAGAATGGGCTGAAATCGTGCAGCAGTGCCGCGGCTGTTCCTGGGCCAAGGACTGCCCGGAATGGTTGGAACGGCGCGAACAGGTTGAACAGGCACCGTCGACATGCCCGAATCGCACGTTTTTTGCCGCCCTCAAAACCAAGCAGAAGGAGCACGCTTGATGTCTCAGGTCGCGTTGGGGGAAATCGAAAAGCATTTCTGGCTTACACGCTCGGTTTCGCGCTGTATGGGCATTTCCATGACCGAAGTGATGGCCGAAGGACGCCTTTCGCCGGAACAATACGCCGAGCTTGTCACGCGGTGCCGCGTTGCCGGATGTGATGTGCAATGCGAGTATTGGCTTGCCCGGCAACAGGGCACAGCGGCCACGGCCCCGGATTTTTGCCCGAATGCCGAGATATTGAATGGGTTGAAAACCTGATCAAAGCCCGTTGTGCGTTCCGTCGCACAAAGGCGGTTTCGAACTGTGTTTGCACCCACAGAAGAAAACCTTCTTACTGTCTTCCGCTGTATATTTCACAGGCTCAAATCCGGTGCCTTTGTGCGAGCCGTCGCAAAACGGCTGGCGGCCGGATTTTCCGCACGCACACCAGAAATAGGTTTTTCCCTGAACGACCTCGACCGGAAAGGGCGATTTCCGGGCAATGATGGGTGCGTTTGACATGTGGCTTCTCCGTCTTTTAGCTGATTGTGCTGCAACAGTTTAGGGCGCCGCAGTCAGAATGATAGGTTTGACGCCGCAAGGAACGTCATTGCGCCATTGGATTGGCATGGATTCGCTGTGACTCACAAAGTCGTGATCGATTCAGTTGCCAGATTGTCGTTCAACCCGTATTCTGAAACCGGCCCCGAAAAGCTGGGCAATATCAGAAAAGTAATAAAGGATTGACGGACATGAAACTGAAACTCGCCGCCGTTGGCGCATTTGCACTGATCCTGACTGCCTGTGCGCAGCAGGAAGAACCGACACCTGTTTACGTTCAGCCCAGCTATGACAAAGCCGGCACGCCCAGCTGCCCGGGTGGCTATGAGCTTGCCACAACCGAAGCAGGCCAGACGGTCTGTAATCCGGTTACTCAGTAAGCCATTCGCAGGCGGCCCGGACGCGGACCGCCTGCACCCTTTCGGGAACGACCGCCGCCATTCGTGGCGGTTTTTTCTTGCCTGCTTTTTTGCGGCTGTCGACAAGTGCTTTGTCGCGGGGTGCGACCCCTGTTTAGTGCCTTTTGAAGCCGTAGGAATGCTTGAACTTGAATGACTTGAATTTCTGTCGTTTGACCGACCCATAGGGGATATGCCCGATGACACGCCGTTTGGGGGCGGTGTATCGATAAACCGTGGTCGGTTTTTTGATATGCGCCTTGGGGTGCTTGGCGTGTGACTTGGCTTTCGGGGCCACGTAATACCGGTTTATCTTGTGACGGCCGTTTTTGTGAAAGCTCAGATTTTTGCCGCCGACCACAATAAATCCGGCAGAGCCGACCTGTGTGGGCTGGGCGTAACCGGGGGTGGCCACGAAATGCGCAGCGATCAGGAATATCACACCCTTCCGGCCAAGCTTGAAGATATGAGACATGAAAACCCCCGTGATTGGCTTTCAGTCCAAGATCGGGTCTGACCGCGTGTTCGGCCAGTAAACTCGGTTCACGCTTTGCCCATATGCCGTGTGCTCGACCGCGGTGTCAGACCTTAGACGGGCTTACCCCACAAATCGTATTCTCCGGCCTCGTCCACTTCGACCGTGACGATGTCACCGGGCCTGAGGTTTTCGAACCCTTCATCGATGAACAGGTTGCCGTCGATCTCGGGCGCGTCTGCCTTGGTGCGGCAGGTGGCGGCCTCGTCGTCGACCTCGTCCACGATCACCTCAAGCGTCTGTCCGACCTTCGCCTGCAACTTGGCCTCCGAGATCGCCTGAGCCTTTTCCATGAAGCGATCCCAGCGCTCCTGCTTGATTTCGGCCGGGACGTGATCGGGCAGGTCGTTCGAGCGCGCGCCATCCACGTTTTCATACTGAAAACACCCGACACGATCCAGTTGTGCCTCGTCCATCCAGTCCAGCAGGGTCTGGAATTCGGCTTCGGTCTCGCCCGGATAGCCGACGATAAAGGTCGATCGCAGGGTGATACCCGGGCAGATCGCGCGCCAGGCCTTGATTTCATCCAGCGTTCTGGCCGACGCGGCCGGGCGTGCCATGCGTTTCAGAACGTCCGGGTGGGCGTGTTGAAACGGGATATCCAGATAAGGCAGCACGTTGCACCCGGCATCCGCCATCAGCGGAATCAGGTCCCGCACATGCGGATAGGGATACACATAGTGCAGCCGCACCCAGGCATCCAACTGCCCCAGTTCACGCGCCAGATCGGTGATATGGCTGCGTACTTCACCGTCTTTCCAAGGGTTCACATCGTATTTGCGGTCCAGCCCATAGGCCGAGGTGTCCTGCGAAATCACCAGCAATTCACGCACGCCATTGTCGACCAGCTTTTCCGCCTCGCGCAGAACCGCATGCGCGGGGCGGCTGGCCAGCTTTCCGCGCATGTCGGGGATGATGCAGAACTTGCACTTGTGGTTGCAGCCCTCGGAAATTTTCAGATAGCTGTAGTGGCGCGGCGTCAACTGAACGCTGCTGGCGGGTAACAGGTCCACGAACGGATCAGGATCGGGGGGCACAGCGGCATGCACCGCATCCAGCACCTGCTCGTATTGGTGCGGGCCGGTGACAGCCATGATGCGGGGGTGATGCTCGCGAATGTAATCCGGTTCTGCGCCCAGACAGCCGGTTACGATGACCTTGCCGTTTTCCACCAGCGCCTCTCCGATCGCGTCCAGCGATTCCGCCTTGGCGCTGTCAAGGAACCCGCAGGTGTTCACAATGACGGCATCGGCCCCGGCATAATCTGGCGAAATGCCGTATCCTTCGGCACGCAGCCGGGTCAGAATGCGTTCACTGTCGACCAACGCCTTTGGGCAGCCCAAGGACACCATACCGATGGTCGGCTGGTTTGATTGGGGCGTCTCGGTGATCCGGGCAGCAGGCGCCAGGTCGGGGCGGAGGTTTGGCGGGTTCGTCGTCATGCGCGGCATATAGTGGGGAAAGCTTCCCCTTGCAAATGTGACGTGTGATTTGAATGATCACGGCAATGACAAGCCAAAAGGCGGAGAGCAGACTATGAAATGGCTGATGCGCATCCTGTTTATTGTTGTGGCCGTGGTCGCGCTGATCATCGGCGCGCTGTTGCTGATGCCGGGGGAGAAGCTTGCCGCGATTCTGGCCGAGCAGGTCAAGGCCCAGACCGGGAGGGATCTGACACTGACCGGCGATGTGCGCATATCCTTCTGGCCGGTGGTCGGGATGGAGACCGGGCCGGTGCGTTTCGGCAACGCAAGCTGGGCCGGACCGGAGCCGATGCTCAGCGCGGATAGCCTGGCCGTCGGGGTGGACGCTGCCGGGCTGTTGAACGGGGATCTGCGGATCAAACGTGTTTTTGCAGACAATCCCGTGTTGCGGTTGGAACGATCCGATGGGCGCGGCAATTGGGAATTGAGCACCCCAACAACAGCGACAACTGCGGCCACGACCGGGGGCACCACGCCCGCTGAGCCCTCGGGGCAGGTCACGCTGGATCAACTGGAGCTGACAAATGCACGGCTGATTTACGAGGAAAATGGCGTCACGCAGATGGACTTCTCGGGCGTGACACTATCTGCAAGCTGGCCCGAGGTGACGGCCCCGTTGGTGATGGAGGCCGCCATGCCAGTGCCCGGAGGTGCGGTTCAGGTTGATCTGAAAATCCCGGATTTACCGGCTTTTGCGGCCGGGTCAGTGACTGATCTGGAACTGGCGTTGACGGCTCCGGGCGGCGAGATCGGATTTGAAGGACGCGTCAATCTTACGGGTGAAATGGATGGAACCATCAAGGTCGTGACGCGGGACACTGATAGAATGCTCGCCGCCTTCGGTCAGGCTGGCACATCTGTACCGCCCGGATTGGGCAAAATCGCCGACATTTCAGCGCATATGACGTATACGCAGGACGGGCGGATTTCCATGCGGAACATGGTTGCGCAATTGGATGACAACCGGTTCGTGGGTGAGGCGGATATCACCATCTCGGACCCGCCGCGTATCGTGGCCCGTCTGGATGCCGGTGATCTGGATCTGTCGCGGATTTCCGAAACGGGTTCTGCCTCAAGCGGCACGTCTCAGGCAAACGCTCCTGCACCTGAGGGGTGGTCGAAGGACCCTATCGACGCGTCCGCTCTGGCCTTGGCGAACGGTAAGATTCGCCTGACGGCCAACTCGATCGCCGTGCCCGGAATGACGTTCGGCAAAAGTGACCTGACCCTGTCGCTGGATCGGTCGCGGGCCGTTCTGGACATGCACCCGGCCACGCTGTTTTCGGGGCAACTGAAGGGTCAGGTGGTTGCCAACAACCGCAACGGCCTGTCTGTCGGCGGCAACGTGACCGCCACCGGGATCGATCTGGAACAGGCACTGACCACGATGGCCGGGGTCAAACGCCTGTCGGGAACCGCTGCGGGAGCATTTGAGTTTCTGGGCGTTGGTCAGTCCGAGGATCAGATCATGCGGTCCCTCAGCGGCAAGGGAAACCTGGATGTCGGTCCCGGAGTGATTTCCGGGCTCGATCTGGACCGATTGATGGGGCAGGGCACCGGATCAGGCGGAACCACCGTGTTCAACAGCCTGACGGCCAGTTTCACCATCGATCAGGGCGTGTTGACGAACAGTGATCTGCTCATGTCACTGAAGAATTTCCGTGCAGATGGCACCGGCACCGTGGATCTGGGGGCTCGCAACATCGACTATCTGTTCACGCCCGTGGCGTTGCGTGCCAATTCCGGGCAGGGGATATCGGTTCCCGTTCACATCAAAGGCCCCTGGAGCGACCCGTCGATCAAGCCGGACCTGACCAAGGTGATCGAGGCGGCCGCGGATGTGAAGGTCAAAGAACTGGAAGACGACGCCAAACAGAAGGTTTTTGATAAGGTCGGCAACGAATTGGATACGACGATCACCGACAGTGATCAGATCGAAGACGCCATCAAGAACAAGCTTGAAGAAGAGGCCAAGAAAGGTCTGCTCAAATTATTCGGCGGCGACTGAGCAACCATCGTGCTTGGGGCATCGGGATATGCCCCAAGCAGTTGTGTTCAGATCGTCTGGTCGTAATCGCCGACACCGGGCTCGGTTCGGATGACGGCATCAATGTCCGCGAAGATGGCGCGCATCTCAGCCTCGCTTTCGCTGCTTTCACAGACAACGACCAGATTGGGGGTATTGGACGAAGCCCGCACCAGACCCCAGCTGCCGTTGTCCAGAATCACACGTGCGCCGTTCACCGTGACCACTTCCTTGATTGCGCGGCCAGCGAGTGTTTCGCCCGCATCTCCCTTGGCGACCAACTTGTCGACCAGCCGCTGAAGGATATCATATTTCTCGGTATCAGCGGCGTGGGGTGACATCGTGGGTGTGGACCAGGTCTTGGGCAGGGCCTTGCGCAGGTCCGACATGCTCTGATCCGGGTTGCGGTCCATCAGTTTGCAGATTTCGACTGCGACACGCATCCCGCAGTCGTATCCACGCCCGATCGGTTCGGCCAAAAAGTAGTGGCCTGATTTTTCGAACCCGGCCAGTGCACCGATTTCCTTGACCCGACGCTTCATGTGGCTGTGGCCGGTCTTCCAGTAATCGGCTTTGGCGCCCAGGGCCTGCAACTCGGGATCGCTGGCGAACAGACCGGTGGATTTCACATCCGCGACAAAGGTCGATCCGGGGTGAAGCTTGGCCAGATCACGCGCCATGATCACGCCAACCTTGTCGGCAAAGATCTCCTCGCCCTCATCATCGACGACGCCGCAGCGGTCTCCGTCACCGTCAAACCCCAGCGCCAGATCGGCACCGCTGGATTTCACGGTGGCGGCCATGTCGTGCAGCATCTCCATGGCTTCTGGGTTCGGGTTGTAGTTGGGGAACGTATAGTCCAGACGGTTATGGCTGGGTACGACCTCAACCCCGATCCGCTCGAAAATCTCGGGCGCAAAGGCCGAAGCCGTGCCGTTGCCCGTTGCGCAGACCACTTTGAGCGGGCGGGACATTTTGAAATCGCCGACCAGGTCGTCGATATAGGCCTCTTTGACGCCATCGACGAACTCGTAAGAGCCGCCTTCGCGCGTGACGCTTTCGCCGTTCAGTACGATGTCACGCAGTTCCGACATCTCATCAGGGCCATGGGTCAGCGGACGGTCAAAACCCATTTTGACCCCGGTCCAGCCGTTGGGATTGTGGCTGGCGGTGACCATCGCCACCGCCGGCACATCCAGATGGAACTGTGCGAAGTATGCCATGGGGCTGAGCGCAGGGCCGATGTCTTTGACACGGATACCAGCCTGCATCAGGCCCAGCATCAGGGCATTTTTGATCGCCAATGAATAATCGCGATAATCGTTGCCGACAGCAATTACAGGCTCGATCCCGCGCTTGTGCATCTGCGTGCCAAGCCCCAGCCCAAGCGCGGTCATGCCGGGCAGGTTGATCTCTTCGGGGTATTTCCATCGGGCGTCGTATTCACGGAACCCGGTGGGCGTGATCATCGCGTCGCGCAGAAAGTTCCAGCTGTTGGGCGTTACCTCGGTGAGGGGTTTGGTCATAACAAGTCTCAATCGTTAAATCTGTATCGGATTCGCTTTAGCAAGCGCATCAAATCGCATCAATGTGTCAACAAGTTGGGGCATCTGGTCGAGGGGGATCATATTTGGCCCGTCCGATGGGGCCGAGTCCGGGTCCTGATGGGTTTCGATAAACACGGCCCCAACACCCAGAGAAACCGCGGCGCGGGCCATTACCGGTGCAAATTCGCGCTGCCCGCCCGAAGACCCGCCCTTGCCTCCGGGTTGCTGCACGGAATGGGTGGCGTCCATCACCACCGGATACCCGGTTTTCGCCATTTGGGGCAGCGCGCGCATGTCGGCGACAAGCGTGTTGTAGCCAAATGAGGTGCCACGCTCGGTCAGCAGGATATTCTGATTTCCGGTGCTTTCGATTTTATCGACGATGTTGGTCATTTCCCAAGGTGCAAGGAATTGCCCCTTTTTCACATTGACCGCTTTGCCGGTGTTCCCGGCCGCCAGCAGCATGTCGGTCTGACGGCACAGGAATGCCGGAATTTGCAGAACGTCCACCGCCTCGGCGGCGATGGCGCATTGCGCTTCGGTATGAACATCGGTCAGAACCGGGATGCCCATCGTCTTGCGGATGTCGCTTAGCACCTTCAGCCCCGCATCGATGCCCATGCCACGCTTGCCCGACAGGGATGTCCGGTTCGCCTTGTCATAAGACGCCTTGAAGACGTATTGCGCCCCGGCGGCGTCGCAGGCTTCTTTCATCTTGCCCGCAATCATCTGCGCGTGGTCTGCGGTTTCAAGCTGACATGGCCCAGCTATGATGGTCAGCGGAAGGTCGTTGCCGACTGTCAGGTCGGAGATTTTAACATGTTTCATGAGTTTTATGAGGATACCTGTTCACGAAGGACCGACGCGGTAAGCGAGATCATCAGGTAGATACCAGCAAACAACAGGAATGCCAAAATCGTATTTTCGAACTTGCGCGGATAGCTGGGTTCCTGACTGGGAACTGGGTTGACCGACACGGTCAGATAGCGCACCTGCCGGTTGGCTTCGGACCGGGTCGCTTCCATTTGCTGCATTGCCGTTTGCAGCATCATGTCACGCGCCGCCAGGTCCGCCTGCGCGATCTGGATACGCACGCTCAACCGCGCCAGCGAGTTTTCGCCGTCCGAGGCATCCTGCATCTCGGCATTCAGTTCTTTGAGAACCTTTTCCAGACGGGCGATATCTGCCTTGACGCCATCAACCTTTGCCTTGTTCGGGCGCAGGTTGTCCTGAAGCGCGGCGAGCTCAAGCTCTTTGTCCTGAACCAGTATTTCGATTTCGTTGATGCGGGCACGCAGGCTGGCAATGACGTTTTCGGGGTCAAGAACCGCGCCCTGAAGCTGAAGCTCGATCAACTCTTCCTGAGCCTGCCTGCGCGCTTCCTGCGCCGCTTCGAAACTTTGCAGCGCGTCGCGCATCTGGTCTTCGCGTTTTTTTCCGGACAAGGCGTTCACCCTGTCTTCTGCGTAAGAGATCAGGCGCTCGGAAAACTCGGTCGATGTCTGCGCGTCGGGGGCGGCAACCTCCATCCGAATGACCCCTTCGGTCGGGTCATAGCCGATGGTGATCATGCGTTTGAACAGCTTATAGGCGTCTTCAAGCGAGGCGTCTGGCGCCAGTCTTTGAATCGGGTCGAGCCATTCCTGCTTGAAGACATCGGAAAACCCGGCATCCCGATCCAGCAACAGCAAAGCTTCTTTCGATTCCAAAAAAGACTGAACCGAGATCGAGTCCTGCGTGGTGGCGAATTGCGTGCCGGCGAGCAGACCGCCGACACTGCCCGGTCCGCCATCAGCTTGCAGGATAAGGAATTCGGAATCGCTGGCATACATCGGCGTGGCGATGCGGTAGAAATAGAAGCCGACAATGAAGGTCGGCAGGAACACAAAGGCCGCCAGACGCGCAAACAGTCCAAACAGTTTACGCTTGCGACGGCGTGCGATGTCTTTTTGGATTTGGCTGATTTCATAATTGCGCCGCTCAGCCGGGCTGAGCTCGGGCCCGGGCAGGTTCGTTTTCTCGGCGCCCATGGGCTGCGGCAGTTGAACGTTTATCCTGTCCTTGGGTTTGTCACCCCCGTTCGATGGTTTTGCGGCAGCAAGGTCCAGCAGATTGGTGCGCTGGAAGGGGTCGATGCCCTTTTTGCGCAGCAACCGCACCGCGTCATAATCCGACGTCGCGGCCAGACCGTGTTTCTGCGCCAGACGTCGTGCGATACGCAATTGACGGCCCGTCAGGCCTTCGCGCTTGATGTCATCCAGCTGCGTCCCGGGCTGTGCTTCGCCGGCGGCCGCAGGGCCTTGCGTCGCGTTGCGAATACGCGAGATGGCGTCCGATCGCGCCTCGGCCGAGCTTTCCGTCTGACGTCCGCGGCGCCAGTTATATTTTCTAACCTTGGGTTTCGTAGTCATACAGCTGCTTCGCCTCTTCCAAGGAGTCAAATATATACAATTGCCCGTCCAGAAGTACGGCGGCTTTCTGGGCGAATTTCTCCAACACGGACGGGCTGTGCGATACGATCACCAAAGTCGTCGTGCGCAATCTTTCCTTCAGGATCGCCCCAGCCTTTTCGTTGAATTCGACATCTGTTGTCGCCGGCATCCCTTCGTCGATGAGATACATGTCAAAGTCCAGCGCCAGCATCAAAGAAAAGGTGAAGCGCGCCCTCATCCCAGAGGAGTAGGTGGCAAGGGGCTGGTCGAAATATTCGCCCAGACCGCAGAGCCATTTGCAGTAGGCCTCGATGTAATCGGGGTCCATACCGTAGATCTTGGCGATGTAGCGCGCGTTTTCAAGCGCTGACAGTTTTCCCGACACGCCACCGGTGAACCCCATGGGAAAGGACACCCGGCATTCGCGGCGGACCACGCCCTCGTCGGGTTTTTCCAGACCGGCCATCATGTTGATCAGCGTGGTTTTTCCGGTTCCGTTCGGGGCCAGAACGCCCAGTGAGGTGCCCAGTTCGACCCGAAACGAGACCCGATCCAGAATCACCTTGCGGCGCGTTCCGGTCCAGAAGGATTTGCTGACGTTGTCGAATTCTAGCATTCGCGGTCTGCTGCTCGTTTTAGTCGTTTGTCGCACTTGCGGGCGGCCAGAAAGGGTATTTTTTACCGGCCCATGTTGGCTACATTATGTCGAATTATGAAACAAATGATCAATGCGTCCCGGTTGCGCGCATGAATGTCTGGTCGGGTGCAGCAAGGGATTCCATTCACTTGGTGCTGCGTTCGGTCGTTATTATCTGTTTTGGCAGCCAACAACAGACTGGATGGACAGGGACCGTCACGATCAGATGAACGCTTTACGTCAGGAAATCCGCGCTTGCCGCTTGTGTGCCGACAGGTTCGCGCAAACAGAAACCGCACACGAGCCGCGCCCGGTGGTCTGGTTCCGCCCCGGAACGCCAATCCTTGTCGCGGGGCAGGCACCGGGCGCCCGTGTGCACGAGTCGGGGCGGCCCTTCACCGACCCGTCCGGCGACAGGCTGCGGCACTGGCTGGGGATTGATGAGTCGGTTTTTTACGACCGCGACCGTGTTTCGATCGTGCCGATGGCGTTCTGCTTTCCGGGGTATGATGCGCGCAATGCTGATCTTCCTCCACCTGCGATGTGCCGCAAGACCTGGCATGACCGAGTGATGCAGGAACTGGGGCGTGTGCCGCTGACCGTGCTGGTCGGAGGTCATGCACACAAGTTTCATCTTGGCGCGCGCGGGTCGGTGACGGACACCGTTCGCAACTGGCGGGACCATGCGCCGCGGGTCTTTGCCTTGCCTCACCCGTCCTGGCGCAATACGGCATGGTTGAAGAAAAACCCGTGGTTCGAGGCTGAACTGCTGCCTGTTTTGCGCGCACGGGTCCAAGAGGTGCTGAATGACTGACTCCACGGCGTTGGACACCGCGCATGCCGCGATGCAGGCGGACCCGACAAGTGATGCCGCCCGTCTGCGTTTCTTTGAACGGCTTGCGGATAGCGAGCTGTTTCTGATGCTGACCGAAGAAGCGCGGGACGAAAACATCTCGCCCGAAGTGTTCGATGTGGCTGACGGGCGCTTTGTTCTTGCCTTTGATCGTGAGGACCGGCTGGCGCAGTTTGCCGGGCGGCCCGTGCCTTATGTGGCGCTGTCGGGGCGGGTGCTTTCGGGGATGCTGTCGGGACAGGGCATCGGGCTTGGTCTGAACCTTGAGACGGCGCCATCTTCCATGCTGATTCCGGAGGAAGCACTGGAATGGTTGGCTGAAACGTTGCAGCACAGCCCGCAAGAGGTCGAGGAAGAGCTTGCCGAGTTTTTGCCGCCCGCTGGCCTGCCGCAGAACCTGCTGACCGCGCTGGATGCAAAACTGGCGACGGCAGGCGGACTTGCCAGCGCGGCTTATCTGGTCGCCACCAAGTCCAAATCGGGCGCGCAGGGCCATCTGTTGGGGTTTGTCGATGCGATCGAGGGGGCCGAGCCCGCTTTGGCCAAGGCCGCGTCCGAGGCGCTGACCTTTTCCGGGATCGAGGCAGGCGCGATGGATGTCGGGTTTTTCACCGCAAGCGAGGCCGCCGCCGCGCTGTTGGCCAAGGTGGGCCTTCGGTTTGATCTGCCCCAGCCGCAAGTTGCCGATACGGTCCGTGAAGCGCCCGGCAGCAACCCGGACAACCCACCCATTCTGAAATAACCATCCAAAGGCAAACACGCGGCGCAAGCTGCACCGCGTGTTGTTGCATTGGGGTTTGTTTATTCCGCTGCCGCTTCCAACTTGTCCTGCGTGCGGGTTTCGAAGTCGGTGGCGTCGTGGCGTTCGTGAAGCTGCGTGTGCGGCTCGCCAAAGGTGCGGTTGACCATGCGGCCGCGCTGAACCGCAGGGCGCGCGTCGATCGCCTTGGCCCATCGCATGACGTTCTTGTAGGATTCCACGTCCAGGAACTCTGCCGCGCTGTAAAGGCGGCCCAGAACCAACTGACCATACCAGGGCCAAATCGCCATGTCGGCGATCGAATAGTTTTCGCCCGCGATGAAGGTTTTTTCCACCAGTTCACGATCCAGAACGTCCAGTTGGCGCTTGGTCTCCATGGCGAAACGGTTGATCGGGTATTCCCATTTCTCGGGTGCATAGGCGTAGAAATGCCCGAACCCACCGCCCAGATACGGCGCGCTGCCCATCTGCCAGAACACCCAGTTCATCACCTCGGTCCGCTCGGGGCCGGAAGCCGGCAGAAACGCGCCGAACTTTTCGGCCAGATGGAACAGGATCGAGGCGCTTTCAAAAACCCGAACAGGTTTGTCGCCGGACCGATCCCAAAGCGCGGGGATTTTCGAGTTCGGGTTGACCTCGACAAAGCCCGAGCTGAATTGATCGCCTTCTCCGATGTTGATCAGCCAGGCGTTGTATTCAGCGCCTTCATGACCAAGTGCCAGCAGCTCTTCCAGCATCACCGTGACTTTCACGCCATTGGGTGTCGCGAGCGAGTACAGCTGAAGAGGATGCTGTCCGACCGGCAGGTCCTTGTCATGGGTCGCTCCGGCGATCGGCCGGTTGATGTTGGCGAATTGTCCGCCACTTTTACTGTCCCAGGTCCAGACCGCTGGAGGGGTATACGAGGATTGGTCGGTCATCACTTGCCTTTCTTGCCTATGTCAGGGCTGCCATACAGCTAATATTGCAAACCGCCGAGTCCAACCCCACCCAACTGGCGTATTCTGTAACAATCCGCCGCCAAACTCTCACGTTTTCTCGTGCCGGGTCACAGCGGCGTTAGGGGGACTACGCACCGCACGGGAATCGCATATTGTCCATTCAGACCTGCCCAAGGCATCACGGATTTAGTTGACCCGAAAAGGATGGACGACATGAAACGCTTTGCATTGACACTCGCTGCGGCCATAGCGCTGGCGGTTCCGGCTTTTGCCGGCCCTCAATATATTGACGGCACAGGTTTTGCTGTTTCGGGTTACGATGTCGTTGCCTATCGCAGCCTGGATCAGGTGCCGGTGGGCCAGCCGCAGCCCGAGGGTGTGCGCGGAAATGCCAACATCACCGCCGAGTACAACGGTGCGACCTGGGCTTTTGCGACCGAGGAAAACCGAGACAAATTCCTGGAAAACCCGGCATACTACGCGCCGCAATATGATGGGCACTGCGCCTATGGCGTGTCGCGCGGTGGCAAGGTTCCGGCAAACCCGAACCTGTGGCGGATCGTGGATGACAAACTGTATCTCAACATCACCGATGTGGTTGTCGGATTTTTCGAGGAAGACATTCCGGGCAATATCAATCTTGCCGAAGGAAACTGGCCCGGTATCGAACCAAGCGACGCCTCGACCAACGTGATTCCGAAATTCACGTCCGAAGGCCCGGTTTCGAACTGACCCGGCGTCACAAGATCAATGCCCGGCTGGTCCAGCCGGGCTGAGGCCGTTACCCTGCAAGCCAGAATTGATCCCGAATATCCTGATCAGCGTCAAACCTGATCCGCACACTCTTGGCCCCCGGAAACTTCCGTTCGCGGATCGTATCGGGGATGATGACTTCTCCGGCACCGGTATCTTTTGACTGAAAGCTCAGAATTTCAGCCTCGGTGTGGCGTGCGCTGGTCAGGACGGTCGTCGGCAAGGCCACGCGATTTGCCCCATGATGCACGGGCGTGGTGACAAAATAGGTCAGATGCCGCCCGTAACACCCGACCGCGTCAGGAACGTGATCCGAGACACATGCATCAGATGTGTCCTGAACATCCGCTTCATCTTGCATTTTCGGCAACCTCTGGTCGGGATTCAGCATCGCCTTGCAGGCGGCGATATCTTCCAGTGGAAGTTCGATGATGCGCTTTTTCAAACGGGGTCGGCGCGGTTGTGGAGGGCCGGAACTGGCACCACCTTTTGTAACCAACCCTTCCTTGCGCAGAAAATCATAGGCCGCCTTGGCGCGCGAAAAACCGGAACTGTCCCCATCCTTGTGATCGGGATGTGAATGGAAGGCGATCTGCCTCCAGGCGTCCCTGATCTCTTGGGAACCGGCGCAGGGGCTTAACCCCAGATCCGCCAACGCATCCGCGCGCGCCCGCACTTTATCGACAGGTTCCATACTCAAAACACTCATTACAAACTACACTTTTCCAGTGTCGCCAGCGTCATGGTTTTGTCAAATTTCAGGGATGATTTGCGGGGCTGGTGACAACAATCGCTGTGTTGAGATTCAATTGTCCCTCAAAGGCACCGTTTTAGGGGTGGTGCTGGTAAACAGTACACATCTTCCGAAACGACAAACGCCCGGGTGTAAACGTAACCCGGGCGAATCATTGGATTTTTTGCAAGTCAGGCCACGTTTTCCAGTTCAACGCGTGGTGTAATGCCCAGTGCAAAGCAGACATCGCGCGTCAGTTCGGGACGGTTGAGCGTATAGAAATGCAGCTTGTCCACGCCGCCTTCGATCAGGTCCGAACACAGTTCAGTGCAGATCGCCGTGGCCAACAGATCCTCGCGCTCGTCGCGCACCGCTTTTTCAAAGGCCTGTTCGACCCAAACCGGAATATGCGTGCCACAGCGCTTGGCGAAATTGCGGGCACCCGACCAGTTCTCGATCGGCAGGATGCCCGGAACGATCGGTTTGTCGATACCGGCCTTGGCGCAAGCATCGCGGAACCGGAAAAAGGTCTCGGCTTCGAAGAAGAACTGTGTCAGCGCTTCGTCTGCGCCTGCGTCCAGCTTGGCCTTCAACCAGTCCACATCCGCAGCCATGTCTGCGGCCTCGGGGTGGGTGTCAGGATAGGCCCCGACACGGATGCTGAACATTTCGGTTTCGGCCAGTGCCTCGATCAGTTCGACAGAACTGGAAAACCCGTCGGGGTGCGGTACAAACTTGTCCTGACCCTTTGGCGGATCGCCGCGCAGGGCGACGATGTCCTGCACGCCGGCGCGTGCAAAGGCGTCTGCGATCTCCAGCGTTTCCTGCCGCGAAGCATCGACGCAGGTCAGATGAGCGGCCACGTTCAGACCCGACGACTTGTGCAGGGTTGAAACCGCGTCGCGTGTCAGTTCACGCGTCGTGCCACCAGCGCCGTAGGTGACGGAAACAAAGCGGGGATCCAAAGGGGCCAATGTCTGGACCGTGTCCCAAAGGCGGAAAGAGGCTTCCAGAGTTTTGGGCGGAAAGAACTCGAAGGAAATTTCAGGGTTAGACATTGTGGCCTCACTGGATCAACTGAGCCCCTTGTGCCATGGCGAGCATTGTGAAACAAACTCATATTACTCAACAACAACATGAATACTGTTTGAAATGCATATTGAATTCCGGCACCTGCGCACCATCAAGGCGATCCATGAATGCGGCGGGCTGGCCCGTGCTGCGGATCAGCTGAATATCACCCAGTCCGCATTAAGTCATCAAATCAAAGGGTTGGAAGATCAGGCGGGGGTTGAACTGTTTCTGCGCCGCTCAAAGCCAATGAAACTGTCAGCCGCCGGATTCCGCCTGTTGCGGCTGGCCGAACAAATCCTTCCTCAGGTCGAGGCCGCGCAGAGCGAGTTTTCATCGCTGCGGGACGGGCGAACGGGGCGGATGCATATAGCCATCGAATGCCATGCCTGTTTCGAATGGCTGTTTCCTGTTCTTGAAGCCTTCAGGAAATCCTGGGGCGATGTGGATGTCGATATCCGCCCCGGCCTGGCCTTCGACGCGCTTCCGGCCTTGCAGAAGGAAGAGGTTGATCTGGTGGTCTCGTCCGATCCCGAAGACCTTCCGGGTGTCGAGTTTGTCGAACTTTTCGACTATAACGCGGTGTTTGTGGCCGCTTCGACCCATCCCCTGGCCAAGAAAGACTATATCGAGGCCGAGGATTTTCGCGGCCAGACCCTGATCACCTATCCGGTGGAACGCACGCGTCTGGATGTATTCAGCCAGCTGTTGATCCCGGCGCGGGTTGAGCCTGCAACGATCCGGCAAGTGGAACTGACCGCCGTCATTCTGCTGCTGGTCGCATCGAACCGGGGCATTTCAGTGCTGCCGGATTGGGTCGTGCGCGAGGTCAAATACAACTCGGACTACGTCACCCGACCCTTGACGAAAGAGGGCATTACACGGCGTCTCTATGCCGCGGTCCGGTCGGAAGATCTGGAGAAACCCTATGTGCAGGAACTGGTGAAACTGGCCCGGGAAGAAGCGCGCAAGCTGCAATCCCAGTAACGGCGTTTCCGGCGGGTCTGTTATGCGCATCATTCCTCTTGGCAAGGGCGCGTTGCGGCAGTATACGCGCGGTTTGACCGGACAGGAGCCTTTTGACAATGGTTGGCAGCGCAAATCTCAACATCATGATCAAGGCCGCGCGCAAGGCGGGGCGTTCTTTGGTCAAGGATTTCCGTGAAGTCGAAAATCTGCAGGTGTCGATGAAAGGCGCCGGTGATTTCGTCTCGAAGGCTGACATCGCCGCCGAAGCCATCCTGAAAGAAGAGCTGCTGGGCGCACGGCCGACCTATGGCTGGCTGGCCGAAGAGGGCGGCTCCATCGATGGCGAGGATCCGACCCGCCGCTGGATCGTCGATCCGCTGGACGGCACCACCAATTTCCTGCACGGCCTGCCGCATTGGGCGATTTCCATAGCGCTGGAACACAAGGGCAAGATCGTTGCCGGCGTGATTTATGACGCCGCCAAGGACGAGATGTTCTTTGCGGAAAAGGGTGAGGGCGCCTGGATGAACGACATGCGTATTCGCGTGTCGGGCCGTCATCGCATGATTGAATCGGTCTTCGCGACCGGTCTGCCTTTTGGTGGCCGTTCGGACCTGCCAGCAACCCTTCAGGATCTGGCGCGCCTGATGCCCGCCTGCGCCGGTGTCCGTCGTTGGGGTGCTGCCGCGCTCGACATGGCATATGTGGCCGCCGGCCGGTATGAGGGCTTTTGGGAACGCCGCCTGAATGCGTGGGATCTGGCCGCTGGCGTGATCATCGTCAAAGAGGCCGGCGGTTTCGTGCAGGCGCTGAACCCTGAAGGCAACGTGCTGGAAGATGGTGAAGTGATCTGTTCTAACGAACCGATCTTCGATCAGTTCGCCAAGGTGATCCGGGGCTAGGCGCCCGTTTACCGGCCTTAACGGCGCGGAACGCGCGGAATGCGGGATTGCGACAGCTTGTACTTCGCCTCCGGGTGGGGCGGGTGCCCATGGGTGCGGTTCCAGAACTGAATTCCTCCGCGTCTCAGCCACAGCGGTATGCACAGGATCAGGCCAACGGCAAACCCCCCGGTATGGGCCCAATAGGCGATGCCGCCTTCGTCCGGGTTGCTCGTGACGCTGCCAAAGAACTGTATCGCCAGCCAGACGCCCAGCATGATGAAGGCGGGAATGGTAAAGACCCTGAAATAGACGACCAGGATCAGCAGGACATCTACCCGTGCTTTCGGGAACAGCAGCAGATACCCGCCCATAACGCCAGCAATCGCGCCCGAGGCCCCAACCGTGGGGACTTGGGACTCGGGCCCGGTGATGATGTGAATCAGGCCCGCGCCAATTCCGGCTGCCAGATAGAACAGCAGGAAAGGCAGATGGCCCATCTCGTCTTCCAGATTGTCACCGAAGATCCACAGAAACAGCATGTTCCCGGCCAGATGCATCCACCCCCCGTGCAGGAACATGGATGTCACGAGGGTTTCCAGCCCGAACCCGTCGCTGACCCGTGCCGGAATTATGGCGTAGTCGAAAAACAGCCTGCCGATCCGCGGCCCGTCACCCAAAATCCCCACATAGCTGAGGAAAATCAGGATATTGGCCGCCAGCAAGGCATAGACAACATAAGGTGTGCGCCCCGAAGGGTTGTGGTCGCGGATCGGAAACATGGTGTGACGCTGGGCTTTTGTGCGCCCAGCGTCAAGGCAAGCTTATGCCGCACCTCCCAACAACGCGGCGTTTCCACCCGCTGCAGTCGTGTCGACGCAGACATGGCGTTCACCCAGAACACGCGCGCGGTCGGGCTTGCCGGGGATAAGCGGCAGAATCGGGCCGTCGCGGCGCGCCAGATGCTGTTCGATCTGCCGCGCTGTTTCGTCGTCTCCCCACCACAACACGCCCGAAATGCCGGTCAGGTTTTCCAGCCGGTGCAGGTCAAGCATTCCGGTCGCCTGAATGGCAGTGCCACCCAACGCAGATACAGCATCGGCCTGCGCACGCGCTGCGGCCTCTCCGGGCCCCATGCACAGAAGGGGCGGACGCGGATACTCGCTCAGGCGGTTCGATTCACCGGTCGGGCCGGGCAGGGATCGGGTTTTGACCGGCGCAGGTTGACCTTGCGCAGCAGGCAGATCAGCCACGGCGTCCCAGGTATCCGCCGTGCTTTGACGGTCGGGCGCATAGAACCGGATCATGTAGTTCGGCCCGCCCGCCTTGGGGCCGGTGCCTGACAATCCTTCGCCCCCGAAGGGCTGAGACCCGACGATTGCGCCGATCTGGTTGCGGTTCACATAGATGTTGCCCGCATGGATAGCCTCGGTCACATGCTGCACGCGGTCGTCGATGCGGGTGTGCAGTCCGAAGGTCAGGCCGTATCCGGTGGCATTGATATCGTCGATGATCTTGTCGATCTCTTGCGACTTGAATCGGGCGACGTGCAGCACTGGGCCGAACACCTCGCGTTCCAGCGCGGCGATGCCGGGGATCTCGATCAGTGTCGGTGCAACAAAGATGCCATCGGGCGGCAACGGAAGTTCTTTCAGAACCCGTCCTTCGTTGCGCGCCTTGGTCACATGTTCGGCGATGCTCCGACGGGCCTGCTCGTCGATCACCGGTCCGCAATCCGTCGACACAAGCCAGGGGTCGCCGACCGACAGCGCATCCATCGCCCCTTTGAGCATGGTCAGAACGTCGTCGGCGATGTCTTCCTGCAAATACAGGCAGCGCAGGGCGGAACAGCGCTGGCCCGCCGACTGAAAGGCGCTTTCGATGATCGATTGCACGGCCTGTTCGGGCAGGGCCGTGCTGTCGACGATCATTGCGTTCAGACCGCCGGTTTCCGCGATCAGAGGCGTGCCGGGACGCATGGATCCGGCCATCGCCGCACGGATTTTCAGCGCGGTGGCCGTAGACCCGGTGAAGGCCACACCCGAGACACGCGGATCCGATGTCAGCGCCGCGCCCACGGCAGGCCCACCCGGCAACAGTTGCAGCACGTCGCGTGGCACCCCTGCCTCGTGCATAAGCTGAATGGCACGATGTGCGATCAGGGGCGTCTGGGGCGCAGGCTTGGCCAGAACCGCGTTTCCGGTGGCCAGTGCAGCAGAGATCTGCCCAGAGAAAATCGCCAGCGGGAAGTTCCACGGGCTGATACAGGTGAAAATCCCCGCGGGTTCGGCTTCGGGGATGTTGGCTGCATAATAGCGCAGGAAATCCACCGCCTCGCGCAGTTCGGCCACCGCATCGGGCAGCGACTTCCCGGCCTCACGCGCCAGCAGCGCGAACAACTCGCCATAATGCGCTTCATAAAGATCGGCTGCGGCATTGAGGACACGGGCGCGTTCGGCAGCGGGGGCGTCCCAGGGGTTGGCCGAAGCCAATGCCATCTCCACGTCCGCGGCACTCGCTGCGGCCACCGCGCCGGGTTTGTCCTGAGGTTGCGCCGGGTTGATCACTGGCTCGTCCGCTTCAGGCTTGGTCTCGCCGGCCAGCAAGGGTTGCGCATACCAGTGATGGGCGCGGAACTGATCCCGTGCCGCATCAATCTTATCCAGCGTTGGAGTGTGATGCAGGTCAAAACCCTTGGAGTTCGGTCTTTCAGGCTGGAACAGGTCCGGCCCGGTCGGCAGTGCGGGCGGAGGAGTCCGGAGCGCAACAAACGGATCGGCTGCGACCTCTTCCGGCGGCACATCTTCGTCCACAATCTGGTTGACGAAGGATGAGTTTGCGCCGTTCTCCAGCAAGCGTCGAACCAGATAAGCCAGCAAGTCGCGATGCGCCCCGACCGGTGCATAAATGCGGCACCGGGTGTTCTGCTTGTCCATCACGATCTGATGCAGGGTCTCGCCCATGCCGTGCAGGCGCTGGAACTCGAACGGTTGATCTTCGGCCATGTGAAGGATGGCGCTGACCGTGTGGGCGTTGTGCGTGGCAAATTGCGGGTAGATCCGGTCGGTCATGCCCAGCAGTTTGCGTGCATTGGCGATATAGGAGACGTCGGTCGCGGCCTTGTGCGTGAAGACCGGAAAACCATCCACCCCTTCGACCTGCGCGCGTTTGATCTCGGTATCCCAATAGGCACCTTTGACCAATCGCACCATAATCTGGCGATCATGACGTTCGGCCATGCCATACAGCGTATCCAGTACCAGACCTGCACGCGGGCCATAGGCCTGAACCACGATGCCAAACCCGTGCCATCCGGCAAGGGCCGGGTCGGACATCACCGCCTCGATCACCTGCAACGACAATGACAGACGATCCGCCTCTTCTGCATCGACGTTCAGGCCCATTCCGGCCGCCTTGGCCAGCAGGGCCAGCGCCCGCAGCCGCGGCACCAGCTCGTCCATCACACGCTGTTCCTGTGCCAGCTCATAACGGGGATGCAGGGCGGACAGTTTTACCGAAATGCCCGGGTTGGCGCGGATATCGTCATGGGTGCAGGCCTCGGCAATGGCCGAGATGGCGCGGGAATAGGACAGGTGATAGCGCGCCGCGTCCGCTTCGGTCCGGGCCGCTTCGCCCAGCATGTCGTAGGAATAGGTATAGCCTTTTTCCTCCATCCCGCGCGCCCGCTCCATTGCGGATTGAATGGTTTCCCCAAGAACGAACTGTCGCCCCATCTCTTTCATCGCACGCGCGACAGCCGTGCGGATCACCGGCTCGCCCAGCCGCTTGATTGCACCGCGCAGCGCCCCGACCGGAGACGCCTTGCCTTCGTCCAGTACCTTTCCCGTCAGCATCAGCGCCCAGGTCGAGGCGTTCACCAGCGAGGACGAGGATTGCCCCAGATGCTTGCCCCAATCGGATGGTGCGATCTTGTCTTCGATCAGCGCATCGATTGTGTCGGCATCCGGCACGCGCAACAGCGCCTCGGCCAGACACATCAGGGCGATACCTTCGTCGGTGGACAGGCCATATTCGGCCAGAAACACCTCCATCAACCCCGGAGAAGTGCTGGACCGGATGTCGCGCACAAGCTGCGCAGCGGCGGTGCCGATGGCGCTGCGATCCGTGTCTGTCAGGTTCGCCTGAGAGATCAGTGTATCAAGAACTGCCGACTGATCGGCGTAGGTCGAGCTATCGATGAGGGTGCGCAGGCTGTGTGACATATGTCCTCCGGTCTTTTTGATAATATAATGCGGAAAATTCAGGACAACGGCCCGAATATTGGCTATTGGAAGGCCTGTGTTCTGAAGATTCGGCAAAAGACAGCGCAAATGAGCTTTCCTGATCTGGATCGGTTCGACCGGTCGATTCTAAAAATTCTGGCCGAGGATGGTCGTATCTCGGTGGCCGATCTTGCGCGCGAGATCGGGCTGTCGAAATCTCCGACGCAAGCGCGGCTCAAACGGCTTGAGGCAAGCGGAGTAATCCAGGGGTATCGGGCGATGCTGGATCCGATCCGGTTGGGCCTGGATCACGTCGCGTTTGTCGAGGTGCGTTTGACCGATACCCGCGAAAAGGCTCTGGCCGAGTTCAACGCAGCCGTCCGCAAAACCGCCGAGGTCGAGCAGGCCCATATGATCGCGTCCAACTTTGACTATCTTCTGAAAGTGCGCACCGCCACCATGTCGGAATACCGCCGTGTATTGGCCGAGAAGATCTCGTCTCTGCCGCATGTCGCCAATACCTCAACTTTTGTTGCGATGGAGGCCGTGAAGGAAACCGGTATGCTGGGCGGTTTTGAACATCAGTCTTGACCCGGCAGAATTTTGGCCCACCCTTGTTGCGTGATGCGAACCTGTGCTGCAACGTTTTTCCTGATCGCGTTTTCATGCTCGGCCATGGCCGAGACATGCCCCACGGCTCCGGATCATTCCGAAGGGGTGAATGCGCTGATCAAGCAGGTCCAAAAGGCGGAATCGCAAAGCGACGCCCGGGTCATCTCGAATCAAATGTGGGAACTCTGGACGGACGCGCCGGATGCCCGGTCGCAGACTCTGCTGGACCGGGGAATGGCGCGACGAGAGGCTTGGGACTTGTCGGGCGCATTGGACGATTTCAACCAGCTTGTCGAATATTGCCCGGATTACGCCGAAGGCTACAATCAGCGGGCTTTCGTAAACTACCTGAGGCAGGATTTTGAAGCGGCGCTGCGCGATCTGAATGTCACGATCGAAATGTCGCCAAACCACATCGGCGCGCTCAGCGGACGCGCGTTGTCTTTACTGGGTTTGAAACGTCTTGAAGACGCGCGCACAGCACTGTCCGAAGCGTTGGAACTCAACCCTTGGCTGTCCGAGCGGGCGTTGTTGGAACCCGGCGGCCTTCTGGAACCGCCCGGAGAGGATATCTGACAGCCAGCTCGGGTAAGTTTTGAAACCGGTCGAAAACCGCCAAACAGGAGAGTTTCACGGCCACCTCGGAGACTGGGCCCCGCAATCAGAAAGGCAAATGGGTGACAACGCCGTCAGCGCGACAGTATCCGGCGCTTTTCGGCCATGGCTTCGCGTCGCCGCTGTTCAATCCCGAGTTTGAAGGACTCTTCGACAAAGTCGATGTGATCCGTTGCCGCTTTTTCGGCCCGCTCCTCATCACCTTCGATCACTGCGCGGCCGAGTTCGAGATGTTGCTGCAACAGCTTTTCGCCGGTCCCATCGATCGTGCGCAGGAAGTCGCGATTGTAGAAAACGCCCTTGCGGGTGAGTTCGTAGATCGACGCCATCATGTGGATCAGGGTCGCATTCTGGCTGGCATCAACAATCGCTGAATGCAGCGCAAAGTCCGCCTCTTGCGAAGCCTTGGCGTCCTGCTCCTGCCAGGCGCGCTCGTTTTCATCAAGGATCTCTGAAATCCGTTCCTTGTCTGCCTTGGTTGCACGACGGGCGGCAAGCCGGGCCGCGAAACCTTCCTGTTCGCGGCGATACTCCAGATAGTCGAAAAAAGCCGGCTCATGGCGTTCGTACAAAGCAAGAAGCGCGGGCATCATGGCTTGTCCGGTCAGGGCCGCGACGAATGTCCCTTCACCGTGTTGCGTTGTGACCAGCCCGCGTTCTTCCAGCACCTGAAGGGCCTCGCGCAGCTTTGGGCGCGACACGCGCAGCATCTCGGCCAGATCGCGCTCGGACGGCAGTTTCCGGCCCTGTTTCAGGATGCCCGACGCGATCAGGTCCTCGATTTGTGAAACCACCGCATCAGCCAGCGATTCGTGTCCGACCGGTTCAAAAATCGCCGTGGTGTTCATGAGATGCTGCCCCGTGTGATGCTAAAACAACCAGAATAACTGGTAAATAAAGATAACCATATCCGTTCTAAATTCAAGCGCGGGGATGTTCTTTCCGGACGTGAATTACATGTTTGTTTGCGAAGGGTTTTTTAGGAAAGTATCGGATTTTCATGTGGTCGCATCAGGGTTTTTCCGGGTTTGTCGGATGCAGGTTTCCCATTTCCGTTCATTGCCAGAGGTAAATAAAGTTATTGACTGGTTTAATCTGGTAAAGTTAGTTTACCACCGGAGCGGCGCTGGAAGAGCCTGCGCCACTGATCGGAGACAGACCCGACCAACCCTGGAGGAGATTTCATGAAGAAGACCCTGACGAGCCTGGCCGTGGCCGCCAGCCTGCTGGCGGCACCCGCGGTTGCGGCGGACAAGCTGCTGCTGAAAACACCGATTGCCTTTTCGACCGAACTGCCGGGCCTGGGTTCGCCTATTCCACGTGTGGCTGATCAGCTGGAACTGATGTCCGGCGGCACGCTGAAGATGAAGGTGTACGAGCCGGGAAAACTGGTTCCGCCCTTCGAAATTCTGGACGCCGTGTCCACCGGCAAGATCAACTCGGGCTACACTACGGCTGGTTACTGGGCCGGGAAAATCCCGGCTGCGCCGTTGTTCTCGGCTGTGCCGTTCGGCCCCGAGGCGGGCGAATACATGGCTTGGCTGTATTATGGCAACGGCATGACCCTGTATCAGGAGATGTATGATCAGGCCGGTTTCAACGTCAAAGTTCTGCCTTGCGCCATCATCGCGCCGGAAACCTCGGGCTGGTTCGCCTCCGAGATCAACTCGCCCGAAGACCTGAACGGGCTGAAGATGCGTTTCTTCGGTCTGGGCGGCAAGGTGATGCAGAAACTGGGTGTGGCGACCTCGCTGCTGCCAGGTGGTGAGATCTTCCCCGCATTGGAAAAAGGTGCGATTGACGCGACCGAGTTTTCGATGCCTGCGATCGACGCGCGCCTGGGCTTCCACAAGCTGGTCAAATTCAACTATTTCCCCGGCTGGCATCAGCAGGCGACCGTATTTGAACTGCTGATCAACAAGGACGTCTGGAACGAAGCCAGCGATCAGCACAAGGCAATCATCGAAAACGCCTGCAAGGCTTCGATGGCAGACAGCTTTGCCGAAGGCGAAGCCATCCAGCACGCGGCCTTGATCGACAACGTTGAAAACAACGGCGTTACCATCAAGCAGTGGTCGCCCGAGATGCTGGATACCTTCCGCGCAACCTGGGAAGAGGTTGCCGCTGAAGAGGCCGCCAATGATGCCTTCTTTGCACAGGTTCTGGCCGACATGAACGAATTCCGTGACGGCTATAACCTCTGGAAGACAAACGCCTTCCTCCCACGTCAGTAATCTCTCCCTCACTGACGTTGCCGGGGCGGCCCGATCCGCCGCTCCGGCCCCTGCTTTTCGATCTTCGGACTTTCTAACCTTTCACTACCCGTATTCCGGGTTGCTGAGCGAGGAATGACCATGACCACCCAAAACAACCTCAACGATCCGGTCGAAGCCTATGAAGGCATCCTGGAACACCCCGAATCCGACCGCCAGAAAATCGCCGTCGCGATCGACGCCGGGGTCAAGGCTGTGGGTCATGTCGTCATGTGGGCCAATGTCCTGCTGATGGGCGCGATCTTCGCACAGGTCTCGTTGCGTTACCTGTTCAGCCAGAACTACCCGAAACTGGATGAGATCCAGTGGCATTTTTATGGAATCGTCACGATGATCGGCATCTCGTATGCCTTGATCACCGACAGCCATGTGCGTGTGGATGTCCTGCATATGCAGCTTTCGCGCCGCGCGCAGCGGATCATCGAGGTGATCGGCATCCTGACCCTGCTGACCCCGTTCATCTATCTGATGGTCGACCAGGGCTATGACTATTTCTACGAAAGCTTCCGCGTCAACGAACGCTCGGACAGCCCCACGGGCCTGCCTGCGCGTTGGGCTTTCAAGGCGGTCATTCCGATCAGCTTTGTCCTGCTGGCGCTGGCCGCGTTGGCACGGTTGATCCATGACGGGCACGCGTTGATGTACGGACCGGCCTCGGAGCGCGAGGGCGCACCGCTGCGCCGTATCCTGCTGGTGCTCGCGGTCTTTGCTGCCGTCTGTGTGGGCCTGACCTTCCTGGTCGAAACGACCGAGGAAAAGCTGGTCATCGCGATGTTCCTGACCTTCATCGCCCTGCTGTTTACTGGCTATCCGGTGGCTTGGGTTCTGGCCGGTGTCGGTGTCGCCTATTGCGGTCTGGCCTATCTGTTCGACAACGATCTGATGCTGTGGACAGGTCTGGAAAGCACATTTACCGGGCTTGATTACCTGACCCTTGGGGCGGTGGTGAACCGGGTCTACGCGACCATGTCCAACGCGGTTCTGGTTGCCCTGCCGATGTTCATCTTCATGGGTCTGATGCTGGACGAATCCGGTGTGGCCGAGCGTCTGATGTCCTCGATGCAGCGCCTGTTCGGGACGGTGCGCGGAGGTCTGGCCATCACCGTGACCCTGATCGGAATCATTCTGGCGGCCTCGACCGGCATCATCGGTGCCTCGGTTGTTCTGCTGGGCGTGCTGTCGTTGCCGTCGATGATGCAGCAGAAATACCAGCCGACGCTGGCGGCGGGCGTGGTTTCGGCTTCGGGGACACTGGGCATTCTGATCCCGCCCTCGATCATGCTGGTGATCATGGCCGACCAGATGGCCCTGTCTGTCGGTGACCTGTTCATGGCTGCCGTTTTCCCGGGCGTGATCATAGGCGTCCTGTACCTGACCTACATCTTCATCCTCGCGCTGGTGAAACGCGACGCGGCCCCCGTGCCCGAAGGCGCGAAAGCCCCCGATTGGGCCGCCGTCAAGGACGTTCTTATCGCCGTCATCCCGACGCTGATGCTGATCCTTGCGGTACTGGGCTCGATCTTCGCGGGTCTGACTACGCCGACCGAAGCGTCCGGCATCGGCGCCTTGGGTGCGACCCTGCTGGCACTGGCTTATCGCAAGCTGACCTTTGCCAAGCTGTGGAACGTGCTGGTTTCGACCTTCAACACCACCGCCTACATCTTTGCGATCTTCCTCGGCGCGACCGTGTTCTCTTATGTCCTTCGGGAACTGGGTGGGGACGAGCTGATCGAACATGTGGTGCAATCCACCGGTTTTGGAGCGAACGGCACCATCCTTTTCATCCTGTTCATCGTTTTCCTGCTGGGATTTGTGCTGGACTGGATCGAGATCACGTTGATCGTGCTGCCCCTGATGCGCCCCATCGTGAACGGTCTGGGCATCGACATCCCCGGCTTCGGCGTTCTTGATGAACCGGCACTGGTTTGGTTCGTGATCCTGGTCGCTGTGACACTGCAAACCAGCTTTCTGACGCCGCCCGTTGGCTTTGCCTTGTTCTATCTCAAGGGTGTTTGCCCGCCAGAGATCAAGCTAACCCACATCTACAAGGGCATCATCCCATTTGTCCTGCTGCAATTGACCGGATTGGCGCTGGTCTTCCTGTGGCCGACCCTCGCCACCTGGTTGCCCTCGGTCGCCTACTAAGGAGCTTATCGCCATGCGTCTGAGCCAATGTCATAACTTCCACGATTTCCGGCGGCTGGCCAAGCAGCGGCTGCCGGGGCCGATCTTCAACTATATCGACGGTGGCGCGGATGATGAGGTGACGTATCGGGAAAACACCAAGGCGTTCGACCGATGCGATCTGTTGCCTTCGGTCCTGCGCGGGGTTTCGGACGTGGACATGTCCGTCACGGTGATGGGGCAGAAACTGGACATGCCGGTCTATTGCTCGCCCACCGCGTTGCAGCGCCTGTTCCATCATCAGGGTGAACGCGCCGTTGCAGCGGCGGCAGAGAAATACGGCACCATGTTCGGTGTTTCCTCTCTGGGTACTGTCTCGCTGGAGGAACTGCGCCAGAAACACAAGAACCCGCAGGTCTATCAATTCTACTTCCACAAGGATCGCGGATTGAATGCCGCGATGATGCAGCGCGCCAAAGAGGCGGGTGTCGAGGTCATGATGCTGACCGTCGACAGCATCACCGGTGGCAACCGCGAGCGTGACCTGCGCACGGGGTTCTCAATCCCGTTCCGGTTGACGCTGGGCGGCATGATCCAATTTGCGATCAAGCCGATGTGGGGCATCAACTATGTCACCCATGAAAAGTTCCGGCTGCCTCAGCTGGAAGAACATGTGGATATGGGCGGTGGGGCCAGCTCGATCGGCGGGTATTTCACCGATATGCTCGATCCGTCGATGAACTGGGATGACGTGGCGCAGATGGTGCGCGACTGGGATGGTCAGTTCTGCCTGAAAGGTATCATGACCGTCGGTGACGCGAAACGCGCGGCTGAGATCGGGTGTACCGGCATCATTCTGTCGAACCACGGTGGCCGCCAACTGGATGGCTCGCGCACACCGTTTGACCAACTGGCCGAGATTGTCGATGCCGTTGGCGACAAGCTGGACGTGATGATGGACAGCGGCATTCAGCGTGGCACCCATGTGCTCAAGGCGCTTTCGATCGGGGCCAAAGCCGTGGGTGTCGGGCGGCACTACCTTTATCCTTTGGCTGCCGCGGGGCAGGCGGGTGTCGAACGGGCCCTTGGGTTGATGCGTGCCGAGATCGATCGCGACATGAAACTGATGGGTGTCACCAGTGTTGGCCAGCTCAGCCGCGAGAATATTCGTTTCCGCAATCCCTAACCCAAACAGGGGCCGATATGACCAATGACGCGTTGATCAAACATTTTCGCTCCATCGTCGGTGCGCGTCACGTGCTGATCGGAGCGCGCGCGACAGAGCGTTTTAGGCGCGGTTTCCGCTCGGGCGAGGGCGAGGCGCTGTGCGTCGTTCAGCCGGGGACCCTGCTGGAGCAATGGAAAATCCTGCAAGCCTGCGTCGCAGCCGACAAGATCGTCATCATGCAGGCGGCCAATACTGGCCTGACCGAAGGGTCTACGCCGTCCGGCACCTATGACCGTGACGTGGTTCTGATCAACACGCGCCGGATGGATACTCTGGTGCCCTTGAACGACGCAGAGCAGGTCGTCAGCTTTCCGGGCGCCACGCTTTTTGCGCTGGAAAAACTGTTGGCCCCTTTGGGGCGCGAGCCGCATTCGGTGATTGGTTCGTCCTGCATCGGCGCGTCGATCGTGGGTGGGGTATGCAACAATTCCGGCGGTTCTCTGGTAGAGCGCGGGCCGGTTTACACGGAACTTTCCGTCTATGCGCAAATCACCGAACAGGGTGAATTGGAACTGGTCAACCATCTGGGCATCGATCTGGGCAACACGCCGGAAGAGATCCTTGCCAACCTCGATGCAGGGAAATTTGAACGCAATCCCGGGGCAACCAACAAACGCGCATCGGCCAGCGACTACGCACAGATCGTGCGGGACGTGAATGCGGAAACGCCTGCGCGGTTCAATGCGGACAAGGCCAGGCTTTTCGAATCTTCGGGCTCGGCCGGGAAGCTGGCCGTTTTTGCCGTACGCCTTGACACCTTTCCCAAGAACGAAGTCGAAAAGGTGTTCTATGTGGGCACCAACAATCCCGACGATCTGGCAGACCTGCGGCGCCACATTTTGTCAGAGTTCAAATCGCTGCCGGTTTCGGCCGAATACATGCAGCGCGAAGCGTTCGACATTGCAGCACGCTATGGCAAGGACACGGTCGTGATGATCGACAAGCTTGGCACGGACCGTCTGCCGATGTTCTTTGCGATGAAAGGCGCCGTGGATGCCCGCCTGCGGCGCATTCCGTTTTTGCGAAATTTCACTGATCGTTTCATGCAGGCAGCAATAGCTTTGTGGCCACGTGTCCTGCCTAAACGGATGATGGATTTTCGCGACAAATACGAGCATCACCTTATCCTGAAAATGAAGGATGAAGGTGTGTCCGAGGCCGCCGAGTGGCTGCCGCGATTTCTGAGGGACCGCGATGGCGGATTTTTCGAATGTGATCCGCGCGAGGCCAAGATTGCAGGCCTCCATCGTTTTGCGGCGGCGGGCGCGGCGGTGCGTTACATGGCGATCCATTCGGACGACGTCGCAGACATCATCGCACTGGACGTCGCACTGCGCCGCAACGATCAGGACTGGCTGGAGAAGCTGCCGCCTGAGATCGAAGACCAGTTGGTTCACAAACTCTATTACGGGCACTTCATGTGCCACGTGATGCATCAGGATTACATAGTCAAAAAAGGGGCCGACCCAAAAGCGCTCAAGGCCGCAATGTTGAAACTGTTTGACGAACGCGGCGCGGAATACCCTGCTGAACATAACGTGGGGCACCTTTACAAGGCCAAGCCCGACCTGGCGGCACATTACAAATGCTGTGACCCGACCAACTCGTTCAATCCGGGTATCGGCAAAATGTCCAAGGCTAAGAATTACCAATAACCGGTTTTCCGGCGCGGCGGGGTGCTGTGAAAACGGCCGACAGATACGTCGGGTTCTGATGAGAAGGGTGTTGGTACCCGACTGCCTGATTTCCTGAGCGCACCCCCGCAAGCATCTGCCGCGCAGAAGGCTGCCAAAACCGAATGGGCGTCGCTTGTCAGCCGTAGGGAAGATTCGGACAGCGCAGTCGGAATCGGCAAGGAATTTCGCGTTGAGGCGCGAAACTCTGCCGCGATTGGTGCAGATCGTTTGGTTTTGAGTGTCAAACACACGTGTTTGTCAGGCCGTTAAAGATCTGAACCGGCGGGTTCGGACGGTCCATTGGCTGAGCACCTTTCTGTTCAGGTAAATTCGGGGTCGCATGATTTCTGACGGGTTTTCCTAGGGTTACCCTTGATCTGCAATCGATGTGCAGATCAACCCTCCGAAGCTGCGGGCCAGAAGCCCGTTTTGCATGCGAAAAATTGCAGATGAAGAGAGCCGGGAAATCGCCAATTTCCCCTTATTTTTCACGTTTTTTGGAGAACTACGGGAAACCCCCAATTTCGCGCCGCGACAAACAGGGGTAAACATGACCTACCGTACTTACCACACAAACACACACACGGTATTAACTTTCCCCGATGAGGGGCTGGTCACACCCCCTCGGCCGGCCCCTCTTAACTTTTGGGGTCAGTGGCAATGCGGATCGTTGCCAATGTCGAAGGGCGTGATGATCTTCCCGAGCGGTGTCAGCTTTTGATCAACTCGGCGACGAGCGCGGGCAAGTCTTGCGATGCGCAATAGGCCACGGTGTGTGGAATCTCCGCGACCGGCGTCTTCCGATACCCTTCGGTAAACAGCAAAAACGGGATTTTCGCCCGAGCGGCCGTTTCCGCGTCAACTTCGCTGTCGCCGACGAACAAACGTGGGCCAGAAGCCTGAAGCGCATCGAAGCTTGCGAACAGATGGTTGGGGTCCGGTTTTCGCGTCGAAAGGCTGTCGCCACCAATAACAACGTCGAAGAATTGCGACAGGTTCAGCGCCTCAAGCACATGCCGTGCGGGCGCTTCTGGTTTGTTGGTGCAGATACCCAAAGCGCACCCCATCTGTCGCAAGGCAACCAGCGCTTCGGGGATACCGGGGTAAGGAACAGTCGTTTCGCTTGCAGCGGCATTGTAATGCTTCAGGGTCAGTTGCGTCAGTTCCGCATGGCGGTCCAGCGGCAGGCCGCAATGCCGGATCACGCGTTCAACCAGTTTGGGCAAACCGTTGCCGACGAATCCTTTGATGATGTCCGTCGACAGAGGATCATGCCCAACGTCGTTCAGCGTGCGGTTGGCCGCCGCCGCCAGATCGCCCAGGCTGTCCACCAGCGTTCCGTCCAGATCGAATACAACTGCTGCGGTCATGTTTGCTTGCCCTTCATCGTACGACCCAAGACCTAACCCGCCCTGTTCCGGGGGGCAATCGCCTGTTTCAAAACGACGCTTGACAAACCTTACTAAAATAATCAGATTAAGCGACAGGAACAGAAAGCCAGCCCTTTCGGGGTCAGCCAGATCACATGAAACGCGATAGATATGGCACCATGCCGAAACGCTCTGGAGATGTCCCGATGAACGTACAGAACCCGACCCCAACCCAAGGTTACGCTGTCTCGATGCTTCCCGCGCACAAGGCCGAGGATCTGACCAAGGGCGGAAACCTGGCCCACATAGAACTGGGCGATCAGCTCTATACCCTGCGCATCACCCGCGCAGGCAAACTGATCCTGACGAAATGAGCGCGCCTTTCAAGCGCGGCGGCGCAGCGGTGGGCCGCCTTGCCGATCTCGATCCCATCGAAGCGGGCGCCGTGATGTATCTGCGGATGTGGAGCGACGGTGAGGGCGGGCGCGCCGACGCTGCCAGCGATTTCCAAGTCGCGCTGGGCGCGGAATGCGGGCGTGCGGCAATGCTGACCCTGGATCGCTTGTGTTCGCTATGCGCCACCCATGGCCGCCGTCCTTTGATCCGGCATGGTCTTGGATGTGCATGCCTTGGCGCGGATGAGAATTGCTTTGCCCAGATGATCGCGGCAGCGTCCGAAGGGGCGCGTGAAGACGCGATGATGCTGGCGTCCTTGATCGTGCGTCCGGATTTTGCCCCCGCCTTGGCATCCCTGTCGGAAGAACTGGGACTGACTCTCAGACGTATGACGGCAGGTTTCGAAATGCCGATCACCGGCCACCAGACCCCCTCGGCCGTGCTCCATTGACCCTGAGTGTTGAACGGCCAAACCCCGGCGATGCGCCGGGGTTTTTTCGTTCAGCAGCACCCGCATCCGGCATGGTGATGGTCATGATCGCACACAAGGGCAGGGGTGAAGTCACCCACTTCGGACAACACATCCCGCAGCGCCCACAGGATCATGTCAACATCCTCGGCCTCGATGGTCAGGGGCGGGCGAATCTTCAGGATGTTGTCCTTGGGTCCCTCGCTGCCGATCAGGATGCGATGATCGCGCATCCGGTTTTTGACATAGCTGCAAATCTCGGTGCCTTCGCTTCCGTCGGGGTTGATCAGTTCCACGCCGAGAAACAGCCCCATACCCCGCACGTCGCCAACGCAACCAAAGTCGGTTTCGATCTGGCGCAGCCCCGCCATCAGCCGATCCCCCATCAGGCGGGCATTGTCCTGCAAGCCTTCGTCGTCAACGATATCCAGCACCTCTTTGCCGATCCGGCAGGACAGGGTCGAGCCGCCAAAGGTCGAAAAGAACTCGATCCCGTTGTTGAAGCTGTCCGCGATCTCTGTGGTCGTCACCAGCACGCCCAGCGGGTGCCCGTTGCCGATTGGCTTGCCCATCACCACGATATCCGGAACCGCGCCCTGGTGCTCGAAGCCAAAATAGTATTCGCCCAGTCGTCCCAGACCTGTCTGCACCTCATCGGCGATGCAAACGCCGCCGGCAGCCCGGATTTTTTCGTAAACCGCAGGCAGATAGCCCTTGGGCGGAATGATCTGTCCGCCGACGGACGGGAAGGTTTCCGCGATGAAACCGGCCACGCCCTGTCCCCGGTCCCGAAGGGCCGCAATCGCCGGATCGACAAGATCAGCAAATCTTTGCGCCCGGTCCGCATCATCACGCCTGAATGACCCGCGATAGTCATCCGCAACCTCGACCAGTTCAACCCAGTCGGCTTTCCCGATGCCGCCCGGTTTGTTGAATTTGTAGGCCGAGATCGCCACCGCAGCGTTCGTGTTGCCGTGATAGCCGTGATCCGGCGTCACGATCCCCTTTGCGCCGGTATGGGCGCGGGCCAGCCGCAGGGCCAGTTCGTTGGCCTCGGTTCCCGAGTTGACGAAAAAGCAGACCTGTAGGTGATCCGGCAGCTTGGACAGGATCTTGTCGGCAAATTCCACCTGTGCCGGATGCAGATAGCGGGTGTTCGAGTTCATGCGCCTTAGCTGATCCGCAGCCACGGCCTGAATGCGCGGATGCGCGTGCCCCACATGCGGGACGTTGTTGTAGGCGTCCAGATAGGGGCGTCCCCATTCGTCGAACAGGTGATGCTTCCAGCCGCGCACCAGCATGACCGGATCGTCATAGGTCAGGGACAGGTTGCCCCCGAAATGCGCCCGCCGTTTGTTCAGGATTTCCGTTTTGTCCGTAGGGTGATAGAACACCTTGTCATCCGGCAGGTTCAGCAACGCCGCCGGGTTCGGGCAGACCGCGTGCCACAGCTCCATCTCGTCCGGATCGCCGACGCCGGGCCAGTCCGCTTTCATGCCATCAGTGGTGAGCGCCAGTTGGAAATGCACATGCGGAGCCCATCCGCCATTCTGGCTGGCATCTCCCAACCTGGCAAACGCGGCTCCCTGTGCCACCGGGTCCCCAGGTTTCAGCCGGTCGCAGCATTCCGGGTCCAGATGGCCATAGAGCGTATAGAACGGGTCGCCTTCGGGCGTTTCGTGATGCAGGATGATCACGCCGCCGTAATCAAGGTGCTGGTCGCGGTTCTCGACCACTTCGACCCGCCCGCTCATCGGTGCATGCAGAACCGTCCCGGCACGCGCAAACACATCCACCGCCAGATGCACCGTCCGCCTGTCCGAGGCTTTCCAGGGGCCCTTGCGGAACCCCGGCTCGGCATAGATCAGGCGGGGCTCGTTATAGTAACCCAGCCACAACCCCTCACCATATTCCTCGCCAACCCGCGCAGCCTCGGCCAAAGGCATGTGGAACGGGTCTTGGGGCCAGACGCAGTTTTCGACCGAAAGCGAGCCCATGGGCACGTCGCTCAGATCCTGGCCGAACATGTCGGCAAAATGTCCACGGTGTTCCTGAAGATAGGCGTGGATGCGCTCAGCCCCATCGACAACCGGCAAGCCGCAAGCCGCCCGCAACCGCGCCGACATCAGCCCGCCATTGACGGATGCGTTCTCAAGGAACCGCCAGGCAGGCGCCTGAGAGATCGTCACATAGGGATCATCCGGATTCTCGGCTGCCATCAGGGTCGAGTTGACGACCGACACGGCAAGCCGCATCCTCAGCAACGGCCAGATCAGGTCAACCTCATCCGCCCGCAGCCGGTTGGCCGCGTGATAGCCCTTTACCAGAGCAGCCAGTGCGCGTTCCGGCTTGGGGTGATCCAGCACGACATACGCGCCGGCAATCGCCAGATCGCAGATGCGCGGCGCGGCGCACATGTCACCCAGATCGATCAGGCCCGAAATCCGCCGCCGCTCGCTCAGTTCCCCTTCGACCAGAATGTTGTAGTCATTGGCGTCATTGTGGTTGGCCTGTTTCGGCAGGTCCACAAGGACATCCGCGATTGCAGCGAACCCCTCACAGATTTCCGTCAGCAGTGCCCGTCGCGCGGGGTCAGGGATAGCGTTTAACTTGTCAGCAATCCAGCCCGCCTGCATCAGATCCCATTTGAAACCGGCCCGGTGCAGTCCCGCATGCTCAAACCCTTCCAGGGCCCGGTCGGTCGCCCCCAATACGCGCCCCAGTTTCAGGATCAGCTCTTCGGATTTTGGGGCGGCCTTCGCGTAACATTGGCCCGGCAGGCACTCCAACAGCCAAACCAGCCTGCGCTGCCCTTCAGAATCGGCGATCTCGGGCAGCGTTGCGCCGGCCAAATCGGGGAACACCTTGGGAAACGGCAACCCCGGTGCCTCTGAAGAGATATGCGCCAGCGCCTTGATCTGAAGATCAACCAGATCGGCATCGCATCCGGCCCGCATGGCTTTCAGCACATAATCCTGACCATTGGTGGCCTGCACCAGAAAGTTCAGGTCATATTCACCATCCAACCGCGTCAAACGGGCGTCCAGCCCCCAGAGCTGCCGCAGCGCGGCCGTCCAAAAAGCATTCAAATCGTCCATCCCGTCTCCGCCCCGATCGCGCCGGAGCCCTCTTCATCTGGCCAAAATATCCTCGGGGGGAATCGCGCCGTGGCGCGATGGGGGGCAGACAGCCCCCCGCCTTACCCCATGGCCCGCAGGCGCTTGATCAACGACGAGGTGTCCCAGCGGCCACCACCCAGTTTCTGTACATCCTTGTAAAACTGATCGACCAGAGCGGTGACGGGCAGGGACGCGCCGGTTTCATCGGCGGTATCCAGACAGATACCCAGATCCTTGCGCATCCAGTCGACGGCAAAGCCATGTTCAAACTGATCATCCAGCATGGTCTCATACCGGTTTGCCATCTGCCAGCTCCCCGCCGCTCCCTGGCTGATCACCTCGACCACCGCGCGTCCGTCCAGCCCTGCCTTTTCGGCAAAGTGCAACGCTTCGCTGAGACCCTGAACCAACCCAGCGATGGCGATCTGGTTGCACATCTTGGTCATCTGGCCCGCGCCGCTGTCCCCGATCCGGCGGCAGATCTTTGCATAGACCTGCATCACCGGTTCAGCCGCATCATAGGCCGCCTGATCTCCGCCGCACATGATTGACAGAACACCGTTTTCAGCGCCTGCCTGACCGCCCGAGATCGGCGCGTCCACAAAGGCTATACCCCGTGATTGGCCGGCAGCGTACAATTCCCGCGTGACCTTTGCTGACACCGTCGTGTGGTCGACGAAAACAGCCCCGCTGGACATGCCGTGAAATGCGCCATCGCCGCCGGTGCAAACCATGCGCAGATCGTCGTCATTGCCGACGCAGGCCATCACAAACTCGGCCCCTTCAGCCGCCTCTTTCGGGGTGGCCGCCATCGACCCGCCATGCTGCTTTACCCAGGCTTCGGCCTTGGCGGCCGTGCGGTTGTAGACAGTAACGTCATGACCTGCGGCCTGAAGATGCCCAGCCATGGGATAGCCCATGACACCCAGGCCAAGGAACGCGACTTTTGCCATTTTGTGATCCTCTCCGCTGTTCGGTCGGCTTCAGCGGTGGATGCCTGGCCGAAATGTTTGGCGAAGACAAAGCAAAGCTGCGCCCAAAGGGCAACCCCAAGTCAGCCTTTCCCGCCCAGATCCCGCAGGATCGGGCAATCAGGCCGGTCATCCCCGGCGCAGGCGTCGATCAGGTGGCTCAGCGTCTCGCGCATCGCGTTCAGGTCGGCGATCTTGGCTTCGATCTGCGCCAGATGATCCCGCGCGACCTGTTTCACATCTGCGCTGGCGCGGGTTTCATCCTCGTAAAGCGCCAGCAATGTCCGGCAATCCTCGATGGTGAACCCAAGCGCCCGGGCGCGGCCCAGAAAGTTCAGCTTGTGCACGTCCTGATCGCGAAACCGGCGATAGCCGTTGTCATCGCGCAGCGGTTTGATGAGGTTGATATCTTCATAATACCGGATTGTCTTGGCAGGCAGGCCGGTGCGGGCGGACACATCTCCGATATTCATGCATGCACCTCCTTGGCGGGCGGGATCGGGGTTTCCGGCACGCTGGCTCGGACGCGACGCAGGCGCAGCGCGTTCGAGACGACAAAGACACTGGACAGCGCCATCGCGCCAGCCGCCAATGCCGGAGACAACAGATGGCCGCCGAACGGGTAAAGGGCGCCAGCAGCGACGGGGATCAGCAGGACGTTGTAACCAAACGCCCATCCCAGGTTCTGGCGAATGTTCCGCATTGTCCGGCGGCTGATCTCGGTCGCATTTGCAACCCCGCGCAGATCACCGGACATCAGGACGACATCGGCCGTTTCGATGGCTACATCCGTGCCCGTCCCGATGGCGATGCCGATATCAGCCGTTGCCAGCGCCGGGGCGTCGTTTATGCCGTCGCCGACGAAAGCCAGCGTTCCGAACTGGTCCCGCAAGGCGGTGACCGCATCCACCTTGCCGTCGGGCAGCACTTCGGCGGTGACGTGATCGATCCCCAGCCGATCAGCCAAGGCCTGCGCGGTGCGCGCGTTGTCTCCGGTGATCATGGCCACGGTCAGACCCATTTGGTGGAGCCGCTCCAGCGCCTCTTCGGTGCCGGGTTTGACCGGGTCGGACACCGACAACGTGGCCGCGGCCTGTCCATCCAATGCGACGAACAATGGTGTTGCCCCTTCGGCGGCGCGGGCCTCTGCCTCGCTTGCCAGGGGTCCAAGGTCGATCCCGCGTTGTTGCATAAGCCGGTGCGACCCGATCAACACGTTCCGGCCTTCAACCAGCCCCTGCATGCCAAGCCCGGTAATCGACAGGACGTCCGTCGCCTCTGGCAGCGTCGCAGGCCCGGCCCGGGTGATCGCCGAAGCTATCGGGTGTTCCGACCGCGCCTCGAGGGCGGCGGCCAGCCGCACAACCTCATCCCTGTCAAATCCGTTCGCCGTCAAAACACTGACCAGTTCCGGACGGCCCAGTGTCAGGGTCCCGGTCTTGTCCAGCGCGATGACGCGTGCCTGCTGAAGCTGTTGCAGGGCATCGCCCTTGCGGAACAGAACCCCCAGTTCGGCCGCTCGCCCGGTGCCGACCATGATCGAGGTCGGCGTGGCCAGCCCCATGGCACAAGGGCAGGCTATGATCAGTACCGAAACACCAGCGACAAGCGCCAGCGGCAGGGCCGGTCTTGGGCCGAAAATCAGCCAGGCTGCGACGGTGATTATGGCGACCAGGATGACCGCCGGGACAAAGCGATATGTAATCCGATCGACAAGGCCCTGGATCGGCAGCTTTGCCCCCTGCGCCTGCTGCACCATGCGGATGACCTGCGCCAGCACGGTGTCACCCCCGACGCGCGTCGCACGAACCCGCAAGGCGCCGGTGCCATTCACGGTTCCCCCGACAACCGCTGCGCCGGCTGATTTGCCGACCGGTATCGGCTCGCCCGTGATCATGCTTTCATCCACGTAAGACGTGCCCTCGAGCACTTCGGCATCCACCGGCACACGTTCGCCGGGACGGATGTGCAGGATGTCGCCCACCGCAATCTCGGCGATAGGACGGTCTTCTGTCCGGCCATCGACTTCGATCCGCGCGCTTTTGGGCTGAAGGCCCGCCAGTTTACGGATCGCGGCCCCGGTTTTGCCCTTGGCGCGCGCCTCCATCAGCCGGCCCAGAAGGATCAGAACGACAATCACGGCCGCCGCCTCGTAGTAGACGTTGGCAGTTCCGATCGGCAATGCACCGGGGGCGAATGTGGCCACGACCGAATACAGATAGGCCGCCCCGGTTCCCAGCGCGACCAGCGCGTTCATATCCGGCGTGCCCCGCAGCAACGACGGGATGCCCTTGCGATAGAACACGCGACCGGGCCCCAGCAGCAGGGCCGATGTCAGAGCGAACTGAATCAACTGGCTGTTCTGCGCGCCGATGGTGGCGTAAACCCAGTGATGGAAAGCGGGAATCATGTGCCCGCCCATCTCAAGAACGAACACAGGCATGGCGAGTACGGCGGCCAATATAGTGGTCCGGGTCAACCTTTGAATTTCGGCATCTTCGCGGTTTTCAGGTTTCGAAGCGCCTTGTAGCCGCGCCGGGTATCCGGTGCCGGTGACCACCTGTGCCAGTGCCTCTGGCGTTGTTGCCCCGGCAGCGTAAGTCACCGCGGCAGTTTGAGTCGCCAGATTGACCTGTGCTTCGATCACACCGGGGCTGGCCGTCAGCGCGCGCTCGATCTTGGCCACGCACGAGGCGCAGTTCATGCCTTCAATGCTCAGATCCACCCGGCTGGTCTCGGCCGGATACCCTGCCGAGTCCAATGCCTTTGTCAGCGCCGAAACCGGCCCGTCAAAAGCCACCTGTGCGGACTTGGTTGCAAAGTTGACCGAGGCCGTTTCAACCCCGGGCACATCACGCAGCGCCTCTTCAACGCGGCCCACACAGGATGCGCATCCCATGCCCGTGATTTTCAGCTCTGTCAGTGCTTTTTGCGCCATGCGACTCGCCCCTGAAATTTCCTTGCTCACCAGATGGGGGTTCCAGTGACGGGAAGGTCAAGGGCCTGGGGCAGTTTTTTAGTGCCCCGCGCCGCGCATGTTGCGCTCCATCATGCGCTGATACAGGCGTGGCGAAAGGCGGTTGAGCCACCAGGACAGGCGCGCCACGCGGCCAACCGGGATCATGGGCAGCGATTTGTCCAGCCCGCGCAGGATCGTTTCAGCGGCGGCCTCGGGGCTCATCTCGTCCATCCCGTCCTTCGCCGATCCGGGCCGGGCTGTGCCATCCGCTTGCTCTTGCGCATTGCCGGGGTTGGTTGCCACAAAGGACGGCGCAGCGATCTGGACCTGAACGCCATGAGGGGCTTCTTCCGAGCGCAGCGATTTGAAGAACCCTTCCAACGCGTGTTTCGAGGCAGCATAGGCCGTCCGATGGTAAAGCGGAGCAAACCCGGCCACCGATGAGATGGCCAGATGTGTCCCCTTTGACGCCCGAACCGGGTGCAGAAACGCGCGGGCCATTTCAACGGCCGCAAAATAGTTGATGTCAAACAGTGTTCGGTGGCTGGCCGCGTCTGACTTTTCAAAGCCCCGGATTTGCGTGACACCGGCGTTGTAGATGACCAGATCTATACTGTCGCAGGTCGTGATCGCCCTTTGGCACGCGCTGGCAAGCTGCGCGGGGTCCGTCAGATCACACGCGATTGGAAGCTGGTTCGACCCGGCGTCCAGACCTGAAACATCGAGATCCAGCAGCACCACCCGCCACCCGCGACTTTGCAGAGCCCGGCTGAGGGCCTGCCCCAAACCGCCCGCCCCGCCGGATATGACAGCCGTCTTCATAGCCCCGCCTGCTTTTGCCAGAGCGCGAATACCTGGGCGCTGGTTTTTTCGGGTGTGTAACCGAAGTCGGATTTCAGGGCAGTGTTGTCCAGAACCGGTCGATATTGCAGAAATCGCACCTGTTCCGGCCCATAACGGGACAGACCCAGCGGACGCGCAGCGGCCAAAGCCGATTTCAGCGCCCAAGCGGGCAGGCGCAAAACCGGTTTCCTCATGGCGCGGGCCAGATCGGTCACACCCATCGCGCCGTCCCCGGCGACATTGTAAACGCCAACCGGCCCGTCGGTTGCCGCGCGCTGAAGGATGCGTGCCAGATCATGCGTCCAAATGAACACAAACGGGCTTTCGCTGCCGACCACGGCCAGCAGGCGGGGTTTGTGAAACAGGGCGGTGATCTGGTTTTCGGACCCGGCCCCCAGAACCGTGCCCACGCGCAGAACAACCTGTTCCAGATCGGGGGCGGCTCTGCGAACCTCGGCCAGCATCTCTTCGACCTGCCTTTTGTGATCGGAATACGGGAACTCGGGGTTGCCGCGCAGCGGATCATCCTCGCGCAGGGGCACGGGGTTGTCCGCGTGATAGCCGTAGGCCGCACCCGAGGATGTGACGACCAACCGGCGCACCCCGTTGGCAAGGGCTGCGTTCACCACCTTGCGGGTGCCCTCGACATCAACGGCATATGCCGCCGCCCGCTCCATTTTGGGCGGAGGCGTCACGATGGAGGCCAGATGCACAATGACTTCAGGCTTTACGTTGCAGATCACGCGCGCGGGGGCGTCGGTTGTCACATCCATGGGCAGATAGTGGACGTTTTCCGGCATGCTGTCGGGGTGTTTGATATCCGTGGCAAAAACCTCGTGCCCCTGAAGTTCGGGCAACAGCGCCTGCCCGACCAACCCGGCGGCACCTGTGATCAGGATACGGGTCATCGCGCGGCCTCGGTTCGGGCCATGACCGACGCCAGAGCAATCCCCGAGATCGCGTGCCAGATTCCCCAGAACGCGGCCACGACAGCCATGCCGCCCAGCCCGTGGAAGAAGGCAAAGATCAGCACCAGCCCAAGGCCGGAATTCTGAATGCCGGTTTCGATGGTGATGGCGCGGCGATCGAAGGGGGACAGCCGGGTCAGAGTGGCCACAACCCAACCGCCCCCCAGTGCCAGGGCGTTGTGAAGGACCACAAGCCCGGCAACAGCCCCGGCAAAACTGAGGAAGAACCCCCAGTTTGCGGCCAGGGCAAGTACGATGAAGGCCGCAAAGATACCCATCGACAGGTATTGCAGCGGCGCACGCAACCGTGCGGTCAGGGCCGGGCGGCGCTGGTTCAGAGCAATGCCTAGGACCAGAGGCAAGATCAGCATCAGCCCGACAAGGATTGCGATTTGCACCGGGTCAATCTGTGTCTGTTGCAGAATCGCGCGTGTCGGAGGATACAGCCCGCCCCAAAGCGCAATGTTGAAGGGCGTCATGAAAATCGCGCCGATGGTGGCAAAGGCGGTCATCGACACCGACAGCGCCGCATTGCCACCGGCGCGGTGGGTAATGAAGTTCGAAATATTGCCCCCCGGACAGGCGGCGACAAGGATCAGCCCAAGCGCGATCGACGGGCGCGGCTCCGTCATCCACACCAAAGCAAAGGTCAGAGCGGGCAAAACGATGAATTGGGATACAAGCCCGACAAGTACCGGCTTGGGCGCGCGCCTGAGACGATCAAAATCCCTTGGTGCCAGATCGATCGCAATCGAGAACATCACGATCGCCAATATCGCGTTCAACAGCGTCAGAGAGGCCGGGCTGAAATTCAGCGTGATTTCGTCGATACCACTCATACGGCGGCTTTCCGCAGCCGTTCGATCCACCCGGTGACAGCCTTTCTGTAAGTGGCCTTGTCCACGTAGTAAGCCATTCGCGGCAGATCGATATAGCTCATGCCTCCGGTGGCGCGCGTATAGTTTTTTTGCTTTTCGGTTTTCAGATCGGCCGCCACCGGGCAACCCTTCTGAAGACCTTTGATATAGCGCGCCACCATTTCGGCCTGCTCGTGCCTGCCTTGCCAGCCCAGACCCGTGGCCTCGACCATGCCCAGCACAAAAAGATCGTCCCGTTCGGGGTGCAGCGCGTTCAGGTACAGATGGGGGGCATCGCCCCGCCAGTTCAGCAAGCCCCGGTCGATGAACGGATAGTGCAGCTTGTATCCGGTTGCCGCGAGGATCATGTCGTAGTCTTCGCTGGAGCCATCCTTGAAACGAACAGTGTGACCCTCCAGCCGGTCGATATCGGGACGAATGCGCAGATCGCCATGGCCCGCGTGATACAGGACCAGCGAATTCACCACCGGATGGCTTTCGTAAAGCTGGTAATCGGGCTTGGGAAAGCCGTATTTCTGCGGATCACCGACAAACCAGCTGAGGATCAGGCTGTCCACCTTGCGCTTCAGCCACATGGGCAGGCGGATCTTGCCGCCCATCGTGTCGGCCGGTTTGCCGAAGACGTATTTGGGCACGAAGTAATAGCCGCGGCGCATGGACAGATCGCAGCGTTCTGCGTGATGGATTGCGTCAACCGCAATGTCACAGCCGGAATTGCCCGCGCCCACGACCAACACGCGCTTGCCGTCGAACTGGCTGGGATACCGGTATTGCGAAGCATGGATCAACTCGCCGTCAAACGTGCCGGGAAAGCTGGGCATATTCGGTTCCGACAGGGTGCCGTTTGCAATCAGAACCCCTGCGAATTCAGCCTGATGCTCACCTTCGGCGTCCCGCCATGCAACACGCCAACCGTCGCCGGATTTGCCCAGCGGAGTGATCCGGGTGACTTCTGCATTGAACTTGTAACTCTCACGCAGGCCGAAACGATCGGCAAAGGCCCGGAAATAGTCGCGCATCGCCCGATGCGAGGGGTACTCGGCCACCGCCTCGTCCATCGGGAAATCCTCGAACTCGGTCATGCGTTTGGAAGAGATCAGATGCGCCGATTCATACATAGTTGATCTGGGGGCATCGATATCCCACAGACCGCCCACATCCGAATGCAATTCGAACCCCTGAAAGGCGATGCCCTGTTCCTTCAGCACCTTGGCTGCGGCCAAACCCATCGGCCCCGCCCCGATCAGGGCGAATGCGTTGCGCGTCTGTGTCATGAACCCTCCCGAAGTTCGCGATACTTAACTTGAACGAACGACCAAAATAAGGCAAGATGAAATTCATGAGTCCAAAAAACATCGAAAAACCAAGGCAAAGAGCACCGTCCAAGCGATCGCTTGAAACCAAGGCGCGGATCATGGATGCGGCAGAAACCGTCTTTGCTGAACGGGGATTCGAAGGTGCGTCGATCCGGGACATCGCGGCACTGGCGGGGGTTCAGATTGGTCTTGTGCACCATCATGGTGGTGGCAAGGAGGAGTTGTTTTACCGAACGGTCGCGCGGCGTGCGGACGCGCTGGCGCAGCTTCGGATCGACGCATTGAACAGGGCCAGGGCTGTTGCTCCGCTGACGCTTCACAGCATTCTGGACAGCTTTATCCGACCCTATGTGGACCTGGCTGAAACGGGTGGGCCCGGATGGATGGCATATGGGCGGTTGGTGGCCCACGTATCGGTTGACCCCAGGTGGCGCGATATCGCAGCAGAGTGTTTCGACCCCACCGCCCAGCTGTTCATCACCGAAATCGCCACGCTTTACCCGGATGTCGATCCAGCCGTTTTGGCAAGTGGTCAGGTTTATTCGGTCTCGGCGATGCTGGCCCATCTCAACAGTGGATGGCGGGTCGAAGCCCTGTCGCAGGGCGGTGACCTGTCCGGCATGGAACGTCTGGTGGACTTTTGCGCCGCCGGTATCGAAGCAATGGTACGATCCTGTCGTGAATGAACCCTCACGCGACGCCGGTTGTGCGTTCAATCGTTGAGGTGGTGCCCTGTATCTACATCTACATACCTGTTTCCAAAAGCCGGACAATTAGCGCAGGTAGAACGATTGTGTCCTCTTTGACGCTCTTTGAGGCGTCATTCGCCTTGATTGAGGTGAAAACATGGCGTCAATGTGGCGCGTGATCTGTAAATATGATTCTGTTGTGCTACTCTTTCATAGAGTGGTTTGTAACGAGTATTAGTTCGTAAGGTGGGCACATGACATTCATACGAAACATAGCTGCTGTCGCTGTTGCAGGCGTGATGGCTGCAAGCGGTGCGTCAGCGCTGACCATTTCCAGCATCTCGCCCTCTTGGCAGAACGTAAATCCAACGCCCGGCGTTACTGAAAGCACCTCTGGTTCAACGATCTCTCTTCGGTGGGGAAATGGCAGCAGCTCAAGTGGCTACGATTTCACGCCGACTGGCACGCCGATTTCAGGTCTGTTGCCTGATACGGCATTTGCTCTGGGACAGTTCTCGCATCTGAATTTCCCGATCACGGGAACAACGCTGAGCTCGGTCGACCTTCTTGTCGACATACTGATCAGCGGTGGCCCTCTGGTGTCTTCGTCGTTTGCGCTGACGCATAACGAGACATTGAATCGTCCAAGCAACTGTCCGGCGGATTCCACCCCTTGCGATGACATCGTGACCATTACCAATACTTTGGGCTCACAGAACTTCAGCTTTGGTGGGCAGAATTACGTGTTTTCAGTCCTCGGTTTCTCTCAGAATGGTGGCGGCACCATTTCAAACGGCTTCAGCACAACGGAAAACATGCAAAACGTCGCGACCCTGTACGGCCAATACACGATTGCCCCTGTGCCATTGCCCGCCGCTGGCTGGCTGCTTCTTGGCGGCATCAGTGGCTTGTTCGTAATGGGCCGCCGGAAAAAGCGCAGCACGGCCTGACCTGGCTTTTCGTGCTCTCACCATTCGTGTGGTGAAAGCAGACCTGGAACCGGGTCGCGTTTGTGCCAGGATGTTCAGTCTTTCAGAGCATGCGCCCCGTGGGCCCGAGTTGATGGCTTTGGCTTGAAAAGATTTGCGCTTGCCGGGCACCTGTCGCAATGCCGCCCGGGCATCACTCTTGCTGCAAATGTTCGAACAAAATCTTGCTGAACACCGATGGCGGTGACGTTCGCACGGCACTGGGCGAGGCGAAAAAACCGAACATGATGATCAGTATGATCAGGGCAGTACCGGCAAGGCAAGCCGCCGAGAGGTGAAAGACCGAGCGAACCATTGCGACACTCCCTTCTCTTGATATCCGAAAATTTTGTGAGGGCTGAAACGTCAACCTGACTTTGCCAATTGTTGTTTCAGTCTTTGGTTTTCCGCCTGCAACTCTGCCAACTGCTGCCCCAGCCTGTTCAGATGAGGACGCAACTCTGCTTCGGTGAAGCGCGGTGTGATATAACTTGGGCAGTTCCAGTCCAGCGCCTCGACGCGGATGATCACGGCCCGTTCGGCCGGTGCCTCGGCCTCTTCCGGGTAAAGGGTGGCGGCCGCTGCTTCGCCTTCCGTGAATGCGACGCGCCCAAGGATCTTGAGACGGCGTCGGTTGGCGTAATCCATCAGAATCATCGCGATGCGATCGTTGCCGTCCAGATTCCCGCGCGAGATATACTGTTTGTTGCCCGAAAAATCCGCATATCCGATGGTCTGGGGGCCCAGCACTTTCAGAATCCCTGTCGGCCCGCCCCGATACTGCACATAGGGCCAGCCGGTCTCGGACACGGTGGATTGATAGAACCCGTCCCGTGCCTGAATGAACTCTTTCTCGGGGTCTCCAATCAGATGGCCTTGCTGGGGACCACCTTCAATGAACTTGGTATAGGTTCTGGCCGATCCCATCCTCTCCTGATGGGCGCGGACAGCGGGAGTGAACGTCAGTTCGGCAAAAGCGCGGGGCATGAATGTCCTTTCAAAGACCCAGTTCGGTCAATCCGGGGTGGTTTTCAGGGCGTTCGCCCAGGGGCCAATGGAACAGCCGGTCGCCTTCGGTAATGGGAAGATCGTTGAGCGAGGCATGGCGATGTGACATGCGCCCGTCATCGGCGAATTGCCAATTCTCATTCCCATAGGATCTGAACCACTGACCGCTGTCGTCGCGCCATTCATAGGCATAGCGCACCGCGATGCGATTTCCGGCAAAGGCCCACAGTTCCTTGATCAGGCGGTACTCCAGCTCTTTCCGCCATTTGCGGGTCAGAAAGGCGTGGATGTCGGTATGGCCGGACAGGAATTCAGCCCGATTCCGCCATTGACTGTCGTCGGTGTAGGCAGGCGTCACGCGGTCGGCGTCACGACTGTTCCAGGCATTTTCCGCCATGCGCACTTTTTGAGTGGCGGTTTCGGCGGTGAACGGGGGCAGAGGGGGTCTGGACATTTTGCAAAGGCTTTCAGGTGAGTGAGGCGGCAAGAATAGCCATGGTCAGAAGGAAGGGGACGTACTGAGGTGGAAAAATGCTGGCGCGACGTTTCATCGGTCAAATCCCATGGTGTACAGATCGGTTAAGTTACGAATAAGGTGTACTGATCTGTAAACCTTTGCAAGTAGAAATTTCACGATGAGACTGGGCGTCTGGCAAAACCATTCCAAAACAATGCTTTGGCCTGGGGTCATTGTACTTCACGCTCCATGGTAATATGTACAGAACGGTACACCATGGAGCCGAATCATGCGCCCAAACAAACGGGATGAGTTGGTCAGCAAGGCCCTGAAGGTCTTTTACCGCGACGGGTTTCACGCAACCGGCATGGACAAGCTGGTTGTGGAAACGGGCGTGTCCAAGACGTCGATGTACAAGCATTTCCGCACCAAGGAAGACCTGATTGTCGCCGCGCTGCGCCTGCGGGATGAGAACTTTCGCAACTGGTTCTTTCAACGCATCGACGAGATGGCGGAAACACCGGCCGAGCAGATCCTCGTCAGCTTCGATGCCCTGAAGGAGTGGTTCGAAGAGGACGGGTTCCGGGGCTGCATGTTCATCAAGGCCGGGGCCGAGTATCAGGACAAGGATCACCCGATCCATGTACAGGCCGCCGAACACAAACAGCTTTTGCTGGAACACTTCACGGCCATAGCCCAGCAGGCCGGCGCGCATGATCCTCGGAAGCTCGCGAGTCAGATCGTGTTGTTGCAAGAAGGAGCCATCGTATCCGCGGTCCTGCTCAAGAACTGCGATCCGGCGGAAGACGCCAAGGATGCGGCCAAGCACCTGTTGGCCAAAGCATTGGCTTAACCCCGCCGGTCAAAAGGGATTCTCTGACATTGCAGGCTGAGGAACGTTGCGTTGTTCCTCAAAGGGACGCCGCGTCACAAGGATTGGCGTGAATCGAACACGGCGCTAGCCTTTTCGGAAAGACCGATTGGAGGGCGTTCAATGTCACTTTTCACTTCGACTGCGGCATGGGTCACTGATGAACACCGCATGTTCGCGGATATGGCGGGTCGGTTCATGGATGACGAATTGTCGCCCAATATCGAAACCTGGGTTGAAAACGGCGTTGTGGATCGCGATTTCTGGCGCAAGGCCGGCGAAACCGGCCTGATGGCGGGTGCGATCCCCGAAGAATATGGCGGTGTCGGCGGCGGCATGGGCTTTGACGCCATCACGGCCTATGAACAGGGCGCGCGGGGTGATGCGGGTTGGGGCTATGGCATCCAGTCGATCGTGACCCACTATCTCACCGCTTATGGCAGCGAAGATCAGAAGCGGAAGTGGTTGCCCAAACTGGCGTCGGGTGAATTGGTCGGCGCGCTGGCAATGACCGAACCCAGTACCGGTTCGGACGTACAGGCGGTGCGGACGACTGCCGAGAAGGACGGCAACTCATACCGGTTGAACGGGTCCAAAATCTTCATCACGAACGGACAGACTGCGGATCTGATCATCGTGGCCGCCAAGACCGACAAGTCCGCCGGCGCACGCGGCGTTTCGTTGATCGTGGTGGAAACCGACGGGTGTGAAGGTTTTCGCCGGGGGCGGAACCTCAAGAAACTGGGCATGAAGGGCAATGACACTGCCGAGTTGTTTTTCGAAGATGTCAAAGTGCCGATGACAAACCTGTTGGGCCCCGAGGAAGGGCAGGGTTTCTATCAGCTGATGAAACAGCTGCCGTGGGAACGGCTGAATATCGCGATCATGGCGCTGGGCGCGATCGATTTCGCCATCGCCGAAACAGTGAAATACGTGCAGGAACGCAAAGCCTTCGGGCAGCGGGTGATGGATTTTCAGAATACCCGGTTCAAACTGGCGGAATGCAAGACCAAGGCCGAGGTTCTGCGCAGCTTCATCAATGATTGTATCGGGAAGCTGGAAGCAGGCGAACTGGACGCGGCCACGGCCTCGATGGCCAAATACTGGGGATCCGAGGTGCAGAATGAGATCATGCATGAATGCCTGCAACTGTTCGGCGGCTACGGGTTCATGATGGAATACCCGATTGCGCGTCTTTATGCGGATGCAAGGGTGCAGATGATCTATGGCGGCACCAACGAGGTCATGAAAGAGCTGATCGCGCGATCGCTCGACGTCTGAGCCCACCACGCGGGCTCTCCCGCCCGTCGTCATCATTCCTGACGGAATGACTCCTCCGGTTGGGCCCGGCAGGCCCGGGCAAAGCCCGTTCCTGCCGGGCCTTTTTCGTTGTCGCAGCACGGGTCAAAAGGCCGCTTGCAAAGGGAGGGGCATCGGGATGATGATCCGCCGACAAGACTCAGAGGCCCGACGTGAACGATCCCGAACAATCACTTTGGCAGACCACCTGCACCGAGACAGTCCCCGCACCGCCCCTGACCGCTGACGCAGCGGTTGATCTGGCTGTCATCGGAGGTGGCTATACCGGCTGTTCAGCGGCTTTGACCGCAGCCCGCGCCGGCGCGTCGGTCTGCCTGCTCGAGGCGCAGGAGATCGGGTTTGGCGGTTCGGGGCGCAATGTCGGTCTGGTCAATGCGGGGCTGTGGTTGCCGCCGGACGACATCCGCGCGCATCTCGGTACTGAATCGGGGAACCGTTTGATCGACTTGCTGGCCAAGGCGCCGTCGGTTGTGTTTGCCTTGATCGATGAATATGACATAGCGTGTGAGCCCGTGCGCAACGGAACCCTGCATTGCGCTCATTCCGCGTCGGGTTTGAAGGACCTGCAAACGCGTCATGCGCAGTTGAGCGAAGCCGGAGCACCGGTTGAGTTGTTGTCGGCGGACCAGGCCGGTGAACGCACCGGTAGCCAGGCCTTTCACGGTGCCTTGTTCGATCCACGGGCGGGAACCATCCAGCCTTTGGCCTATGCGGTGGGTTTGGTGCGCGCGGCGTCACAGGCCGGGGCACGGATATATACCCACAGCCCCGTGCAGACCATGGCATATGAGGCTGGGCACTGGGTTCTGATGACACCGGGCGGGACGGTTCGGACAAGATCGGTCATTCAGGCGACGAATGCCTATCATCTTGCGCTGCCGGAGACCGCGCCTGCCTATGTGCCGGTCTACTATTTCCAGTACGCCACAGCCCCGCTGACCGACAATTTGCGCGCCAGTATCCTGCCAAGGAAAGAAGGATGCTGGGATACCGGGCTTATCATGACGTCATTCCGGCTGGATCAGGCCGGGCGGATGATCATTGGCGGCATGGGCGATCTGGGACATGCCGGTCGGGTTGCACATTCCGCTTGGGTCCGGCGCAAGCTGGCCGAGCTCTATCCGCAATTGGCCGACCAGCCGTTCGAACACGGGTGGCACGGGCGGATCGCAATGACATCGGATAATCTTCCGAAGATCACGCAGATCGGCCCCAACGCTTTGGCCGCACACGGGTATTCCGGTCGCGGCATCGGCCCGGGCACGGTGTTCGGTCGCATGATGGTCGAGAGTCTTCTGGCGGATGATCCCTCGCTTCTGCCGGTTCCCGCCGTGTCGGAACACCGCGAAAACTGGACGCGCGTGCGCCGCGCCTTTTTCGAATCCGGCGCGGCGCTGACACATCTGATAAAGGCGCGGGTCTGAGTTCAGACAGACCGGGTGATACCGCCGTCCACCCGGATATTCTGTCCGGTGATGTAGCCGCCGCCTTCCGAGGCAAGCAGAGCGACGACCGAGGCGATCTCGTCATAGCTGCGCCCATAGCGCCCCATTGGAATGCGGCTGCGGAATTCTTCCTTCTCGGGCAGGCTGTCAATGAAGCCCGGAAGGACGTTGTTCATGCGGATATTCTCGGCGGCATACTTGTCCGCGTACAGCTTGGTGAAGGCGGCCAGCCCGGCCCGGAACATGCCCGAGGTCGGGAAAACCGGATCCGGCTCGAACGCGGCAAAGGTCGAGATGTTGATGATCGAGCCACCGCCCTGCGCCTGCATGATCGGGGTCACAAGCCGTGTGGGGCGCACCGCGTTCAGGAAATAGACATCCATGCCGGCGTGCCAATCCTCATCCGTCAGTTCAAGGATCGGAGCGCGGGGGCCGTGACCGGCGGAATTGACCAGAACGTCAACGCGCCCCCAATGGGCCATGGCGGCATCGACAAGCTTCTGCAAATCCTCGGTGGACTGGTTCGAGCCGGTAATGCCAACACCGCCCAACTCTTTTGCCAAGGCTTCTCCCTTGCCCGAGGAAGACAGAATGCCAACCTTGAACCCGTCCGCCGCCAGCCTCCGTGCGGAATCCGCACCCATGCCACTGCCGCCCGCTGTAATAAGTGCTACCTTTTCCATCTGACATCTCCGTTTTTCAGTTGAACCCAGGATGGCGGTCAGAGAGCGGTTTGACCAATCAGTTCTGCTGGCCTTATGCTGTAGAAAATCTACAGGACAGCACGATGGCCGCCCTTCCACCCCTGAACGCTTTACGTGCTTTCGAAGCTTCTGCCCGTCATTTGAACTTTCGACTGGCCGCCGAGGAACTTGGCGTTACACAAGGTGCCGTCGCGCAGCAGGTGCGCGGGCTTGAAGCACGATTGGACGAGGTTCTGTTCGATCGCCTGCCGCGTGGGTTGCGACTGACCGAATCCGGGCGGCGGTTTCACGCGCCGCTGCGTCGTGCCTTCAGGTTGATCGAAGAGGCCGTCGAAGACCTGTCTCCGGCCCGCCGGGTCACGTTGTCGGTCACGCCCAGCTTTGCCTCGAAATGGTTGGTGCCGCGTTTGTCGGGCTTCACGGACCTGTATCCGGACATCTCGGTTCAGGTGGATGCGCGCGAGCGTCTGGCGGATTTCAGTTCGGATGGCGTCGATCTGGCTGTCAGGCAGGGTCGAGCGCCGTTTGCGGCGGAACTGGAAGCGGTGCCCTTGTTTTCGACCGAATTCATTCCGGTATGCAGCCCTGCCATGGCGAGGGAAGTCAGCACCCCTTCTGACTTGATGAAGCAGGTATTGCTGAACGATACCCACGGATTGTGGCCCTTGTTTCTTGAACGGGTGGGGGTAAGCGGAAAGCCCAGAATGATGAGCTTCAGCCAGACCAGTCTTGCGATCGACGCGGCAGTTTCGGGGCAGGGTATAGCACTGGCCAATGCGCCTCTCGTCGCGCCCGAGGTGACCTCGGGCCGTCTTGTTCAGCCGCTTGCGGATGTCCTGGTTGAAGATCTGGGGTTCTATGTGGTTGCACCCCGCAAGCCACGCCAACCGCAACTGGTCGAGATCATGCGAGACTGGCTGTTGTCTCAGGTTTGAATGGATGCGGCGATTGCCTCGATCCGGGCCCGCAACCAGCGATGTGCCGGGTCATTGGCCGACCTCTGGTGCCAGACCATGTAGATCGACACTGGCGCGCATTCGAACGGCAGTGGCGCGCAATCCAGCATGGCCAGCGGGCCCTGTTTCATCAGCGCCGTGTCGGTCGAGATCAGGTCGCTGCCCTGTATGAAGGCCGGGATGGCGTTGAAATGCGGCAGGGTCACCACCGCTGGCCTGATCTGGCTTTGATCAACGCCACGCATGACGGCGCGGGCGTTGCGGCCATCGGCAAAGCGAACCTCGACATGATCGCAGTTGCAATAGGCGTCCCAACTGTCCGGCGGCGTGCGCTGTGTGGCGTCATAGAACAGCATCAGCGGGCTGGTCATCAGGCGTTTCTGAAAGATATCCGGCCCGTCCGGCGGCAACGGGGTCAGCATCAACTGGCATCTGTCACTGCGCAGCAGCTCGGGGTCGGGCACGCCTGAAGGAATGAATTCCAGCCGCAGACCTGCGCCTTCGGCACGTGTTTCTCGAAGCAGCTGCGGAAAGATCAACTCGCGCGGCATGTCATTGGTGGCGATGCGGATCCTGATCTGTTCAGACTGCGGGTCAAACGGCCGCCCTTCGGTCAGCGCCCGCATTCCGTCCAGCACCTTTTGCGCGGGCTCCTTCAGGGACAAGGCGCGCTCGGTCGGGGTCAGGCCCTGACCGGACCGGACAAACAACGGATCGCCCAGCACCAGTCGGAGCTTGGCCAGCGTATGGCTGATGGCCGATTGCGTAACGCCCAGCCGATCCGCAGCTTTCGAGACCGAGCTTTCCTCGAGTATGGTCAGAAAGATGCGCAGAACCTTGCCGTCGAGATCAGTGAAATCGATTCTCTTCATACCACTTATGATTATGCATGAATGGTTTCGCTGTCCATGACGGGGTAGGGGATGAGTGGCAACAGGAGGCGCATAATGGGAATCCGCTTTTTCTCGGACAAGAACCGGCCCGTTCACATGGGGCGATACCCGTTGGAGCGTTTGACCCGACAAGATACCATACCGGATTTGTCGCGCGTGCCCTTGATGGGCGAACTGAGTTTCCACCGGCCGGAACGGCCCGACAGCATCGTCAACGCCATGGGCGAATTTCAGGCGATGCTGGACGCGATTCGCGACGGGTTGGTGAACCCGATTGCATCCGAGATCCCATCAGATCCGCAGGAACGCACCAACCATCTGAAGGCATTTGGGTATTTCAACGATGCGTCGATGATGGGCTGCGGGCCGTTGCCGTCAGATGCGCTGTTGGACGAACCACGCCGCAACCCCGATATCGACCGGCTTGCCCATGCGCTGCGCACGCGCCAGACCAAGACGCTGGCCTCTGGGATCGATCTCATCATGGCCGATCTGAAAGACAGTATGGAGGCCGCGCCCAAGCCGATTGGCGGCCACCGCCACGCCATCGTCTTTCTGTACGAACATAACCGCGATCCGGACCCTTCCGAACCCGGTACGGACTGGATCATCGACGCGCAGGATCATCGCGCCTGCCTGCTGGCAACCGAGAATGCCGTGGTCATCGCCAACTATATCCGACTGCTGGGTTTTGACGCCCGCGCGCACAGCGTGATGTCGTCCGAAGTCGATCTGGGCAAGCTGGCCGTGGCCGCCGGTCTGGCCTCGGTCGAGGGCGGCAAGCTGGTTGCGCCGTGGCTGGGCACCAGGTTTGGCCTTGCAGCCGTGACGACCGAGATGCCCGTCGCGCATGACCGGCCGCTCAGGCCCATGGCGCAACAGCCGTGGTTTCGGACCCAAGGCCCGGCATGGTGGCTGGGCACGGGATTTGCCAAGAACGCCCTCAACCGTGACCCATATGCCAAACGACGCTATGTGGACGGGGCCCATCCGTTCGAAAAACTCAAACGGGTCGAGGCTCCGACAACCTATATCGACGAAGAGAATGTTGCCCGCGTTCCCAAGCGCGCCGACATGTTCGCCCGCGCCCAGTTCGGCGACATGGGCAAGTCATTGCAGGACGCCGCGAAAGGCGGGTACTACGTGCGCAAAGCCGCGCCCAGCTTTGCCCAGCGTCGCGCGCTGGGTGCATTCGTTCTGTTGCAGGACGGTGAAAGCGCTGACCTGCGCAAGTCAACCGATGCCCGACGCAATGCGGCAAACATCAAGGCGGCGACCTATTTTCTGGGCGTCGATGCAGTGGGCCTCAGCCGCTGCCCGGAATGGGCATGGTATTCTCATGACGCCACCGGCGAAGAAATCGTGCCGCCTCATGATCAGGCCATCAGCATGATCATCGATCAGGGCTATGAAACGATGGAAGGTGCCAGTGGTGACGACTGGATCAGTGTCGCCCAATCCATGCGCGCCTACCTGCGCTTTTCGCTGCTGGGCGGAGTGATCGCCCAGCAGATCCGCAACCTCGGTTACAAGGCCAAGGCGCATACGGTGATGGATGGCGAGGTGCTGCAACCGCCGCTTTTGTTGCTGTCCGGTCTGGGCGAGGTCAGCCGGATCGGAGAAGTTATCCTGAACCCCTATCTGGGCCCGCGCCTGAAATCAGGCGTGGTGACGACCGACATGCCGATGGCGCATGACAAACCCATCGATTTCGGCCTGCAAACCTTTTGTGAATCCTGCAACAAATGCGCCCGCGAATGTCCCTCGGGCGCGATCACCGCCGGACCGAAGCTGATGTTCAACGGTTATGAAATCTGGAAGTCCGACAGCCAGAAATGCGCCACTTACCGTGTAACGACGCCAGGCGGTGCGATGTGCGGACGGTGCATGAAGACCTGCCCGTGGAACCTCGAAGGCATCTTCAAGGAACGTCCCTTCCGCTGGGCTGCGATGAACATCCCCTCGGCCGCGCCCGCACTGGCCAGGCTGGACGATGCGGTCGGCAATGGCGGGCTGAACGATATCAAGAAATGGTGGTGGGATATCGAGTTGCAGCCCGACGGCGCCTATCGCCCCACGACGCACCCGTTGAACCGGCGCGATCTGCAAAAGGATCTGGACCTGAAATATGAGGATCAGACCCTGGCCGTCTATCCCGCTTATCTGGCTCCGCACCCCTGGCCCTATCCCTTCGCAATGGACCGAGAGGCCGGGATTGCAGCCTATGAGGCCATGGTGACGGCCGATGAATACAAGGCCCGCAAGGCAAGCGGGGACATGTCGATCATCCATCGCTATCAGATCGCGGGTGATGCGCCTGTGATGCGTGTCGCCGTGACCAAGGTCGAAAAGATGACGGCGGATGTCACGAAATACGAATTCACATCGCTGGACGGTGCGCCCCTGCCGGGATGGACAGCGGGCGCACATCTGGACGTCCTGGTCGCACCGGAATTCCTGCGGCAATATTCCATGTCCGGCGACCCGTCGGATCGTGCGACCTATCAGATCGGAGTGCTGCGCGAGGATGACGGGCGTGGCGGGTCCGCGCTGCTGCATCGCATCTTCACCGAGGGGCGAAAGGTTTTCGTGTCCAAACCGATCAACCACTTTGAATTGGATGAAACGGCAACCAGAACATTCCTCATGGGCGGCGGTATCGGCATTACCCCGATGATCGCCTTTGCCCATCGCCTCCATGCGCTGGGCCGCGAGTTCGAATTGCACTATTCGGCCAGCACACGGGGCGGGGCGGGGTATCTGGATGATCTGGCCGCCATGCCCTGGGCGGACCACGTTCATTACCATTTCTCGGATGAAGGCACCCGCGCCGATCTGAATGTGATTCTGTCCGGTTATCGGGATGGATGGCATGTCTATACCTGCGGGCCGGATCGTTACATGAACGGCGTGATTCAGGCGGCCGAGCAGCAAGGCTTTCCCGAAGAGGCGCGCCATCTGGAATATTTCTCGGTCCCTGAAACGCCTGAATATGAAAACCACGCGTTTGAGCTCAAGCTCGCGCGTTCGGGCCGGACACTGCCCGTGCCCGCAGACAAGGACGCGGCGCAAGTTCTGAACGCAGCCGGTATTCATGTGGATGTGAAATGCGCTGACGGCATCTGCGGCGTCTGTAAATGCGGTGTCATTGCGGGCGAGGTCGAGCATCGGGATTTCGTTTTGTCCCGCAAACAGCGCGAAGGCGCCATGATCCTGTGCCAAAGCCGCGCGGCGGAACCTGATGGGGTGATCGAAATCGATCTCTGAACCCTGTCCAAAAGCGACATTTGGAAGTTGAATTTTGGTCGCTCGGCCCATGGACGCCGGACGAGGTGTGAATTAACGTCGCCGCGAACCCAGATATTCCTGATCAACAGGTACGAGGTAGCTTCATGGATTATCACAGCCCCGCCAGCTTTGCCGAAGCTTCGGCTCTGGCCGCGAATGCGACGGGCATCACACGTTTTCTGGCGGGCGGTACGGATGTACTGGTGCAACTGCGCTCGGAACTGGTTACGCCCGACACGCTGATCGACATCAAGAAGATCGACGGCGTGCGTGACATCACCCGCAACGACGACGGCAGCTGGACGATCGGCGTGGCCGTCACGGGCGCCGAGATGAGCGAGCACCCCGACCTTGGCCGCGACTGGCCCGGTGTCGTCGAGGCGATGGACCTGATCGGTTCAACTCAGGTTCAGGGCCGCGCGACGCTGGCGGGCAACCTGTGCAATGGCTCACCTGCGGCTGATTCCGTGCCCGCCATGGTGGCGGCGGGCGTGACCGTCACCGTAACCGGCCCCGATGGCACGCGTGACGTTGCGGTTGAGGACATCCCGACCGGGCCCGGCAGGACCTCGCTGGCGAAAGGCGAACTGATCTCGGCCATCAACATTCCGGCCCGAGGCAAGAATGGGGGCGACGCCTATCTGCGGTTCATCCCCCGTACCGAAATGGACATTGCGGTCGTGGGCGTTGGTGTGAATCTCCGTCTGGATGGTGACGTCATCACCGAGGCGCGCGTGTCGCTGGGTGCCGTGGCACCGACCGTTCTGTTGGTTGAAGACTGTGCCAACGCGATTATCGGCAGCACTTTGGACGATGCCGCCCTTGACGCATTGGCCGCGGCCGCGTCGGCCGCCTGCAATCCGATCGACGACAAACGAGGCACGATCGCATTCCGCACCGAAGTCGCCGGCGTTCTGGCCAAGCGTGCCGCGAAGATCGCCTATGCCCGCGCGAAGGGAGAAAACGCATGAGCAAGCTCCACGTATCCACCACCGTAAACGGGGACGCAGTTGAATACCTCTGTGACCCGCGCGAAACCCTGCTGGACTGTCTGCGCGACAAGCTGAACCTGACCGGCGCCAAAGAGGGCTGCGGCACCGGTGATTGCGGCGCGTGTTCGGTCACCGTCGATGGCCGCCTTGTGTGCTCGTGCCTGATGCTGGGTGTCGAGGCCGAAGGCAAGCAGATCGAGACCGTCGAAGGGATTGCGGATGGTGACGTCCTGCACCCGTTGCAGAAGAAGATGATCGAATACGCCGCGCTTCAATGCGGCATCTGTACCCCGGGCATTCTGGTGGCGGCGAAGTCCCTGTTGGAGAAGAACCCCAATCCGACCGAGGAAGAAACGCGTTATTGGCTGGCGGGCAACCTGTGCCGCTGCACCGGCTATGACAAGATCATTCGCGCCGTGATGGACACGGCGGCTGAGATGCGGGAGGCGTCATAATGGCTCTGGACGATCGCAAAACTGATTTCACTTTCGTTGGCACCCGCCCCGATCGCCCTGACGGACTGGACAAGGTGACAGGCCGGGCCAAGTTCGGTGCGGATATCTCGGCCCCCGGCATGTTGCACGGCGCGATTCTGCGCTCACCCCACGCCCATGCCCGGATCGTCAGGATTGATACCTCGAAAGCCGAGGCATCGAAGGACGTCAAAGCCGTCGTGACCCGTGCCGATTTCGCCGATGTCCCGTTCAAGCCCGGGCTTGAAGGCGAATTCTGGAACGTGCTGGAAAACGTCATGGCGGGGGAAAAGGCGCTCTATGACGGGCACGCGGTTGCTGCGGTCGCGGCCACATCTGCCTTGGCGGCACGGGATGCGCTGAAACTCATCGAAGTCGAATACGAGGTGCTGCCGCACGTCACCGACGTGGACAAAGCGATGGCACCGGACGCGCCGGTGATCCGGGAAGGTGCGGCGGACTATTCGGTGCCGGAAGGGATGCACCCGAATGTCGTGCGCTATCACGAAAGCGGTCACGGTGACGTCGAGGCGGGCTTTGCCGAGGCCGATCTGGTTATCGAAGACAGCTTTGTCACCGAGGCGACCCATCAGGGCTATATCGAGCCGCATGCCTGCTTGGGCATGCTGGGCAATGACGGCAAGGGCGAGTTGTGGTGCACGACCCAGGGCCACTGGATCGCGCAAAAAACCTGTGCGGCGCTGCTGGGAATCGAAACCTCTCAGCTGCGCGTCACGGCGTCTGAAATCGGCGGCGGTTTTGGCGGCAAGACCACGGTCTTCATCGAACCCGTCGCGCTGGCACTCAGCCGCAAGGCCAACCGTCCGGTCAAGATCGTGATGACCAGATCCGAGGTTTTCCGTGCCACCGGGCCGACCTCTTCGGCGTCAATGGACGTGAAGATCGGCATGAAGAAAGACGGCACAATCACGGCGGCGCAGGGTGTCTTCCGCCTGCAAGGCGGGGCCTTCCCCGGCGCCCCGGGCGACATGACGGCCATGTGTGCCTTTGCGCCCTACAACCTGACCAACGTCAAGCAGATCGGTTACGATGTGATGTCGAACCGCCCGAAACAGGCCGCCTACCGCGCGCCGGGCGCACCCATGGGCGCCTTCGCCGTTGAATCCGTCATTGACGAGCTCTGCAACAAGCTGGGCCTCGATCCTATTGATGTGCGCCTGAAAAACGCCGCGCATGAAGGCACGAAGGCCAGCTATGGCCCGACCTACGAGCGCATCGGTCTGGTCGAAACCCTTGAGGCCGCCAAAGCGCATCCCCATTACTCGGCCCCGCTGAAGCCGGGGCAGGGGCGCGGGGTTTCCTGCGGCTTCTGGTTCAACCACGGCGGCGAGACCAGCGTTTCACTGGCACTGTCCGAGGATGGTTCGGCGCAGCTGATGGTCGGAACGCCCGACATCGGCGGGTCGCGCGCATCCATGGCCCTGATGGCGGCCGAGGTTCTGGGCATTCCGTATGAAAATATCCGCGTGACCATCGCGGACACGGCGACGCTGGGCTACAACGACGTCAGCCATGGTTCGCGTGTGACCTACGCGTCGGGCCTCGCCACGATCAAGGCCGCAAGACACGCGGTCGAGAAACTGTGCGAACGTGCGGCGGCCAAGTGGGGCATCCCGGTCGATGCGGTGAAATGGGAAGACGGCTGCGCGGTGCCCTCGGGGCCCAATGCAGGGGATTTCGACCCGCTGCCTCTTGCCGATATCACGGCGGATATGGGATCGACCGGAGGCCCGATTTCGGGCCATTTCGAAGCAACCCCCGAAGGCGCGGGCGTATCCTTTGGCACCCATATCGTCGATGCCGAGGTCGATCCGGAAACCGGCAAGACATCGATCACCCGCTACACGGTCATTCAGGACGCCGGCAAGGCGATCCACCCGACCTATGTGGAAGGGCAGTATCAGGGTGGCGCCGCGCAGGGCATCGGCTGGGCACTGAACGAGGAATACATCTATGGCGAGGATGGTCGGTTGCAGAACTCGATCTTCCTTGATTACCGGATTCCCGTCGCCAGTGACCTGCCGATGATCGATACGGTGATCGTCGAAGTGCCCAACCCCGGCCACCCGTTCGGGGTGCGCGGCGTGGGCGAGACGGGCATCGTGCCGCCCCTGGCCGCCATCGCCAACGCGGTGTCCAATGCGGCGGGTGTTCGGATGACGCAACTGCCGATGTCTCCGCCGCGCATTCTGGCGGCCCTGAAGGAAAATGGTTGAGGTCCACCTCTGGTCCGGCCTCCGGTCACTGACCGGGGGCCAGCAAGTGGTTGAGGTCGAGGCCAAGACCACCGGAGAGCTTTTGCGGGCTTTGGTCCGGGCCCACCCGCAGTTGCAGGCCCCCATTGATGCGGGGGTCTCCATCGCGATCGACGGGCGCGTCATTGCCACCGGGCTTACCGAACCGATCCCCGAAGGCAGCGAAGTCTATCTGATGCAACGTCTCAGGGGCGGTTAGGCGTCAGGCGACCAGGGCTCGCGCCCGACCATCCGGTCAGCTTCTGCCGTGATGTCGTTCATGTGCTGCTCAAGGCTCAGGCGCAGGGTCTCGATTTCCTCTTCGCTTGCCTTGCGGGGCACTGTTTCAGTCCATTCCCGGCACAGAAAAACGCCCTCATTGCGCCAGGGGCGGGGCATCAGAAGGTGATCCCAGGTTCCCGCTTCGCGACCATGTTTTGTTGAATAGGTGATGCCGAATACGCGCTTGCCCGAGGTCCGCGCCCATACCAACGGAACCGTCGACAGAACCCGCTCTGGCCCGCGCGGGCCGTCTGCCGCGATCCCAATTGAGATACCCTGCTTCATCTTGCCCAGAACCTGGCGTGACAAGGCGACGTGGCGTGTCTTGCTGGCCATGGCGATCGTATCCATGCCAAACAGCTTTTGGACCCGGCCCACCATGCTGCCCGCCCGGGCAGAGGAGGTGATCGAACAGATGCGCCCCTTGTCCAGCGGGAAGAAATATGGCGACTGCGCCAGCCGTTGATGCCAGAGCACAACGATGACCGGCTCACCTTGTTCGACCAGATGATCCAGTTCTTCGTATCCGATGCGTTGCCAACGTGTGTTGCGGTTGACCAATCGGATGTAAGCGGCGATCCGGCGGGCCACCCAGTTCAGCACGGCTTCGCTGTCTGCGATCTTCTTGCGGAGGTTCACACGGGGTTCCTTTTGCTGACCGGACCTTGTCTTAGCGCACTGCACATTTTGCGCAACTTGTTTGTCGGCTCAGATAGTGGTGTGGAATCCGAAAAAGCCTCTTGAGTCCGCCGCGCGGCTGTCATATCTGGGGCGCACCACAGGGGTATAGCTCAGTTGGTAGAGCGACGGTCTCCAAAACCGTAGGTCGCGGGTTCGAACCCTGCTGCCCCTGCCATCCGCATCAAAACACCAATCGGCGATCGCGCCTGGCGCGTTTCCAGCGCGCGCGGCTTACGACTATGGCCGGGGCGAACCGGCAATCAGGACGCATACAGGCATTGTGAGCCGCCGTGCAACCAAACCCCATATGCCATCTAAAAATACCGGCCCAGAGTGTGAACAGCGTCACTGACGGATGTTGGAAAGTCTGTTTGTCTGAGGATGTCAAAGAGTTGGCGTTCAGGTTCGGTTCAGAACGCAGGTTTTCAGTTTCTCCCTTATGAGTAGGGCGCGCTTGTGGTCGAGCGCGCCCTTTCCGTTTCTGGTCGGCAACACATAGTGACGCTGCCAGTACGTGCAGAGAATCTGCCCAACGCCGCTACTTGAGCAAATCCCGCGAAAACGGGCTTTGCACCAGAGAAAGGCGTTGGGCGGCCGGTCAGTCAGGCCAGCAGCGCCAGATCCCCGATATTTGTCTTGTGTCGGGTCGGCATCGTTTTTGCCGGATGGCCGTCGATCGTCAGGGCGAGGTCCTCATAAAACCCGCCGCTGTCGAACCACCAGCGATGCGACTTCATCATCTTACGCTGTGCTTTGGGGACGTCGCGTTGATATTGGTGGTCACAGAAAATATCCCAATGCCCTTTCGAGGTCAGCTTGGGCATCCCGACACGGCCCGCCCGCGGCCGCCCTCCGTTTACAATCCCGCCGGCCAGGGCCAGAACCTTGTCTTTCCGGCTGTAGTAATTGGTGAACCGCTTGCACCGTTTTTTCAGGACCAGATCGCCCCATGCGCCCTTTTCCAGCCACTCTGAATCGATGTCCGCTGACGCGAACATGACCTGATCCGCCGACCATATCTTGTTGCCTGGCCCAGCCGAATCCCCGAAGTCCGAGAAAGCGCGAAGTATGACCAGCGCCCCCATGGAATGCGCGATCAGATGCACCTTGGGGCGCGGGGACATCCCCAACAGTGGCAAGATCCCATCCCCCACCAGATGCGGAGCCACCGCCTTGGCATCGGACCGGTCCGAGTCATAGGTATGCACCGATCCGTCGCTGGGCCAGTCAAAGGCAACGACCGCGCCCTGATATCCGTTGCCCCTTAGGTTGGTTTCTATTTTCCCCAGCCGGTCCAGCATGTCCTTCTGGCTGGTGTTGAACCCGTGAACATAGATCAGGACGGCCGAATCCCCGCCCTCCTGACGCACGAGATCCAGCCATTTGGCTTTTTTGACGATACTGCCCTTTCGGATTTTTCCACCCGGGCTTTGCTGGGTGATGTTGACATATCTCGTCTTTGCGGCGGGCTTGAGGGTAAATTTCTTCTTATGTGCGTTATAGGTGCGGCGGGAAAAAAACAGTGCCATTTTTCAAACTCCATTTCAATCAATCCATAAAATGTGCCATGAGCCGCAGTTTTCACAAAGCGTATTCTCCCGGCCCTTTTGATGCCAAAACAGGGATGTGCGGTGAAACCGGTATGCGCGAAGGTTGCATACAGGGGCATCCTGACGTCCAATGCCTGTTTCCTCTGTCGGCTTAATGCCCTAGTGTCCGCTGCAAACGAACACACGCACGAGGCCCCATGTCGCGTTTTGATGGATATTTCCTGCGGCAATTGCTGATTCTGTTTGGCTTTTTCACCCTGGTGCTGGTTGGTGTGTTCTGGATCACCCGGTCCGTCAGCCTGTTTGACAGGGTCATCAGCGGCGGGCAGTCGGCGATGGTCTTTCTGGAATTCACCGCGCTGACTTTGCCGACCCTGATCCGTACGGTCATGCCCATGGCGGTGTTTGCCGCCGCCGTCTATGCCACAAATCGCCTGAGCCGCGAAAGTGAACTGACGGTTATGCTGGCCACCGGATCCAGCCCTTGGCGGCTTGCCCGGGCGGTGCTGCTTTTCGGTGTGATTACCGGGGTGATGATGGCGATCATCAGCGTGTTCCTGCGCCCGGCCTCGGTGGAACAGCTGGAAATCCGGCAGGCTGAAGTGGCCGGAGATGTGACGGCTCAACTGTTGAACGAAGGCGAGTTTCTGCACCCTGCCGAAGGCGTCACGGTTTACATAGGCGGGATTGATCTGGACGGCACACTCCACGAAGTGTTCGTGTCTGACCGCCGCGATCCTGAAAACTCGGTCAGCTATTCAAGCGTAACCGCCTATCTGGTCAACAATGATGCCGGCATCCACCTTGTGATGGTTGATGGGGTTGCATTGCGCCTGAACAAGGAAGGCAAGGTGTTGTCATCGACCCTGTTTCAGGACGCCTCCTACGACATCTCGGAACTGACGAATACAAATCCGATGGCCCGGCGCAGTCTCGAAGCCATTCCAACGGCGGACCTGATCCGCAACCGGGATGAGGTTTCAGCCATGGAAGGGTTCAGCCAAGGCAAACTGATCGAAGAGCTGCACCAGCGGTTCTCGTGGATCGCGATTTGCATCGCCGTGGCGCTGGCCGGGTATTCAACCCTGATGCTGGGCAGCTTTTCCCGGTTTGGATTGTGGCCGCAGATATTGGGCGCCTTCACCATTCTTGTGCTGCTTGAAGGTGTGCGCGGGTTTGTTTCCCCGGTGGTGATCGATGACCCGGAGCTTTGGTTTCTGCTTTACCTTCCCGCAATCATGGGGGTGCTGATCTCGGGCCTCTTCCTGCTTGTTGCTGGTCGGCCGTTGATGCGAAAACGGCAGCGCGCGCCCCGGATCATGCCGACACCGGCCTGAGTTCTAGCTGCGAAGATCCACCAAACAGCTGTGGATGTCGTCGAATTCCTCGCGATCACCGCGGGTGACCAGATACATGGGCAAGGGCAAGCTGATACTGTCCTCGACCCGCTTCAGAGCACCCGAGGCCAGATGTTCGGAAATGACGTAATCGGGGAAGTAACCGTTTCCGCCCCGTTGCAGAACATATCGCAGCGCCATCATGCAATTGCCAAGAAATACGGTCTGACCTGACGCCCGTCGCGCCGCCGATCTTACATGATCCTGATAGACTTCGCCCAGTTCGAGGTTGACGAAGATCAGGTCATCGTCCGCGCCGTCAGCCTTTGGCGTCCGGACCAAGGACAAGAGCTCGGGTTCAAGCGCGTACCACGTGACGCGCCGGTCGGATGGCTTTTCATGTGTGATCGCCGCGTCCAGCACATGGGTTGCCACCGCTTCGACCATGTTCAGGTCGTGGTCGTAGTTCAGCGTCAACAGCAATTTGCCAAAGCGCTGTTCAAACCGAACCGCCAGGTCCACCAGCAACGGATCCCAGATGCTGAGCTGGCCGCCCAACCGCAGCGCCGGGCGGTTCTGTGCCTGTACCGGCAGGTCGCGCGATGCAAAGCCCCAAAGGGACAGCACCTGTTCCGCATAGGGTTTGAACTGCCGGCCGAACTCGGTCAGCGCCGTTCCTCCGGCACCGCGCGTGAACAGCGCCCTGCCGGTTTCCTCCTCGATCAGGCGAATGCGCGCGCTGACGGCGGTCTGCGTCACATTCAATTTGCGGGCGGCGGCATGAAAGCCACCGGCTTCGGCCACGCAGAGAAAAGTTTCCAGAGCTTTGAATTGCATGTCGAAAGTATTTTTTGATCATTGTGATAAAATCAATTCATTTTTTTGGAGGTTGGTTTCGAACTACTCTTGCGTTTAGGACACATGCCAAAGGATCAGCCATGCTGGACAAAAGCCACAAACCCACCTGGACCAGTTTCGAAACAGCCACCAAGGCCGACTGGGACGCCGTGATGGAGTACGAAGAGGCGTATAATGCGGCCCTGCCAGACCGCATCCTCGATGCCATCCGCTCGTTGGACGAAGAATGGACGCCCTATCCGGTGAACCGCTACCAGCACAGCCTGCAAGCCGCGACACGTGCTTACGAGGACAGTGCGGATGAAGAACTGGTGGTGGCGGCGCTGATCCACGATACCGGCGATATCCTGTCGCCCTACAATCACGGAGAGCTGTCAGCCGCGATGATGAAGCCTTACGTCAGCGAAAAGACGTATTGGATTCTCAAGCATCATTGCGTGTTTCAGGGATATTACTACAACCACCATCTGGGCGGCGACCGCAACGCGCGCGACAAATATCGCGACAGTCCTTATTGGGAAGATTGTCGCTATTTCTGCCATGAATACGATCAGAAGGCGTTCGACCCGAATTATCCGACCAAGCCGCTGGAGTTCTTCGAACCCATGTTGCGCCGCGTCCTGAACAGGGGCGAAGGCCATATGGAGCTGAACGAAACCGCCGATGACGGCAAAACCGGCTAGGAACCGGATCAGGCGGGCCAGCCCGGCCCGCCTGCCTGTTCAGCAGCTCGCCATCAGGCGATAGACAATCTGCGCCGCGGTGAAATCCCAGGCGGCATTGCCGTCGGGGGCCAGTTCGACCACGTCGAAGCCGACGCAGCGGCGGCCCTTCAGGGCGTGTTCGACGAGGCGAAGCGCCTGATAGTATCCCAGCCCGCCCGGAACGGGCGTGCCGGTCGCGGGCATCTGCGCCGGGTCCAGCCCATCAACGTCAAAGCTGACATAGACCAGTTCGGGGAAATCCTCGGGCAGGTCGACGTCATGGATGTTGCCGGTGACCAACTCTTCGGCATCCACGTGGAAGACGCGGTTCCTCAGGCGGCTTTTTGCTTCCTCGGTGGAAAAGGCGCGCACGCCGAACTGGGCCAGTGGGATACCTTCCTCGGCCAGCAGATGCATCACCGAAGCATGAGAGTGTTTTTCGCCCTGATAGGCGTTGCGCAGATCGGCATGGGCGTCGATCTGCACGATTCCGACGGGCTGGCCAAGGGCGCGGGTCACACCCATGACCGCACCGTAGCTGAGCGAGTGTTCACCGCCCAGCGTGACCGGCACCTTGCCGGCACGGATGGCGGCCTCGGTGCGCTGGGCGAGGCGCTCCATAACGTCCGGCAGCGGGCCGTCGCAATCCAGCGGGGCTTCGGTAAAGATGCCTTCGACGCAAGGCTCGGCGTGGCCGGTTATGCGTTCGAGTTCATTGCTGGCCGCGATGATCGCTTCGGGGCCTTTGGCGGTGCCCGAGCCATAGGAGACCGTACGTTCCAGCGGCACCGGGATCACACGGAACCGGGCGTCTTCGCTGCGTTCGGCGTCGGTCAGTTCGCTGTCGAGGAAAATGCTCATGAAAGTCTGTCCTTAAAGTCGTCATAGCCGAATTCCCTAATGATCTTGAGGTCATCGGTTTCGCTGTTCCACAGGGCGATGGTGGGCAGGGGCACGCCGTTGAATGTGTTGGTCTTGACCATCGAGTAATGCGCCTGATCGAGGAACGCGAAGCGCTGTCCGATCCGCAGCGGTTCGGCCCAAGTGTAGTCGCCGATCACGTCGCCCGCCAGGCACGAGGGGCCGCCCAGGCGATAGGTGTGGCCGGTTTCGGCCTCGTCCATCAGGGCGGGGCGATAGGGGGCCTCGATCACGTCGGGCATGTGGCAGGTGGCCGAGATGTCGGTGATCGCCAGATCCATGCCGTTGTGCGGCAGGTCGAGGATTTCGCCCACCAGGATGCCCGCATCCAGCGCCACGGCCTCGCCGGGTTCCAGATAGACCTCGACGCCGTATTTGGCACGGATGTGTTTGATGAACTCCACCAGCCCGTCGCGGTCATAGTCGCTGCGGGTGATGTGGTGGCCGCCGCCGAAATTCAGCCATTTCAGGCCGTTCAGGAATTGTGCCAGCTTCGGTTCGACCGCGGCCCAGGTGCGCGCCAGAGGTTCGAACCCCTGTTCGCAGAGCGTGTGCATATGCAGCCCATCCACGCCCTCCAGCGCCTTGGCGTCCAGCTGACTGACCGGGGTGCCGAGGCGTGAACACGGGGCGCAGGGATCGTATTTCGCAACCTCGCCTTCGGAATGCTCGGGGTTGATGCGCAGCCCGACCTGCCGCCCGGCGGCCTGTGCCTTGGCAAGAAAGCGGTCTTTCTGCCCGGGGCTGTTGAAGATGATGTGATCCGACAGCGCAAGGATTTCGTTGATACTGGTGTCCTTGTAGCCCGCGCAGTAGGTCGCGACCTCGCCGCCATATTCCTCGCGGCCCAGCCGGGCCTCGTAGATGCCGCTGGCGCAGGTACCGCCGAGATACTGGCGCACCAGAGGGGCCAGCGCGAACATCGAGAAAGCCTTGAGGGCGGACAGGACATGTGCGCCGGAACGCTCACCGATATCGGCTAGAACCGCAAGGTTCCGCTCCACCGCCTTTTCGTCGACGACGAAGCAGGGGGAGGGGACGCGGGTCAGGTCGAAGTGGCGGAAGGCGCCGGCGTCTCCGGCCTGTGTGGTCATCATGTCGGACATGTCGGGCGTCTCCGATTGGTGGAGTGGCCGGGGGCGCTGCCCCCGGACCCCCGGGATATTTTTAGCCAGATGAAGCAGGGCGGTCGCGCGGACCGCCCCGAGGGATCAGAAGTCGACGGGCCCGTCGAGTTCGTGGACCTGCCAGGGAAGGCCGTGCTTGTTGAGCATGTCCATGAAGTCGTCCGGGTCGAGATGCTCCATGTTCCACACGCCCGGTTCGCGCCAGTTGCCTTTCAGCACCTGTGCCGCGCCGATCATGGCCGGGACGCCGGTGGTGTAGCTGACGGCCTGGCTGCCGACCTCGCGGTAGCATTCCTCGTGATCGCAGATGTTGTAGATGTAGTAGGTCTTCTCGCCCGAGCCGTCCTTGGCTTGGCCGGTGGCGATGTCGCCGATGCAGGCCTTGCCCTTGGTTTCGGCACCCAGATCGCCGGGGTCGGGCAGCAGGGTTTTCAGGAACTGGATCGGGATGATCTCGACCCCGTTGTGCACCACCGGGTCGATGCGGGTCATGCCGACGTTTTCCAACACTTTGGCGTGGGTGATATAGGCGTCGCCGAAGGTCATCCAGAACCGGGCGCGCTCGATCTCGGGGAAATGGGTCGAGAGCGATTCCAGTTCCTCGTGATACATCAGGTACATGTTCTTGGGGCCGATGGCGGGGAAGTCGAATTCGACCTTGTGGGTCATCGCGGGGGAGTGTTTCCATTCGCCGTTCTCCCAGTGGCGCACCTCGGCCAGGACTTCGCGCAGGTTGATTTCCGGGTTGAAATTGGTGGCAAATTCCTGATCGTTCTGGCCGCCGTTGGCGTCCAGAACGTCGATCTGGCGGATGGTGTCCAGCTTGTGTTTCTTGAGCCACTTGGCAAAGACGGATGTAACGCCCGGATCGAAGCCCGAGCCGAGGATGGCGGTCAGGCCGGCCTGTTTGAACCTGTCCTGATAGGCCCATTGCCAGTGATATTCGAACTTGGCTTCGTCCTCGGGCTCATAGTTGGCGGTGTCGAGGTAGTGGCAGCCGGCCTCGAGGCAGGCATCCATCAGCACCAGGTCCTGATAGGGCAGGGCCAGGTTCACCAGGATCTCGGCACCTGTTTCCTTGATCAGCTTGACCGTGTCTTCGACCTTGTAGGCGTCAAGCTCAGCCGTCTTGATGTCGACGCCGGTGCGTTCCTTGACCGATTTGGCGATGGCGTCGCATTTCGACTTGGTGCGGCTGGCCAATGTGATTTCGGTGAAGATGTCCGAATTCATCGCCATCTTGTGCACGGCGGCGTGGGATACGCCGCCCGCGCCGACAACCAGTGTTTTTCCCATGGGGTAGTCTCCTCTCACAGGGGGTTATTCGTAATAGGTGTAGCCGTTGATCGAGTCGCGATAGGCGCTCATCAGGGTTTTGCGGTCCTTGGCTTTCAGAGTACCGGTCGATATCGCCTCGTCCACCATTTTGCGGAAGGCGGCGACGCAGTCGGTCGGGTCGAATTCGACATAGGACAGCACCTGACTGATCGTGTCGCCCTCTTGCTCGTGCAGCAGATCAAAACCACCGTCAGCGCGCAGGTCGATTGTGACGACGTTGGTGTCGCCGAACAGGTTGTGCAGATCGCCCAACGTTTCCTGATAAGCGCCGACGAAAAAGACGCCCATGAAGTATTCATCCTGTTCCGGCAGGGAATGCACCGGCAAGCTGGGCGAGACGCCATCAGCCAGGATGAACCGGTCGATCTTGCCGTCGCTGTCGCAGGTGATGTCGGACAGAACCGCGCGGCGGTCGGGTGTCTGGTTCAGGCCCTGCAAGGGCACGATCGGATGCAGTTGGTCGATCGCCCAGACGTCGGGCAGGGACTGGAACAGAGAAAAATTGCAGTGGTAGATATCGGCCACTTTCTCGAGCTGGTCGTCCACGTCGGTTTCCAGATCGTCACTGGCCGCCAGTGACTTGAGGCGGGCCATCAGCGACAGATAGATCCGTTCGGCGCGGGCCATCTGGCGCAGGTCTACATACCCACGGCGGAACAGGGCGCGCAATTCGTTGCGGTAGAAATTGGCGTCGTTCCAGCATTCCTGAAGACGGTCTTTGCTGAGATAGCCGTGCACCGCGGCAAGGTCCGAAACCATGTGATGATCGTCGGCTTCAACCTCGGGGCCGTTGGGCGCATCGTACAATGTGCTTTCCAACACGTTGAACACCAGCATCGACGATGTCGCCACCACAGCGCGACCGCTTTCGGTGACCAGCGTCGGGTGGTCGATTTCGGCCTCATCCATCGCGTAGGCCACGGTTTCCACCACGTTGGCGCAATATTCCTCGACCGTGTAGTTGATCGAGTTTTCAGCCGCCTTCTTTTCACCGGTGTAATCCACGCCCATGCCACCGCCGAGGTCCAGATGGGTCAGTGGCACGCCTTCGCGGGTCAGTTCGGTGTAATAACGGCATGCCTCGCCCACCGCGCGGCGTACGTCGTTGACGTCCTGTACCTGCGATCCCAGATGCGAGTGCTGCAACTTCAGGCAATGCAGAAGGCCCGCGTCGCGCAGCTTGTCCACCGTGGCCACCAGTTGATCGGTGTTCATACCAAAGGCGGACCGGTCGCCCGAGCTTTCTTCCCATTTGCCGCTGATCTGGTTGGTCAGTTTCACCCGCACACCAATCAGCGGTTCGATCCCCAGTTCCTTGTAGACCTCGATGACCGTGTCGGCCTCTTTCGGGCTTTCCAGAACGATCACCGTGTTGAAGCCGATCTTGCGGGAAAGGGTTGCCAGTTGGATGAACTCGGCGTCCTTGACGCCGTTGCAGACGATCAACGCCTCGCTGGCCAGACGATGCGCCAGCGCGATCACCAATTCGGGTTTGGACCCGGCCTCGAGCCCATAGTTGTATTTCTTGCCGAATTCGACGATCCGGTCGACGACCTGGGCCTGCTGGTTCACCTTGATCGGGAACACACCGCGATAGCTGCCCCTGTAACCGACGCGGGCGATAGCATCCCGGAAGCTTTCGTTCAGATGCGCGATCTCGTGTTCCAGATAGGAAGAGACGCGCAGAACCATCGGGGCCTTGATGCCGCGGTCATCCAGATCGCTGAGAATACCGGGCAGGCTGATCGCATCAACCTCGGGAGCCAGGGGGTTGCGCAGACCGATCTCGCCCTGCTCCGTCACCTCGATGAGGCCTTTGCCCCATTTCTCAACCCCGTAGATGGAATGCGGTGCGTCCGGCGTCTGTTTCAATCAAGTCGGTCCTTAACGTAGGGGTGCCAGTTTCGCGACCGCCAATACGGCAGCTGTTTGATTCTTCCAAGTGTAAACTATGTGACGGAAAAATCCGAATTTCATGCCGGTGGGTTGATCGGGACCAGATGATTGTCCCACTGGCACTTCGCGCGGGTCCGGATCACGGGGTGCGCAGTAGCCAACGCGCCGAACACACCGGTTCCGGTGGTGAAAACCAAGCCGTTCGGGCCGGATCCAAGCCCGCAGACATCCTCAAGCTCGAACGCATCCCTGAATGTGCCACTGGCCACGTCGAACCGATGCAGCGCGTTGCCGCGCGGACAGGTGATGGCAACGGTTGCGCCATCCGCCGAAAACGCGATGCTGCCCGCATAACCCTGTAGCGTGCTTTGGCCCTGCTCTGGGGCGGACAGAAGGTGCGGGGTTTCCCCCTGACGGTGCAGACCCAGCAAGGGCGGATGTTCGGCCTTGCTGCCCTGCCACTGCATCGCAAAGCCCACTAGCCCGTCGCGACGGACCGCCAGATGGCGGATCGAGTTCTTGTGAAGCGCAGGCGCCAGCGACACCTGTTCCTGAACCAGGCCCGACAGGGAAAGGTAGGTCAGATTGGGCTCCATCGTCGGCAGGTTCAGCTTCGTGCGCCCGGTTTCGGGGTGGGTTTCGATCCCGCCATTGGCAATCACAAGCGTTTTTCCACCCGGCATCAGCCGCATGTCATGCGGCCCGACCCCGCCGGACGGGAATTCGCCCAAGCGCGCAAAGGTTTCCGCGTCCCAGACGCCTATGATACCTTTTCCGGCCTCGTAATCGTTTTCAGTGGTAAAGAAATGGGCGCCATCGGCTGAAAAAGTACCGTGACCATAGAAATGCCGACCTTCCGGCGCTGTCAGCTGCGCGGTCTGCGCGCCTGATGCGCAATCGACCACGACGGCAAAAGTACCGGGTCGGCGCGCAAAGGCAACGGCCTGTGCTTTGACAGGATGCGCCGCCGCCGCATGCCCGCGCGCGGGCAGGGGCACGGAAAACAGGAGTGCTCCCAGTGCATCCAGCCCGGCCAGTCGATATGAACCATCCGGAAACAGCCCCGCTGCCAGAAAATCCGGCCTGCCCACCGAGGCCCACCCACGAACCGGAGTCAGAGAGGTTGCAGCAAGCCCTGCAAGGAAGCGGCGACGCGATGTCATTTTTCAGTCCCCGTCCAGCGAATTGAAGCCAGCGCTGATGCCCAGTGTCGGGCCAAGTTCGGATGAAGCAATGGCGCGGATGTCATGGATGGACTGTTGCAGGGCCTCGATACGGAACCGGGCCTGCGGATCCGCAACGCCGGCCAACGCCGGGTCTTCGATAGCGTGGGCATTCTCGATCGCGCGCGCAAAGGCGGCATCCAGATCGGCGGCAATTTCGGGGTGATCAAAAGCCAACCGTGCCGCAAGATCACGAAGGGCCATCAGCGAAAGCTCGACATGGCGCAAGGATCGCTTTGACCGCCACGCTTCGGCGCGGTTGGGGCGCGGGCGATCGAACGTGCCCAACGGGCGACCAAGCCGTGTGTCGGCCGTGAATTCAAGACCCGTGGACAAAGCCTTGAACAGTTCCTGCATGGCTTCGCCCTGCGTTCGGTAGCGGCTGCTCTCGCCGGGTCGGGTCAGGCTGGGGGCATAGCTTTGCCAGTCCTCGGCCATCGCCCGGGCATTGGCATCAATATCCGCCGCGATCGCCTGGATCAGCGCGCAGCGGTAGTCCGCATCGCCCTGCTCTGCAAAGGCGGGATCGAACAGCATCCGTTCGAGCGCAAAGAATCCGCGCCCCGCTATGGATGTCTCGGCATAGGTATTCGGGCTTTGCACGGCGTCATCCTCGGTTGCGATATGCTGGGACAGGGCCTTTGAGGTGAACCCTTTCGTATCGGGCCAGAACGCCATGGCAAACGCACGATCGTCGACCTCGGTCGGACCGAACCGCAGATGGCTGGCGGAAATCCAGCTGTCGAAGGCCGCGTCATAAGCCGCGCGCAGCGCCGGTGAGGTCGGATCGCAATCCACCCGGGATGCACTGACCAGAGCCCCGGTTGTTTCCGGCAGTTTGCCGACCCGGGGCAGAATATGTGTCTCGGCCACGTCCATCAGGATCGGCGCGCGATCCTGCGCCTGCGCGGCAAGCGGCATCATCAACGCGGCAACAAGAGTAAGAATACGCATGGGTCAAAGGCTCTCCAGAAAACGGATCAGGGCGTCTCGGTCAGTTTTCGGCATCGACACAACTGCATCGCGGGCGGCCTGGGCTTCGCCCCCGTGCCACAGTATCGCCTCGAGCAGATTGCGGGCCCGCCCGTCATGCAGAAACTGCGTGTGGCCCGAGACGCGTTCGGTCAGACCTATGCCCCACAGCGGCGGCGTCCGCCATTCGCGCCCCGTCGCGCGGGCCTCGGGGCGGTGATCCGCCAAGCCTTCGCCCATGTCATGCAGCAGCAGGTCGGTATAGGGCCAGATCAGCTGAAAGCTGTGCTCGGGCCGATCTTCCAGCCGGTGGGTGACATGGGCCGGAGTATGACACGATGCGCAGCCGGTCGTGTGAAACACCTCTTTGCCGCGCAACACCTCGGGGTCGTCGACATCACGGCGACCGGGCACACCCAGATTGCGGCTGTAGAAATCCACCAGGTCCATGCCCTGCTGATCGATCTCGAACTCGCGCGTATCGGTGTCGCCATGCGGGGCCTCGACGCAGTTCACCTGCAAATCCGTGCAGTCCCCCTGAGGTGCCGGGTAAAGCGGGCTTGAAATGCCGATATCCCCGGCAAAGGCCGCGGCAGATTGCTCCATGACTGTCGGCATGCCTGCCTTGTGCCCGAACCGTCCCATCATGGGCGCACCGTAGTCAACAGACCAGACGATGTTCGGACGGCCCGAGATGCCGTCCCCATCCACGTCATCAGGGTCAGCCTTGGCCAGCAGGTCTTCGACCGGGATCGCCTCCAGCAGCCCAAGCCCGATCATCTGCGGTGCGACCCGCGGGCTCAGCATCGCATCGGGGTGCAGCGGGCCATAGCCCAGATCCGCGGCCCGATAGGTTGGCCGGCGCAGAGCGGCGGTTTCACCGTCAGAAAGCGCGATGCGGATTCCCTCATACGAGATATCCAGCCGATATTCCGCCGGATGTCCCGCAAGTGCGAAATCCTGCATCTGCCCGCCATAGTTGGGTTCGGGCCGGGTGGCGATGTAGTCTTCGATCCCTCCATACCCGTCTTCCGGCGCACCGGGGATCGAGACCCGGAGGAACATCGAGACCGCGTTGTCATCAGGTCCGTTGGGTGTGTGCCCCCGCCCATCCTTGATGTGGCAACGCTGGCAGGATCGTGCGTTGTACAGCGGCCCCAACCCGTCAGAGGCCAACGTGGATGATGGTGACGAAACCCAGATTTTCTTGAACAACCCGTTGCCGACCTTGAAATCCAGCTCCTGTTCGAAGCTCAGGTTGCCGGAGGGTTGCGAGAACGCATCCGCGTCGTTGCGGACCCGGACAGTCGCCGCTCCGGCAGAGAGTTCTTCGAACGGCTGCGACACGCCATAATCCTGCGGGGGCGCAGTCGCGGCGGCAATGCGGGCGCGTTCCTCATCGGTACGGGGGGTGACATTCAGATGCAGGTCCCGCAGCTCGGCTGACAGGGAAGGGGTGGCCGCCAGGGCGACCACCGACAAGGCAAGAAGACTATTCGCCTTCGTCCATTTTCGATGCGTTGAGTTGCGCATAATTGGCTTCGCCGATCCTTTCATACAGGTCGAGCTGCGTTTCGAGGAAGTCGATATGTCCCTCTTCATCGGACATCAACTGTTCGAACAGCGACATGGAGACAAAGTCGCCGGCCTCCCGACAGTATTCGCGCGCTTCCTTGTACAGAGCCCTTGCGTCGATCTCGGCCGCCAGGTCGCATTCCAGCGTTTCCTTCGGCGTCTGCCCGATCCGCAGCGGGTCCAGCTTCTGAAGGTTGGGGTGGCCTTCCAAAAAGATGATCCGTTCGATCAGCTTGTCCGCGTGGCCCATCTCTTCGATGCTTTCCTCGCGGCTTTTCTTGGCCATATGGCCAAGGCCCCAGTCTTCTTGCAGGCGGTAATGCAGCCAGTATTGGCTGACGGCCGTCAGCTCATGCCGCAGAGACTTGTTCAGATATTCGATGACCTTCGGATCGCCCTTCATCAGCTTTCTCCTGTGTTGCTCCGGCACGCAATGTGCGGAGTTGCATCGGTACGCCCAGATTACCGCTGGCCCGCATTGTGTCTAGGAACAGCGGCATGCACCCGCCACAATCCGCCGATTTGCCAAGGGCATGGTAGATTTTGCCGGGGGTGATGATGGTCTGCGGATCCGCCGTGCGCATCCAGTCGATGGCCGCGCGGATGTCGTGATCGGATATGTTGGTGCAGTGGCAGACAATCATTGGTCTTGGCTCGTTTCGCCGCCTTTACAGGCGATCAGAAAGGGTTGCACGGGCCGGAAAGAAACCCTCTCCGGCCCGCTTGGGGTTAGTGAAAGACGGCGTCCGGGTTGTCCAGGCTGTCCGACCCTTCAAACGCGACCCCGTCCAGCTCCAGCGCGGTTACGATGCGCTCGATGGTCTTGGTCTGATCGATCAGGCCGTTGACGCCGCCCATGATCAGGGCCTCACCGCCTTTGTTGCCGCGCTCAAGCATCTGGTCATAGGCAAATCCTGCCTCGGCTGTTGTCTTGATCTTGCCCAGGGCCTGCATGGTGGCGGCCAGTTTCGCTTTCATCTCGGTATCCAGCGCCGGATCGGTGGCGATGACCAGATCGGCCAGAGATGCGCCCGAAACCGGGGTGCCATCTATGCGGGTATAGCTGCCCAGATAGACGTTCTGGATGCCCAACCCGTCATAGTAATGGCTGTTGTGGGTGTTGTCAGAAAAGCAGTCATGTTCTTCTTCGGGATCGTTCAGCATCAGGCCAAGGCGCATCCGTTCACCGGCTTGCTCACCATAGGAGAGAGAGCCCATGCCGGTCAGGATCGCGCTGACACCTTCTGCTTCGTTCTCCATCAAGGCTGCGCGCGCCGCTCCGCCGTCTTTCCACTGATCCGCCATCCAGGCCAAGTCGCTGACCAGCAGTTCGGTCGCAGCGCTCAGGTATTGCGCACGACGGTCGCAATGGCCGCCGGTACAGTCCTCGCCCTGCGCATAATCGGTGGCCGGGCGGTTGCCGGCGCCAGCGCCATGGCCGTTCATGTCCTGGCCCCACAGAAGGAACTCGATGGCGTGATAGCCGGTTGCCACATTCGCCTCGATACCATCGGCTTCGTGCAAGGTGTCGCTCAGCAGTTCGGGGGTGATTTCGCTGGCATCAATGGTCTCGCCCGACAGTTGGAAGCTGGGGTTGGCGATGACGTTCAGCACGGCAAACTCGTTTTCGTCCGTCGCGCCGCCATAGGCCGCGTCAACATAGTCGATCAGACCTTCGTCCAAGGGCCAGGCGTTCACCTTGCCTTCCCAGTCATCAACGATGGCATTGCCGAAGCGATAGACTTCCGTTTGCTGATAGGGAACACGGGCAGCAACCCAGGCCGCGCGCGCCGCGTTCAGCGTTGCGTCCGACGGATCGGCGATCAGTGCGTTGACCGCATCCTGCAATTTCCTGGCTGAAATCAGGCTGTCCTCAAATTTGGCTTCCGCAATATTGGCATAGGTGTTCAGTACATCCGCCTTGGTGGGGGCATCACCCGAGATCGCGGCGGTTGCCATGCAGAACGTCAGGGCGCTGGCAGTGGTGAATAACTTGGTCATAGGAGTTCGGTGCTTTCCTGTCAGAACTGTCGGATCGTGCGGGAATGCCCCGCGGGTTTCGCGAAGAAATAACTGAGTTATTTAGTCGGCAATGTCAACCTGAGTTTTATTGTCAGATATAGGCGGGGGCTGTTGAACCCAACAAGCCTCCCCATATCTGGCGGGCTCCGATCCGAGGGATAGCATTGCGTGGCAGGTGATTCGCGTTAAAATCACTGGTGTGATTCTGTTTAAGGCGGTTGTTGGTTAATGAAGTGCTCTGTTCTGGCCTTGTCTCTCTTTCCGGCAGCTCTTGCTGCTCAGGCGACGCAGATCACGTCCACCCATCACCATGGGTCCGGTCAATTGGAAATCGTGCTCACGGACACGGGATTTTCGCTGTCCCTCAGGGTTCCAAGCATTGACATCATCGGGTTCGAGACCCCGGTAGCCAGTGATGACGAGCGCACGCGTGTCGCCATCGCGATTTCCGAACTGTCCAAGCCGCTGGACCTGTTTGTCGTCCCGCCCGAGGCCGTGTGCTTTACTGCGTCTGCAAACGTGATCCTGACGCATGATGTCCCGGGGCAGCAGGACACCGCGGGCGAGGGGGGCACGTCATCCACGGCGGGAGAACATTCGGAATTTCAGGCTGACTACGTTGTTCAATGTCAGGATATGGATGCGCTGAACGCGATAGAATTTGCGTATTTCCAGCGGTTCAGCGGGACAAGGAAGCTGAACCTTCGCGTCGGAGCAGGCGCGGAGAACAGCACCCATGAAATCACGCGCGCCGCGCCCAGGCTGGATATGACGCAAATCCGTTAGAGATGGCGCTTGAGCGCCTGTTGGGCGGTGTCAGGCAAGCAGCCGAAGCTGTCGAGCCAAGATTGCCCCGTCCATCCCTGGGGCACCGGGCAGAAAACGAACACCTCAGATCGAAGCAGATTGTTTCCCAGTGCGGTCCCTGAATGCGGCAATGAGTGAAGCCCATGAATTATAGTTTATTTGCAAGATGTCATGATCCTTAAGGCTGCCGGATTCCGCTGAATCACAAATCTCCAATTGAGGCAAAGATTAACGAATAAGGGCACAAGAATCGCATGGATGACAAGTTCTCGCAAAACTTATGCCAATATCCAAATCTATTGGTACATCATCCTGTCGATCTGTTGACTAGTCCGGTTTTAATGAGGGGGTATCTCGGCAGGGTTAGGGGGATGCCCGTTCAGGCCCGTTTTGGGCCGGTGAATCGCGGCATCCCCTGCCGTACAGGTCAGGGCAAATCCACCGCCAGACCCACCGCCAGACCCACCACCAGACAATGTCAGTCGATCTTGTTGCGCTGCGCGTGCGGGGTAACGCCAAAGCTTGACCGGTAGACGCGCGAAAAATGGCCCGGGTTTTCAAAGCCGCAGGCCACGGCAACCTCGGTGACGGATGCTTCGGTCTGAAGCAACAATTTCTGGGCGCGCTCCAGCCGCATTTCCATGAAATATTTCTTGGGCGACGTGTTGAGGTATTTGCCAAACAACCGCTCAAGCTGTCGGGTTGAAATGCCAAGCTCTTCTGCAATGAACGAAGGCGAAACCGGGGTTTCGATACTGTCCTGCATGATGGTGATCGCCTTTGCCAGGTGCGCATTGCGCATTCCGTTGCGTGATTGCAGGGAAACCCGTTGTTTGGCCGTGGCATTGCGTACCGCGTTATAGACCATCTGATCCGCCACATCGATGGCCAGTTCCTCGCCGTGGTCGCGTTCGATCAGGTGCAGCAACAGATCCGCCGTTGCGGTCCCGCCAGATGCGGTAATGTGCTTTTCGTCGGCCACGAACACGCTGCGCACCAGATTGACCTCGGGAAAGGCCTCCATGAACGCGTCGTGGTACTCCCAGTGGATCGCCGCCTGCATTCCGTCGAGAAAACCAGCCTCGGCCAGCACCCACGCCCCCGAGCACAGGGCGCCGATTTTCGTGCCACGCGCACGTTCGCGGCGCAGGGTTGCAAGCAGAGGGAGGGTGACGTGGTCACGCATGTGAATGCCCGACAGAACAAACAGCTGATCACATTTGGCCAGACCCTGAAGACCGGAATGCATCAGCGTGACGGATCCGTTCGAGCACACGGCCTGCTCGCCATGTTCGGACACAAAGGACCAGCGGTACAGTTCTTCGCCGCTCACAAGATTGGCGATCCGCAAGGGTTCGACCGCGCATGAAAACGCAAGGTGCGAGAATTCCTCGACAAGGATGAACGTGATGTGCCGCGTCTGAGGCATGAGCAGTACCGTTTGCAAGCTGGGACAAAGCCCAGAACATGAGTCTATTTCGCAGGCTCTTATGCTGCACGATTTTTTATTGTATACAAGTTGTATTTTCATAGAATACAAAACCGTGACCGCACGCGATTCGACCGCGGTCGCCGAACAGAAGGATGAGGCCAAAGCATGAAAGACGAAGCCAAGTCTCGTAAAAGCGCGCTGAGAGAGCACCTGAGAGTGTCCATCCTGACGCTGCGCCTGCGCCCGGGCGCCGATCTGGACGAGGCGCATTTGTCAGAGGAATTCGGCTTGTCGCGCACGCCGCTGCGCGAGGTGTTTCGACAGTTGGCCGGCGAAGGCTATCTGGATCTGCGGACAAACCGCAGCGCCCGGGTTTCCGAGATGTCCTACACCACCCTGCGCGACTTCTTCCTTGCCGCGCCCATGGTATACGGAGCAATCCTGCGTTTGGCGGCTTTGAATGCGACGAACGCCCAGATTGATGATTTGAAAGAGGCCCAGCAGGCGTTCAAGGCGGCCCTTCGGTCCGGGTCCGGCGAGGACCGTGCCTTGGCCAACAACCGCTATCATGACGTGACGGGCGAAATGTCCGGCAATGTCTACCTGCTGCCGTCGTTCAACCGGCTGCTGATCGATCACGCCCGGATCGGTATGACGTTCTATCGGCCACAGACTGGCGAAATGTCGGAAAACCTGTCGCTGGCCAGCCAGCAGCATGACGCGATCATCGCAGCCATCGAGGCGCGCGATGAAGCGACGGCGGCCAGGCTGGCCGAAGACCACTGGAACCTGTCACGCGATCAGATCGAGATGTTCGTGATGCCTGACGCGCTGGATGTCCCGATGGGCGTCCCGCCTCTTTCGAAACCTGCATGAGGACGGAATGAACCCGATTTTCAAGTTTGAGGGGATCTATACCCCCGTGGTCACGCCCTATCACGACGATGGCAGCGTGAATTGGGACGCCTTGTCCGACGTGATCGAATACCTGATCGAGAATGGCGTGCATGGCCTGATCTCGGGTGGTTCGACCGGTGAGAACTATGCGCAGACTGTGGAAGAACGGCTGGAACTGGCCCGGTTCACGCAGAAGCAGTTGAAGGGCCGGTTGCCATTGGTGGTTGGCACAGGCGCGATGCTGACGCCGGATTCTATTGCTCTGGCTTCGGGCGCACGTAAGATCGGCGCAGACGCAATCCTGCTTGCCAGCCCGCCATATTCGGTGCCGACTGATAGGGAAAACGCGCTGAATGCACTGGCCATCGACAAGGCCGCCGATCTGCCTGTGATGCTGTACAACTACCCGCACCGCACCGGTACGATGATGGGCGAAGAGTTCCTTGACCGTGTGGGCCGCAGCCGGAATTTCTGCGGCATCAAGGAAAGCTCGGGCGATATCAACCGGGTGCATTTGCTGGCCCGCGACTATCCGCATATCCAGCTTGGCTGCGGCATGGATGATCAGGCGCTGGAATTCTTCGCCTGGGGTGCGCCGTTCTGGGTGTGCGGCGGGTCCAACTTCCTGCCTGCCGAACATGTGGCGCTGTATCAGGCCTGCGTGATCGAAGGGAATTTCAACAAAGGCCGCCGGATCATGTCCGCGATGATGCCGCTGATGCGGGTGCTGGAGCAGGGTGGCAAGTTCATCCAGACCATCAAGCATGGCGTCACCATGAACGGGATTGATGCCGGCGCCATGCGGCCTCCGTTGAAGGGCCTGAACAAGGACGACAAACGCGCGCTGGAACAGGTCACGCGCGTGCTGAAAAAGACAATCGCCGACATCGTGGCGGAAGGGTAAGAGACATGGATCTGCTGACACAGGACGAATACAAATCCATCGCCGCGGGCCTGACCCTGCCGACCGGGGCGTTCATCGACGGAGCATTCCGCCCGGCGATCTCGGGTGAGACGTTTGCAACCGTGAACCCGGCCACCGGCGCCAAGCTTGCCGATATCGCATCCTGCGGTGCGGCGGATGTGGATTTTGCAGTCGAAAAAGCGCGTGAGGCCTTCGACGATGGCCGCTGGTCGAAACTGCACCCGTCCGAGCGCAAGGACGTGCTGATCCGGTTGGCCAAGCTGATAACCCGCAATGCCCGCGAACTGGCGGTGATGGAAAGCCTCGACAGTGGCAAGACCATCTATGACTGTGAAACCGTGGACGTGCCCGAAACCATCCACTGCCTGAAATGGCATGCCGAGGCGATCGACAAGATCTACGATCAGGTCTCACCTGCCAGCGACGACCATATCGCCATGGTCCTGCGTGAGCCGATCGGGGTCGTGGGGCTGGTGCTGCCATGGAACTTCCCCCTGCTGATGCTGGCGTGGAAGATCGGGCCGGCACTGGCGGCGGGATGTTCAGTGGTTGTGAAACCCGCGGCTGAAACCACACTGACCGCGCTGCGTATGGCCGAACTGGCGATGGAGGCTGGCCTTCCCCGCGGCGTGCTGAACATCGTGCCGGGTGGCGGTGCCGACGTGGGCGAACCCATCGGGCGGCACATGGATATCGACATGGTGTCCTTCACCGGCTCGACGGTGACGGGCAAACGTTTCCTGACCTATTCGGCGGAAAGCAACGCCAAGGAAGTGGTGCTTGAGATGGGCGGCAAGAACCCTGCCATCGTCATGGACGACGCCGAAAACCTCGACCGGGTGGCGGCGCATGTGGTGAACGGTGCGTTCTGGAACATGGGCGAGAACTGCTCGGCCTCGTCGCGCCTGATCGTGCACAAAGACGTGAAAGCCGAACTGCTGGACCGCATCGCGCATCACGCCAAACAGTGGAACATCGGCGACCCGCTGGATCCTGAAACCCGCATGGGCGCGCTGGTCAGCGAAGGGCATTACAACAAGGTCTGCGGATATCTCGATCAGGCCCAGAACGTGGTGATCGGCGGCAAGGCCGATAAAGGCTTTGTCGAGGCCACCGTCGTCGAAGTGCCGGGCAATGACGCCGTGCTCGCCCGAGAGGAGATCTTCGGCCCGGTCCTGTCGGTGATCGAAGTGTCGGGCTTTGACGAGGCCATCAAGATCGCCAATGACACCGACTATGGCTTGTGTGCCTCGATCTTCACCGCCAACGCCAAACGGGCCATTCGCGGCGCGCGGGCCATCCGGGCGGGCACCGTGACCGTCAACAGCTTTGGCGAAGGCGACATCACCACGCCGTTTGGCGGGTTCAAGCAATCGGGCTTTGGCGGGCGCGACAACTCGATCCATGCGCATGATCAGTACACCCAGCTGAAAACCATCTGGATCGATCTTGCAGACGATGCCGACGAGGCCGTGGATTGACACGATACGAGGCCAAAAGACTGCCGCGGCAGACCGGTCCGGCGGGGTGGAATGCCATCCTGCCGCCCCAGGACCCTCTGCCGGTGCTCGAACAGGACCTGACCGCCGACATCACCATTGTCGGCGGAGGGTTTGCCGGGCTGACGGCGGCGCGACGATTGCACCAACTGGACCCTTCGCTGAAGATCGCCCTGTTGGAAGCGGGCCGATTTGCCGATGGCTCGGCGGGGCGGAATTCGGGGTTCATGATCGACCTGCCGCATGATCTGGCCTCGGACAATTACGCAGGCGATGGGCTGGACGCGGATCGCGCCGCCATTGTCCTGAACCGCAAGGCCATCGCTTTCGCGACCGAGGTCGCCGCCGATTGCGACCTGCCGCCGGAATTGTTCGACCCTTGCGGAAAATACAATGCGGCCGCCACACGGGCAGGAGACGCCCATAACCGCGCCTTCGCCGAGCATCTGACCAAACTGGGTGAGCCGCACACGCTGTATGACCAAAAGCAGATGCAAGAGATCACGGGCAGCCCGCATTATGTTTCGGGGCTGTTTGCGCCGGGGACGGTGATGATCCAGCCCGCAGCCTATGTACGGGCGTTGTCGGGCCAACTGGCTGGCCAAATCAACGTATTCGAGAACGCGCCAGTCATCAGCTTTGAAAAGCAGGGCGCAGGCTGGGTGGTCAACACTGCCAAGGCCAAAGTCAGCACCGGGCGGATCGTTCTGGCCAACAATGGCCATCTGGAAAGCTTCGGGTTCTACCAACGGCAATTGATGCATATCTGCCTCTACGCCTCGATCACGGCCCCGCTGACCGAGGCACAGATCAAGGCACTGGGCGGGCAACCGCGCTGGTCGGTGACCCCGGCGGATCCGATGGGCACCTCGGTCCGGCGCATTTCCGGCAGCTACGGCGATCGTATCCTGATCCGCACCGGATCCAGTTTTCACCCGACGATCGAGACCAGCCCGATGCGGTTGCGCAATGCCGGCTGGGTGCATGACCGCAAGTTCCGGGAACGCTTTCCGCATCTGTCGGATGTTCGGATGGAGCATCGCTGGGCCGGGATGCTGTGCCTCAGCCGCAACGGATCCGCAGCGTTCGGCGAATTGGAGGATGGCGTGTTCTCGGCCTGCTGTCAGAATGGCCTGGGCATCGCCCGTGGCACCCTGCAAGGCATGGGCATCGCAGAGCTGGCGCTGCAAGGCGGATCAGAGATCGCGGATCACTTTCTGGCGCAGCCGGACCTTCCGCGATTGCCGCCCGAGCCCTTCGCCTCGCTTGGGGCGAACAGCTATCTGATCTGGAAAGAATGGCGGTCCGGCAAGGAATGACGCGTGGGCATCAGGGCAAGCTCAGCTTGGCCATGCGCCCACCGTCTATCGTAAAGACCTGCCCGGTGATGAAACCCGCATCCCCGGACGCCAGAAACGCGACGAGCGCGGCAACTTCTTCAGGCCGCCCCGTTCGGGCCACCGGGTGGATCTTGGCGATGTCGCGACGGAATGCGGACGGGTCGGGCATGGATTCGATGAAATCCTCGTTCAACTCGGTATCGATCCAACCGGGCGCGACGGCGTTGCAGCGGATACCTTCGCCCCCGTGATCCACGGCAACGGCGCGGGTCAGGCCGTGCAACCCTGCCTTTGATGCGCAATAGGCGGCGTGACCCGGATTGCTGCCCAGGCCTTCGATGGATCCGGTGTTGACGATGCTTCCCTTGGTCTGACGCAGATGCGGCAGCGCGGCTTTGATCATCAGGAACGGGGCGGTCAGGTTCACCGTCAGGTTGAGATGCCAGCCCTCAATGCTCATTGCTTCGACCGTTGCTTCCTGCATCATCCCAGCGTTGTTGACCAGCACGTCCAGACGCCCGGTTTTCGCGATCACTTCGCCGACCACCTGTGCCGGGCTGTCGGGAAGGGTGAAATCCGCAGCGATGCCGTGGAATTCGGTGTCCTCACCACGTTGGGCGGTAAAGACCCGTGCGCCTTCGTCGTGCAAACGCCGGGCAATGGCCTTGCCGATGCCGCTGCGCCCGCCGGTGACTAGTGCCACCTTTCCGTCGAACCGCCTCATGATACCGGTTTTCCTCCGTTCACCTCGACGAGCGTGCCGCAAACATAGCGCGACGCGTCCGAGACCAGGAACATGATGACGTCGGCGATGTCCTCGGGCTCGGCGATCCGGCCCAGCGGCACGGTCTGGCCCAACTCGGCTACAGCCGTATCGGGGTCAAAGCCGCGCTTTTCAAAGCCTGATCGCAGCATCGGGGTATTCACCTCATTCGGGCATACCGCGTTGATGCGGATACCCTGATGGGCGTGATCCATGCCCATGCACTGGGTCAGGGACGCGATGGCCGCCTTGGTCATGCAATAGACCGCATGATTGGGGCCGGGGCGCAGCCCCCAGCAGGACGCGGTGTTGACGATGGCCCCGCCGCCAGCGTCCGCCATGATCGGAATTGCCGCACGGCAAATGCGGAAAGGGGCTTCGACATTGACACCCAGCGACAAGGACCAATCTGCATCAGACGTATCCGTGACCGAACCGCGCGTGATGACGCCCGCATTGTTGATCACGATGTCAAGCCCGCCCAATGCGGACGCGGCTGCGCCGGGCAGCTGGTCTGCATATTCGGGAACAAGCAGATCACCGGGCAGATATGCCTCGGCCTCGATGGCATCGACAGCCCGGTCGGCGACGGCGACCCGCGCCCCGGCGTTGCGCAGGCGTTGAACGATTGACGCCCCGATGCCGCCAGCCGCGCCAGTGACCAGAGCCGATTTTCCTTTCAGGTTCATAACGTCATCCATTTTTTAGAACGATGCGACAGGTGTGCCGAGCAGGCTTTCATCAGGAACCACGCCCAGCCCCGGCCCGGTTGGCAGCGCGATATGCCCGGCCTCGATCCGGATGCCGTTTTCGGGATCGTAGTTGCCTTCGATATATGGCGCAGCCAGCCAGACGCCTTCCAGCAGGTCGGGCCGAACGGTTGCACCGATATGGGTGCATGCAGCGGCGATGATATCCCCGCCCCAGCTGTCATCGCAGGTATGGGGCAGGTTGCACGCCTCGCAGATATCGCGGAAGGCGCGCATCGGATGCAGGCCGCCGATGCGGGTGACTTTCATGCCGAACCCGTCGACCAGACCGGTGCCCGCCGCCGAGATCACGGTGTTCAGGCTGGTGCTGTTTTCATCCATGTAGATACCATGCGTGACCTGAGGCCGGATCTTTTTCAGATCTTCGATTGTGTTGCAGGGCTGTTCCATGACGAAGGGGATTTCGGGGCACTCGCGGCTGACCCGCAGGGCGTCTCGTGTGGTCCAGCCCCGGTTGCCGTCAACGGCCAGACGCATGCCCGATCCCTTGACCACGTCCCAGACCTTTCGAATGGTTTCGATGTCGATCTCGACCGGGCGACCTCCGACCTTGATTTGCAGACGCGGGTAACCTTCGGCCATTTTCTCGGCAGCCAGTTTCGCGATGTCGTCGGGTGCGCCGACGCCCGTGGCATAATAGGACGGCACCTTGTCCGAAACCGCTCCGCCCAGCAAATCGGAAACCGGAACGCCCAAATGTTTGCCAAGCAGGTCGTGCACCGCAATGTCTATGGCCGCCTTGGCATAGCCATGACCGTTCAACAGCCCATCCATCCGGCGATGCAAGGCCAGAGGCAGGACCTCTGTTCCGATCAGGCCCGGGGCCATTTCGACCAGAGCGGCGCGCGCCCCGGTGGCGTGCGCCTCGGCATAGGTCGGGCCAACCGGGCAGGTCTCGCCCCAGCCGACCAGACCGTTGTCCGACACGATTTTGACCAGCGTGGTATCCAGCGCCCAGACCTGAGCGTTGGCCATGGTATAGGGCCCGTTTTTGACCGGCAGGTCGTGGGTGTAGATATGTAGTTCGGCGATCTTCATCTTGGTTTAGGTGTCCTGACCGGAAAAAAGGGCCCACCCGGATGACGGGTGGGCAAGTACGGGGAGTGTGGATCAATATGTTTGGTTCAACTCGTCCGCCGCCGGGATTTCCCTTTCGCGGCGGGCGATATAGTCCAGAAGGGCCTCGTTCCTGGCCTCGTCCAGCTTTGGTTCTTCATATTCAGCCAACAGGTTCCGCGCATGTTTCAGGGCGCGTTCGGTGATCTCAACTTCGCCTTCGGCGACCCATTGTTCGATCGAGTTGTTGTCGAACAGCTCCGGCATGAAGAACGCGGTCTGAAAGTTGTCCTGCGTGTGCGGATGACCCAGGTAATGCCCGCCGGGACCCACATCGGGGACCGCTGCCAGGGCCTGATCGAAATCGTGCCACTTTGGGCCTTCCGCCATCCGGTAAGCCATCGCGCATTGTTCGGCGTCGACGATGAACTTGGCGACCGAACAATGCATGCCCGCCTCGTTCCAGCCTGCCGAATGCCAGATATAATTGGCCCCGGCGTGAATGACCGCGCTGAGCGTCGTGGCGGATTCGTACCCGGCCTGTGCATCAAAGGTCTTGGCCCCGCCCAAAGTGTTCGAAGTGCGCCACGGTACGTCGTAAAAGCGCGCCATTTGGCCGATCATGAAGTTCATCAGACTGATCTCGGGCGTGCCGGCCATCGGCGCGCCGGATTTCATCGAAACGGTCGACAGGTAATGCCCCCAGATCGCAGGGCAGCCCTTGCGGATCACCTGCGTATAGGCCAGCGCCGAAAGCGCCTCGGCGGTCAGCTGCGCCACGGTCGCGGGCACCGATGCCGGGGTGTTCGCGCCACCCAGCACAAAGGGCGAGCACAGAACCGGCTGATTGCGGCGGCAGAAGGCGCGCATCGCACCCAGCATGGTTTCATCCCACACCAGAGGGCTGTTGCCGTTGCAGTTGCCGGTGGTGACCGGATGATCGTCAATGAACCCTTCGCCGAACAGGATATCGCACATATCCATCACATCCTCGGCATTCCTGGGCGAGGTGGTCATGCCCATGAAGGTCTTGTCCGAGTATTTCATCGACGAATAGGTGATGCGCAGGTGCCGCTGGCTGATCGGGTGGTCGTAGGGCTCGACAATGTGATGGGCCGAGCTGTGCAGCGCCGGCATCATGTGCGACAGCTTGTGGAACATCGCCAGATCATCCAGCGTCGGGTTGCGGCGTACATCGTCCAGATCGCGCAGGAACGGCGCGCCGGTCATCGGCACGAAGATCGCGTGCTTGCCCCCCAGCGCCAGGTTCTTTTTCGGATCGCGCGCGTGATAGGTGAACTGCGCCGGAATGGTCGAGATCAGCTCGCGTACCATATTGCGGTCCAGATAGACCAGTTCGCCGTCAACCTTGGCACCGGCTTTTTTCCAGTCTTCCAGCGCGATGGGGTCGCGGAACTGAACGCCGACATTTTCCAGGATGTCCATCGCCGCATTGTCGATGCGCTCAACCTGGGTTGCGTCCATGACTTCGCAAACGGGAATGCCTCGGGTCAGGCCCGGCAGCATGTCGAAATTCAAAGCGGTGCGTTGGGCGCGGCGGGCAGAACGTCCGCCGGAACGCGTGGCAGTGCGAGTGGTCAAGGGGCAATCCTCCAATTTTGAAACAAACTGACGGATTCGCGGCGCAACCACCTCTCTGATTGCGATATGTGCTTGCAATAAGCGACACGGGTCATTCCAAATAATTTTGTCCCTGCGTAACGAAAAGACGCCGGGTCATTGTTGTCTGTGTGACCTACTTCACAGCCAGACAAGTGCATACATCTGCAACAGATAAACGCAGGGTTGTTTCAGAAGGCACTCACTCATGCACCACAGAACACAGATGCTGATCGTCGGGGCCGGGTTTGCCGGGCTGACGATGGCGCTTGAGGCACGCAAGCGCGGCATCAAGGATATCGCGATTTTGGAAAAGGCCGATGATATCGGGGGGACATGGCGCGAAAATACCTATCCCGGTGTCGCCTGTGATGTGCCGTCGCATCTGTATTCCATGGCGACCCATCTCAACCCGCATTGGAGCCGCGCATATGCCGGTGGCGCGGAAATCCAGGCTTATCTGCAAAATGTCGCGCGTCAGGAAGGGTTGTATGACCTGTGCCATTTCGGGCAAGAGCTGAAATCGGCCAGGTGGGATGGAACGCGCTGGCAAGTGGAAACGATGGATGGCCAGCACTGGTCGGCGCGGTTTCTGGTCTCGGCCATTGGCGCACTTCATTATCCCAGCATCCCGGATATCCCCGGTGCCGACAGTTTTTCGGGGCCCAGTTTCCACTCGGCCGAATGGAATCACGATGTCGATCTGACCGGCAAGCGCGTGGCGGTCGTTGGAACCGGCGCATCCGCCGTTCAGTTTGTACCCGAGATCGCCAGGATTGCAGGCCATGTCACGATCTTTCAGCGCAGTGCGCCTTACGTGATGCCGCGCCCGGACGGCCCGATTGCGCCCTGGGTGCGCAGCCTTTACGCCCGGTTTCCCATTTTGCCCCGCATTCGGCGCAAGCTGATATTCATGATCTTCGAATTTCGCCACCGCGTGTTTCGCGGTGAGGAACGCGCGGTGAATTTTGCCTTGAAAATGTGGCGAAAGGCATTGGAACGCGCCATCACCGATCCGGCCGAACGGCGGAGTCTGACCCCCGACTACCGGATCGGCTGCAAACGTATCCTGAGTTCGAACGATTGGTACCCGACCCTGGCCCGCGACGATGTCAGTGTTGTTCCGAAGGGCGTCGCCCGTATCGAAGGCGACACGGTCATCGCGGCAGACGGCACCCGGACCAAGGCGGATGTCTTGATCTGGGGCACCGGGTTTCACGTAACCGACGTGGTCGAACGTCTGGACATTACCGGAACAGGCGGGCTGACGCTGCGCTCTGCCTGGTCGGATGGCATGTGCGCGCATCTGGGTACCGCAGTTGCGGGTTTTCCCAATTTCTTCCTGCTTCTGGGGCCGCATACCGGGCTGGGGCATAACTCGGTCGTGCTGATGATCGAGGCCCAGGTTGGCCATATTGGCCGGGTCCTGAGCGAGATGCAGCGCGAAGGGCTGTCCGCGATCACTCCTGACGCCGCCAAACAGGCGGCGTTCATACGGGAAATGCACGACCGCCACGCGGAAGGCGTCTGGCAGGCCGGGGGCTGTACATCCTGGTACATGGATGCGGAAGGCCGCAACACGACCTTGTGGCCCGGCACCGTTGCTGAGTTTCAGAAACGCATGGCACAATCGGGGTTGGAACAATACAGACCCGCCGCCCTTGGCAATGGAGAAAGCTGAATGACAACCGTTCTGATCACAATCGCCGTCCTTGTCGCCTTCCTGTTTGTCATGAACCTGTGGACACGGAAAATTACCCGCCGCGGTCTTGAAACCGTGCCGCCGCTGGGTCAGATCACACCCGTTCATGGCGGCAGCATCCACTATGTGGAAAAGGGAAACCCCGAGGCGCAGACCATCGTTATGATCCACGGCCTGGCCGGGCAGTTACAGCACTTTACCTATGCGCTGGTGGATCTTCTGGCCGACGATTACCACGTTATCGCGCTGGACCGGCCGGGATGCGGGTATTCAACGCGCGATACGGCCGAGCTGGCGCAATTGCCCCACCAGGCAGGCATGATTGCCGAGTTTCTGGACAAAAAAGGCGTGGACCGCGCCGTTCTGGTCGGCCATTCACTGGGGGGCGCGGTTTCACTGGCGATGGCACTGGACCACCCGGCCCGGGTCGCCGGTCTGGCGCTGCTGGCGCCGCTGACGCATAAACTGCCCGAAACCCCGGCGATCTTCAAACCGCTTGAGATCCGCTCCGAATGGATGCGCAGCCTGATCGGCAACACGCTTGCCGTTCCCCTTGCGTCCAAAACCGCGCCGCACACGCTGAGCGCCGCGTTTGCCCCGGAAACCCCGCCTGATGACTTTCTGGACCGGGCAGGTGGCGCGCTTGGCCTGCGGCCTTCCGCCTTTGTCACGGCCTCTCAGGACGTTGCTGGCGTCGATGCCAGTATCAACGCGCAGGTCGCGCGCTATCCTAATCTGACCGTCCCAGGGGGCATCTTGTATGGCCGCCAGGACGCGATACTGTCGCCGCCGCTGCACGGGCCGACAATGACCGAATTCGGGCTGAGTTACGAAGAGCTGGACGGGTTCGGCCACATGATTCCGATTACAGAGCCCGAAATTTGCGCCGCCTTCATCCGCAGGATGACCGAAGCGGCCACATCCCCCCTGACTTCCTTGCAGGACACGCCATATGAGCAGGCGTGAAAGAAATCTTCGGGTTGGTTGATTTCCCTCTTGACCCTCCCGGGCCCCTCGCTTAAATCGCCTCTCACTCAAGGCGGAGTAGCTCAGTTGGTTAGAGCAGCGGAATCATAATCCGCGTGTCGGGGGTTCAAGTCCCTCCTCCGCTACCAAATCTCTCAAGTCCAACATCTGATTTCAGAAGCAATTCATGTTCTGTCTTTAGGTTGCCCTGCCATTATTACCACCACTTGGGTTTTCAAAACCAATTGGAAGGAAAAATGATTCAAAATGGATCACTTAAGGAATTCAGTAGCTTAGTGCTCGGTGTAGATTATCAAGCTGCTGGTTTGGCGGTAGCGCTGGACAACGCGATTTTCCTCGACAACTGCAAGCTGCAAGACGGACACTTCCAAGCTTTAGAGGCCTCGGACGGCATAGAAAAAGCGTTGTACAGATCCACGGACGTGCTCCTCGACTAGATCTGATTTCTCGATCTGGCAATCTATTGGACAATGACAACTGGTGAACGTCCACAACTGGTGAAGAACGGATAGAAGAAAGAGCCCGGACAGAGCCAAGGATAACTCGCGGCGATCTATAAATGAGCACAAGTTTTGTCGGCCCATTATCCGTGCGGCAGGACTTATTGAAGTTTATCATTTCTGAGATTGACGCAGCCGCTGCGAGATTTCACTTTGTCCGCGCTTTCCCTTTTCACCCAGCGGAACTGAACGTCCGAACTGTGCCGTCTACGATTTGCTGCGCGAGGATGGAAGAAAATGTCGCAAAGGCAGCTAGTGGCCCATCCCGCCTTGCACACAGCACTTCGGATGGGTAGGACGCCAACATAGCTTCTGTTTCCACAACGATGGTGATTGGCCTTCAGTCTTCGCAAGAGCAAGAAGACTGAGTGTTATCAGCGCAGGAAAGTCCGAGGGGAAAAGAACCGTTCACGCGAGTGTCAACCGCTCTCTTCCTCGGATCCTCTTACTTGTAGTCTTCAGTATCGTAGCAAGGTAACGGTTTCGTGGGCTCTTTGCCCCAACTAGTCACTCTCGTATTCGAGAAGATCTTCATAAGAGTAAACCGATGAGATTTCCCCTTCCAAACCCGGAACGAAACTAGGGTCTTTTGGCAAACACCCGATATCGCAGATTTGTCTCACTTCCATTCGCTCCGTATCGACGTACCACAAACGTCCACCCGGAGTTGACACAAAGCCGTCGATGCCCTCGTCTTCATCGGCCTCAATGTCTGCAACGCTTGGAACTTCCGAACTATATTCCGGGTCGAACCTCCCGTGCGTGTGGTAAGATAAAACAAGCACCAAACCATTTTCTGCTTGATCCCAAACGCAGCTTTTGTTGTCGCCACGTTGAGCAGGAGTAGCAACAAGTTTCCCGGCTGGGTCATATGCAAGGTAGCCGCAATACTCTGTGTTATTGTTGAAAGAAATACCCTGTAGGCTAGACAGTGTTGCTTTCGCTACGCTGATTTCTTCCTGTGATTGGGCCAGGGTGGCCGCGGGTGGCCAGAGTATCAAGACAACTAAGGTATAGCGAAGGCGGCGTGCGGCTTCACATTTGCCTTCTGCAAGACCAAGTTGACGAGCCGCAAAAAGAAGGCAAAGTCCTGACAACGCAATAATGCTAAACTCGATCATGTTTTGCTCCTTATTATGAACTTATTAAAGCAGCGCTAACGCTGTAGGGATAGCTTGAAGAAAGGTGCTGACTGCGACCACGGCAATCCATCCATCGCTGTTGCATACTCCTAGACATCGTTTTGCGCCTTCCTAGTGTTTTCCAGTCCGCGTTATCGTTCGACACTAATCTATCTGCGTTGTCTTCGGTCGCTGCATGTACAGCGAATAAGCCGCTCTACCTGCCGCTATCAACGTTACTGTGAATCCAAACAACGTTAACAACTGCGACCTGTTTCAACTATAAATCTCAAGCCGTTCCGCTCCGTTAGTCTTTTCGAAAGAACCGGTGCAGCAGCATAGCCAACAACACCCAACACAACCAATTGCTCGCAACCTGTGCGTTTCAGGGACAGCCGAACTAAAAACCGCGATGAAGGCGAATACGAGCAGACAAACAAACGCGGCCACCCAAAAAACACCAAGCAAATCCTGCATCTAAGTTGCTCCAATTCTTAGCAAACGGAAGTACTATGCCGATGATCCGGTCTGTCGTGCTGCGCAAAGTGTTTGCAAGATTGATCCGATCGGCCAGCAGCGGCGTACAAGTGTCACCCCGAACACTTGCCCCGCGCTTGCTCCTATCCCTCAGCAGCGCGGGTTTTTTCTTGCCTGCGGCGCTACGACACGGGGTCGGTTCAGGCCACAACACTACCTCAGTTTTACTACCACCCTTCGGGGGGCCCGCGTTGCTCTTGTCCCCTCTAGCTTGCTTGCAGCGCGGGTCTATTTCAGGTGTGATGTGAACTTGAAGTATTGAATTGTTTAGACAGCCAGCCTGTCGCTTGGGCCCTCCCCATTAATCACCAAGGTCTCTATCGCCCAAACTCTCTGGGTCCGGTATGCCTCCGGCGTGACCCAGATTTTTTCGATTTCGGTTAAGCAGTCTCCAAATCTCCTGGCAGTTTTTCGGTTCAAAGCGAAAGACCCCAGTTTTGAATAGCAGAACTACGCAGTTCATCCTTTGGTAAACCACCAGCACACAAGGAAATCACATCAAACTCACGCTCGCTAGATACACGACGTCAAATCACTCGTCATTGCCTGTGCTGGACCTAGTAAGCAGGCGTTCTCGGATGGTGCGCCAAGAGTCTGGAACAAGAAACGCAGTTCCGTTGGGAGTTAAATTGTAAATCCGGTACATTAACGCCCTAGGATTCCCTACTGATTTGCGAGCGACTAAATCGAATGCAGCTGGTTCATTGAGCGCTACGCCCTCGTCACCAACGTGAGGCACAGTCAAGAAGTTGTGCGCAATTTCGTGGGAAACTAAGGTGCCGAACGAATTGTCCATAGGAGGGTCCACATTCAGAGTAACACCCGCGATGCTCCCGTTTGGTCCAGATTGGGCACTTCCGCCAAGCGGCATTTCTCCGGGTTGTTGAGTGCGTATTGTCAGGACATGCTCGGCCCGATCCGGCCTGCCAGCAGCAGACTGCTCCTGGTTAAATGCGGCCAAGCGCTGCGCAACGGGAGTCCGATCAGGCCACGCGAAATCAATTGGTATCGGCTCAATTCGGTAGCGCAGCCCGGCTTCCTGATCCCCATCCAGAGGCGCCAAACCTGATCGAATGGGAAAAATTCGAGACAAGTCCTCCAGAGCCTGAAAGAGAATTTCCCATTTCTCTGCAGGAAAGGGAAAGATCTCAACGACAACAAGAATTCGCAGATCCTTCGTCGGATGAAACTGTGGTTGCCCAAGAGACTTTTCGCCGACAAGAGTACCGTTGCGATAAAGCCGCGCAGTAAAACGATGCCGTCCTGGCTTTGAGATTTCCCGACCGCGGATATAGAAGTTGATATTGTCGTCTTCGGCGAAACTCTTTGTATCATTTGAGAATACACCATCACCAATATCACCAGGAATAACTGTTGTCCCAGATGGGCCGGAAATCTCAAGTTCGGCGTAATCAATCCGGGCTGGATTGAAGGGCAACGAATGGATTGGAAGGGAATTCAGATCAAATCCGAGGGCTTTAGACGAATAGTCAGAGTCCGCGTCATCCAAAAGTTCTGATGCCATAACAACTACGGGTGGGCGGCGACCAACAAATATTCTTGCAAGAGTATCTTTACCCGCGACAAGCTCGTAACCGGGGATACCTTGAGTCACCTCAGAACCGAAATCTGACATATCCGCCGGAACTTGCGGCAATGGGGGCCCGCTCTCCTCACACGCCTTAAGAGCCCCCCTTTTTCGCTGAAGCAGTGACAGCGACTGCTTTCTAAATCGAAAAAGCGCAGACTTTTGTATTGGGTCAACAGTGTTTTGAATCTGAATATCGAGAAGTTCAATACTATGCTCAAGCGTCTCAATTTCATCCCGAATACTTTGACAATGCGCAGACATGCGGCCACCTGAGGAGGTTAGTGTTGAGTAGAACTTGTTCAGAAAATTACTCTAGCACGAAAACCAAAAAAGAGACGAATCTGGTTGGTCGAGAAATGTACTTGCAGGTATAATTCGTTTGTTTGGCAAGTTTAACGCAATGAAAAATAAGCCAAAACGAAAACTTCCCGAAAGACAGGCCTTTGTAGCAGGCACAACGCGTGGAGCGTGACAAAGGTATTTTCTGTACGATCCGGATCCAAGGAGCAGGAATTAGAGGCAGGCTTTTGCTGCGGTTTCAAACTGTTTGCGGTTTTTCGAGCCAGAGAAACGAAAATCCGTTTAACTCCAGATTTGAATTTCCTTCAAACACCTAAAAAATGATTGATGAATCCTCCACTACGCCGCTTGAGCAGCTTGGTGGCTTCTGCTGCTGCGAATTCAGACTCCTTCCCGACCGGCTTGCCGGATGCGTTGAGTTCGCGACGTTCTCGATTGCAGGCGCGGATGAACCCATCGATGCGGGTTGGCTTTGACAACTCTTTTCCTCGTTCCCTTGGCAGGGCGCGCCCGTTCTTGTCGATGCAAACCTTCCCATTGTTTTTGCAGGAGCCACTCTCTTCGGTCGTCGAGCAACGGATGGCCGCCACCGTCAGGATCAGTTTGTCCAAGGTCTGATTTGAAACTGCGCGTTTCAGCCGTTCGCTTTCTTTCTAAAGCGGTTTCGGTTCCTTCTGTTGGTCAACACCCATTCCACCGTTCTTGCTACTTCAGCGGTGGTGGGGCTGTTAAGCGCCGACAGTCTGCCTGATTGCATCAAGACGGGACATGCCATGCCCCAGATTCCTCAATACACCCATGGACCAGATCAGTTGGGTAGGCTCAGTCAACTACGACAAACTCTTTCAAACAGAGGCCGTTCAGAAAATTACAGATTGGAACAGGTTTGCCCAAAAAGTGGCCGGCTGGCGTTTGTGCAGAGTCTCTAAAAATAAGATGTCTTTTCCACGCAACGCGTTATGCGTTACGAATAGACATGAACGGGAACCGCAGACTTTCCGCAGTACTCTCGGCCGATGTAGTAAACTACTCGGGTCAGATAAAGGCGGATGAGAACAGGACTCTCAGCGAACTCCGTGTCCTGCGTCGAGAGTTGTTCGATCCATTGGTAAGTGATCATCGCGGCAATATCGTGAAGAGGATGGGCGATGGATGGCTGGTCGAGTTCAGCTCGGTCTCGGACGCAGTGCGGTGTGCCCTCGATCTTCAAAGCCAAGTGTCAGCCCAGTCATCGCTTAAACTTCGCGTGGGCGTTCATCTGGGAGATGTCGTATTTGACGAAGATGACATTTTCGGCGATGGGATCAACATAGCCGCGCGGCTACAAGAGGCTTCCAACGAAGAGGCTGTGTTAATTTCCGATGTCGTCCATCGCAGCCTTGATGAGAGGCTCGCCGAGCAATTTCACCGCGCTGGTGAGCGGCAGTTCAAGAACGCCCCGTCACCAATTGAAGTATTCCAATGGTCGCCACCCGGTTCCGCCCCACCGCGAGTGACTCCAGCCAGTCACTCGAAGTCATTGCTGATCGGCGTTCTACCCTTTGACAATCTTTCTTCTGACCCTGATCAGGAATTCTTTGCCGATGGCATTACCGAAGAGATAATTACCACTCTGTCAAAACTCCCGAACTTACTGGTCGTCGCGCGCAACTCTACGTTCGTCTACAAGGGGCGTTCGGTAGACGTAAAACAAGTAGGGCTGGAACAGGGCGTCGATCTTGTTCTCGAGGGAAGTGTCCGCCAAAGCGGTAGTCGTGTGCGAATTACCGCGCAGCTCATCGATGCGAAGTCCGGGATGCACATTTGGGCAGACCGGTTTGATCGCCTGATAGAAGACGTATTCGAGGTTCAGGATGAAATTGCCCTGAGAATTGCGACTGAACTTCAAGTCGAATTACTGGCGGGCGAGATGGCCCGTTTCAGAGGTTCGGGGACTAAACATCTGGATGCCTGGACTGCTCAGCTGCAAGCTGTGGAAGCCTCGCGCAGAATAACTAAGGAAGCACAGGCTGACGCTCGTCGGTTTGCTCAACAGGCAATTTCCCTGGATCCTGGCTACTCCGCGCCATATTGCACTTTGGGGTTCATTTGTACAGTCGAAGCAAGGCACGGTTTTGTAGCAGACCGAAATGCGGCGCTGGCAGAGGCCCGAGACTGCGCTCGACGCGCTCTGAAAATAGACAGCTACAACCCAGAGGCTCACGCAATTGCGGGTTTCGCGGATGCAATCGACGGTAAACTGGAATCGGCTATCGGGAAGTTCAACAAAGCACTGCAGCTAAATCCCAACCACGCTGATGTGGCTGCAAGGCTGTCGATTACATTGGCATTCAATGGGCAGGCAAAAGAAGCGATCCGCGTGGCGCGGCAAGCCATTACTCTCAACCCTCATTATCCGGGCTGGTATGCTGGCGTATTGGGTTTGGCCCTTCGGCTCGACGGTCAATACGAGGAAGCCAAGAAGGCATTCACCGAATATGGTCAAAGAGTTGAAGGTTTCGGACACCTCGACCTCGTTATCGTACATATGGAAACGGGTAACGTTGAGGGCGCTCGAGATGAGGCGCGGAATGTGATGAAATACCGTCCTCAGTTTTCTATTTCAGACTGGGCAAAAACTCAGCTTTTCTCTGATGCAGAACGATTGGAGAAAGACTGCGCGTCTCTGCGTTTGGCCGGCTTGCCCGAATAAGTGCCGCGCGGATTTCCGGCAAAGCGATTTTTCCTGGAAAGTGACACCCAACGCATCGGCTATGGGTTCGAAGCTAAAGCCCGACAAATATGACCGATCACCCGCTCTGGGAAAAACCTGCGTTCCAGTGTTTTACGCGATTGCCCGCTTTATGCGCTTTGCGATGGCAGCTAACACAACAACAGGGCAGATAAACTGCTGCACGACGACTTCTTCGCCGAACAAAGTTTGACAAATGATAACCTATGGAATGCGTTCAGAATTGTACGCATAAGCATGCTCATCGGTTCCGCTCGTAGATCAGGCTTCAAGCTAGGACCTCCCTAGCTGAAAATGCTGTCGCCTTGTTCATCAATGACCTGTTTCGCCTTTGCTATACTAAAGCTTTCGGCCTGTTCCCGACTGTCGAAGACATCCGCCCTGATCACCGTATGTGTCTTTCGATCTCCGTCGATGGTCTTTTCGATACGGGCCATCAGGCGAAATTTGCTGCCCTCGGCCATCAGGTCGGGGAATATCTCGAACCCTTTGTAAGAAACCGGATCTGGCTTGGGCTTCTCAACGCCGCCGAAGAGTTTTGAGAAGAGGGACATCGGGTGGCTCCTTTCAGCGTTGTTCAGGGCAGAGACTAGCGCCGCTCAAGGCCGGAGTGAAGGGCGTTGCACGGTCAGGTCACTGGTTCCAGGGTTCAGAAGCGCGCACCTTTCAGAGGCAAAATGTCCCGAAAAAAGCGGCGAAGGATCCGCCCTTGAAAAGCAACGGCAAACACCGCGCTTGCGTTTCAACAAACCAGCCTACATGTCAGTTTCCCCGATTTACCGATTTAACCTCTCTTAGATGGCATCCGAGCATTAGGAGGCTTGGCCAGAGCAAATAGGTCTGAATCTCAACGTTTTCTCCAAAAGTTAGGAGGACAATGGTAAGCAGTAGTCCCAGCGGAAGCTTGCCACGTTCACACTTTATTGCGTCCAGCGTGACGACCCAGAAATGGACTGACAAAGGCACAAGGAAAGCTGTAAATCCTGTCAGCCCTTTGACGAATAAAAGCCCGTACCAAGTGTGGTGACTGCCGATCGGCATGTATTCAACAAGATGCGCTCCGGGTCTGACTGTGCCATGCCCGAAAACCATTGCATCCGATTGCCACCGTTCATAGGCAATGCGCTGCAGAGTTTCGCGCACGCGGGTACTGTCGGCGCGCGCGGATTTGAAGCTGTAGAGGGCTCTGTTCCCGAACTCGACAAAGGCGACACCCCAAACGGCAACGGCTGTTGTGACTGAAGACAATAAGACCCACCCCAAGCTGCGGGCGACAAGGGGCAAGAGGCGGGGTGACATTGAGCAGAACACCAATCCGACTAAACCCATGCGGGACTTGGACATCAGGATCATCAGAACACCCGCAGCCAATCCGATGATCTTCCACCTGGGGTGTTTTTCCTCCAACGCAAACAAGACCAAGCAGACACCCAGCAGGGCGGCGAAAGGAGACCAGGGCGCAAAGAACTGCCAACGCGGCGTGCCGCTGGCTGGGTCAATTGTATAAAGGTAGACCGAGAAATATTCGGGCCCCGGACCGCCTACGGCTTTCAGCGGGGACGTAAACAAAAGGTGCGGTAGGCCCACATAGGGGGCGACAGCGAGCAACGGCAAAAGGCACAAGGTCCAAAGGCCCAGAACGCATTGCCCTCTGACCAGAAGCTCGCGTCGGATTGGCAACACTGCTCCGGCAAGGATGAACAACGGTATCAACGCCCAGCCTTTGGCCCATCCGATGCTCGATTTGATCGTTTTGGTTGTGCCTAGGTTCCAATCCGCATGGCCTGCCCAAAGTGAGACCAGCATCACCAACATGCCTGCGCTCCAGACCCACACCACGGCAGGCACAGGGCCCGTTGCTTGCATATCCGAGCGGATCACCGGACCGAGATAGAGCGACAACCCGGCCATCGCAGCCAGTGTCCAACCCAGAACCGGGCCGACGACATAAAGCGCGCCAAGCCCGTAGAGTGGCCATGTCCAGATCAGCGTATGCCAGACGATTTTTTCGGCTGGGGTTTGAGGGGACACCTGCATTACGCAGCGGCCTCTTTCTGGTCCTTCAGCAGCTTTGAAATCAATGGGTTTCGGATCCAGGCCAGCGTCAAACCCATCAGCAGCATAAGGCTCGCAGCGATTCCGGCGGCAATCGATATTTTCTTGTTCGGTGAAGATGGGTGTGTCGGCAGCGAAGGATTCTCGAGCACTTGGATCAAGGGGTAGGAGGCATAGACATCGGTCTTTTTCGACTCGGATCGGGCTATGGCAGAGGCGAACACGGCTTCCGCCACGGCGAAATCTCTTTGCCGGTCTTCCAATTCGGCGGCGATGGGTGCGAGGTCTGACAAGCGCAGAGTTTCCAGACGGGCTTGTTCGCGCAGCGTCGCAACATGCTTCTCCAACCCGGCACGCAAGGCGTCTTCGCGCACCAATTCACTTAGCAATTGGGCTCTTTGCCCTTCCGGCGCACGATCCAACCCGCCGAGTTGCCCGACCGCCAGACCAGTCACTTGCGACGCTCGTTGCAAAGCTACTGATCGCGCGCCTTCATAGTCGTTCTGAGCATTCACATAGATCGGGTGGCGTGCTCCGTAGGTCGCATCGGCTTGTGCCAGCTTTGCAGCGCCCACCGACACGTCCTCAAGCAAGGATAGGTACTGAGCATCGGCATAGAGCTTAAGCGTTGCCGCCGCTGCATCAGATGGCAGATCCAACGCGACCTGAAGCGCGGCGACACGTTCAGATTGACGTGCGAGTTCGCTCTCCTGCGCACGCAATTGCTGCTTTGCACGGTCATTTGCCGCGACTTGCTCTTGGTATTGCGCGACCGATATCAGACCGCTTTGCGACTGCAGTTGCTTGATCTCGCGTCGCGTCGTCCGAATTGCACGGGTGTAGTCTTCAATCGCGCCCGTATTGCTGGCCTCGCGCGTGGCTATTTCGTCGGCGCGCAGGGCGTCAATCTCAGCGAAAAAGGCGGCCACCAAGGCGTCACCATATTGCTGTGCATCAGCAGGAGAGGCCGCTTGAAGCTCGATATGAATCAGGCTGGTTTGATCAACCAGTTGTACCCGCGGCTTGCCGAACGCATCCCGATCAGCATCCACAGCCTTTGCAGCCGCATCGAGGATGCGATCTGCCGACAACAGACGTTTGTACGTCTCGGTTGGGCTGATCGATCCATTGGCAAAGGCTGAATTCGCGTAAGAGGACGCCTGACCGATATTGGCCAGATTGACCGATGCCGATGCGCCGGATCCGGGCAGGATAAAAGAGGCGTGGGAGGTGTATTTGACAGGCGCGGTTGCCAGATATCCGCTGATCGGGGCCCAGATGCAACTTGCCCCCAAAAGGAACAGCGCCACATAGCGCGGGAGGCGGCCCGCATCGCTGAGACGACCGCCTTTTACGATGCGACGCCACCCGGGCGATCTGAAGTTGGATCGGGATATGCGCGCCCAATTCAGAAATTGCGTGTCGTTCGTGGATTCAGAGGTGTTCGAAATCTGTTGCGGCATAGAAAAACCCTTTCTTGAAAGGGTGATACACCGCATCCCATCGCTGTTCAGTTGCCCAGCGGGCTAGGGGGTGAGGGGATTGGGAGCGCACCCTATCCCTTCGGATAACGAGGTTTAGAACAATCCAGCTTCGCGCGCCGCCAGGGCGGCCTGTGTTCGGTTGCTGACACCGACTTTACGATAGAGCGTCTTCATATGCAGTTTGATCGTCGGCTCGGACAGGTCCAGATCACGGGCGATTTCCTTGTTGGATTTACCCTCAGTCAGCCCTTTCAGAACCTGCCGCTCGCGCTCGGTCAGCTTTTGGGCCATGGGATGTGAGGCTTCCGGCTGCTCTGCGTTCATGAACCCCGCAGGAAGGTACTGTTCCCCCATTGCCATAAAGCGGATCGCATTCACCAGGGATTTTGCCGGCAGAGTTTTTGGGACGAAACCAGCAGCCCCAAGTTCCAGCGCGCGTTGCGCCAGATCGCGCGAGGTATCGCCGGTAAACAAGGCCACGTGCTGGGCGCCGTCCAAGGCGATGCAGGTTTCAAGCCCGCTCAACCCGTTCATGCCGGGCATGTTGAGGTCCAGAAGGACCAGATCAAAGGCTCCGTCGTTCTCAATCAAAGATTTCGCGGCGGGAAAATCCGGCGCGGTCTCAACCTCGATCCCACCTGCGGCATCTATGAAGGCGACGAGCGTGTCCAAAATAAGCTCGTGGTCGTCAGCAATAAGTACTTTCATCTCAAATCTCCGTCTTCCCCCAACCACACCTGGATGCGTTAATAAATCATTGAACGCATGGTATGAAGCCTGCCTGAAGGACAGGTAAATATCCAATCGGATAGGTCATCGGGCCGTTTCCTCCACGCTATGTGCTGCGGGGTCGTTTGGATAGACCTATTCTCCGATCCCTCTCCGGATGCTCGCCTATCGGTTGCGTGATCACTTTGGCAGTCTGATGTCACAGATTGTTATCGTTGATCGGAGAGTTCCATGCAGTTCCTGTCAGTCCAAGATATGTATAAAGGCGCGCAGCCAGCACCCGGACCAACCCTTGAAAAAACCGCGATTTTGGGTTTGCCAGTTGTGAATGCCCAATCCGGGCAGGTGATTTCAAAACTGCTGGATGGGACGCGCAAGACGGTGTTTTTCCTGAATGCTCATTGCGCAAACATCCGGGCCCGCAACCTTACCTATCGAGCAGCATTGGCCCGTGCAGATATGATCCTACCTGATGGAATTGGGGTAGAGGTCGCGGCAAAGTTGCAAGGTGTCCGGCTGACCGAGAACCTGAACGGCACTGATTTTGTTCCCAATCTATTGAAACGGGCCGCGCGTCTGGGGCAGTCGGTCTACCTGTTGGGGGGACGTCCCGGAACAGCTCAGGCGGCAGCGGCCCGGTTGCAGCATATGATCCCCGATTTGACCGTGGCTGGTGCGCGCGATGGTTACGAGGGGGCTGCGCGGGTTGACGAGGCGATCGTCGATATCAACCAGTCGGGCGCTGACATTCTGTTGGTTGCAATGGGCGTCCCGCTGCAAGAGCTGTGGATCACGCAAAACCGTCACCGGCTAGACCCTCGTATCGCGTTGGGCGTGGGTGCTTTGTTCGACTTCCTGGCCGGCAATGTGCGCCGGGCACCGCGTATCGTTCGCCGCGCCCGGATGGAGTGGGCATGGCGGTTGGCGATGGAGCCGCGCCGTATGGCCCGCAGATACATACAGGGCAATTTCGAGTTCCTCGGGCGTGCCGCACACAATTCGCTTTCCAAGGTCACAGCATGTCGTTTGCTGGACCTCACTTTGGCGGCGGTCGCGCTTTCTCTTCTGGCCCTGCCCATGGCAGCAATCGCGGCATTGGTGCGATTGGACAGTCGCGGCCCCGCCTTTTTTCGACAGACACGGATTGGTCGAAACGGGGTACCCTTCACAATGTACAAGTTCCGCTCGATGGCGCAGGACGCCGAAGCGCGGCGTGCAGATCTGCTCGCCCACTCAGATCGTGAGGGCGTGTGCTTCAAAGCCAAGAATGACCCGCGCGTAACCCGCGTAGGGCAGGTTCTTCGCCGGTTTTCGCTGGATGAACTGCCGCAAATCTTCAACGTTCTCAGAGGGGACATGTCGCTGGTTGGCCCGCGCCCGGCTTTGCCCGAAGAGGTTGCCGCGTATCCTGAACGGGCGCTGGAGCGCTTGCAAGTGCGCCCCGGTGTCACCGGCCTTTGGCAGGTTTCGGGTCGTGCGGGCGTCGGCTTTGACCGCATGGTCGAGCTGGATACGGCCTATGTCCGCTCTCGCTCGCCGCTATTGAACCTCATCCTCATCGCAATGACCGCGCGTGCTGTTGTGTCGGGCAACGGCGCTTACTGATCAAACCCAGGAGCATTGAAATGACACGTATTCGCAAAGCCGTTTTTCCGGTCGCTGGATTGGGCACAAGGTTTCTGCCCGCGACCAAATCGGTGACCAAGGAGATGTTGCCACTGATTGACCGGCCGTTGATCCAATATGCGGTCGACGAGGCCCGCTCGGCCGGAATTGATGAGTTCATCTTTGTCACCTCAACCGGCCAATCCGCGCTTGAGTCTTACTTCGGGTGCAACTCGGTGCTGGAGCGCAAGCTGAAAGATGGGGGCAAAACCGGCCTGCTAAACCGCTTGCGCCAAACGAACCTTGAGGATGAGACATACAGCTTTATCCAACAAGACAGCCCCCGCGGATTGGGTCATGCTGTATCTCTGGCGCGCGACTTTGTCGGTAATGAGCCCTTTGCGGTGATCCTGCCGGATGATGTGATCCACGCGCAGCGCTCGGTCCTGGCGCAAATGGTAAAGAACTTTGAAGGCAGCCACATGATCGCGACCCAAGCCGTTCCATCCGATCGGATCAGTGCCTATGGCGTAGTCGATATCGCGCATAAATCAGGGCAGGTACAGCACTTGCGGGGTTTGGTTGAAAAGCCTTCCGCCGCTCAGGCTCCGTCAGAGTTTGGTATCGTCGGGCGGTATCTGCTGCAATCTACGATCTTTGATCGTCTGGATGGCCTGGCACCCGGCGCGGGCAACGAAATCCAACTGACCGATGCGATCGCGGCGGATATCGAAGGGGTGGGATGCAATGGCTTTGCCTTTCAAGGAGAGCGCTTCGATTGTGGTTCGGTCGCTGGATACCTTGAAGCAACCACTGTCTTTGCGTTGGAGCGTGCCGAACTGCGAGACGGTTTCCAATCCATGTTGCGTCAGCGCATGAACCTCCTTTCTGTCGCCGCATGAGATCCAGGCACCTATCCGTTCGGATAGGTGCTTATCCCCATGCCCATCTGTCGCCGCCGACCTCTTTCTGGTTTCTTGGGGTCAAAGAGATGGAGATTAAGATGCGTCTGTTTTTTGCGATCATTGCAGCGGCTTTCACCTTTTGCCTTACGTCTGCTCAGGCCAAGGAACTGGTGACCCCGACAGGAGAGGTCGTATTGACCATTTCCGGCAACATCGGGCAAGCCGGACCCGATGGAACTGCGCAGTTTGATATGGAAATGTTGCAAGCACTGCCGCAGCGCAGCTTTGAAACCTCGACGATCTGGACCGAAGGCAAGGCCAGTTTTGTCGGCGTCCCTCTGTCGGTCTTGATGAAACGGGTCGGGGCAGAGGGCTCTGCGATCCGGGCAACGGCGATCAACGATTATGCGGTTGAGATCCCTGCGGACTCGATCTCGGCGCAGGATCCGATTGTCGCCTATGAGATGGACGGCGCGGCGATGTCCCGACGGCAGAAGGGGCCGCTTTGGATTGTTTATCCGTATGACAGTGACACCAAATACCAGACCGAGGTGATCTACTCTCGCAGTATTTGGCAACTCGACAGGTTGGAGATCGTTAAATAGCGTGGGGTTACAATAAAGTATGAAGTGGTTGTTGCAGGCGAAACATTGACAAGAGAATTCCAAAACCACTCGCGACGCCGGTGGGCCTTCTGGCTCATCGGTATCGCCGTTTTATGCGCCCTTGTTTTGGTCGTCTTGCTGTCGGTCAAGGTGATGTCCGACCTGCGCGACCGGCAGTCTGCCCGAACCGATAACGTCCAATGGACGCTGACGCAGGTTGAAGTTGAGTTCCTGTCCTATCTCAACGCGCTTGAGGCAGGTGTATCGGATGCGGAGTCAAAGCAAGAAACCCTGGACATTGTCCGCCGCCGTTTCGACCTTTTTTACAGCCGCATCGATATTCTGAGCACCTCGCGTCTGTTTGAAACGCTGCGTGCTGATCCAAAATTCGCCGAGCCTCTGGCGCAGGTTTCTGATTATCTTGAAGCATCGGTTCCCACAATCGATGCCGCAGATCCGAAATTGAAAATCGGGTTGCCTGATCTCTATCAAGGCGCCCGAGAAATATCTCCGCAGGTGCGTGAGCTTTCGGTCTCTGCGATCTCTTACTTTGCAAGCCAGTCAGATCAGCGCCGTGAGGAAACCGCGCTAAGCCTGTTTCAACTGGCCATTTTGTCCGGTGGGTTGTTCCTGACTCTCGCCGCAGTCAGCGCCTATCTTTTGGCGGTCAACCGCAAGGCCGAAAGGCGCGGGCGGGCGATCCGGCAGGCCAACCAACGTATGAATACGATCCTCTCGACCTCATTGGATGCAGTCATCGTGGTGGATGCCGCCGGCAAAGTGCTGGAGTTCAACGCTGCTGCACAAGCGATTTTTGGATATTCCGAGGATGAGGCCAAAGGGCATTTGATCGGTGATCTGATCGTGCCCGCGCATCTTCGCGACGCTCATACCGCCGGAATGGAACGTATGCAGCGCGGAGGTGATCGCCACGTCGTTGGCAAGGGCCGTGTTCAGCTTGAGGCGATGCGCAAAAACGGTGATGTCTTTCCTGTCGAACTCGCCTTGCAATCCGCCCAGGCAGGCGACGAAGAAATTGTCATCGGCTTTGTCCGCGATATCTCGCAAAGCGTGGCGGATCAGAAAGAGCTTGTCTCGGCCCGCGACCGCGCCCTTGCCGGGGAAAAGGCCAAGTCGGATTTCCTGACCGTCATGAGCCATGAGATCAGGACACCGTTGAACGGGTTGCTGGGCAATCTGACCCTGCTCAAAAACACACGCACGACCAGGCAGCAATCCCAGTTTGTCCGCAACATGGAGATCTCGGGACAGATTCTGCAAAACCATGTGGATGCGGTGCTGGATATCGCCCGGTTTGAGGCCGGTAAGCTGTCTATTGCGCGTGAACCGACTGACCTGAATGCGATGCTGCAGGACTTGGTGGATGGCCAAAGCGGCAATGCGGCCTCGCGCGGCAACTCGATTTCGTGGCAATGGGTGGGCGGAGCGTTTCCGAATGTCGCAACTGACGCACAGAGGCTACGGCAAATTTTGCTGAACTTAGTAGGCAATGCGATCAAGTTCACCGAAAACGGCCGAATATCGATTGAGGTTGAAAGATGTGAAGCTGCGGATCAGGGAAATGCACATATCTACGAAGTGCGTGTGATCGATACCGGGGTTGGCATCGCCGAGGATGAAATCGACACCATTTTTGATGACTTCTACACCAGCGATCCCTCAATCGGTCGCACGGCCGGAGGGACCGGGCTTGGCCTGGGGATCGCCCGTCGGTTCGCGCAGGCGATGGGTGGCGAGCTTGGGGCAGAAAGCACATTGGGCGCCGGCAGCGTTTTCTGGTTGCGGTTGCCATTGCAGTCGTCAGAGCCCGACCAGTTGCTTGACGCTGCTCAAATCAATACCACGACCGTTCGCCCCTTGAACCTGCTGGTTGTCGAAGACAACGAGATCAACCTCGAGGTTATCTGCAACATGCTGGCGCTGGACGGTCACCGTGTGACGACAGCTAAAAACGGGCAGGTCGGCGTCGATAAGGCCAAGGGGCAGCGCTTTGACGCGATCCTGATGGATATCAGTATGCCAGTGATGGATGGGCCAACCGCTGCGCATCATATTCGTAACGGTCAGGGGCAATCGGCAGATGTGCCGATTATTGCGGTGTCGGCCAACGTTCTTCCAGACGCAGTTGATGCCTTTCGCGCCGCTGGAATGACGGCTTTCATCGGCAAGCCAATTTCGATAGACGCCCTGCGCAGGGCGCTTTCGATGGTCACGCAACCCGAGATGCAGGTTTCGCAGAGTGTGCAGCTTGATCCATTGGCAGAGTTGAAAGACAGCGTCGGGCCTGAGGTCTTTGCCCGCCTTCATGCCAAGTTTATTGCCGAAGGGGATGAGTTCATTGGATGGCTCGAAACCCGAGCATTTGATCGGTCAGATTCGAATGAGCTCGCACGGGCTTGCCACAAACTGGCCGGTAGTGCGGCGACCTTCGGGGCGGAAAAGTTTCGAGAGGCGTTGGTTGCGGTAGAGATTGCAGCAAAAGAACACAAAGACATCACTGACAAGCTCGCTGCAGTCTCCACCGCTTGGGAGCGGGCGAAATCATCGCCCGCTCGGGATTGATTTACGGGGCCAGCAGCGCCGCAGCACCGACGATGCCAACAGCACGGGCAACCTCGGTCAGGCCGGTCACCTTACTGTCGTAGCAGGCAATGGCATCACCCGGCAGAACATAGGGGTCATAATCATCCCGATCCCCGCGCCGCAGCAGTTTTTCGATGTTGCGTTCAATGACGATCGAGTTGCCTGTCATCGGGTTGCGGGTGAACAGGACCGCGCTGCGATTGGCATTGGTGGTCTTGGCCCCGCCGACACAGTTGGTGTCGACAACTGCCTGAAGATAGCGCGTGCCATAGGGAACTTCGCGCACGTCGCGTCCGATGGCCGATTCCGCGTTTCCGGTGGCTGGTTGAGTGAGGTTTGACATGTACAGCGTTACACCGGGCGGGCTGATCGGACTGGGACGCATCAAGTCATCTTGGAAACATCCTCGGCTGTTGACCACGATCTTGTCCCCGGTCAGCAGCATAATGTCGGTCGGGTCGGTGCCTTCGAACACACCGCGCAGATCCATACGATAGATCGCGCCGTGACGGTGCAGTTCGACCGCTGACAGATCAGCATCCGGGCGTACGCCTCCAGCGGAACGAATGGCAACCGACAGGTTGCGCGCCTCGGTCGAGGCCCCCAACACACCCTGACGTCCTCGATCCAGCGCGTCGCCGGGGATGCCTCCGATCTCAACCGAGTGGGGTTCAAACACTGCACCTTGCACGCCGACAGTAACCGAGGCGAAGTCGCTAATGCGCGCCGTTACGCGCGGCGTGTTGTCATAGAACTGCGCTTCCACCAGAACACGGGCCACATCCCGCTCCACCTGCTCGGTCGTTCGACCCTGCGCGCGCACCGGTGGCAGGTAGGGCAGCTTCAGGTCGCCATCGCGAGACACAACGTAGGTGTCGCTGAGAAGTTCGTCACCGTCGATTGTGATCTGCACCATGTCATTGCGCGAAAGCTTTTCGCCCAACAGCGGACTGAGAGCAGGCTGTGACCATTTGGCAAAGGCGCTTGCGCCTTGATCCCCGGCCTGAGACCGACATGCGCGCCCGTTCATATGCTCCGATTGCAGCAAAGGCGCGTTTGCAAGGCGCCGCGATGGGGACCGGTACTGGGCTTGATAACTTTCGCCCTTCGCGACGGATTCGATGTTGCGCGGGGTCTTCATGCTACTACAGCCCGACAGAGCAATTGCGCTGACGGTTCCTAAAACCAAAACTTTGAAATGTCGTATCATTTTCAACTCTCCTGAACTGCATCCACAGCTACAGCAGTGCTTTCCTATGTGTCAGACCGGTATCGGGATTGCCGCCTACCCCATTCGGATAGGTCGCTCACCGGATGGTTCGTTCGGCTGTCCACCCGCGTCTGGGACAGAGACTTCGCCGCCAATTAAAACTGAGCTCAACACTGTTTCTGGACATTAGGTGAGATGACTCAGCGATTGGCACATTCCGGTTTCTTGCAGCACCTGCTGGCTTACGCGGCGTCTGAAGTTGCGGCAAAAGCCTCGCGTCTTGTTGTGGTCGTCGTAGTGGCCCGCAATCTCAGCCCCGAGGCGATCGGTCTGGCTGCTGCTGCCCTTGCGGCGGGGGATATCCTCAAGGCGCTCACCGAGAACGGTGTAGTTCAAAGGATCATCCAAGCCCCGCGGGCCGAGCTGGAACAGCGTTGCAACACCGCAAATCGTATTTTCTGGGGCTGGTGTGGAGGACTATTTCTGCTGCAGGTGACTATCGCTGCTGTCCTATACGCGATGGAGCATCAGACTTTGGCGCTGCTTCTCGCCATTCTGGCCGGAGAATATCTGTTTATGCCTGCAGGTTTGGTGCAGGCTGCGCTTGCGATGCGCGAAGGCAAGCTGAAACAGACTGCCGCCATTGCCGGAGGGCAGGTGGTTGGTGCGAATGTCATGGCGGCCCTGCTGGCGCTGCTCTGGGCATCGCCGCTGGCCTTGGTGCTGCCCCGGTTGTTGGCCGCCCCGATCTGGCTGGTCCTGATGCGCCGCCTGCGCCCCTGGGCGTCGGACGCGAAACACGGGTTTGCCGCCCTGCGCCCCTTTGTTGGTTTCGGCTGGGCCGTTCTGGGGGTCGAGATTGTCAAAGTTCTACGTCTACAGGCCGACAAACTTGTTGTCGGTGTGATGCTTGGGGCTGAAAGCCTTGGCATCTACTTCATGGCCTTCAACGCCGGGCTCGGTTTGGCGACTTCTTTCACGCAGGCTTTCTCGGTTGTTCTGTTCCCACACCTTTGCGCGGCTGAGGACAAGACCAAGGCGCTGCGTCACGGGCTCGGCACGTCCCTCCTGGTGCTGAGCCCGCTTGTTCTGCTGCAAGCTGCTCTTGCGCCGGTCTATGTGCCACTGCTGCTGGGCGCAGAGTGGCAGCAGATTTCACCGGTGGTCACTGTTCTTTGCCTTGCGGCTTTGCCCAGTGTCATCTGGTCCGCTGTAGCGGGTTGGCTGCGGTCCGAGAACCGCGCGATCACAGAGCTGCGGGTAAGCGCTGCACTTGCTTTTGCATTGATCCTCAACACTGCGGTCATGGCTCCTTTCGGGCTGATGCCGGTGGCGTTCGGATACTTGCTGACCAGTACTGTCCTGATGCTGACGGCCTCTTGGGTGCTGCTGCCTCGGGATCACAAAACAACAGAAAGGTTCGGCTTCCAATGACCCGCTTTACCATCATCATTCCGTTTCACAGCGATGCGGACACAATCGCCGACACGCTGACCAGCATTCGCACGCAAAGCTTTCCGAATTGGGAGGCGATCTGCGTCGGCGACCGCCCCTCGAAGGCATGTTTGTCTGTGGTGTTGGATCACATCGCGCAAGACCCACGCATCCGGGTCGCTGGCAGCCCGCTTGATGGCCCAAGTGCGGCCCGCAACTATGGGGCCGAGTTGGCCAAAGGTGACATACTGGCGTTCTGTGATGCAGACGATCTGTGGCACAAGGACAAGCTGGCGCAGCTAAACGAAGCCTTCCAACCCGCCTCTACGGATGCAGTCTTTGGGCAGATCCGGTTCTTCGCCGATCAGCCCGGAGATTCTCAGACGTGCTCGACCGTTCCTGACGCACCACTGACCATTCAGGACCTGTTGGCCGAGAACCCGGTCTGCACCATGTCCAATCTTTCGATCCGCCGCGAAGTCTTCAACGCGATCGGCGGCTTGGACGCAAGAACGGTGCATAACGAAGACTTGGAGCTGTTGATCCGCCTCGCAGGTGAGGGCTTTACCATCAAAGGCGTCGACCGGTTTCAGGTCTGGTATCGCACCAATGCCGGTGGATTGTCCTCGAACCTTAATGCAATGCGCGCTGGGCGGGCCTACGCGGTAAAAACGGCTGCGTCATATGGCGTTTTCCCGTCGCGGTCGTCCGAAGCCGTCTATTTGCGATATCTCGCGCGCCGGGCATTGCGATTGGGGCATCAGAGCCAGGCTCTGTCCTATACACGCAACGGCCTGGGTTTGCATGCGCGAAGTTTCCTGCTGCCTCTGCGCCGGGGTCTACCCACCGCGGCAGGGGCAACACTGGCCCCGATCTTGCCGCAAGCGATCAAACGCACGTTGTTTTCATGAGAATTCTGAAGGAGATCACCATGCCCATCGCATCTATCGTCGTACCTGCCTACAATGCCGAAACTACTTTGGCCGAAACACTCGCCTCGCTGAAGGCGCAAACCCATGACGATTTTGAAATTATCATCGTCGACGACGGATCCCAGGATACAACCCCGACGATTGCCCGCGCGCATCAAAGCGACCCGCGCGTGCGACTTGTTCAGCAGGCCAATCGAGGGCTGGCGGGCGCCAGAAACACCGGCATCGCCGCCGCGCGCGGAACGTTCATCGGCTTTTGCGATGCCGACGATCTGTGGATGCCCGAGAAGCTTGCGGCTCATATTCACCATCTCAAGAAAGAGCCGGATGTGGGGATAAGTTACTCCGGCAGTGCCTTGATCGACGAGGCGGGGTGCACGATGGGGATCAAACAAACACCCCGCCTGAAGAATGTGACCGCAGCCCATGTTCTGAACCGTAACCCGATTGGCAATGGATCGGCGGCCGTTATTCGTAAGACTGTGCTTGAGGCTCTGGCCTACCGCCCGGCTTTTGAGACCGAGCGGGATTGGGTCTTCGATGAAACCTTCAGGCAGTCCGAAGACATCGAATGCTGGATGCGGCTAGTGTTGACGACCGACTGGCAGATCGAAGGCGTTCCGGGGCTTATGACCCACTACCGGATCAGCGCGGGCGGGCTGTCGGCGGCTTTGGATCGTCAACTGGAGGCGTGGGAGAGGATGGTTGCGAAACTACGTCCGCTTAACCCTGAATTCTTCGCCCGGCACGAACACTCGGCCCGTGCTTATCAGCTGCGCTATCTGGCACGGCGGGCCATCACCAACCTCGACCGCGACGTCGCTTGGGAGTTGTCTGAGCGCAGCTTCAACGAAAGCCTCCGCCCCGTGCTGGAAGAACCTCTCAAGTCGTTCAGTACTTTCGCCGCAGCCATTGTTTTGAAAACGTTTGGACCCGGCCCGATCAACCGAGTCGGGCAAATGAAATCCAAGCTTCTGTCGATCTAAGAAGGGCATCTTCATGAAAAAGAAAAAGATTCTTCATCTGGTTGACGATACGACAGCGGGCGGTGTGATGCGGATGCTCGACCATCTAATGACGCAACCCTATTTGTCCGAGGCGGTTGAGCAAAAAGTCTTGAAGGTCAAACGTACCGCGTTTTCTTGGGGCAAACTGAAGGCGGATGTCATTGTATCCCATGTCGTGCCAAGCTGGAGAAGCCTGCCAGCGTTCTCAGCCCTTCGTGCCTTGCATGTCGACACAGAACTGGTCCATGTCGAGCACAGCTATACCCGGGCGTTCACCACCCTAAACGTCCCGCATAAACGTCGGTTTTTTGCGATGCTTCGCGTGATCTATTCCTTATTTGATAAGGTTGTCGCGGTCAGCCATACGCAGTCGGAATGGATCAAGGAACGTCGTCTGACAGAGCCGGAAAAGCTGGCCGTTGTTCCTCCTACCGTTGATCTTGAGCAGTTGGCTCGCAATACGACGCCCCCCAGATCCACGACCAAAATCGGTGCCATCGGGCGTCTGGAGCGGCAGAAAGGCTTTGACATCCTGATTCAGGGTTTCCAATCAACTTGCGCGCCAGAGGCGCGTTTGTTGATCTTTGGTGAAGGCAGTCAGCGATCATACCTTGAAGAGCTGGCAGAGGGTGATCCGCGCATTGAATTTCGGGGCTACGTGGATGACCCAGCAGAGGCCTATCAAGCAGTCGATATCGTCGCGATCCCGTCGCGGTGGGAGGCGTATGGGCTTGTGCTGGACGAAGCGCTTGCAGCACAGCGGAACGTGATAGCCAGTAAAGTTGATGGCTTACGTGACCGTGAGGGAGATACGAGAGTCTCTTTCTGTAACCTTGACCCTCATGAATGGAGGCGTGCGATCGATGAATTCCTGTTTTCCGGCGGTATTGAGATAAGCAGCTGAAACAAAGCCTGAAACATAAATTTTTTGGGTTTCAACTGTTTTGGCATTCGAGGTGACAACAAATTTTTGAAGACAGAGGGGAAAATTCTGAAGTTTCAACAATGGAAATTGGATGGTTTAGGTTTTGGGTTCGATCACCATTGGTACATGATTGTCTCAAATGATACGCAAGCCTGGCGAACAAACGCTCAGCCTGCTTGAGGGGTGCCAGGGGGTGAGTGAGACGGGTTCGACTGCCTCGCCGAGTACGAAACCAATCATAGTTTAATAGTATTGTCGTGGCGCCGAATGCGTTGAGCAAATGAATCTTGTTGCGAATAAGCTTGCACAATGGTCGCCATTTGGTTGCCACACAATCATTTTATCACCAAAGGCTTCGCGATTTTCTGAGAAGATGGTGCTGCTGGAGAGAATTGAACTCTCGACCTCTCCCTTACCAAGGGAGTGCTCTACCTCTGAGCTACAGCAGCGCTGTGGGCGGGTGATTAGACTCAAACGAAACGCGGCGCAAGGGTGTCTGGACGGTTTTTTTCGCCTCCTGTAGAGAAAGATCATGACGGATAAAAATTCACCCAAAAAACAAGGCAAATCCGGGGATGCGCGCGAAGAGCGGCTGAAAGCGGCGCTGAAGGCCAATATGGCGCGGCGCAAGGCGCAGGCCAAGGCGCGGGCGGCCTCCGGGGACAAAGCCGACAAGGACGAGGGATAAGAGCAGATGGATTCGATTCTGGTGACGGGCAACGGCCCGCTGAACGGTCAGATACCGATTGCGGGGGCCAAGAACGCGTGTCTGACGCTGATGCCCGCGACCTTGCTGAGCGAAGAACCGCTGACGCTGACCAACGCACCACGCCTCAGCGACATCAAGACCATGACGGCTCTGCTGCAATCGCTGGGGGCCGAAGTGTCGTCGCTGCAAGATGGTCAGGTGATCGCGATGTCGAGCCACAACCTGACCAGCCAAACGGCGGATTATGACATCGTGCGCAAGATGCGTGCCTCGAATCTGGTGTTGGGACCTTTGCTTGCGCGATTTGGACAAGCGGTCGTTTCTCTGCCCGGTGGCTGCGCGATCGGAGCCCGTCCGATGGACCTGCACGTGGAAGGGCTCGAGGCGCTGGGCGCCGAGATCGAGCTGAAAGACGGCTATCTGCACGCCAGGGCTCCGGGAGGGCTGAAAGGCGCGGTGCATGAGATGCGGTTTGCCTCGGTCGGGGCCACTGAAAACATCGTCATGGCGGCGACGCTGGCCAAGGGCACCACGGTTCTGAAGAACGCCGCGCGCGAGCCCGAGATCGTCGATCTGGTCGAATGCCTGCGCAAGATGGGTGCGCAGATTTCGGGCGAGGGCAGTTCGACCATCGAAATTCAGGGCGTCGACCGGCTGCACGGTGCCACCCATCAGGTTGTCACTGACCGGATCGAACTGGGCACCTATATGCTGGCCCCGGCGATTTGCGGCGGCGAGGTCGAACTGCTGGGCGGGCGCATGGCGCTGGTTGAATCCTTTGCGGCCAAGCTCGACGCGGCGGGGGTCAGTGTCACCGAAACCCAAAACGGCTTGAAAGTGGCCCGCAAGAACGGCCGGGTTCAGGCCGTGGATGTGGTGACCGAACCTTTCCCGGGGTTCCCGACCGACCTTCAGGCGCAGATGATGGCGCTGATGTGCACCGCCGAAGGAACCTCGGTCTTGGAAGAGCGAATTTTCGAAAACCGTTTCATGCATGCCCCGGAACTTGTGCGCATGGGCGCGAATATCGAAGTGCACGGCGGCACCGCCACCGTCACGGGTGTCGAAACGCTGAAAGGCGCCCCGGTGATGGCGACAGATCTGCGGGCTTCGGTGTCGCTGATCCTTGCCGGATTGGCGGCAGAAGGTGAGACAACGGTAAGCCGGGTCTATCATTTGGACCGCGGATATGAACATGTAGTGCGCAAGCTGGAAGGCGTGGGTGCAAAAATCGAACGGATCAAGGGCGAATGACGGACGCAAGTTTTGAAGACGGGCGCGAAGCCCCGCTGAATCTGGGGGCCGAGGATGCAGATGACCTGAAGGTGATCTCGACCCTTGCCCAGGACGCGGTTTTTCCCGTGACCGAGATGAAATGGCAACCGTCGAAGCGCCGCTTTGGCCTGTTGCTGAATCGCTTTCGCTGGGAAGACAAGGATGCCGCCGCCCGTCGTGACCGCCCGTTTGAACGGGTGCAGTCGGTTCTGGTCTTCGATTCCGTTCTGTCCGTGGCCAGTCAGGGCATAGATCGCGGCGAGAAGGACATGGTCATGTCCCTGCTGTCCGTCGAATTCGAACCCGGCGAGGATGGCGCGGGCCAGGTCTTGCTGACACTGGCGGGTGATGGCGCGATCCGCCTGACGGTCGAGGCGTTGGAAGCCACGCTCAAAGACGTCACGCGCCCGTATCAGGCCCCATCCGGTCGGGTCCCGCACCACCCTGAATAGATGCAGAACAAGCGTGGCATTCCTCAGGCGTTTTTGAAGGTGCCCGAAGGCATCGCCCTGCGCCCGGCCACGGTGTTCGATGTGTTTGACGTAAGCCGGGTACTGATCCGGTCGATCACGCAGCTTTGTGTGGCCGATCACAACAATGATCCCGACCATCTGAAGCAGTGGACCGCGAACAAAGACCCGGCGACCATCCGGGGCTGGTTCAAGCCGGGATCCCAGATCTGGCTGGCCGAGCGTGAAGGTCAGGTGGCTGCGGTCGGAGGATTGATCGAAACCGGCAAGATCACCTTGCTCTACGTTGACCCGGATCACGTCGGCAGCGGGGTGGGGGCCGCACTGCTCAACAGGCTGGAGCGGCAACTGGCCGCGTGCGGCTGTTCCGAGGCGCATCTTGATGGCACCCGGACCGCGCGCGAATTCTATCTGCGCCACGGCTGGCAGGTCACCGGGCAATGCAGTGACCGTCAGGACCTGTCCTGCTTTGCCATGCGCAAATCGCTGCACCCCCAGGGCTGAGGGTTGAGGCCGCGCCTCGTGGGCGATATGTCCCGTGGCGCAACGCCCGGAGTGCCAGACCATGCCCGTTTTCCTCGACGCCACATCGCCCGATTTCGAAGCCGCCTTCCAAACCCTGCTGTCCGCCAAGCGCGAGGACAGTCCGGATGTGGACGCGGTCGTGGCGCAGATCATCGACGATGTGCGCAAACGGGGCGACGCGGCGGTCATCGAACTGACCGCGAAATTCGACCGGCTGGAGCTGACACCCGAAACGCTGGCCTTCAGCGCGCAGGAGATCGCAGACGCGGTGGCGCAGGTCGGGGCCGAAGACCGCGCCGCGCTGGAGCTGGCCGCCGGCCGGATCCGGGCCTATCACGAAAAGCAGATGCCCGAGGATCACCAATGGACGGATGAGGCCGGGGTCACACTGGGCTGGCGCTGGTCAGCCGTTTCGGCTGCGGGGTTGTATGTGCCCGGCGGGCTGGCGTCTTACCCGTCTTCGGTTCTGATGAATGCCATCCCGGCCAAGGTGGCGGGCGTGGAACGGCTGACCATCGTGGTGCCCACGCCGGACGGGCAGGTGAACCCGCTGGTGCTGCTGGCGGCACAATTGTCGGGCGTGGACGAAGTGTATCGCATCGGCGGCGCGCAGGCCGTGGCGGCGCTGGCCTATGGCACCGACACCATCGCACCGGTCGACAAGATCACCGGCCCGGGCAATGCTTTTGTGGCAGCGGCCAAGCGGCGCGTCTTTGGCAAGGTCGGCATCGACATGATTGCGGGCCCCTCGGAAATCCTGGTGATCGCCGACAAGGACAATGACCCCGACTGGATCGCGCTGGACCTGCTCAGCCAGGCCGAACATGATGAAAGCGCACAGTCGATCCTGATCACGGATGATGCCGCTTTTGGCCACAGCGTTGCCAAGGCTGTCGAAAAGCGCCTCGAAACCCTGCAACGCCGCGCCATCGCCGGGGCCAGCTGGCGCGACTTTGGCGCCATCATCACCGTGCGCGATCTGGACGAGGCCGCGGCGCTTTCCAACCGTATCGCCCCGGAGCATCTGGAGCTTTGCGTCGCGGACCCGGTGGCGCTGAGCGAAAAGACCATCCACGCCGGGGCCATCTTTCTGGGCCAATATACCCCCGAAGCCATCGGTGATTATGTCGGCGGCCCCAACCACGTGCTTCCAACGGCCCGGTCCGCCCGGTTCTCGTCCGGGCTCAGCGTGATGGATTTCCTCAAACGCACCACGCTCAGCCAGATGACCCCGGAAGCCCTGCGCGCCATCGGGCCCGCCGCTGAACAGCTGGCGCAATCGGAAAGCCTCGAGGCGCACGGCCTTTCGGTCACGGCGCGCCTGAACCGCCTGAATGGCTGAAATGACGCAAAGACCGGGCATGTATGGCGCTTCTCTGCGTTGCCGACGGAATGCCGTTGTTATAGGTCTGTGCTGACACAAGGATAGTTGCCGTAAAGATGACCCGTATTTCGCATATCGAACTGGATGACCGAAACCTGCCGCCTCCGACCCCCGAGATCGAGCAGGAACGCAAGGTTGCCATCTATGATCTGCTGGAAGACAACAGCTTTGCGCTGCCCAAACGGGATGACCGCGTCATTCCTGATGGGCCTTACCACGTGCAGCTTTCGATCCGCGACAAACGGCTGGTCTTTGATGTCGCGACGGAAGAGGATGAAAAAGCCGCCGAATTTCACCTGTCGCTCGGCCCGTTCCGACAGGTGGTCAAGGATTACTTCCAGATCTGCGAAAGCTATTTCGACGCGGTCAAATCGCTGCCTCCCAGCCAGATCGAGACCATCGACATGGCCCGCCGCGGCATCCACAACGAAGGCAGCCGCGTTCTACAGGAACGGCTGGAGGGAAAAGCAGAAGTGGATACCGATACGGCCCGACGCCTGTTCACGCTGATCTGCGTGCTGCATTTCGGGGGCTGACGGGTGAAGCCTCTGCCGCAGTCGGTCCTGTTCTGTTGCGACCACAACTCGGTTCGATCTCCGATGGCCGAGGGGCTGATGAAGAAGTTTTACGGCACGGGCACCTATGTCCAGTCCGCAGGCGTGCACAACGATCTTGAAATCGACGGGTTCTGCATCGCGGCCTGCCAGGAGGTGGGTGTAGAGCTGTCCCGTCATCGCTCGCGGTCCTTTGACGAGATGCAGGAATGGGGCGACGATCTCAGCTCGTTCGATCTGGTCGTGGCGCTTTCGCCCGCCAGTCAGCGCCGGGCGCTGGAACTGACCCGGGTTTTTCACCTCGATGTCGATTATTGGCCAATAATGGACCCTACCGGGTTGGGCGAGACCCGCGAAGAAAAGCTACATCACTACCGACAGACCCGCGATCAGATCATCAAACATCTGAAAGACCGCTGGGGCGAACCTACGGAGTGACCATGAACCAGACCGTCAAAACCTATTTCGAAGCCTTCAATGCCGGTGACGTGGATGCCATGCTGGCTTGCCTGTCCGATGACGTGGCCCATCACGTGAACGAAGGCCAGATCCGCATCGGCAAGGAGAAGTTCGCCGCGTTCTGCGCGCATATGAACCGCTGCTACAAAGAAAACCTGACCGACATCGTCGTATTCGAAGCCGAAGGCGGCACCCGCGCGGCGGCCGAATTCATCGTCAACGGAACCTATCTGGAAACCGATGACGGCCTTCCGGATGCGCATGGCCAGACCTACCGCCTGCCTGCCGGTTCGTTCTTTGACCTGAAGGATGGCAAGATCACCCGCGTCACCACTTTCTACAACCTTGCGGACTGGACCAAACAGGTCTCGAATGGCTGAGGTCACAGCCGTCCGCCCCCTGATCGGAGAGGCGCTGGAAGCCGCCCTGGATGACGTTGCCCAGCTGCGCATCAAGGTGTTTCATGCCTGGCCGTATCTTTACGATGGCGACCTGGGATATGAACGGAACTACCTGCAATCCTACCGCGACAGCGACAAGGCCATTGTGGTCGGCGCATTCGACAACGACCGCCTGATCGGCGCGTCAACCGGCGCCCCTCTGATCGACCACGCCGGAGATTTCGCGGCGGCTTTCGAGGGCACCGGGTTTGATCTGAACGACATCTTCTATTGCGCCGAGTCGGTGCTGCTGCCCGACTATCGCGGGCAAGGTGTCGGCCACAGGTTCTTCGACGAACGCGAAACCCACGCCCGCGCGCTGGGCTTCACAAAATGCGCCTTCTGCGGTGTACAACGCCCCGCAGATCACCCGATGCGGCCCGACAAGTACCGCCCGCTGGATTCTTTCTGGAGGGCGAGGGGATACACGCCTTTGCCCGGCGCGATCGCGCAGTTTTCGTGGAAAGATATTGGCGACGAAGGCGAATCGAAAAAACCTCTTCAGTTCTGGATCCGTGACCTCTGAACGCCAAACGCAGAAAAAATTCCCGAATCATGGTAGTGTTGGGTTTTCTGTGGGGGAAGTGCCATGAAACGCTATGTTATCGAACGCGATCTTCCGGGTGTAGGTTCCATGTCCGGTGACGAACTGTGCGGCGCGTCTGCGAAGTCGAACGAAGCGCTGGCGCAAATACCGGGCGTGCAGTGGGAGCATTCCTATGTTGCCGGTGACAAGACCTTTTGCATCTATCTGGCCGAGAGCGAGGACGCGATCCACAAGCACGCCGAGCTCAGCGGGTTCCCGGCCAACACGATCACCGAAGTGACCACCATCATCGATCCAACGACCGCAGGGTAATTGGGCTGTACTCCGGTCCGCGTCCGCGACTAAGGTCATGCGAATTTGACCGCACGGGGACGCTGCCATGAAAGTCGCAACCGCCGCCTATGACCTCGACTGGCTGGATAGCTGGGCGCAGTTCGAAGACAAGCTTGAGAGGTGGGTGTCCCAGGCCGCAGGGCAGGGGGCCGAATTGCTGGTCTTTCCCGAATACGGCGCGATGGAGCTTTCGACCCTGGACGGGGCCGAGGTTGCCGGTGATCTGGAGCGTTCGATCCGGGCCGTATCCGACCGGATGGAGGATGTACAAAACCTGCACACCCGCCTCGCCAGGACGTACAAAACCTACATTCTGGGCGCATCCGCGCCGGTTGTGGATGGCCCCGGGCGTCCGGTGAACCGTGCCGCCTTCTATGCGCCGGATGGCAGTTCTGACCATCAGGACAAACAGATCATGACCCGGTTCGAACGCGAGGATTGGGACATTGCCCCGGGGGGTCCGCTCAAGCTGTTCGACACCGCGCTGGGCAAGATCGGTGTGTTGATCTGTTACGACAGCGAGTTTCCGTTGCTGGGCCGCGCACTGAGTGAAGCAGACTTGATTCTTGCGCCATCCTGTACCGAAGCGCTTTCGGGTTACTGGCGCGTGCGGATTGGCGCGATGTCAAGAGCTTTGGAAAATCAATGCGTTACGGTTATGGCCTCGCTGGTTGGAAGCAACGAGTGGTCCGAGGCGGTGGATATGAACACCGGGACCTGCGGTGTGTTCGGCCCGCCCGACAAAGGGTTCCCGGCCACCGGTGTGCTGGCCGAAGGCACGCTGAACCAACCCGGCTGGACCTATGCGGATGTCGACCTGTCAGCCATCGCCGAGGTCCGCGCAGACGGTCACGTGCTGAACCGAACCCATTGGGAGGAACAGGCCGCCCGAGTCGAATCGGTCACAATATCCGCTCTTTAGGTGATTCCGCCCTTGAAATAAGGCGGAAATAGGCTCATTTAAGCGCACACCCCCGCAGATTCTGCGGGTGCAACGTAATGATGGAGACAACATGGCCAAGGAAGATACGCTCGAATTTCCCGGTGTCGTGAAGGAACTCCTGCCTAATGCGACGTTTCGGGTCGAGCTGGAAAACGGCCATGAGATCATCGCACATACGGCAGGCAAGATGCGCAAGAACCGCATCCGTGTTCTGGCCGGCGACAAGGTTCAGGTCGAGATGACCCCATATGATCTGACCAAGGGTCGGATCAACTACCGCTTCAAGTAACGCCTGCCGCAATGGCGTTCATTCTCGGATCGGGCAGCCCAAGACGGCTGGACCTGCTGGCCCAGCTTGGCGTGCAGCCCGATGCTATCCGCCCTCCTGACATTGATGAAACGCCCTTGAAGGGCGAGCTTCCGGTTCCGTATTGTCACCGCATCACGCGCCAAAAAGTGCAGGCTGTTCAGGCGGATAGAGACGACGTTACCCTCTGCGCAGATACCACCGTGGCCTTGGGGCGCCGAATTCTTGGAAAGCCCGAGGATGCGGGGCAGGCGGCGGAATTTCTGCACGCTCTGTCCGGTCGCCGTCACCGCGTGATCACCTCGGTTGCGGTCCGGCGCGGAGATCGTGTGCTGCAACGTGATGTTGTCTCGCAGGTCAAGGTCAAACGCCTGTCGGACGTCGAGATCAACGCCTATCTGGCGACCGGAGACTGGCGCGGCAAGGCAGGCGCCTATGCCATTCAGGGTCCCGCAGGGGCTTTCATTCCATGGATTTCTGGGTCGTTTACCGGCATCGTCGGCCTGCCCCTGTCCGAGACCGCAGCCTTGCTGCAAGGCATCGGCTATCCACTGTATCGTGAGGCATCATGAAAGGTCGCACCATTGTTCTGGACCATATCCAAGGCCGCGAAGCGGCTGCGCTGATGGTCGACGGCAAGCTGGATGACTTCTTGATCGCCGCGGACGCCCCCGCGCCCGGCACCATCTACCGCGCCCGCGCTGACCGCCCGGTCAAGGGGCAGGGCGGAATGTTCCTGACCACGCCAGATGGCCCTGCGTTCTTGCGACAAGTCAAGGGCTTGGGTCCCGGCGCCCTGTTGTTGGTACAGGTCAGCGGGTTTGCTGAGCCCGGCAAAGCCATCCCGGTGAGCCATCGCATCCTCTTCAAAAGCCGCTATGCGATTGTCACGCCGGACGCTCCGGGCCTGAACATTTCGCGCAGTATCAAGGACGAGGACATACGCGATCAACTGCTTGAAATCGCCCATGAACAGATGGGTGACAGCGCGTATGGTCTGATCCTCCGCTCCTGTTGTGCAGGAGCAGATGCCGAGGATATCTCGGAAGACATCTCGGCCATGTTGGCGCAGGCCGATCAGGTGATGAGTGACGACGGGTCCGAGCCGGAACTGCTCAGCGAAGGTGACAGCCCTCATATCCTTGCCTGGCGCGACTGGACGGACCCGGCCGAAGTCGTGACCCAGGCGGGCGGGTTCGAAACCCACGGCGTTCTGGATGCACTGGACATGGTGCGTGGAGCGTCCGAGCCTTTGCCGGGCGGAGGGCATCTATATATCGAACCCACACGCGCATTGGTCGCCGTGGATGTGAACACCGGAGCGGACACCTCGCTGGCGGCGGGCACCAAGGCCAATTTTGCCTGCGCCAAGATGCTGCCCCGTGCTTTGCGCGTACGTGGGCTGGCCGGGCAGATTACGCTGGACCTGGCTCCAATGCCAAAGAAGGATCGCCGCGGGTTTGAATCCGCTTTGCGTGCCGCGTTCAGATCAGACCCGGACGAGACGATTCTTGCAGGCTGGACCCCGCTGGGCCATTTTGAGTTGCAGCGAAAACGTGGTCGTATTCCCGTGATGGAGATCCTGAAATGAGCTGCCCGATTTGCGGTGCGGAGACCGAACAAAAGTTTCGTCCGTTTTGTTCCAGGCGGTGTGCGGACATTGATTTGGCCAAGTGGCTGAACGGGTCCTACTCGGTTCCCTCGCAGCGCGAAGAGGACCTCGAAGCCGAGGATGACACGCAGGACTTCACGCCAAAGCGACCACATTGAAAAAATGTGAAAAAGCCTCTGGACACCGCTTGTAGCAAGTCATAGAAGGCCCCCACCCAACGACGAACGTCGTTCCCGTGCCCGGGTAGCTCAGGGGTAGAGCAGTGGATTGAAAATCCTCGTGTCGGTGGTTCGATTCCGCCCTCGGGCACCACTTTTAAATAACAATATTAAATGTTTATGCGCCACTAGGTAGCTCGATTTTGTGGCCGCTAGCCCTGTGGGTATCATTTGGGTAGCATCGCACAAATGCGGTTCTCGCCAATTTGGCTTAAGGGGCGATTGGGCCGGGAACTTACACAGCCGAAGGCGTCGCTTGGTTTGAAAGTACGCTGACGCGGCCTGGGCGAGAAACCGAGCGCTCGTTTCCCCAAGTGTCAGTTTTCGGTTAATCGCTGACTGCTTCTGTGCCAATGTCACGCTATGACACCAGAAATCCACGATATTTCAGCGTTGAAGCTGAAGCTGAAACGCACAACTGGCAAACCAGCGAGCTTCCTCGTTGGCGCGCCGTTCTCATGGGAAAACGGTACCGGCGTTCCGCCCGTCTCTGGTTTCATAGAGGTCATTCGCAAACGCGTTGCTGCCGAAGGCGCGGACTTCTCGAAGGAACTCGAAGCGCGTCTTGCGGGTGCTGATGGTGCGGGCCAATACCAAGCGGCCATGAGCTTTGTTTTCAGCGTCCTTGATGCTGACGTTGTAACGGAGATCGTTCAAACAGCAGTCTTGTCGGCACGCAAGACAGGGACACCGAGCCTCGACCCGCATAACGGTTCTGATGGTGCACCCAACGAATGGAATATCACGCAAGGGCAGCGTGGGCTTGCCCACTTGATCAAGCTCGACCCAAATCGGTTTTCAGGCCCTGTGTTTACCACGAATTTCGATCCGATGATCGGGCTTGCGCTTCACGCGCAGGGCATTCGCTATCAACCATACACCATTCCGCTGGAAGGTTCGTTGAACGCACCGATCAGCGTAGCTCGTGATGACGTCAGCATTTTCCACCTTCACGGCTATTGGCGGGACTCCCCGACGCTGCACAGCCCGCAACAGCTAGAGGCCAAGCGGACGCAACTCCAAGCCTCCTTAGAAAAGCATCTACACCAGACCAACCTTGTGGTCATGGCATACAGTGGCTGGGACGATATATTCACGTCCGCGCTCGCCAATTGCCTCAGCTCTGACACGTTCAGTGGAACGGTTACGTGGTGCTTCTACGGCAGCAGCCCAGCAGAAATCAGAGAACAGAACGCGGCGCTCTTCGAGAAGTTCAAAGGCGGCATCCAACAAGAGCGGATTACGTTCTTCCACAGCGTCAACTGCCACACCTTCTTCGATGACCTGATCGCCGATCTGGGTTTCGATCCTGTGACACGGTCAGCAATTGAGACCTCACCTCTGGCCGGGTGGGAAGTGGTGACGAAGGAACGGCTTGATGCCTTTGATCCCTTGACGGGCGAGGAAGCTGTTCGGTTTTTTGACGGGGCCGTCCCAACGCTACGGCATGCAATCAGTCCCCTGATCCCAAGGCTTAGCCACGTAGCGACAGTTGTTGACAGGATCGACCAAGGGCTGGTCAGCATTGCAGGCTGCACCCTGCAACTGGTTCGCGCGGCGGGTGGCGAAGGCAAATCGACCGCCTTGTTGCAGGCAGCGGTTGCTGCGGCACGAGAACGCGACTGTGTGGTGCTGCATCGACCTTTACCCGATGCGGGCCTGAACCCGGATGTGGTGGCTTCACTAGATCCCGATCATCACTGGGTGCTTGTTGCCGATGATGCTGAGGGTTTGATCGATGAACTATGGCAATGTGCGGTTCGCCTTCATGAGGCCGGGCGGCGCAATATTACCTTCTTGCTGGCTGCGCGTGACACCGACTGGCTTGCCGAGAAGGGTGATCAAAAGGGTTGGAACGGGCGGCTGAGCCGTCTTGATGACATCGTGCTCGGCGGCATCGCGGAAGACGACGCAGAACGTGTCGTTGATGCATGGAGCGAACAGGGGGATGCCGGACTACGGGGCCTGATGTCCGAGAAGTCACGGGATGAGCGCATCAAGAAGCTCGTTGCGGCGACGCGGGCACAAGACGTCAAAGGCGGAGACGGCAGTTTCTTCGGAGGTTTGCTCGACATTCGGTTCTCCGGATCAGCGCTGATTGACCATGTCGTTACGCTAATGGAGCCCTTGCGCCACCGGGATATAGAATGCGGAGCGGGCAATCTCTACGATGCCTTGCTCTACGTTGCGAATTGTCACGCGGTAGGAATGCCGGGGCTCGACAAGCGAGTATTGGCTTCAATCTGCGACATTCCGTTCCATCGCGTATCGACTCTGATTGCTGGTGCCCTTGGGCGCGAAATTGGCGCAGCCGAGACCCGAATGCACATCTTGACGCGGCATAAGAAGGTCGCCGATGCCGTGGTCGTTGCCTCTGATACCCGCTTTCATACTGATCTGATCGGTGTCTGGGAGCGGCTTGTGTCTGAGACCGCTCGGCTCGGAAATGACGGACAGGTCAGTCGGGAATGTCATGGTCCTATCGTTCACGCAGGCTCCCACCTAAAACAGGATTTGCCTCTTGGTTTGTCCGAGCGTCGCCGCGGTTTCATCGGGATCGCTGCTGCCGAAGTGGCAATGGAAGCTCGACCAGATAGAGCTGATCAGATCGTTGACTGTGCCCGGGCTTTACGATTCGCGGCACAGGGCGTGGAAAGGGAGGAAGCACGTAGTCTGCGACAGGAGGCCTGCGATCTTTTCAAGAACAGTCTTGGTTTGCTGAACAAGGCCGTCGACAAGGCAGAAAAGTTCCGTGGATACTTCTTCGAATGGGGAACTTGCGCGGGAAACCTCGGTGATCGGCAAGGGCAAATCATGAGTGTCTGGCTTGATTGTTTTTCCCTCTGTGACCGCATTCCCATGAAGGTCGACTGCGAACAAGCCAAGCTCTCTTGTGCCGGCCTCGGCGTGGCATTCGCTTATCTCGTCGGAAGCGATCCAATCGGCGTCTTCGCGAAGGGTCGCCGCGCGGTAACAGAAATAGGATGGCGGACAAACCCGGACCCCACAACCGCGAGCTATTTTGAGCACCATCAACATGAACTGGACGAACTTGGCACACCGAAACCCGCCGACCTCGACGAGGCCTTGTTATGGTTGGCGGCAGCCGCGGCAGCCGCGTACGAGGAGCTGCAAGACCAAACCTTGCAGAAGCTCGAACCGACCGGACGCCTGACCTTCAAAAAGCTGCGCTCAGCCATCGAAAGGTAGTTGTTCGCCAACTGCGAACAAACCTTGCAATCTGGCGACCGACCCTCTTTATCTCGCCTGCGACCGGGAAGGCACCACGCATATGCGGCGTCACTTGACGCTTGGAGGCGCAGGTCTCTTCCTCTTATTGGCGCACCGGCGACGTTTCCCGGCAGCGGGCGTCGGCGGCGAGGCCCGGTAAGGATCGCCCCGCGTGAGCGGGCGATCACGGTGGCTTAGAGGTGTTTCGCCTGAGCCTGTTTCAGAGAGCGTGACGCCAGACAATCCCGTCTGGTGCTCTGAGACGAAAGGACTCAGTCATGTCGCAAGACACAGATGATCCCCCGGTCGCCGGGCGAAACTCTCTCGTGAAACCCTCGGCGCGCTCGAAGTGGAGCTGCAGGGGACGCAGGATGCGGCGCATTCTGCTGACGGTCTGGAAAGTGGTCGCGATGATCGTTGCCGCAATCCGCTCTGTCCGTTGGTTGTTCGAGAACCTCTAAGCTACCCTTGTGCCGCTGGTGGAGATGATGCTGAACGAAGCGCTAAGACTTGTCCGGGTCTATCACGACATGACCAAAGCCGATCTCGCTCGCGAGCTTGGTTTTTCGCGGTCGTTCGTTACGGAGTTGGAGGCCGGTAAGAAGAAGGTCACGATTGAGACACTGCAACGATATTCGGACTACTTCGAGATCCCTGTGTCGTCGTTGATGTTGTTCGCCGAGCGGACCGAAGACTCCGATTTTTCTGATCGGGCGCGGAATTTCGTAGCGCACAAAGCACTGAAGATGCTCGACTGGATGGCCACGATTTCCGGATCAGATCAGAAGAAGGACGCCTGATCCATGCGCCGATATCCCCTCGCTCAATCGCCACTCTACAAGATCACATCGCCACGGCGTCTGGCAGAGGTTCTTGGTCTCGATGTGGCAGAGCTTGAAGATTTGGCGAACCGGCTGGACAACTACAAGCGCTTCAAGGTGGGAAAGACGAAGAAACGGGACGTGCAGGAGCCAAAAGACCGGCTGCGCGCGATCCACAAGCGAATTTCCCGGTGGCTGGCGCGGATCGAAACCCCCGACTATTTGCATTCGGCAACCAAAGGCCGATCCTACATAACCAATGCCAAAGCACATCGCGCAGATACCAACCTCATCAAGGTCGATATCCGGTCGTTCTTCCAGAACGTTACGACTCACGCCGTCTACCTGTTTTTCGTGGACTTCATGCGGTGCCGAAGTGATGTCGCTATGCTCATGGCGAAGGCACTGACCGTCGACGGACATTTGCCAACTGGAAGCCCGGTAAGTCCCATCCTTTCGTACTTTGCCCATAAACGTATGTTCGACGAGATCGCTAATCTGGCGACCGAAAACGCGCTCACGTTCACGGTCTATGTGGATGACATGTGCCTCAGCGGCGAAAGTGCATCACGCGCCACCCTCTTTAAGGTGCGTGGCATCATCGCCAAAGCTGGGTTGAAATCGCACAAATGCCGGTTCTTTCCGGCAGGCAAACCACGCGTGGTCACTGGCGTCGCCCTAACGGAGAGAGGAGTAAACCTTCCGCATCGGCGCCATCTGAAAATCAGGGACGGGTTTGCGGCAATTGAAATGCTGCCGCCCGGCAAAAGCAAAGATGCGGCTGGGGCTGCGCTAATCAGCCGAATGCACGAAGCGGCGCAATTGGACGACTCTTGGAAAGATCGCGCCCGGAACGGACGCATTCACCTGCTCAAGAAGCGGGACGTTGCCGATCTACAGAAACTGTCACGCGCAGCCCTGAGTGCCGCCATCGAAAGGGCCGTTCGGTGACCCTAGGAAACTAGGGGCACCTCACGTTGCGGTCATGTACTTTGCTTTAGATCCACAAATTTTTTGTCAATTTTCCCGAGAAAACCCCAACTCGTTAGCAGCGAAAACAAAGTGAGCATGGTGGTCTTGTCGCCATCGGCAAGCAGTTGTTGCAATTGCGGTTGAGAGGAACTTAAGCCGAGTTGCGGAAGAACGGCTGTGACGACAAGGCCGACGATGCCAATAATTGACTTCTTGCCGTCTAACAACTTGCCAATCATCGGTCCAAGTGCATTGTTGACAGGTGTTAGTTCTTCGAGAGGCGCAACCGGCTGAGACGTTGCATTTTCATCCGACGGCGCGTCGATCTTTTCGTTCAGTATCGCATTTAGCAAACTGAGATTTTCATCTCTTTCGTCGGTTTTGTTTGCGAGTCTCTTGTTCAGAATTCCTAAGGCCAGTGCCTTAACGGCTGCGGATTTTCCACCAGTCAATGCCATCAATGCAACTCTCAGTACATCGTCGACGTCAATGTCCAAGTCTCTTTCTTTAACTTTCATGATTTTGATAGGACGTTTGCCCTCTCCCTCTGGCAAAGCATTCAAAAAGACACGCAACTTGTTGACACGATTTATCCAACCGGCCCCAAAGATGACAAAATCCTCAAGACCGCGCAGGCGTTGTTCGTATAGCTCGAGGTATTTCTCGGAAAGCACGGACGGGTCGGTCTGATTGATCGCGCTCAACGTGATCCGGCCAATTATCCCATCTTCTTCCAACGAAGTGCCGTCAACCTTCATGCCAAGTTCATTGAAGGCGCGTTGTGCAGTTCTTTGGGCCACCTTTGGTCCCGAGTGAACTGCCATATTGTAGACGACCATTGCAACGCGGTCGTGCAATTTATCGCACTTACACTTGATGTAGTAATTTGTATAAAGGATTTCTTCGGCCTCTTTCTGGCTCATGGTGGCAACGTCTTCTTCCGTTACGTTCGTACCACGCCATTCCGCCAGAGTTGTCTTGGTAATGCCAAAATTTGTGGCGCCACCTTTGTCGTGCTGATTATTTACGAACCCGCCTTCCGCATCTTTGATGAATTTGTGGAGCTTTTGGAAACGGAGATCTCTTTCAGCCGAATTCATCGAAGTATGCACCGGTGCCGATGACTCGGCCTCCATGGATGCCATCAACTCCGTGTCGATTGCGGGTGCGCCCAGATTTATTGAAGGTCGCGGCGGAGGGGCAGGGAGCCCACTCCAGTTGTCGATCAATTCGTTGAGGCGATCGGCCCAGGCCTCGTCTCCGCCATCCGGATAAGCCCCCTGGTACAAGTCGCGAGACTTTGTTCCTTGAAGTTGAATATGTGGTTTCTCGATGAGCTTACCTTTGGAGTTGTAGATCGGCGTCATTCCATTTTCTTTTGCGATCACATGCATCCGGTCCCACCAAGCCCCTTTGTGGCCTGTGGTATCCCAACTCCACTTACCGTTCTCCCTTAGGACGAAGTCGACGGCGAGCCCGTATTGGTGTATCGAATGCCATGGTCCAACCCAGGTTACCTTGGCGCCTGGCTTCGTTCTTCCTTGCGCATAAAGATCTGCTTGGCGCTCTGGTGTTCGAAATGCTTCGAAAACCTCGAATGGAATATCCTCTTTCTGTAGTTGAGCCTGTATGGCCCTGACGTGTTCCCTAATTGCAGGATGTAGATTTGAGATGTCGTTTTCTCGCTTTCGGGAGTTTCCCATAGCCTAATTCCTTCCTTAAAAAATAATTGGCGAAAACCATCTGCCACAGACTCCCAGTTCGGAAAGAGCTGTATAGTCATAGAAATGTTATGCATCTGCAAGTGTACACTCTAGCACACTTGGTGTAATTTTGCAGGGTTAGATACTTTTTTACGAACTGATTCTATGTCCGATCCAGCAAAAGGCATCACCCAAATGGGCTATGCTGATATTCGCTTTAGAAGTTAAGATGGTCCGATATATTTGAAAAAAGGGAAACTTATTGTGACCCAAGAAATTCGAGATCTTACGCTTGAAATTTATGATGCAATTGCCGACCCATTAGCATGGACCGGTGTCTTGGACCAGCTGGTGGAACGGATCGGAGCACAGGGAAGCATAATATTTGAATGGTCTCAAGGCGATGGGAATATGTCTCTGACCGCGCCGTTTCATTCTGGCTTTTATACAAATGCCGCACTGAATACCTATCTTGTAAAGTGCCAACACCTTGAAGCCAAGGATCAGGAAATTTTACGGGAAAAAACCCGAAGTCACGACGAAATTGAAATCCTTGATGACACTCTTCTTGCGCCGTCTGTTAAAGAACTAAAAAGCCAAGAACACGTTCAAAAACTAATGCGTCTTGGAATATTCCACCGCGCGGCCGGAATATTGAATAAGGACAATCCATGGATATCCCTGTTTTCAGTGCAATTAGCCGCCAACAGGAAACCGCTGGACGAAGTAGAGAGAAAATACTTATCCCAACTCCTGCCCCACATCGCGAAAGCTCTCGACCTCAGCCTTCCGATGAGACAATTGCAGGAACGTTACCAAGGTGTACTTTCTGCCATCGACTGCTTGAACATCGGCGTTTGTGTTCTGGATCGTAGAGGTATGATTGTGGCGCGAAATCAAGAATTCCAGAGACAACAGGAGACTTATCGTACATTCCGAATTAGTCCGGACGGAAAATTGACCATCACGGATCGTCTGGGGCAAAAGATTTTAGAAAGCCTGATGTCCGATCTTCATCAACACGGCAAGTTCGGCGCGCGACCACGCAAGGAAAGCATAGTGAGCCACTTGCTGGAGCCCCTTTGCATCGAGCTTTCACCGCTCCGTAAATCTGGTGAAATCGGAACCAGGGTATTTGACGGTTTTATACTCTGTAGTACCGATACAGGGCTTCCTGTTTCGTGCAATACGCGGCTGGTTCAGCAGGCATTTGGTCTGACATCAGCAGAAACCTCACTAGTCGACGCAATAGGTCAAGGTTTGACCAACCCCGAAATAGCAGACCGACGTGGTCGTTCTGTAGCAACAGTAAACGCACAAACCAAATCCATTCTTCTCAAGTCAAATTGTTCGAATAGAACTCAGTTCGTTCGTGCAATGATGCGATTTGGGGCAAGTTTTCTTTCGACAGACAGTGATTCGAAGAAACCCACCAAACCCAAGAGGATGATATGAATTACTTCTATTGGATGGCAATGGCCGCCGTCATTGGTGGGCATTTTTTCTTTGCTTACTTACAGTGGTTTCGTTGGCCATATATCTGCAAGAAGCTCACCAATTTTTCTGAAGAAGAGATTAAGGGTACAGCATTTTTGGGTCGTAGTTTTTCGTCTTATAACGCATCGATAGCTGTGGGGCTGTGTTTGAGCTTCTGGGTACCGGTCCCGTATCAAGTTTTCACTCAAAGTGCGGTCCTGTTGCTGATTTCGATTACAGCTGCTGTTGGCGCTTTGGGAACTCGTGGGAATACTATCCTGATAGTGCGATTTATGCCTGCTTCGGTCGCTTTTGTGGTCTCGTTTAGCTTGATTGATGGTGGATGACTGCGGTCATACGACTCACTTGGGCAGAGATTGTAAAGCAGAGCCGTACATGAACAGATTTTTACGCGAGATTTGGAATGCGTAAAAGATCTGAGACGGCCGGAATGTTTCGTCTTCGGGTTTGATCACCGGTGAAAAGAGGTGATCATGCAGGTTCGCTAGGCAGTTTGTTTTTGCCAATCCTTCAAGGCAAAGGAAAAACAACATCACTCGAATAGAAGCGCAATTGTACAGATTTTTTTGTGAGTTAACATGCATCTTCTTAGGGAACCCGAAGTCCGTAGACTTCTCATCGACATTAAATCCGAGTTTGAGTTGCAGGCTCCGGCTGGACCAGAGGAGTCCCGCCATGATAAATTACCCGGAATTGATCGGTTTTTCTGGCTGCGAGCAAGTAAGAACGAGTCCGAAAATGATGGCCACAGAATTGGTTCCGTTTTTTCCGAACGTCAACCGAATGTCGAAGGATCTTTTCGACTTTGCAATCTGATCTTGCAGGGTGGAGGTGCGCTAGGTTTGGCGCATGCCGGATTTGTCGCCGGGTTAGAAGCGGCGGGGATACGCTTTGTCGGATTGGCCGGAACCTCGGCCGGCTCGATCATCGCCATGGGCATTGCAGCGATACGCGGAGGCGACCTGACCCGTGCAACCGCAGAACGGCTGGCGGCCCTTTCCGAAACAGTCCCAATGGATCATTTCATCGACGGTCCGCGACCAATCCGAAAATTTATCAAACAAGCGCTCAAGCAACCTAAGATCTACCAATTTCGCAGCTGGTTCGGTTTGTTCGCAGCCGTTCGCAGACTGCGTGACAGCCGAGGTTTGAACCCGGGGCGAGCGTTTGAGTACTGGATGCAGTCCGTTTTGGACGATCTCGGCTTCAAGTCCATAGAGGACATGTACTTGGCCCTCGGCCAGATTTGGAACGACCTCGAGGATTTGCGCAACGAAGAACTCGAATTGAAAGGTCAAGGCGAAAAAAAAGCTGTTTTGAAACCCACGACCACAAAGCTGGAACACCCCGGGATTGAACTGCTTCAATTGATTGCCACGGCGATGCCGGTCGGTCTGAAGATGCACTTTCCGAAGGACCTAAACCTGCTAAGTGATGAGTACAGCAAAATTTCTCCTGCGCGGCTAGTACGAACGTCGATGTCAATCCCAGCGTTTTTCGACCCCGTGGTTATGCGACCTGATCGAAAGATCTGGCCTGCGTTCGCCGAAGACACGCTCCGAGGTTTGTTTTCTGAGAATCAGATCCAGAGGTTCAAGGAACTTGAGAAGTTCGTTTTTCTCGATGGCGGGTTAACATCAAACCTGCCCAGTGATTCATTTCGCCAATTGATGCCTGACGTTCCGACCATTGTCGTACCATTGGTCAGCAGTGGAGAGAATCAAAACGTCTCGCAGCGCAGAAGGCTGTCTGATCTGGTCGGTGATGCTATCGCCTGCGCAACGGCTGTTCGGTTGCAGCGCGACCGCGAAATCTGGATTCAAAACGCCGCGCTTCGGGCACAGTTTGAGAATCAGCAAGACCCTGAGGTCGACGCTGACTTCGCAATGCGCAAGTACCCTGTAGGAATCGCACCGATTGATCCTGGCAAGGCCAATTGGCTCAACTTTGTGATGTCGGGTCCCGAGAAGACAGAGCTTTACTTGGCTGGCCTCAAACGCGCCGAAGCGTTTCTGAAAGGTTTAAACAAGACGGAGTAGATTCACGAAAGGGGGAACTCATTATGTTACGTGGTGATTTTGAAAAACATATTCGTACGCTAGAAGAAGAAATAAAGTCTCAGGGTACCAAATCGGACGCGGGCAGCACTGAGCAGCTGGCAATAGCCGTTAAGAAGATCCTCGAAGGTCTGTTGCCGGATATCCAAGCTTTCGATCGAGAGTATGAAGCGCGTAAGAGAGCCACTGACGAGGTTGATGAGCATCGTGCGAAGATAGAAGCTGTGCATCGGCGCATCCAAGCCAGCTCTGACAAACTCGCACGATTAAGACGAGACGAACGACAATTCGAAGAAATCGTTAACGAAATCAGGGAGAAGCTGGAAACTGCACCGGAAGCCGAACGCGGTGAGCTTACCGAATTGCTGGACAAGGCTCAGGCCGATTTGGCCAATTGCAGGCAAACCATCAACGACCTTGACACAGCGATCAGCGAGGCTGGGATTGATCGAGCCGAAGCACAAAGAGAACTGGACGAGGCCGAGACACGCTTGCATGCGCAGGAACAACGCTGGGAGGCCGCCTATGAGAGAGTTATCGGCGAAATCCAGGACTTGTTGAATCCACTGAACGTGCTGTCTGAAGAGATCATCCTAGGCATGTTTCCGAGCGATGGTGCGCGGTTTCTCGTTGAGAACAAATCCAATCTCCCACTGCAAAAGCCGGATGAATTACTTGAAAAGATTCGCGATTTGAAAAGAGCACCCGAAGAAGCCGCGAGCAACGACGCCGATCTGTTCTTTCGCCTGAATTGCAAGTCATTGGAGGAAGAACTGCAATCACTGGTGGACCACCTGACGGCAAAGCGAGTTGCGGAGGAAATGGATGGTCAGACTTACGTGAATCTCCTGCGTCAGAACTACGACCGGATCAGTCAGAAAGCCGAAATGGACGTAAGGAGCCTGGCAGAGGAACAAAAAAAGGCCGAATGCGCCAAAAAGCGTTTACAGAATCTTGAGTGTTTCTTGGCTGCGCTGAGCAAGAACCTTTCCGGACACAAAAAGCGGACGAAGGCCGAGGATAGTACAAGCGTTGCCAGCGGTTTAGAGCTGCAAAGGATCGCAGACCTGTGCAAGAAGGGCGCATCCTTTTGCGAGAAGCTTGGTGATTTTCTCAAGCAAAGCGACGGCAACCTCAAAAACCTGCAAAACGACTTGTGCAGCGCCCCAAATCGAGATGCCGCTGAACAGCAGTCACGCCTCGTTTCGCAAGCGATCGAACGCAGGCCTCTTCTTAGGCCACACCCTTTCATTGTGGCGGCAGTTTTCACGATACTTATGAAGGGCATTCTAGCGCGCAACAACGCAGAATTGCTGCATGACAATTCAATTACGATCTTGGTTGTAAGCTTTGTCGCAAGTTGGGCCTTTTCGATCTGGTTGGGCTTTTCAGCCCGCAAGAATAAGATGAAAGCACTGCGTACGCATACGGCGCGTCAAATTCGACACATCATCATGCCACGCAGGTCTGAACGGCTGGTTTCATTGATCAAAAGATCGGTGGCGAAATCGCGTCAAATGATACTGGACAGACGCTTGATAGACGAAGCCGTGAAGTTCCCCTCAATAGAATACGGAACGAACTCTGCGGGCAACAAGGACCAATCTGTATTTCAGTGGAGAAATGAGAACTTCTGGCGAAATGCAAGTGTTGTTTCGCTCAACTGCGCTATCCTGGCGGTTCCAGTAGCGGTTTTGTTCGGATGGGATCGTTTTCTCGGTATTACAGTTTCGGGTGGCGAGGAGCACCGCGTGTTCGTGGCCCGCTTACCTGAGGCACCTCCATGTGTTTTGGCAAGGGGCCGTCTGGTTTTTGCGACGAAAGCCGACTACTTCGTCCGTGAAGTGACACCATCCAAGGCAAATTGGACGGGATGGGTGTTGCAGATATTCCCTGAAATCGGTGCGCAAGTCGTACCTCGGGATCTGGTGATCAGAGTTATCCCCACTAAACACGCGGATGACGATCATGGCTTGCTGGATTGCACGGTAACAGATCCCAATCACAATACCTTGCGAATCCAACACGCGGGAAAGGTTTTTGATGCGCTGGGCGAAGAAGAAGTGCGCCAAGAGATACTCTCGGGCCTTCAGAAAATTGCTGAAAACCTGAGCGGGGCACCAACAGTCGTATGGTCCCCCGAGACAGATCCTGAGATTGCAAAGGCGCGCGACGAGATGGAAGGGTTGCTGGCCGTGACCGACCCAACCGAATTCGATGGCCCCCGTTTCGTTGCTGCCTTTGTTCGTATACAGCAGTCTTTGGCGGAGAAGCTTGTGATTGCCGAAAAACTGTCGGTAGCAGATACTATGCGCCTGACATGGCCGCGGACAGGCTCGCTCACTCCGTCGACCAAGTTCCCGAACCCGTTGCAGGTGGATTTGCTCGATCAGGACGAGATAGAGGCGCTGTCTGAGCTGGTGGCCAGGATCGCTACGTCAAACGAGAAACTGGCGCAGCTTATCGAACAGGAACTACCACTGGGAAACAACCCGGCAGCGGTTGTCCTGCCTATCCTGTATGAGTTGCAAGAAAAAACGCCACCCTCAGATGTTCAACCCAGCACTTGGATAACCAACCTTCTCGTGCCCAATGGTGCGCCCGCTGGGAAAAGCTGGCCGGACACTTTGATTTTGCCTTTCTTCAACAACGAAGTGAAATTCAGTGAAAAGGACAAAACGGCATATGAAAAACGGCCATTGCAAATGGCCTTTGTCTTTGGCGCCCGTCAAATCAACTTCGACGACCCGGTGCTGGGAAACTCAGATGAAGGCACGTATTTTGGCCGCATCGCGGAACACCTGGAGCAATGCTTGCAAAGCTCCGACGATCTTGCCTTGGACGGTGCCAGTGCAGAACTGACCTTGGACATAATCGGGCTGGCCAGCCGCACCTGGAAAGACGAGCGCGCCAATTCTTCCAAAGGACAACTGAACCTCGCCTTGGCCGAAGGCCGCAGAGCTGCCACGCTGTACAAGTTGGCCGAGCAGATTTCCGACAAAGAGGCCCAGAACCGAATTCACATCATGATCAGCGACAGCCCAACTGACACCCTGAGCCTTGCCCAAATCTCGGACCTGTTGGCCGGTGAAGAAGAGCGATGGCATGAAAAGCTCCCTGAATTCAGTCGGTTCTCCAAGCAGGAAGAGCTTGCGGAAGCGCGTTCCAACTTCATTACGACATCAACCTCAAAAGGCGAGGCTGGGCTGCCTCTCGAAGAGCTCTTTGCGCGCTCCGTTGTCGTGAAGGTCGAACGTGTGAGAGGCGGACCATGTGCGAAAACTTGACAGACCAGAGTCAGGCGACCTGCCGCACGTGTCCGTCGTCTGAGCCGAATTTGACAAGATAAACTTGAACGGCTTCTAACACCTGACAGGCGACGTTGATCGTTTTCCTATCTGCAGGTTCAAAACTGATCCTTGGTCTGTTCGATGATGGACTGGACAGACAGTACATCAAATATAGTTTGGATATAATTCTTAGTGTTTCAAAGGCTGCGAAATCGTACCAACTGATACTAGCTTAACACCTTTACCGATAGCATGTAGAAGTCTACCTTTGTCTAAATTTGTTTCATTTTGAATTAGGAACTCTGTTATGCATCGGAAGTGTGAAAATCCGAGCGGCGAGTGTGATCACGTATTTGAGTTCTCTGACTTCGGTCCCCAAATCAAGATGGCGACCTTCCCAGAAAACCCGGTCGGAACTGCCTTGATGTTCGTCGAAAAAGAGAACGTTACTAGCTGCCCAGTTTGTGGCTACGATAACGAAATTATTGACGGAGCCGCGATAGGTACCGATAGCGCCCTCCATGTGATTTCGCCGTTACCAGAAGGCGAACTGATTGAAAAGATTAGACATACCAACCTTCTCTCGGGCGGCAGAAAGCTGATCTGTTCAGCAGAAAAGCGGCAATTTCGGCGAGAATTCATCACGAGGGAAACGGTTCCACGACTTGAAGTATTCAAAGATATATTTTTGGCTTTGCAGGATGACAGTATCAACGTTTTTCAGGCGGTCTTTTCTCACTATCACGATATTGACGACGAGTTTTTTGCTTCCCTGATCATCGTTGCTTCAGGTGCGGTCGAAATTAAGTCTAGCGTAGCAGATGACATTGAGAATGCGCCTGTCTTTCAGCCCGCGTCCGAGAACGACGAGCGTTTGTCTAAAGAAGAGTTCGCACGTCGGCTGGATTACCTGCGCGGCCTTTTGGGGCGGCTGGCTTATGCGTATTCCGTGACTTCACTCTTAAATGGGGTACAAGAATCCGGTGACATAAACTGGGGAGTTTCTAGGGTACTTGATGCGTTGCCAGTCGGCTTCCTTCGTTATCCCGAAACATCTGAACATCTGTTGCAGGCTTACCGAGAGTTGGTTTCCCAAGTCACTGAGGATGGTGATGGTTGGATCACAACTAAGTACATTTTCGTTTCAGCCGCAGCTCTGTGCTATTTGGCATCACACGATCCTTTTCCGGATCAGGAGGAATACAGCGACTTTACGGCATTTTTTGAATTCATGAGGGAATCAAATGGTTCTAACGAGCGCCAATTGATCGCTCCGGAAGTTGTTCGAAGAATGATCGATAGGTCCACGTTTGCGCGCGCGGTCACAGATTTCGGGAGGTCCAGTTCGGACAGCGAGAGCGACATAACCTCTAAGGTCGAGAAAGCGATGATGGCAAGCCTCCACCTTTTCGCGGGCGTCCGCAAGGCTCATGAACCAATGGGTGTTCAGACATTCCTGAGGAAAACACCAATCTTGAGCAGATTGTAGATAGGGTTCGCGCTGAGACCACTCTAAGTCGCCTGCTTGAAGAACCAAGCGTATCGCTGAAGCAGTTGTCGCGTGAGCTTGGCTATGCAAATCAGGAAACTCTTTCCCGCGCAGTCAAACGATGGACAGGTCAAACACCGAGCGGCTATCGACGGCAACACTCCTCGCCGTGACGGTGTTAGTTTCCTTCCATACGCACCAATCAGTCGCGACGAAGAGCAGGATGGCGTGTGGATTTTCCTGCACTTGCGAAAGTCGGCTTCGTCCCGCAACCCGGTCATTCAACCATAAAGTCTGAACATCCGCTCCCACTGAAACCGAGAAACCTCCTGCATCTAAATAAAGAAGCAACTGCAGGGGTTTGATCCATGAAGTACCTGTCTGCCCTCGGCGTTCTCGTCGGGGGTTTTCTTTTGCGCCCACCACCCAAGGCTGTCCTGACGACGATGCTCTGGGTGGTTGCTCGGTCTCACCCCGCTGTCTCGGCGCTGGTTCTGCTGACGGTCCTCTGGACGTGGAGGTCCAACTATGACTGAACTGGAGCTGAACCCCGGTGACGTCGTGGTCGTTCAGGCCTTCGATGACGTCCCTGAACATCTGTTCCGAGTGGAAGAGGTGTTCGAAGACTGCGTGACCGGCCATGCTGTCACTGGCCCTCTGACTGGAACCTACGGCGAACCGGCACTCGAGATGATCGTTCGGCTCGTCTCAACCCACTGAACCAATCCCACATTCCAAACCTGAAAGGAGGAGACCCATGTCTGCTCACATTCGCTATGCCTATCTGAAGGGTCACACGTGGCTTTATAGACGCAACTATCCCGTTGACGTGGCTCTCGCGCTGGGCGCTCAGGCGCTGAAGCAGAGCCTCAAGACCGGAGACCGTAACATCGCCCGCGTTCGTGCCGCTGAAGTCAATGCCCGGTTCGAAACGCTGGTGGAACAGGTTCGGGGCAAGGCAGAGGAAGCCCTGTCTGTCACGGAGAGCACCGCTGACGTTCCTGATTGGTTCAGCCAACCGGAAACGTCTCTCGTCCGTCTCCGGGCCACTCTGGGGGACTCTGGATGCAATCTGGAGCAACCTGCCTTCACCCGACCCGTCGCGAAGGTAAAGGTGCCGGTTCGTGACCTGAGCCGCGCCTATCTCTCCCGGCGTAGTGATGAACTGCGACCCAGCGGGTTCAAATCGGTCCGATACTCCGTCGGGTTGTTCACGAGCCGATATGGTGACCAGTCAGTGTGCAGTCTGACGCGGGCAGAAGGACGAGACTTCCTGTCAGCGATAGCCCAACTGTCTCCGATGATTGGCAAGTCGGAAAGAACCCGAGGGCTGCCCCTGGAACAGTTAGTCGCGTACTCTTCTCGTGGGGGGACCGCGACGATAACAGCCAGAACCCAGCGTCGGATCTGGTCGCAGGTCAATCACTTCCTCGACTGGGTGGTCTACGAGGGGCATCTGGAGGTTAACCCCTTCCGAACTGTTCTCTTCGATCGCAAAGTCCGGCCTCAACCCTATGCCGTCCCGACTGACGATGAAGTCTCCAGACTTCTGAGCGCTCGTGACCCTGAGCTTCATACCGTGTTGTTGACCTGTCTACTGTCAGGAATGCGAGCGGGGGAAGCGGTCGGGCTGCTCCGGGAAGACCTCGTGGCCAAGGGCAATCTCGGGGCGTTCGTGCATGTTCGACCGAACCGACTGCGGCTGCTGAAGACGGACGCGGCGGAGAGACTTGTTCCGGTTGGGTCTTACGCCGCCCTTCTTTAGGTTATTGCTTTCTGGCTCCACATAACATGTTGCCCAGACCTGCTTGGTCAGATGGGTAACATTCGGGTGTTCTGAATAACGGTGAACATCCAGTAGTTTGGAGTAGTGCGGATTTGTGATCGGAAAAGCATCTAGGGTCTTTCCAGCGTATATTTCTTCCATGAGTCAATTTGGCCCTCAAAAAATGCGACCACGCCCAGAGCGCACTTAGGCCCTGAAGACGTGATTAGCCGAGCGGAACCGCAGACGGCATTAAGCCATCAACGAGACACACCTCGACTGTGGTTTTCATTGTTGTTTGCTGTGAAGTGGAGGCTCTTGCGGAACCTCATAGCGGACCAAACCGCTATAGCGCATCTAGACGCTGGTCATGGTGCCCACGTAATGCGGGCGGTTAACATGACTAATAAATGGGTATGACCGGATAGTTTGCAAGTTCATGCGGATACTTTTTCCCCGCTGCCCTGCCTATCGGGCCCGACAGCGTATCTTCAGCGAGAGGATAGCGTATCTGGATTCTCTTGGGGGATGAGGAAACTGGGGTGATCGGGAGGGGGAGAGGTTTGAGTTTCTCTTCTCCTCTTTATCCCGCGTTTTCCATTACTTATCCCTATGCCGACTATACTCAGCCATAACCGCTATCGGCCTCTCCCTCTGTTTGGGGGAGGTCACCGCTGACGTGCAGACAGCAAGACAGTCTAGTAAGACATGTGTGATCTGAGCGGGGGCATAAACGGGGGCATTTCTTGGAGGGTTTGGCTCCAAGTGCCTACTGTTCAACCATGTCCTGATGAGCTGGCTGGGGTGGTAGGATTCGAACCTACGATACACGGTACCAAAAACCGCTGCCTTACCACTTGGCTACACCCCAACGGTGAGCGGCTATCTACGATTGTTGCTGGCAGGGATCAAGAGCGTTTTGTCAAAAAAACTCAGGTTGAACCGATTTTTTTCAGGGCGGTCATTTGGTGTCGATCAACACGGCTCCGGTCCGGTTTCCGTCCTGCACCATTGCATGCGCAGACGCGCATTCCTCAAGTGCAAAAACCTTTTGAACAGGGCAGGTCAAAGCGCCATCCGCCAAGGCCTTGTGAAGGGTCTTCACGGCATTGGCACGAAGATCCGGCGGAAGAAGGTAAATCAAAATGGTCTCAAGCGTCATGGCTTTGAACATCATCGGTCCGAACGGAAACACGGGGGTCATGTCCTGCGCGGACCCATAGGCGTTGATGCGACCGTTCTCGGCGATGACCGCGGCGTTTGTTTGAATATTCCGGCCGAATTCGACGTCGATGATTCGGCCGATTGTCTTTCCTTCATTTGCATCGAGAATTTCGGTGGAAAGATCCTCGCTGGCGTAATCAACCACGATATCTGCGCCGGCTTCCCTGACCCGGTCAAAGTTGCGAGGGCTGGCGGTCGCAATCACGCGCGCGCCCGCCCATTTGGCAAGCTGAACGGCCAGAAAGCCAACCGTGCCCGCGCCACCGTGTATCAAGATCGTATGCCCATCGGGGCGGCCGCCTGAAAACACCGCATGGCAGGCGGTGAGACCGGGGATGCCCAGAATCGCGCCGGTCTGCAACGACACTGCATCCGGCAGAGCCACGGCCTGCGCATCGGGAAGGGTGATGTGGCTGGCGGCGGTGCCGAAGGGGCGTTGCCATTGCCCGTTCCAGATCCACACGCGCTGACCGATCCGAGATGCGGATACGCCATCGCCAACGGCCGAGATTACACCAGCGCCGTCACTGTGCGGGATGATCAGGGGGAACGGCGGCTCTGTCACGCCCGGTCTGGTCCCGGCGCGGGCTTTGACGTCGGAAGGGTTCACCCCGGAAAAGGACAGCTCAACCGTGACCTCACCCGGACCCGGTGGGACCAGAGGGAGGTCCTGTATCCGCAGGACATCGGCCGGGTCTCCGAAGGTGGAATATGTAACTGCGCGCATGATCGCCTCCGTTTTGGTCGAGTTTCACAGCATATCGGCGGGAAACTCAAACACCTTGTCGCGGGTCCGAAACGCGGGGGAAGGTCAGCCCTGTGTCTATTCGCGAACCTCGGACGGGTCGACTCCCCAAAGGTTCGATTTCAATGTCCAGCCTCGATATCCGCCGGCAGAGATTTGGCACCAGTCCAGCGAACAGGTTCCCAGTCGGGCCACGACCCCGGATTCGAAATGCGCATTCACGGGCGAGGTCGGATCGGGGCGGGCATAGACAGGCAACATTTCGGCTTCAACCAGCACTGTCCGAACACCCGACAACAGGGCGTAGTGAACCCAGCCTCCAGCGCCGTCGCGGTCCTGAACCCGTCGCCAGTTGCCGTATTCGGCAGTGACCTGAAGCGGCATTCCGCGCCGTTTGAACACCCAGTCGATTCGATGCGTCAAAGAAGGTCCGCGTCTTACGTTGCCTTCTGCCGCTTTCATCGAGACATAACGGGGCAGGGGGAGGTTGGTGACCGGTCCACGTTTCACGTCGGCAAACGCAGCCCATGCGCCGAACATGATCAGAAATACGGATAGTGTCGCCAGACAACGGCGATTTACCGGTCGAATACCACTCACTGACTGCCTGCTCTTATGCCTGTTGATCCGGTTCCGAAAAAAGGTCGACTCAATGTCAAAGGGGTTCTTGTGCCCCGCCTTTTCCTGCGCCACGATGCCATGGCGCGCGTCCGTTTGCAAAGCAGTGGGAGGGCCGAGGTGCCAAGAGAACGTTTGAGTGTTGTCGTTACGCGACGGTTGCCCGAAGCGGTCGAAACACGTTTGAGCGAGTTGTTTGATGTGCGCTTGCGCGAAGATGACACTCCGATGACGCGCGAGGAACTGGTGGCCGCAGTGCAAGACGCCGATGTGCTGGTGCCTACGGTAACGGATGCGATTGATGGCGGTCTACTGGGCCAGGCGGGCGAACGGCTGAAACTCATTGCCAATTACGGTGCCGGTGTCGACAATATCGACGTGTCCACCGCGCGTCAGCGTGGAATTCTGGTGTCGAACACGCCGGGGGTGCTGACCGATGACACCGCCGACATGACGATGGCCCTGATCCTGGCCGTTACCAGACGCATTCCCGAAGGTCTGAGCGTGATGCAGCAGGGAGATTGGTCCGGCTGGGCGCCCACCGCTTTTCTGGGAGGTCGTATCGGAGGTCGTCGTCTGGGCATTCTGGGCATGGGACGGATCGGGCAGGCGGTGGCGCGACGTGCGAAAGCGTTTGGAATGCAGGTCCACTATCACAACCGCCGCAGGCTGCACCCCGAGACCGAGCAGGAGCTGGAGGCAACCTATTGGGAAAGCCTGGATCAGATGGTCGCGCGGATGGATGTGATCTCGGTCAATTGCCCCTCCACGCCGTCGACCTTCCATCTGATGAACGCACGTCGTCTGAAACTGATGAAACCCTCGGCAGTGATCGTAAATACGTCACGTGGCGAAGTCGTGGATGAAAACGCCCTGACCCGGATGATCCGCGCAGGTGAAATTGCGGGGGCGGGGCTGGATGTCTACGAAAAGGGCACTGACGTGAACCCGCGTCTGCGGCAGCTGCCCAATGTGGTTTTGTTGCCTCATATGGGATCGGCAACGCTGGAGGGCCGGGTGGAGATGGGCGAGAAGGTCATCATCAACATCAAGACTTTCGAAGACGGCCACCGCCCGCCGGATCAGGTCGTGCCGGCGATGCTGTAGCGCTCTGGAAAGGAGCAGGAATGGACGTCTATGAAGGAGGGTGCCGATGTGGAAATCTGCGCATCAGGGCTTCGGGTCGTCCTCTGCGGGTCGGAATCTGTCACTGTCTGGACTGCCGCAAGCATCATGGCGCTTTGTTCTATGCAGCGGCCGTTTTCCCGGATGACAGAATTGAGGTTTCCGGCGAAGCGCGCGGTTATGCTGACAGGTTCTTCTGCCCGGGCTGCGGCTCTCCGGTCTTTGCGCGCAGCGGAGCTGAAGTTGAAGTGCATCTTGGGTGCCTTGATGCGCCAGACCAGTTGACGCCAACATATGAAAGCTGGGTCTCCCGGCGTGAAGCGTGGTTGCCCGAGTTCCGCGGTATGACCCGTTATGATCGGGATCGATTGGTAGACGACGCAAAGGCTTAACGCGTGCTGCGGACGTCCGCCATGTGTTGATGGTGTGCAGCTTGGACTTGTTCACAGCGTGTTTGGCGCGCGGTTTTGAAAATCAGGGATGTATTGGAGGATTTGATCAGATGAGACGTGTTTCAGTTCTACTGTTTTCTGCATTTTGTTTTGCAGCTCCGGGGTTCGCTCAGGAAGCGGCCGATGCCGTTGCGCCGGAAACGGCCACGAAAGGGCAGGTACAGGCCATGACCGACGAGGTCATCGCGGCGCTCAAGGCCAAGCTGGATGGCGTTCCGGTCACGTCCCAGAACTGGATGGTCGCCGCGGCCAACCCGCTGGCGGTGGAAGCCGGCGCCAGAGTATTGCGCGCAGGTGGGTCTGCCGCAGACGCCATGGTTGCGGTGCAGGTCGTGCTGGGCCTGGTCGAGCCTCAATCCTCGGGCTTGGGCGGCGGTGCGTTTCTGGTCTGGTACGATGCAGCGACCGGTCAGATCACAACTCTGGACGGGCGTGAAACGGCGCCGCTGGCGGCCACGCCGACCTTGTTTCAGGACGAAAATGGTGAACCGCTGAAATTCTTCGATGCGGTTGTCGGTGGGCTGTCTGTGGGGACGCCGGGCACACCTGCCTTGCTGGAAGAGGCGCATCGCCGCTGGGGGCGTTCCTCGTGGCCCGGATTGTTTGCCGATGGAATAAGATTGGCGGATGAAGGCTTTCTGGTGTCCCCGCGCCTGGCCAGCCTTGTCGAAAAAGATGCCGAGCGTTTGTCGCGCTTTCCGGAAACGGCCGCGTATTTTCTGCCGGGGGGCGCACCGCTGCAACAGGGGCAGCGCCTGATGAACCCGGCTTATGCCGAAACATTGCGTGTGCTGGCCAGTGACGGGGCGGCCGGATTCTACGGCGGTGAGATTGCCGCGGATATCGTGCGCACGGTTCGCAACGCTCCGGGCAATCCCGGTGTTCTGTCCGGTGCGGATCTTGCGCTGTATCAGGTGATCGAGCGCGAGCCGGTTTGCGCAGAATACCGCGCCTATGAAGTCTGCGGCATGGGCCCGCCGTCGTCGGGTGCGCTGACCGTGGGGCAAATTCTGGGGATGCTGAACAGCCATGATCTGGCGGCCATGGGGCCGGAAAGCGCCGAGGCCTGGCGGCTGATCGGAGACGCTTCGCGCCTCGCCTTTGCGGACCGGGGCCGCTACATGGCCGACAGCGATTTCGTACCCATGCCGACCAAGGGGCTGGTTGATCCGGCCTACCTGTCGCAACGAGCGGAATTGCTGGATACCGAAGGCGCGCTGGCAGATGTCGGACCCGGTCAGCCGGAATTCGATCACGCGCTGAACTGGGCGGATGACGTGTCGCTGGAATTGCCTTCGACCTCGCATATCTCGATCGTCGACGGCTATGGCAACGTGCTGTCGATGACCACGACCATCGAGAACGGCTTTGGTTCACGCCTGATGACAAACGGGTTCCTTCTGAACAACGAACTGACGGATTTTTCGTTCAAGACCCACAGTAACGGCGTGCCGATCGCCAACCGGCTGGAGCCCGGAAAACGCCCGCGTTCCTCCATGAGCCCAACCATCGTGATGCAGGATGGCACACCGGTTTTGGCCATTGGTTCTCCGGGCGGCAGTCGGATCATCGGCTATGTGGCCAAATCGATCATCGCCTGGGCCGACTGGGGCATGGATGTGCAACAAGCCGTGTCGCTGCCGCATCTCGTCAATCGTTTCGGGACGTATGATGTCGAGGCCGGGACCTCTGCCGAAGGCTTTTCCGACGGGCTGACTCAGTTTGGGTTCGAGGTAAACCCGCGTGACCTGACATCTGGCCTTCACGCCATCGAAATCGGCGAAGGGCTGAGCGGTGGCGTTGACCCCCGTCGCGAAGGTATCGCGCTGGGCGAATAGACCCTCGGTATTTGTGGGGATTGCCCGCACTTGGTGGGCCAATTAGTCATAGACTGAAAGGCCCGCGATGTGCTGCGGCAAGGGAGGATGACGATGGTGCAGGCGACCGCTTTGCCTCGGAATGAAACAGGTATCGAAACCGCCATAGGCGTTCTGAAACAACGCTTTGGCGACAGGCTGCAAACGGGTGCCGCAATCCGGGAACAGCACGGGCACACCACGACCTGGATCGAAAACCAGAGCCCGGATGCTGTGGTTTTCCCGCATACATCGCAGGAGGTTTCGGAAATCGTCAAAACCTGTGCCGCGCACAGGGTGCCGGTGATCCCATTCGGCACTGGAACGTCGCTGGAAGGGCATGTGAATGCGCCAGCGGGGGGGATCTCGGTCGATCTGATGCAGATGGACAAGGTGCTGGCTGTCCACGCCGAAGATCTGGATTGCGTCGTGCAGCCCGGCGTCACGCGTGAGGCGCTGAACACCCATTTGCGGGATCAGGGGTTGTTCTTTCCGATTGACCCGGGGGCGAATGCCTCGCTGGGCGGTATGGCCGCGACCCGCGCGTCAGGCACCAATGCGGTGCGATACGGAACGATGCGGGACAACGTTCTCAGCCTCGAGGCGGTCATGCCGGACGGCCAGATCATCCGTACCGGTCACAGGGCCAAGAAATCATCGGCCGGGTATGATCTGGCACGCCTTCTGATTGGGGCGGAAGGTACGTTGGGGATCATCACCGAGCTGACTCTGCGGTTGCAGGGTATCCCCGAAGCGATCAGCTCGGCCAGGTGTTCTTTTCCATCGGTCGATGCAGCGTGTCGGGCTGTGATGATGACCATTCAGTATGGCATTCCGGTCGCCCGAATAGAGTTGCTGGATGAAATGTCGGTTCAGGCGGCAAACGCCTATTCCGGGCTATGCCTGCCGGAAACGCCATTGTTGCTGCTTGAATTCCATGGCTCTGAAAGCGGTGCAGCGGAACAGGCTGAAACCTTTGGTCAGATCGCCGAGGAGTTCGGCGGCACGGATTTTGCTGCGACCTCGACCACCGAAGAACGGAACAAGCTTTGGCAGGCCCGGCATGATATGTATTGGGCGTGCCTGCAACTGCGCCCCGGCGCGCGCGGTATTTCAACGGATGTCTGCGTGCCGATCTCGCGTCTGGCGGAATGTGTGACCAGCACCCAACAGAAGGCATCCGATCTTGGTTTGCTCGCGCCAATGGTCGGGCATGTGGGGGATGGGAACTTCCACTCGCTTCTATTGATCGACATGGAAAATACCGAAGAAGTTGCCAAAGCCGAAGAGTTTGTCGGCTGGTTGAATGATCTGGCAATTTCAATGGAAGGCACCTGTACAGGTGAACACGGAATCGGTCAGGGCAAAATGCCTTACCTCATCAAGGAACTGGGTGCTGCCACGCAGTATATGGCGGCGATCAAGGCCGCTCTGGACCCCGAAAATATCATGAATCCCGGCAAGGTTTTGGCGGGCCAATCCTAGCGGTTTTCGCGTTCTGGCCCGCATTGCGCCTTCAAATCGTCCACATGTTCTGGTTTCACATCCTCGATTGAGAACAGGTGGTCGACATGAGTGCAAAATATCTGGCAGGGTTTGCAGCAGTCTGTGGAGTTGTCGTTGCTGGGCTGGATTATTATCAGCAGGCCAAGGCATCCGAGACCGGGCTGGGCCTCAAAGGTTATGTTGCCTCGGTATCCGCGCGTGTCGGGATTTCGGACAGTCGGCTTGATGCAAAGGCTCAACCTGTACAGCCAGAGGAACCTGCGGCGAAGACACCGGCAGAGGAGACTAAGAAACTCGTCTGCACCACGATCGGGACAAGCAAGCGCTGTCGCTCCAGCGGTTGAGATCACGGGTTTCATGACCGATCTGCGGCCCGCATTCGATGATCGGGTCGTTTTTTTCATATCACTGGTCGGATGAATGTCGCGCGATCCCCTTCAAGTGCGCCATATGGTGTCAACTGATTTCAAGGGGAGACGCCCGGTTATGAAAACCCAAGTCAAAGCACTGGTCGTTGGCGGCGGCGCCGTTGGGACCTCGATTGCCTATCATCTGGCCAAAGCGGGCTGGGATGATGTGATGTTGATCGAACGGGACGAGCTGACGTCCGGGTCCACGTGGCACGCGGCTGGTCTGCTGCCATTGTTCAACATGTCCTATGCGACAACTCACATCCACAAGTATTCGGTCGATTTCTACAAGACGCTGGAAGAAGAAACCGGACTGAATGCGGGTTTTGCCGTCGTCGGCAACCTGCGCATGGCACAGACGCAGGAGCGCATGGACGAGTACATGCTCTACGCGTCCACCGCCGAAACCTGCGATGTTGCCTATGAGTGGCTGACGCCTGAGCAGATCAAGGAGCGTTGGCCGCTGATCGAGACATCGGATCTGAAAGGCGCGATCTACCACACCGAGGACGGCTACATTAACCCGGCGGACGTGACGCAGGCGATGGCCAAGGGGGCCCGTCAGCGTGGTGTCGAGATCGTGCGCAAGATGCAGGCGGATGCCTTCCACTGGAACGGTACCCATTGGGAAGTCACTTGCACCAAGATGGTGGAAAAAGGCGGCAATCTTGTCGAAAGCGATGAGAAGGTCGTGATCACTGCCGAGCATGTTGTCACTGCATCGGGCAACCACGCACAGCGCACCGCCAAAATGCTGGGCATCAAGATGCCGGCGATCCCGGTCGAGCATACGTTCATCGTCATGGACAAAGACCCGGAGTTGGTCAAATGGCGTGAAGCGGGCAACCCCGAACACCCCGTCGTGCGCGACGCGGACAATGAATCCTATGCCCGTGAAGAACGCGGCGGCTGGATTCTGGGCATCTATGAGCATGGCGCCCCCGCACGGTTTGAACACGGTGTGCCGGACAGCTTCCGCGCGGATCTGTTCCCGCTGGATCTGGACCGGATTGCGGATCAGTACATGGCCATGGCCGAGCGTGTGCCGTCCTGTGCTGAATCCGGCCTGAAAGACGATTTCAACGGCCCGATCTGTTATACGCCTGACGGCAACCCGCTGGTTGGGCCTGCGCCGGGCCTGCGCAATATGTGGCTGGCCGAAGGTTTCAGCTTTGGCATTACCGCAGCAGGCGGCACCGGCTATTATCTGGCGCAGATGATGGTCGATGGCGAAGCCGAGATCGATATGGCCTCGCTGGACCCCAAACGCTATTCCAGCAACTGGATGACCACCGAGTTCGCGGCGCGCAAGAACGAGGAGTGCTATGAGCACGTCTACATCCTGCACCACCCCGACGAAGAGCGTGAAGCCTGCCGCCCGCTGCGGACCGTTCCGGCATACGACCGTCAGAAAGCACGCGGTGCACAATTCGGCTGGGTCAACGGCTGGGAACGTCCGAACTATTTCGGCCCTGTCGATGCGCCCGAGAACTTCGACAAGGAAAGCCGGTCGTTCCGTCGTGGCGGCTGGTGGCAATATGCCGTCGAAGAAGCCAAGGCGATCCGCGAAGGCGTTGGCCTGATCGACGCATCGGCCTTCACCAAGCATGTCGTCAAAGGCCCCGGTGCCACCCAGTTCCTGGATTGGTTCACCTGCAACAAGCTGCCCAAGGTCGGTCGCATCAACCTGACCTATGCGCTTACCTCGCACGGCACCACCCGTACCGAATACACCATCGTCCGCAATGGCGAGAACAACTATTACCTCGTCTCTGCCGGGGCCTGGACGGAGTACGACGCCGATTACCTGCGCAAGGCGGCCGAGGACAAGATGGACGAGTTCGGTTACATCGAAATCCAGGACGTGACCACCCAATGGGGCGTCTTTGCCATCGCCGGGCCGAAATCGCGCGACGTTCTGAAAGAGGTCATCAAGGACGCCGAGCCTGAAACCGCGCTGTCCAACAAGCGCTTCCCGTGGCTGTCGGCCCGTCAGATCGAACTGGGCATGTGCCCGGTCAACGCGATCCGCGTGGCCTATACCGGTGAACTGGGCTGGGAGTTGCACCACCCGATCGAGATGCAGAACTACCTGTTCGACCTGCTTGAAAAAGCCGGTGAGAAGCACGGCATGAAACTGGTCGGTGCCCGCGCCCAGAACTGGCTGCGGCAGGAGAAATCCTATCGCGCCTTCGGCACCGAACTGGGCCGCGACGCCACCCCGCTGGAAGCCGACCTGCCGCGCTTTGTCGACTTGTCGAAAGACTTCTACGGCAAGGCCAAGCTGGAAGAGACCGGCGTGCGCGTGAAATGCTGTACCCTGCTGATCGATGGGCCGGAGGATGCCGACCCATGGGGCCGCGAGGCACTGTACACACCGGAAGGCGAGCGTGTGGGTCGATTGACTTCGGGCGGGTATTCCGTGGCATTCGAGAAGTCCATCGGCATGGGTTATGTAAAGCCCGAGCTGGCAGTCGAAGGCACAAAACTGAAGGTCAAGATGCAGGACAAGCTGTGGGATGCGGTCGTGACCTGCGACAGCCCCTACGACCCGAAAAACGAAACCATCCGCAAGGACGGTTGATCGAAGAAAGGCCCCGGAAACCTTCGGGGCCTTTTCTTTTTGTCATGCTGAGAGTTCGTCGAAGCATTCCAGCGCCTTGGCCGCGTACATCATGGCTGGGCCACCGCCCATCTGGATCGCCATGGCCAGCACGTCGGACACTTCTTCCCGTGTCGCACCTGCCTTGATCAAAGCTTCGGTATGCAGGGTGATACAGGGTTCGCAGCGCAGGCTGATCGACATGCCCAACGCAATGAGTTCCTTCGTCTTGTAGTCGAGCGTCCCGCCCTCTTTGACGGCTTTGCCAAGCGCTCCGAATGCGCGCGTGGTATCGGGGATGGATCCGTTCAGGTTTCGCAAACTCTTTCGTGTCGCCGAGAGTTTTTCTTGCCATGCCATTGCTGAGTGCCCTTCTTCATATTTTTCAACTGGAATATGAAGTGGGGTGCAGCTGTTTGACTTTGATCTCGATCAGACGTCAGGGCGCTCGGCAATGAATGCAAGATTGTTGGCAGGCATTTCGACCGGTGCCAACGCGTGCAGGCCAACGTTTTTGAACAGGTCCAGAATGTCCTCGTCGTTTTTGTAACCGATTTCGGGGTCTTGTTGAAACAAAGCCTCATGAAAGCGAACATCCCCGTCACTGGTGAGTAGGCCCGAGCGTTTGAACGGGCCGTACAAGATGAACCGCCCCTTTGGTGACAGGGATTGGGCGACTTCCGAAACGAGGGTTCTGGTTTCCTGCCAACTGATCAAGTGAATCAAGTTTATCAAAACGATCAGATCCTGGCCGTTAAACCGCCTGTGCCAGCCTGATATCGTTGCATCCAGTTCTGCGACCGGCGTGACATTTGGCAGGTTTCGGGTATAGGCGTCGATACTTACGCGCCGCTCTGGGTCAACTTCCGAAGGCTGCCACGTCAGCCCGGGCAGCGCTTCGGCGAAGGCCCTGACGTGCTGACCAGTTCCGCTTGCGATTTCCAATGCCTGGCCCCGGGACGGGCCCCATTCTTGCAGCAGTGCACACAGGGCGTCCGTGTTCCGGGATGCTGCCGGGGCCACCAGCTTGCCATCTTCAGACGCATTGGCGACGCTTGCAGAAGAGGGGAGGCTGCGTTTGATCATCGTTTCAGCCTGTCAGGGGTCAACATGCCTACTATTTCAGGTTCCAGTTCGGGTGTGTTTCCAACAACAAGATCGCTCAACAGTTGCGAGGCCGCTGGTGAGGTTTGAAAGCCATACCCGCCCTGACCGCCACACCAGACAAACGAAGGGTCCAGCGGGTCGCGCCCAAGCACCAAGGTCCCATCCGGGGCAAAACTGCGCAAACCTGCCCAATTCGTTTCAACCCTTGTGACCGGCACGGTCATCAGCTCTTCATACCGCGCCAGCCCCTCTGCCAGCACCATATCATCTGCATAGGCATCCTGCGGCGGAACCGGATCGGCTTCGGAGGGTGAGACCAGAAGCTTGCCCGCATCCGGTTTGGCGTACCATGTCTCGCCAGCGCCCAGCATCATCGGCCAGACAGAAACGTCATGCCCTCCGGGGGCGGGCAGACGCGCCATTGACCGACGACGGGGTATGATGCCGATACCGGGCAGCCCTGCAAGCTGCGCAACCTCATCCACCCAGGCACCGGCTGCGTTGACCAGAATGCGGGCTTCAAAGATCTCATTGGCCTCGACCACCCAGTGCTTTTCTTTTCGAATGTCGGTGACTTTGCTTTTCGTCGAAACCGTTCCTCCGTTTTGCCGGATGGTCCGGGCGAAATCCTGCAACAGGCGATCTGTATCGATGTCAAAGGCCGCTTCGCTGATGGCTGCAAACCCGACCTTGTCCGGGTTCAGGATCGGAACGCGCGATATCGCCTGATCCATCGGTATCTTCACCATGTTCAGATCGGCGCGATCGGCCTCAAAAATGTCGGGCTGGTCAATTGCTCCGACCAGCATCAATCCGCGCGGTGTCAGGTAACCGCCATTCTGCGTATGAAGAAAGGCGGCCCCCGCTTTGTTCAGGGCGACGACCGAGGGAGGCCCATAGCTTTCTTCGAACAACGCCGCCGACCGGCCCGATGCGTGATAGCCCAGGGCGTCTTCGGCTTCGAGAACCACCACAGTGCCGTGTTGCGACAGGCGCGCACCGGCGCTCAGCCCGGCGATTCCGCCGCCGATGACTAGGAAATCAATCATGACTTGCGATCCGTTCGAAACGGATATGCAATGGGTTTCTTGAATTCCATGCTGACCCTAATGCTCCTTATTCGCCACGCGTTCGGGTTTTCAGACTATAAGCAGCCTTGAAATTGCGCTTCAACCCGGTCAAAGAAGTATCAAAATAAACAGGAGGGTAAGGTGACCGCAGCAGACCTTCATCCAATGGCCACAGGGCATATTCCCGGATACGTTGTCGCAGCTGACGGAAGCGATTACCTTTTCTCCGCAATGGTCGTTTTTTTCGTCGTTCTGGTGGTGTTGATCGGTGTCGGATACCTGACACTTCATTCGGTTCCTGAAAAAATGGCCCACGAAAACAATCACCCGCAATTCCAATTGGTGGGTATTCTGGCGCTGCTGGCACTGTTCACACATAATGGGCTTTTCTGGATTGCCGCCATTCTGGTCGCGGGGTTCCAGTTTCCGGATTTTGCCACCCCGCTTAGAAATATTGCCGATGCCATTCGTTCTTTGGGTCCGTCTCCTGTTCCGCAGACAGTGCCTGAAACAACGGTACCGGCATCGCCGGAGTCCGAAGCCAGCGATACGCAGGAGCACACCACATGATCGAGACCATGCTCTGCGCCCTGGTAACTGTGCTGCCCGACTATCTGTTCCGCCGGTTCGTTCAGGGTAAGCGGATCGGTCACGAGATTACCTTGTTTACCATGTGGTACGAATTGCGGTGGGGTTTGACCACCTGTGCCATTCTGGCGCTGACCGTGATCACCACGCTGTTCTATTTTCATCCGGCCAGTAAAACCGCGGCATCCTATTTCCGAACAGTGACCATTCTGCCGCAATTGGGTGGCCGTGTTTCCGAGGTTTTCGTCAAGAACAACGAACTGGTAACCGCTGGGCAACCGATTTTCCGGATCGAGGATTTCAGCCAGACTGCACAGGTTCAGGCGGCAAATGCGCAGATTGCACAGGTGCAGGCCTCACTTAAGGTTGCGGAAACCGATTTGGCCGAGGCCGAAGCTGGAATTGCAGGTGCCAAGGCAGCGCTTGCCCAGTCTCTGGAGGATCTTGAGCGCAACACAACCCTGCGTGACGAAGGGTCAAGCGCGGTAAGGCTGGCCGAGATTGAGAGGCTGGAAAACCTTGTTGCCCAGCGAGAGGCCCAGGTTCTTGCAGCGGAATCCAAACGTGCTGCGGTTGAGCAGCAGATTGAAGAACTGATCCCCGCGCAGCTGGCAAGTGCCATTGCGCAACTGGATGCTGCGCAGACCGAATTGGACAAAACCGTAATCATAGCGGGCGTCACGGGGCGGGTCGAACAGTTCGGCCTTCAGGTCGGTGATTACGTAAGCCCGCTGTTGCGCCCTGCTGGTGTTCTAGTGCCATCGCACACCGGACATGACCGCTTTCAGGCCGCTTTCAGCCAGCTGTCTGCCCAGGTGATCAAGCCGGGCATGATTGGCGAATTGGGCTGCATGACCAAGCCATTCACCGTGATCCCCACCGTGGTGGTCGAGGTGCAGGATGTCATTCCTTCCGGCCAGATCCGCCCATCGGATGAATTGCGGGATGTGCAGACCAACAATAATCCGGGCTCGATTCTGGTTTATATGGAGCCGCTGTACAAAGGTATGGCCGATGACATTCCACCGGGCAGCAATTGTCTGGCCAATGTCTACACAGACAATCACGAGCGGTTGGAGCACGAAGATCTGGGCTTTTGGGAGGCGGCCTTCCTGCACGTGGTGGACACGATCGGCGTGGTGCATGCAGCGGGTCTGCGCCTGCGTTTGATCCTGATGCCGGTGAACACTCTGGTTTTGACCGGGCATTGATCTGATCTTGGCAATCCGAACGCGAAGGGCCCGGCAGGTTTCGCCGGGCCCTTTGGTTTCTTACAGCGCTGCTTTGAACAGCTGAGTCAGGTTGTCTTTCGTCAACTCAATCGGATTTCCACCGCATGAAGGATCGATGATCGCGCCTTCGACAAGCTCTGGTATTGAAGCTTCGGTCACACCTAGGTCGGACAGAGTGCGGGGGATGCCAAGGCTGTCGTTGAAATCCTGCACGAAGGCGCAAAAACCATCGAAGCCGCCGTCGATGCCCAGATATGCCGCGGCTTGCTGGAACCGGTCTGCAATGGCGGGGGCGTTGAAGTTCAGCACGGCGGGCATGCAGACCGCGTTCGTGGTGCCGTGATGGGTGTTGAATACCGCGCCAATTGGATGGCTCATCGCGTGGATCGCGCCAAGACCCTTCTGGAAAGCCGTTGCACCCATGGCAGCGGCGCTCATCATCTGGGCGCGGGCCTCGATATCGGTGCCGTCAGAATAAGCGCGCGGCAAGTATTCCTTCACCAGCCGCATCCCTTCCAGCGCGATGCCCTGGCTCATCGGGTGATAATGCGGGCTCGAGAAGGCTTCGACGCAATGCGCAAAGGCGTCCAGGCCTGTTCCTGCCGTGATGAACCTGGGCATTCCGACGGTCAGCTCCGGGTCGCAAATCACCACGGTCGGCAGAACCTTGGGATGAAAGATGATCTTCTTGGCATGGGTCTCGGAATTGGTGATGACGCTCGCGCGGCCCACTTCCGATCCTGTCCCTGCGGTGGTCGGAGCGGCAATGATTGGCGCGATAACGTCGGCGTCGGCTCGCGTCCACCAGTCGCCGATATCCTCGAAATCCCAAACTGGGCGCGTCTGACCGGCCATGAAGGCGACCATCTTGCCCAGATCCAGCCCCGAGCCGCCGCCAAAGGCGATCACCCCATCATGGCCACCTGCGTTATAGGCCGCAACTCCGGCTTCCAGGTTCTTCTCATTCGGGTTGGGGTCCACATCGCTGAACACCCCGCGGCCCAAACCGGCGGCCTCCATGATATCCAGTGTCGCGCTGGTGATGGGCAGATCGGCCAGCCCCTTGTCCGTGATCAGCAAGGGTTTCTTCATTCCGGCGGCGGCGCAGGCTTCGGGCAATTCCCTGATGCGCCCGGCTCCGAATTTGATGGCGGTCGGATAGGACCAGTTTCCAACAAGTGTCATGTCAGGTTTCCTTTGCAAAAAAAGGCCTGCTTCGGCGAGGGGGTGGGTCCGAAGCAGGCCGTCGTCCTTAGCCCGTTACCTTTTTGAGGTGGTAGGATTTGGGACGTGTCAGGTTGTGATATCCAATCACGGACAGACCGCCGCCACGCCCGGTATTCTTGCAGCCCGTCCAGCACAGGCCAGGGTCCAGATAGTCGGCGCGGTTCATGAACACAGTGCCCGTTTCAATCCGGTCACCCACCCGCACCGCACGATCCACATCCCGGGTCCACAGGCTGGCGGTCAGGCCAAACTCACTGTCATTCATCAAGGCGATGGCCTCTTCGTCGGATGACACTTTCATGATGCCCACCACTGGCCCAAAGCTTTCGTCCCGCATCACGCGCATGTCATGGGTGACATTGGTCAGGATTTGCGGTGTCAGATACGCGCCGCCATCGTCTTCTGCGAAGGTGTCGATATGCGCGACCGCACCGGCTGCAACCGCCTCGGCGATCTGGGCTCGCACCTCATCGGCAAACCGCACATTGGCCATCGGGCCAATCGTTGTCTCGGCGTCCAGCGGGTTGCCCAGCTTGTAGCCCTGCACGATGCCCACTGCCTTGGCGACAAAGTCGTCATAGAGGCTTTCGTGGACATAGATCCGCTCGATCCCGCAACAGCACTGGCCCGAGTTGAACATGGCCCCGTCGATCAGCGTCTCGACCGCCGCATCCAGATCGGCGTCGTCCATGACATAGCCGGGGTCCTTGCCCCCCAGTTCGGTGCCGACGCCGGTAAACGTGCCGGCCGCGGCACGTTCCATCGCCTGACCGCCGCCGACTGATCCGGTGAAGTTCACGAAATCAAATGCATTGCCCGCGATCAGATTGTTGGTCACGTCATGGCTCAGGAACACATTCTGGAACACGTCCTCGGGCACTCCTGCCGAATGGAACGCCTTTGCCATGCGCTCGCCCACCAGCAAGGTCTGTGTCGCGTGTTTCAGGACGACCGTGTTGCCCGCGATAAGCGCCGGTGCGACCGTGTTGATCGCCGTCATGTAAGGATAGTTCCAGGGTGCCACCACAAAGACCACCCCATGCGGGATGCGCTTGATATAACGCTTGAACGTCGCATCCTCGCCCACGGCGATATCTGCCAGAGACGTCTCTGCAATCTTCGCCATGTGGCTTGCGCGTTCGTTGAACCCACCGAATTCACCACCATAACGCACCGGGCGACCCATCATATGGGCCAGTTCGGGCACGATCTCATCGTTCATGGCGCCAACGGCGGCCACGCCAGCCATCACAAGATCAATCCGCTCCTGCAACGGACGGGCCGCCCAGTCCGCCTGAGCAGCCCGAGCGCGGGCCGCGGCCCCGAAAGCGGCCTCTCGCGACAACACTTCACGTTCGGCAAAAACCGATCCGTCGATCGGCGAGACACATTTCAACATCTGCCCCATTTTCACTCCATTTCCGAAAGAAACAGGAACCCTGCTTCATCTGGCCAAAAATATCCCGGGGGTCTGGGGGCAGAGCCCCCAGCACGACCCGACTTCACGCCCGCTCGAACCCGCGGGCGATTTCCCAATCCGTGACCACGCGTTCGAATTCCTCGATCTCGACCTCCGCGGCACGGGTATAGTGGTCGACGACGTCATCTCCCATGGCCGCCCGCAACATGGCCGAACCATGCAGCGCATCCCGCGCCGCACGAAGGTTGCCCGGGATCATGGCAGTCTCACCCTGATAAACGTCGCCCTTGGTCGGCGGTTGCAGATCCAGCCCTTCCTCGATGCCCGCAATCCCTGCCGCCAGCATGCCAGCCATCGCCAGATAGGGGTTCATATCTGAGCCCGGAATCCGGCACTCGACACGTACGGCCTTGGTGCCGTCACCGCACAGGCGGAACCCGGCAGTGCGGTTGTCCACGGACCAGATGATCCGCGTTGGCGCGAAGGTACCTTTCATGAAGCGTTTGTAACTGTTGATGTAGGGCGCCATGAAATAAGTATAATCAGGGGCATATTTCAGCAAACCGGCCATATAGCTTTTCATCAGCGCCGACATGCCCAGATCATCCCCGGCGTCATAGAAGGCAGGCTGTCCATCCGCCCACAGTGACTGGTGCACATGGGACGAACTGCCCACCTTATCGTGATGCCATTTCGGCAGGAAGGTCGCCGCATGACCATGTTGCCACGCGATCTCTTTCACAGCGTTCTTGGCGATCGAGTGATACTCGGCTGTTTCCATCGCGGGTGCGTATTTGATGTTAAGCTCTTCCTGTCCGGTCTCGGCCTCACCTTTGGAGTTCTCAACCGGAATACCCGCATCCCACAGATGGTTGCGGATCGGGCGCATCACATGTTCTTCCTTGGTGGTCTGAAGGATGTGATAGTCCTCGTTATAGCCCGAGATCGGCTCCAGATCGCGGAACCCTTCCTTGCGGATCTGGTCAAAGCTTTTCTCGAACAGGAAAAACTCAAGCTCGGTCGCCGTCATGGCGTCATAGCCCATGGCTTTCAAACGGTTGACCTGCTTTTTCAGGATTGAACGCGGCGCGTGCGGCACTTCCTCATGGGTGTGATGATCCAGCACATCACACATCACCATCGCCGTGCCCTCAAGCCACGGCACCGGGCGCAGGGTGCTGAGGTCCGGTTTCATGATATAATCGCCATAGCCCCGTTCCCAACTGGTCGAGGCATAGCCATCAGGTGTTGCCATCTCCAGATCGGTGGCCAGCAGGTAGTTGCAGCAATGGGTCTCTTCCCATGCGCCTGCCACGAAATGGCCCGCGTGAAAGCGTTTGCCCATCAACCGGCCCTGCATGTCCACCATGCAGACCAAAACCGTATCAACCGAACCTTCGGATACCTGCGTTTTCAGATGTTCGAACGTGAGCATGTGCCACCTTTGTCTTTGCCGAAATCCATCATCGGCCATTCGTCCTGTTTGACCCGCCCCATGCAAGGGGCGGGTCGCCTGGCCAATTCTTAGCCGTAGCGGTACGGCCGTCCAGCCTTGAGCATGTCGGCGTTGTACTGTTTGAAGATTTCAACAACCTTCGCCTTGGTTTCAGATTCGGCTGCGATCTCATCCCAGAAGGCAACGGCCGCGGCTTCGACGGTTGCCCATTCTTCGTCCGGGATCGACGTCAGCTGCATCTTGTCTCCGTTGACGCGCAGGCTGGCTTCGCCGCCCCAGTACCACCACTGACGATAATAGTGTGACTGATCGGTGCAAACGCGGAACAGGGTCTGCAAATCTTCGGGCAGCTCGTTCCAGCGATCCATGTTGGCAAAGAACGAACCGGCCCAGGCGCCCGAGATGTTGTTGGTCAGGAAGTAATTGGTCACATCCGCCCAGCCGACAGTGTAGTCTTCGGTGATGCCGGACCACGCGATGCCGTCCAGCTCGCCGGTCTGCACCGCGACTTCGATGTCTTCCCAGGGCAGAGTGACCGGCACAACGCCGAACTGAGAAAGGAAGCGGCCCGCGGTCGGGAAGGTAAACACACGTTTGCCCTGAAGGTCCGCCAGGCTGTTGATCGGGTCCTTCGTTGCAAAGTGGCACGGATCCCAGGCACCGGCCGAGATGTGCTTGACGCCGACTTTCGAATATTCCTCATCCCAGATCTCGTTCAGCCCGTACTGGTTGAACAGAACCGGCACGTCCAGCGAATAGCGCGAGGCAAAGGGGAAATAGCCGCCGAACACGGTGACCTCGGTGGGTGACGCCATCGAGTCATCATCCGACTGAACGGCATCAATCGTGCCGCGCTGCATGGCGCGGAACAGCTCGCCCGTTGGAACCAGCTGGTCGGCATAGAACAGCTCGATCTGCATCCGGTCGCCGGCGATTGTGTTGAACATTTTGATGGCCGGGTCGATCACGTGTTCGGCCAACGCCGGGCCGGCATAGGTCTGCATCCGCCATCTGATGGTCGATTGCGCCAGTGCAGGCGTCGCCAGAGCAGCGGCGGGAGCGGCCGCAGCACCTTTCAGAAATGTACGTCTGTTCGTCATTCTCTCTCTCCGTTGGTCAGTTTCGATTGTGCGGGGATTGCCCGCGAAGCCCCGGTTTGATCCGGGATCATTTGTTGTAGATGTATTCAGGCAGCCACAGCGCGATCTGCGGGAATGTCATGATGATCGCCAGCGCCAGGGTCATCACCATCACGAAGGGCAGGATCGAACCGTAAATGTCGCGCAGCGATATCTCTGGCGGCGCCATCGCACGCATCAGGAACAGGTTGTAACCGAAGGGCGGTGTCATATAGGCGATCTGGGTCGTGATCGTGTACAGAACCCCGTACCAGATCAGGTCGAACCCCATCGCCCCCACGAGTGGCACGTACAAAGGCGCGACGATCACCAGCATGGCCGTGTCGTCCAGAAACGTGCCCATCAGAATAAAGCTGAGCTGCATCAAGATCAGGATCACCCAAGGGTTCAGGCCCAGCCGTTCGGTAAACAGGTTCTCGATTGCCCGAACGGCACCCAACCCGTCGAATACAGCGCCAAAGGCAAGCGCAGCCAGGATGATCCACATGAACATACAGGTGATGCCCAGCGTTGACCGCACAGACGTCTCAAAAACCTCACGTGTCATACGTCCCTTGAGGATGGCCGCGGCGAACGCCGTCAACGCTCCGATGGCCGAGCTTTCGACCAGTGAGGTCCAGCCGTTGACGAAGGGCACCATCATCGCGGCGAAAATACCCAAAGGCAGAAGGCCCGCGCGCAGCAGGCGCATTTTCTCTGCCATGGGCACGTCGCGGTCCTCGGCTGAAAGGGCCGGCCCCAGGGCCGGGTTGATGCGACAGCGGATCACGATATACAGGATGAACATTGCAGCCATCATCAGTCCGGGAAGCAGCCCGGCAAGCCACAGCTGCCCAACCGGCTGGCGCGCGATCATCGCGTAAAGAACCAGCACGACGGAGGGTGGCACGAGGATGCCCAGTGATGATCCGGCTTGTATCACCCCGGTCACCATTTTCTTGTCATAGCCACGTTTCAGCAGTTCCGGCAGGGCGATGGTCGCTCCGATGGCCATGCCCGCGACACTCAGCCCGTTCATGGCCGAGATCAGCACCATAAGGCCAATCGTGCCAATCGCGAGCCCACCGTTCAGACCGCCCATCCAGACATGGAACATCTTGTACAGATCGTCTGCGATCTTGGACTCGGCCAGCACGTACCCCATGAAAATGAACATCGGAAGCGTCAGCAGCGGATACCATTTCATCAGTTTCATGGCGGCCGAAAAACCAATATCGTAGCCGCCGCGATCTCCCCACAGGAACAGGGCGGCCATCACGGCGACAAAACCAATCGCGCCAAAAACGCGCTGCCCGGTCAGCAGCATCAGCATCATGGTCGAAAACATGAGGATGGCGATCAATTCGTACGACATCAGATCACCTCGCGCGGGATGTCATCGCCCCTGAGGCGCAGTATATCTTTGAACAGTTCCGAGATCGCCTGAAGCAACATCAGAAACAGCCCCACGACCATGATGACCTTGATTGGCCACAGATATGGTCGCCACGCGGTCGGGCTGCGTTCGCCATATTGCAGCGAATAGCTCAGCGAGTCGTATCCGCCGTAGATCATCACGCCCAGGTAGATGATCAGGAAAAGGACGGTGATCGCATCCGTCCACGCGCGACGACGGTCGGACCATTCGCCGTACAGAAGGTCCATGCGGACGTTGGACCCCATCTGGATCGAATAGGGTCCGCCCAGAATGTAATATGCGACCATTGCGAACTGGGCCATCTCCAGTGTCCATAGCGATGGCAGAAAGAACGTTTTCGAGATCGAGGACCAGAGCAGGATGCCCATCATGACGAATATTCCGTACATGACAACGCGCCCGATCCAGCGGTTCGTGCGGTCAATGACCGCCACATATCCCCGCATGAAATTCATCTCGATACCTCTGTTTTCATGGTTTCGCCTCTGCGTGCGATATGTCTTTGATGACCGAATGCAGAATTGGCGTCAGCAATCCCGCAATGCGATTCACGCCTTTTGGTGAGTCGATCAGATCGTTTCGGACTTCGATCATGACATTTGGAAGCCCGCGCCGGACCGCGTGTTCGCGCAGCGTGTGCGTGACGCCATCTGTGGCCGAGTAGGGCTCATTCAGAGCCACGCGTAGTCCTGAGCCTTCCGCGTGGCTCAGCATCAGCTGTGCGGCGCGGTCGTCTGCGTCATGAAGAATTCCCAGCTCTACCGTTCGGGGGGTTCCCTTGTAGACAGGCGTGAAGCTGTGGATCGTGATGACAACCGGAGGTTCGGGCCGTTCGTCCAAAGTGGACGAAACCAGCGTTTTGAAAGGTTCATAGACATCGCGTACCCGCTGGGCGCGCTGAGCATCTGTCAGGTTCATGTTTCCGGGAACGGAAAACACTTCGCTGACCTGCGGCATGGCATCTTCGCGTTCGGGCGGTCGGTTGCAGTCATAAACCAGCCGGCTGACGCGCGAGTGGACCAGCGGCGCATCCAAAGCGCCCATCAGCTCCACCGACAGGTCCAGCGCGCCGATGTCCCAGGCCGCATGAGAGCTGGCCGCCGCCTCATCCAGCCCCAATCCATCCAGCGCGGCAGGAATAAACCGGCTTGCATGTTCGCATATCAGCACAGCAGGCGCGCGACCGTGCGCATTGAGCACGCGGGCTGCCGGGGCTTCCGCCGGCAAAAGCAATGATGACTCGGTCTCGTGACGCATAGGTAGCATTTGTTACAGCAACTTCTCACCTGTCAAGAAAATTTCTGTAGACAAAATTTCAAACGAACATATTCTGTAACAAATTCAAGAAACGAGGGCGCCGATGGCCACCGTTGCCAAACTTGTCAAACAGCGGATTCAGGATGAACTGGACGATCTGACACGGTCTGAACGTCAGTTGGCCTCGGTCCTGTTGCAGGATTATCCGATGGCCGGTTTGCAATCGATCACCAAGTTGGCCGCCGCGGCGCAGGTTTCGACCCCGACCGTCATTCGCATGGCGCGCAAGCTTGGGTTTGACGGGTTCCCCGACTTGCAGGATGCGCTGCGCGAAGAGGTTGCGGCGCAGATCAAAAAGCCGATCTCGAAACGGGACGCCTGGGTTGTGGATGATGAGGCGGAACATCCGACAACGCGCTTTGCGCAAGCGGTATGGACCAACATGCGCCACACGCTGGAACGTCTGGACAAAGAGATGTTCGATACCGTCGCGCATCTTCTGGCCGAGACAGAGCGCCATCTTTACGTCGTTGGCGGCCGCATCACCCGGTCAAACGCGGATTACCTGTTCAATCACATGCAGATCATCCGGCCCAATGTGACGATGCTGGGCAATTCGGCGAATGTCTGGCCGCAATACCTGCTGGATATGGATGAATCATCCGTTCTGGTGATTTTCGACATCCGCCGTTACGAGGCGCATCTGGAGAAGCTGGCACAGGTTGCCTCGGGCCGGGGCGTCACCGTTGTGCTGTTTACGGATCAATGGGGGTCACCGATCGGAAAGACCGCCAATTATTCTTTCCACGCATTGGTCGAGGCACCATCCAGTTGGGATTCGACCATTGCCTTGCAGTTGATCTCGGAAACGCTGATTGCAGAAGTGCAGGAGGCACGATGGGAAGAAAGCAAGGAACGGATCGAAGAACTGGAGCGGTTCTTTTCCTCGACCCGGATATTTCGCAATCAGGACTGACGGGCCGGTGTCGGGCCGGTCAGTATCGGAAAAATAGCGCCACTAAATTTGCCACTTCCGGCTTGACGATCCCGAAAGCATGACTTAACCAGCGCAGACCATTTGCGGGTATAGCTTAATGGTAAAGCCCCTGCCTTCCAAGCAGGCTATGTCGGTTCGATTCCGTCTACCCGCTCCACTCCTTCCCTGAAATTCTGCGTCAAATGGCCCTTTCGACCTGCCGATTGTGGTTGTGATGCTTGACCATACTTGACTGTACCTCCAAGAAAGCGGTCACTCAGTACCGATCAGGACACAAGGGCCAGACATGGCAAGACAAGCCGCCAGCAAGCCAACGCATACCGCCGCGCCCGGAGCCTCCGAGGAACGCGCGCGTTCAAAGAAGATTGGGGTTCTGGCCTCGCTTTGGCCGTTCATGAAACCCTACAAGTTCCTGATGATCGGCGCGACGCTGGCGTTGATTCTGACGGCGAGCATGACCCTGACGCTGCCACTGGCAGTACGGCGCGTCGTCGACAATTTCCGCATTCAGGATGGAGAGCTTCTGGATTGGTATTTTCTGGCCGCGCTCGGCATTGCCGCTGTTCTGGCCGTGGGCACCGGTATCAGATACGCGCTTGTGACCCGTCTGGGCGAACGGGTGGTGGCCGATATCCGCAAGGCGGTGTTTGATCGGGTCATCGGCATGAGCCCGGAATTCTACGAACGCATCATGACCGGAGAGGTGCTGAGCCGGATCACCACCGATACGACGCTGATCCAATCGGTTCTCGGCTCGTCAGTGTCCATTGCCCTGAGAAACATACTGTTGTTCGTCGGCGGGCTGGTTCTGATGCTGCTGACATCCGCCAAGCTGACCGGGCTGGTATTGTTGCTGATCCCGGTGGTCATCGTGCCTATCCTCGTACTTGGCCGCCGCCTGCGCGTGATCAGCCGCGAGAATCAGGACTGGATCGCGGCCTCGTCCGGCAACGCCGGTGAGGCATTGAGCGCGGTGCAGACCGTTCAGGCTTTTTCTCATGAACAGGCCAGCCGCCAGCAGTTCAGTGAGATGACCGAGACATCCTACCGCGTGTCGCTGCGCCGTATACAGACCCGCGCGGTTCTGACGGTGATCGTGATCTTCCTGGTCTTCTCGGGTATCGTTGGTGTTCTGTGGATGGGTGCCAACGACGTGCGAAATGGCGTGATGACCGAAGGCGTTCTGATCCAGTTCGTCATCTATTCGATCATCATGGCGGGCTCGGTCGCGGCCCTGTCCGAAATCTGGAGCGAACTTCAGCGCGCCGCAGGTGCCACCGAACGTCTGGTCGAGCTGCTTCATGCAGAAGATACCGTCACCGACCCCGCCAATCCCAAAGCGCTGCCCAAAGACGTTCAGGGTGAAATCCGGTTTGAAGACGTCAGCTTCCGCTATCCGGCGCGCCCCGATACGATTGCACTGGATCATCTCTCGCTTTTGGTGAAACCCGGCGAGACGGTCGCATTCGTCGGGCCATCGGGGGCGGGAAAAACAACCGTGATCCAACTGATCCAGCGCTTCTATGATCCAAACTCGGGCCGCGTGACGCTGGACGGTCTTGATCTGCGCGACATCAACCGGTCAGACTTTCGCCGCCACATGGCTTTGGTGCCCCAGGACCCTGTGATCTTTGCTGCATCCGCGCGGGAAAACATCCGTTTTGGGCGTCTGGACGCCTCGGATGCAGAAGTCGAATCTGCCGCGCGGGCCGCTGCCGCGCATGATTTTATCGCGGCCTTGCCCGAAGGATATGACAGCTTTGTCGGCGAACGCGGTGTCATGCTGTCCGGCGGGCAGAAGCAGCGTATTGCCATTGCCCGTGCAATCCTGCGCGACGCGCCGGTTCTGCTGCTGGACGAGGCGACTTCGGCGCTGGATGCGGAAAGCGAACGCGCAGTGCAGGGCGCGGTGGACAAGATGCGTGCCGGGCGCACGACCCTGATCGTCGCGCACAGATTGGCAACCGTAAAGAAAGCCGACCGCATCGTTGTGCTGGAGGAAGGCCGCATCGTGGCACAAGGCCGCCACGAGGATCTGGTGTCTCAGGACGGGCTGTATGCACGCCTTGCACGGTTGCAGTTCACCGATGGTGTCGCCGCAGAATAAGAGTGACGCTCCGGCACTTGCACATTCGCCGTAGCGTCATTCTACATTTTACTCCCTTTGAAGGCTAAGGCCTCGCTTGCGCGAGGTTCGTTTTGCTTCCATCTTGGTTGCGCATAACAAGCCCGCGCAAAACGCGGGAGAATAATACGGGAGGAACCACATGGCCTTTGTGGGTTTGGAAGACAAGAAGCGCATGGAACAGGAAATGCCGTGGGAGGACCGGGATTTGCCCGTCACCTTCCATCAGCTTTTGTCGCGCACCGCAGGGAAGTTCCCCAACCACAAAGCCATGAGCTTCCAACTGTTCTCGGGCCCGAAGGACAAGGCCGAAACTCTGACCTGGTCGCAGCTTCTGAGCCAGGTCAACCAGGCGGCGAACCTGTTCCGCTCGCTGGGTGTGGGTGAAAAAGACGTGGTCGCCTATGTGCTGCCCAACTGCAACGAGACACTGGTCACGATGATGGGCGGTGCGGTTGCGGGGATCGTGAACCCGATCAACCCCCTGCTTGAACCGGAACAGATCGCAGCGATCCTACGCGAGACCGGCGCCAAGGTCGTGGTGACGCTGAAATCCTTCCCGAAAACAGATGTCGCGCAGAAGGTCGAAGAGGCGGTGCGCCACGCACCCAAGGTCAATACCATTCTGGAAATCGACCTGAACCGGTATCTGACCCCGCCCAAATCATGGCTGGTGCCGTTCCTGCGCCCCAAGATGGGCGACAAGGAAAAGCTGGCCCATGCGGATTACAAGAGCTTCCACACGGAACTGGCCAAGCAGCCGACGACGCTGACGTTTGAAGACAGCAAGGAAGATCGTGTCGCCTGTTATTTTCATACCGGCGGTACCACGGGTATGCCGAAGGTGGCGCAGCACAAGTATTCCGGCCTGATCTACAACGGCTGGTTGGGAAGCACGCTTCTGTTTGACGAAAACGACGTCATCATGTGCCCGCTGCCCATGTTCCACGTTTTCGCGGTGCATGTGATTGTGATGGCGGCCGTATCCTCCGGTGCCCATGTGGTTTTCCCGACGCCACAGGGATATCGCGGCGACGGGGTGTTCGACAATTTCTGGAAGCTGATCGAGCGTTGGAAGGTGAGCTTCATCATTACCGTGCCAACCGCGATTTCAGCCAAGATGCAGCGCCCGGTCGATGCCGATATCTCAAGCGTAAAAACGGCCTTCTCGGGTTCGGCCCCGTTGCCGGTGGAGCTGTTCCGCCGGTTTGAAGAAGCAACCGGCGTCACCATTGTCGAAGGGTACGGTCTGACAGAGGCCACGTGTCTGGTCTCGTGCAACCCGGTAGATGGTGAGAAAAAGATCGGATCCATCGGTATTCCCTTCCCCTATACAGACGTCAAGATCTTGCAGGATGGGCCAGATGGACCGACCGAGTGCGGCACCGATCAAATCGGTGAGATCTGCATCTCGAACCCGGGTGTCTATGCGGGCAATACCTATACCGAGGCCGACAAGAACGTTAACCTGTATCACTTTGACAAGTACCTGCGCACGGGCGATCTGGGGCGCTTCGACGAAGATGGGTATCTGTGGATCACCGGTCGCGCGAAGGACCTGATCATTCGTGGCGGTCACAACATCGACCCTGCCGAGATCGAAGAGGCTTTGCTGGGCCATGACGCCGTTGCTTTTGCCGGTGCCATCGGCCAGCCGGACGCGCATTCGGGTGAAGTTCCCTGCGCCTTTGTCGAACTGGTCGAGGGCGCGTCGGTCACAGAAAAAGAGCTTATGGATTACTGCAAGATTCACGTGCATGAACGCGCGGCGCAGCCCAAGCACATGACCATTCTGGATGAGCTGCCCAAAACGGCGGTTGGCAAGGTGTTCAAGCCTGATCTTCGGAAACAGGCCATCACTCGTATCTACAACGGCGCCCTTGAGGATGCAGGATTGGCGGCGCGGGTTGTTTCTGTCATCGATGACAAGAAGCGCGGCCTTGTCGCGCAGCTTGACGCGAACGGATCTTCGGAAGACGATGTTGCAAAAGTGCTGGGGGTATACACCCGGCCATGGGAGTGGTCTGAATAAGCCGGAGGGACAATGGACTATGAACGCCTGATCGACGAAGAAACCTGGGCGTTCATACGTCGCACGGCAGAAAGCTATCCCGATGACGCGGTCGATCTGTCGATCGAGGATCAGCGCCGTGTCTATGACACTATGTGTCAGGGCTTTCGCCAACCACGCCCGGCTGGGGTGGAAACAGAAGACCGGACCGCTGATGGTGTTCCGGTCCGAATTTACTCTGCCGGGCAACCAACCCGAACCGTCATCTATTTTCATGGTGGCGGTTTCGTTGTTGGTGGTCTGGAAAGCCATGATGACGTTTGCGCTGAATTATGCGCCCAAACCGGGTACCGGGTCGTCGCCGTCGATTACCGGCTGTGTCCTGAACATGTGCACCCGGCACAGTTTGATGACTGTTGGGCGGCTGCGAACTGGGCCGCAACCAAATTCGGAGACCCATTGGTTTTGGCCGGTGACAGCGCCGGTGGAAATCTGGCTGCTGCGGTATCCCACTACGCGCGCGGGCGTATGGACGGAATCCTGGGGCAGGTGCTGATCTATCCGGGCCTCGGTGGGGACCGCACCCGGAGGTCCTACCAGGAACATGCCCAGGCCCCCTTGCTGACGTTGGATGAAATCAAGTTTTATGAAACCGTCCGATGCGCGGGCGATCCGCCCCAGGGCGATCCGACCTATGCGCCGTTGCAGGACAGTGACTATTCAAACCTGCCGCCGACCGTGGTTGTAACGGCTGATTGCGATCCGCTGCGTGACGACGGGCAGGTTTATTGCAGTCGGATCAATGCGGCGGGCGGGCAGGCCCACTGGATCAATGAGTTCGGTCTTGTGCACGGGTATCTGCGCGCGAGAACCTCGGTGAAACGTGCGGCTGACAGTTTTGAACGTATTTCGGTTGCGATAGAAGCGCTGGGGCAGGGGATCTGGTCCTACGACTGATGCAGTGATTTGAAGGCTCTGGTCCTTTTTGGGGCCTGTATGCCGAAAATCGGCTGGCTGTGGTAAGCTCACTCAAATTCTCCGAGGAGATATTACCTTATGACCGACCCCTTCCAGAACGTTGATGCCGCCGGGCCTGAATTCATCAAGTTGTTTGCGGATTCAATGGACCAACGGCAAGCGGACCCGGCCATGGAACGGATCGTTGCCGCCTATCTGGGTCATCTGAACGTCACGGATGCATCAACGGTTGTCGAGGTTGGGGCCGGTGCAGGCGCCGTCACACGTCGCATCGCATCACACTGCCACCCGGCGAACGTCATAGGTTTTGAACCTTCGAAAGGGTTTGTCTCGGAAGCCAACGATCGGGCTAAAGAGTATTCGAACCTGACGTTTAAAGTGGCGGACGGTGCCGCGCTGCCTTTGGAAGATGAAACCGTCGATGCGGTTATCATGCACACGGTGCTCACGCATGTGGAAGATCCCGAATCTCTGATTGCCGAGGCTTTCAGAGTGCTGAAGCCTGATGGTCTGTTGATTGTGTGTGACGCTGATTTTTCCAAAGCGACGTTCAGCTCTTTTCCGAATGATCCACTGGATATCTGCGCAATAGAGTTCGTCCGCGAGTTTGTGACCGATCCATTTGTCGTCGCAAAACTCAGGTCAATGATTTCCGATGTCGGACTTTCTGTTAGGCACTTTGACGTGCAAAGCAGAGTTGTCTCGACACCCGAGCAGATGTTGCCTTGGGTCGATCTGACCACCAAGCAAATGTACGAGCGAGGTGATATCGGAAAAGAACTGGCAGCGGGGCTTGTGGCCGAGCACGAAAGACGTGCTCGAAACGGGTCGCTTTACGGATACCAGGTATTTGCGACAGTGGTGGCGGCGAAGGCCGCATAAGCGGCCCCGAAGCCGCATGACCATTACCGCAGAAACGGTTCCGCCTTCATGGTCTCTGCAATGGGGGCACCCATTCGGCTCAGGATGGTCGGGGCCAATTGCAACTGGTTTATGACGGTCTCGACGTCTGGCCCTTCTGCATCACCGAAATAGTACAGCGCCGTTTCCTGTTGCAGCGGGCCGCGCCCACCGTGGTGGCCGCGCTCGTCCTGGCCATGATCCGCGGTGACGATCACTTCATATCCCAACTGGCGCCAGCGGGGGATGAATGGCGCAAGCATTTCGTCGGCAACAAAGCAGGCGTGATCCATTTCTTCACAATCGTGGAAAAAACGGTGGCCCATACTGTCCAGCGTGCAGGTGTGCAGAATGCCATAGTCCAGCCCGAATCGCAGGCACAGATTGGTCAGAGTGGCATACAGATCGACATCGGATGGCGTCATCTGGTTGGCTTTGCCATAGCCGGTCATGCTGTGAAAACGACCATGGTTGATCGTCGCGCTTTCGGGCTCGTCGTATTCGATGTCGCGGACGTAGTCGAAGGGGTGACGGTTGAAGAACTGCGACCAATAGCTGTGTGTCACCGCCCCGGTCACACCACCGGCTTCACGCACCTGACTGAACACGTCCTTGTGGCTCAGCCGGAAGACGTTTCCATTCCCGGTGCAGCCATGCTCTTGCGGTGTCACGCCCGTGTGGATTGACGCATAGCAACTGGCCGATGTCGAAGGCAGCACGGCACGCAGTTTCCAAAGCCGTGCTTCACCACTGTCGACCCAGCCTTCGAGATTGCCGAACAGGCGGCGAAAATTGCGATAGGGGACACCGTCCAGAATGATGAGGAGAAGCTTGCGGTCCATGTCGAGGCCCTTTGAGAGACATTGCGTTCCGGCGACCCTAAGAGATTCGACGTCTATCGGCTGCCACTTTGCGCCCCCAATAGCAAAATCCCGACACCTGTCTTCAAACAAGGTGCCGGGATTCAAACCTTCATCGAAATGTCACGAACCGGATCAGTTACCGGCGCTTTCCATCTTGCGATGGGCGACGACCTCTTCCAGCCAGCCCAGATGCATTTCAGGCACCGAACTGAGCAGCAGGTCGGTGTAATCGTCGAAGGGCGGGCTCAGCACCTGACTCTTCGAGCCGTAACGGGCCACGCGACCCTGATACATCACCGCGATGCTGTCGCTGATCGCGCGGACCGTCGCCAGATCGTGGGTGATGAACAGATAGGCCACATCCTCGATCTTTTGCAGGTCCAGCAGCAGCTTGAGGATGCCGTCCGCCACCAGCGGATCCAGTGCCGAAGTGACCTCGTCACAGATGATCATCTTGGGCTTGGCTGCCAGTGACCGGGCGATACAGACACGCTGTTTCTGACCTCCGGACAGTTCCGCAGGATAGCGGTCGATGAATTTTTCGCCCAGCTCGATCTCATCCAACAACTCGATGATCCGTTTGCGCTTCTCAGCGCCGCGCATGTTGAAATAGAACTCCAACGGGCGGCCGATGATGGTGCCGACGGTCTGGCGTGGGTTCATTGCCACGTCTGCCATCTGATAGATCATCTGCAACTCGCGCAGATCCTCGCGAGACCGTCCCGCAAGGTCCGGCGAAAGTGTGCGCCCGGCAAAACGGATCTCGCCATCGCGTGGCGGCAACAGGCCGGTGATCACCCGGGCCAGCGTGGATTTGCCCGAGCCGGATTCGCCCACGACCGCCAGCGTCTGCCCCGGATGAAGCTCGACATTGACGTTGTGCAGCACGTCGAAGTTCAGCCCCTTGTAGCGCGCGGTGATCCCGTCAACGGTAAGCAGCGGTTCCGGTGTGGGCTGCTTTTCTTCGTGCTCGATCGAACGCACCGAGACCAAAGCCTGCGTGTATTCTTCCTGCGGGTTGTTGATGATCTGATCGGTGCTGCCGTATTCGACTGTGTCACCCATCCGCAAAACCATGATATCGTCGCTGACCTGCGCAACGACCGCCAGATCATGCGTGATGTACAAAGCAGCAACGCCGGTATCGCGTATGGCATCCTTGATTGCCATCAGAACATCGATCTGGGTGGTCACATCCAGCGCCGTGGTGGGTTCGTCGAACACCACCAGATCGGGTTCAGGACACAGTGCCAGCGCAGTCATGCAACGCTGCAACTGACCGCCCGAGACCTGATGCGGATAGCGGCTGCCGATGTTGTCAGGGTCAGGCAAGCCCAGCTTTGCGAACAGATCACGCGCGCGGCCTTCAGCTTCTTTGCGAGAAAACTTCTTGTGCTCGACAGCCGCTTCGACAACCTGATCCATGATCCTCTTGGCCGGGTTGAACGACGCGGCCGCGGATTGCGAGACATAGGCAACCTCGCCCCCGCGCAGATTCCGAATATCGCTATGCGATGATTTCAGGATGTCGCGCCCGTTGACCCAGACCTCGCCGCCGGTGATTTCGACGCCACCCCGGCCATAGGCCATCGAGGCAAGACCGATGGTGGATTTCCCTGCGCCGGATTCACCGATCAGACCCAGTACCTTGCCGCGCTCCAGGTCAAAGCTGACCCCGTGCACGATTTCGATGTCATGGGGTTTCTCACCCGGTGGGTAAACGGTCGCACCGATCTTGAGGTCACGGACCTTGAGAAGGGTATCACTCATCCCCGACCTCCTTTCAGCGATGTGGTTCGGTTCAGGATCCAGTCAGCCACAAGGTTGACCGAGATCGCGAGCGTCGCGATGGCCACGGCGGGGTACAGGGCCGCGCCAATGCCATAGACGATGCCGTCCTTGTTTTCCTTCACGATGCCACCCCAGTCGGCCAGCGGCGGTTGAACGCCGAGACCCAGGAAGGACAGGGTAGAGATAAACAGCACCATGAAAATGAACCGCAGGCCGAACTCGGCCACCAGCGGTGACAATGCGTTCGGCAGGATTTCCCGGAAGATGATCCAGGTCCGCCCCTCACCACGCAGTTTCGCGGCTTCGACATAATCCATCACGTTGATGTCCACGGCGACGGACCGCGACAGGCGATAGGGGCGTGTCGCATCCAGAAGACCCATGACGAGGATCAGGATCGGAACGGTGACCGGAACGATGGCCAGAATGACCAGCGCAAGGATCAGCGTAGGGATGGACATGATCAGATCGACCGTCCGGCTGAGCGCCTGATCCGCCCAACCGCCCAGAACGGCGGCCAGAAGACCAAGCGATGTACCGGTCAAGAAGCTGAGCAATGTCGCGGCGGCGGCAATGAAGATCGTCGTGCGCCCGCCATAGATCATGCGGGTCAGCAGGTCACGGCCGATGTTGTCGGTGCCCAGCAGGTGCTCGGCGCTGGCCGGTTCCCATACATCGCCGACCACTTCCGCCATCCCGTAAGGCGCGATCAACGGGGCTGCGATTGCCACGAAGAAATAGGCGCCGGTGAACATGAGGCCAATCAGAGCCGAAATAGGAATGTTCTTCATTTCGGATGCCTCAGTCTTGGGTTTGCGAGGATCGAGACGATATCCGCGACCATGTTCAGGCCGATGTAGACAGCCGCGAACACCACGCCGCAGGCCAGAACGACCGGCACGTCACGTTTGGTCACGGCGTCCACAAGGTACTGCCCCATGCCGGGATAGACGAACACGACTTCGACCACGACCACGCCAACAACCAGATAGGCGAGGTTCAGCATGACAACGTTCACGATGGGTGAGATTGCGTTGGGAAAGGCATGCCGCGCGATGACCTGAAATGTGCTCAGGCCCTTGAGTTCGGCCGTTTCGATATAGGCTGATTGCATGAGGTTCAGAATTGCAGCGCGGGTCATCCGCATCATCTGCGCAAGGACCACCAGTGTCAGAACGAAGGCAGGCAGCGCAATCGCGTTCAGCTTTTGCCAGAACGACATCGAGTCGTTGATCATCGCAAGCGAGGAAAACCATCCCAGTTTGACCGAGATGTAGTAGATCACGACGTAGCCGATCAGGAACTCGGGGATAGAAACCGTTGTCAGCGTGACGGCGGAAATCAGTTTGTCGGGCCAGCGATTGCGGTACCGGACGGCCAGTAGCCCCAGGAAAATCGCAAGCGGGACGGATACGATTGCCGCAACACAAGCCAGGAATAACGTGTTCCCGAGGCGTTTTCCGATGCTCTCGGCAATATCAAGCTTGTTGGTCAGCGATTGCCCAAGGTCGCCCTGAACGATGCCGCCCAGCCATTCAAAATAACGGGTCAGGGCCGGGCGATCCAGGCCCATTTCTTCGCGAAGGTTGGCCAAGGCCTCGGGGGTTGCGGACTGCCCCAGGACGGCTTGCGCGGCGTCTCCGGGAAGAGCTTCGGTCAGGCCAAAAATCAAGGCCGAAGCGCCGAACAGCAATAGAATTCCCAGCGCGAGGCGCTGGGAAACCAGTTTTATGATAGGATGCATTATCCGATGCCCGTATCAGACGAACCACATTTTGCGGGACATGTTGCCGTTCATCATCTCCTGCGTCGGGTCGCTTTCCCAACCATCCAGCTGGTTGCTGACACCTTCGACAAAATCATTGAACATCGGGCAGATCAGGCCGCCTTCATCGCGGACCATGCGGCCCATCTGGCTGTAGATCTTCTTGCGTTTTTCGGCATCCAGTTCTGCACGAGCCGCGAACAGCAGGTCGTCAAATGCCTGAACTTTGAACCGTGTGTCATTCCAGTCCGCCGTCGACAGATACGCGGTCGAATACATCTGGTCCTGCACCGGACGACCGCCCCAGTAAGAGGCACAGAAGGGCTGCACGTTCCAAACCTCGGACCAGTAGCCATCATTCGGCTCGCGCTTGATTTCCAGCGGGATTCCGGCCTGGGTCGCTGTCTGTTGGAACAGGGCTGCGGCATCCACGGCACCCGGGAAGGCACCGTCTGCAACACGAAGGATAATCGGCGAACCGTCATGACCGGACTTCTTGTAGTGCTCGGCGGCTTTTTCCACGCTGAACTCGCGCTGTTCGATGGTCTCATCAAACAGAGGATAGGCTGCGTTGATCGGCATGTCATTCCCGATCGAGCCATAGCCGCACAGAACCTTGTCTACGAGTTCGGTACGATTGATGGCATATTTCAGGGCCGTGCGCAGTTCGTTGTTGTCGAACGGTGCGGTATCGCAGTGCATGATAAAGACATAGTGGCCACGGCCAGCGGTCGAATGCACGGTCAGATTGGGTGCGCGCCCCAGCAGGTCCGCGACCTTTGGTTCAACACGGTTGATGGCGTGGACCTGACCCGATTGCAGTGCAGCGGTACGCGCGGTCGCGTCATTGATAACCACGACTTCAACACTGTCGAAGTTGCCAAAATCAGAGTTCCAGTGGTTCTCGTACTTTGTGAACAAGTGGCGCACACCGGGTTCGTCCACTTCCACCTTGTACGGTCCGGTTCCGATACCTGCCCCTGGATTGTCCATGCCGCCATCGGGCTGAATGATCAGGTGGTAGTCGGCCATCAGATACGGAAGGTCCGCGTTCGGCTCGGACAGCGTAACCTGGAAGTTGTCGCCGTCGGCTTTCATTGACTCGATGCCCTTCATGATGCCCAGAGCACCAGACTTGGAGTCTTCGTTCGAGTGGCGCTGCATGGTCTTCAGCACGTCCTCGCTGGTCATGGTCTTGCCGTTGTGGAATTCGACACCCTGACGCAGTTTGAAGGTCCAGACCTTGGCATCCGCGCTGCCTTCGACGCTTTCCGCCAGGCGCGGTTCGATGGACCCATCGGGGGCAACTTCTACAAGCTGGTCGCCGAATTGCTTGCCGTTCTGGAACGGAACCGAGCTGGCATAGGTCGCGGGATCCAGCGAGTTCGTGGATTCGCCACCCTGAAGGCCAAATTTCAGGTCACCGCCCTTTTTCGGGCCTGCCGCGCGTGCTGCGTCCGCGAACATCGTGCTGGCCACGGCAGCCGAAACGCCCAGAGCCGCAGCTTTCCCCATGAATTCGCGGCGAGTCATCTTCCCGGCTGTGACCTGACCGGCCATATACGTGATTTGTTCGTTCATATGAGTGTTCTCCCTATTGAGTGGTTCCAGCCCCTTGGGGGGCTTTTTGTTGACGCATGAGTCAACGTTGGCTTATTTCCGCGGACCGGGCAAGGTTATTTCTCTTAAATACCGAAGGCCGAAGCCCTCTCTTTCTTGTCCGGTGTGCGGCAATTGCTGAGTGGGTGTTCAGGTGCATTCTGCATTTCCGGGTAGTTTCCGGTCGATTGCGGGCCAAAGCAGCATGATAAGCGTCAAATCATCCACGTATCGCGACAACCAGGTCCATGACATTGGTGCCGGTTGGCCCTGTTGTCAGCAAAGCATTGGCTTTTTCCAGGAAAGACCCGCTGTCGGCTTTTAGAAGTGCAAGATCTGCGCCCTCACCCCAGGTTGCGCCTGTTATGATTCCACCCGCCGCATTTGTCGGACCGTCCGTGCCGTCGGTGCCGCCCACGACCACCGCAAGATCCGTCTGGCCTGAAATCTCTTTGGCCAAGGCAAGCGCAAGGGCCTGATTTCTGCCGCCACGCCCCGGGTGATCAGGCAAAACCACGGTCGGTTCTCCGCCAAAGATCATCACGCCCTTTTCCATTCCTCGCAGCATGGGCCCAAGACGCGCCGCGACTTTCAAATAGTCGTCGTGCAGGGCCTCATCATTGGTCAAAACCCTCAGTCCCATTTTTTCCGCTGCTTTGGCAGCGGCATTGCGTGCATGCGCGTTCGAAGCAACGATCCGGGTGGTGGCCGCAAAGGAATGGTTGTCGGGCAACGCTCCGATTCCCGAGCCGATGACGTTCAGATCGTCTCCGGGCACGTCCGAGATCGCCAGAACAGTGGCGCGGTCTCCGGCGAAATGGGACAGCAGACCGCCGCCCTTGATACGCGACAGCTTGCGACGCTGGGCATTCATCGCGCGGATATCCAGCCCTTTCGACAGCAGTTCGCGGTTCAACGCCCCGAGGTCATCAAGCGATGTTCCGGGAAGCAGGTCCTCGGCCAGGGATGACGCGCCGCCCGAGACCAGCAGCAGCACATGTGATCCGGGCCCCATCTGTTCCATGGCGAGGCGCAGTGCCCGCCCGCCCGCAAGACTGCGGTCGTCCGGAACGGGGTGCGACGCCTCGATCACCTCGACCCCACCCGGCAGGTCGCGGCCATGGTCGTCTTTGGTGACCACAAGCGTTGGAATGGTGCCGAAATGTTCCAGCGCAGCCCGCGCCATGGCTGCGGCGGGTTTGCCCACGGCCAGAATACGGTCGGGTTTCGGGACATCAGGCAAGGCGGCCAGGGTGGCCTCGTACCCGCCGACGGCCTCAACACCGGCCTGCCACAACGTGACGGCTTGCTTCTCAATATCCATCAATTCTCCACCCAGATCGTGACCGGCCCGTCATTTACAAGTTCCACCGCCATGTCCGCACCGAACTGGCCGGTTTCCACCGCGACGCCCTGCGCGGCAAGGTGCTCGGCGAAGACCTTGTACAACTGCTCTCCCAGCTCGGGCGGGGCTGCGTTTGAAAATCCGGGGCGATTGCCGCTGGAAGTGTCCGCCGCCAATGTAAACTGGCTGACCACCAGAGCAGAGCCTTGAACATCCAGAAGCGAGCGGTTCATCTTGCCGGCGTCGTCCTTGAAAATCCGCAGTTTTGCAGTTTTCTCGGCCAGTTTTTCTGCCTGTGCCTTGCTGTCGCCCTGCATGGCGCAGACCAGAATCATGAGCCCAGGGCCGGTTGTGCCGATGACGGTGCCTTCGACCGACACTTTGGCCTGTGTCACCCTTTGCAGCAATGCGCGCACTTGGTTCCTCCCCCGAGATGTTGAGCCTGCCTGAGCGACGGTTTAGCCGCGCCAGTCCACAAAGTCACCCAATGCCGCACGTTCCGTACGGAAGCTGTTTGCAGGATGATCCGTATCCGAATAGCCAAAGGAAATTGCGCACAGGATCAAACGATCATCGGGGATCTGAAAATAATGATGCAAAAAAGGGCTGTATGCGGCCAATGCCGCTTGTGGGATGGTTGCCACGCCCAAAGCCTGAGCAGCGAGCGCGAAAGCCGTGACAAAGCCGCCGCAATCCATTGCACCATAAGGTCCAAGCTCTGCCGGGCTTGAGATGATGGCACAATGTGGTGCGCCAAACAGGGCAAAGTTCTGCATCATTTGCTGCGCCGACCCTTCGCGGTCCCCCCGTTCTACGCCAACCGCGCTGTAGAGTGCCCAGCCGCACGTCCGGCGGCGGTCTTGATACTCGCCGGAGTAAGACGTGGGAAATGGAAGATCCGGGGCCGGTGTGCCGTTTTCCGCCTCGTTTGACATCGCGTCGCGGAACCTGTCGGTTTCGTCTCCGCTGGTGATGACCAGTTGCCAAGGTTGCGCGTTGCACCAGCTTGGCACCCGGGACGCGCTGGTCACGATCTGCGCGATCTGGTCTTGCGGTACCGGGTCCGGAAGAAAGGCGCGGCAGGAATGACGTTTGTCCAGCAAGGCATTCAATTCAGCAATCGACACGTGGACCTCTTCTCAACGTTGCAGGCCTGAGGATGACGGTGCGGTGTAAATTGTACAAGAGGCTGTTATTGCTGTCCTGTTGCCATCAAATATCCGACACCTGCGGCAACCAGCAGGCCAAGTACAACGGCGATCGTGATCTTTATTGCCGACCAGGGGCGCTCTCCCTGAACCCGACCGGTCCGGCCGTTTACCACGAAACGATAGGTCTGGCCGCGATACTTATAGGCCGCCAACCAGACCGGCAGCAGGATATGTTTGAATGTGACATCGCGCACATCAGTGTCCACCGCATGGATACGTTGCCTGTCGCCCCCAATATCAAAACGTACATCACGCTCGATCACGCGGGCCATATGTGCGCGGGCCTCGGCATATCCCTCTTTCAGTTCAACCGTATAGGCCTCGGCCCGAAAACCGGCGAGGTATTCTGGCTGGTAGGGTTCCAGAGCCGGGAGATCCCAAGGCTCCAGAGCATCCGTGTAAGCCTTGGGCAGAGACCTTGAAGCCAAAACCAGCACGTCGTCAAAGAACCGGGCCACCCGGCCGGACTTGGGCGTCCAGCGGACCTTGGGCACCTGTTGTTGCACCCGTTTGCCATCCCGCATGACGGTGCGGGTTTCATAGTAGACCGTGCCGCGCTCTCCGCGATAGGCCGATTTCGTGTCGGCATCAAAGGTCCAGTAGGGCACATAGATGCCCTGCATCCTGCGGCCCTTGCGGGCATAGTCCTTGAGCCCGTTCGGCGCGAACCACAGCCGCCCCAGCCAATCGCTCATCGCCCTGTGGGCCGAGCGTTCATCCAGAGCAAAAGGCAGAACACCCTTCGGTTTGATATGCCGGTTCACCCCGGTGTCCGTCACGACCGGAGTGGCGCAGAACGGGCATTCCGCAGCATGGGTGTTGGGGTCGAATTCAACCTGCGCCGCACAGTTCGGGCAGGACAGAACCCGTGTCTCTTCGATTTCACTGTCGGGCAAGCGGTCGGCGATGGCCGCGTCGAAATCCAGCTCGCGCAGGCTGGCGCCGCCCCAGGGGCCAGCCCCGATCGGTTCGGAATGGCCGCAGTGATCGCAGGTCAGCGTGCCGGATTTCGGGTCGAACCGATAGTCCGCGCCGCACTGGTCACACGGAAAACGGAGTTCCGCAAAATCAGGTGATGGGGCAGGGGCATGAGTCATGAGGCGCTCAGTCCTTGAGAGGGAAGTAGAGATAGTCCGCGCGGTCTTCCTCGGGCAGGACATGCGGCAGCATTTCGGCTTCGCAGGCCCCGATCGTCCTGAAATTTTTTCGCCCCTCGGCCAGCGTCAGGCCGTGATTGGCCGCCGAGGGCTCGCGTGGGTTCGTGTCATAATGGATGTCCTCGTCCTCCCAGAAACAGATCGGGCAGATCAGGTACTTTCCGCGTTCCGAAAGGGTGACATAGTCGCAGCAGGGGCAGACGAAATGCGGGCCGGGACGCGTCTTGCGCCTGCCCTTTTTCGAGCGTTTTCCAAGGCCGGCCATGCGGTGCCCTCATGCGCCGGGCGGGGGCGGCGGCAGAATGGTGAACAGTTGCGCCAGTTCCTGCACCTCGCCCGCCTTCTTCCAGCCGTCCTGACCGGGCGTCCACACGTAGGTGTCGCGCGTGATCTCGCCGTCGCTGGCCATGCGGCCCATCTTGGCCTTCGAGAACGGGCCGCTGGTCTGTCCGTCCACCGCGATGTGCCACACATGTTCGACCGGCGGCGGGGGCGGCGGGGCGACATGCGCAGACGGTTGCGGGGCAGCGGGCGCGGGCGCGCCCCACGGGCCTGACGGCCGACCCGCTGCCATGTTCGACATCTGGTTCGCCATCGCCATGCCCATTCCCATACCAAGGCCAGCGCCCATGCCGCCACCGCCGTTTGGGTTGCTGGCGGCCGCCGTCATCGCCTCGGCCGCCGAATACTGGGTGAACTTGCCCAGATCCCCCGCCAGCCCCATCGAGGTGCGCTTGTCCAGCGCCGCCTCGACCGCCGGCGGCAGCGAGATGTTTTCGATGTAGAATTCAGGCATCTCCAGCCCGTATCCGTCCAGCACGGGTGAGACCTCGGCCGCGATCAGCTTGCCCAGATCGGCGGTGTTGGCGGCCATGTCCAGAACCGGAATGCCCGAGCCTGCAATGACCCGGCTGAATTCCTGCACGATGATGTTGCGGATCTGAAAGCTGATCTCGTCCATGGTGAATTCACCATCGGTGCCCACGATCTCGATCAGGAACTTGGCCGGGTCTTTCACACGTACCGTATAAGTGCCATAGGCGCGGATCCGGGTCGGGCCGAATTCCGGGTCGCGCAGCATGATCGGGTTCTTGGTGCCCCATTTCAGGTCGTTGAACCGGGTGGTGTTGACGAAATAGATCTCGGACTTGAAGGGCGACTGGAACCCGTGATCCCAATGTTGCAGTGTCGTCATGATCGGCATGTTGTTGGTTTCGAGCATATAAAGGCCCGGCGTAAACACATCCGCCAGTTGGCCTTCGTGTACGAATACCGCCGCCTGACCTTCGCGCACGGTCAGCTTGGCGCCATACTTGATCTCGTGGCCTTCGCGTTCGAACCGCCAGACCATCGTGTCACGGGTGTCGTCCACCCAATGAATGACATCAATGAATTCTCCGGTCAGAAAATCGAAAATTCCCATCTGGGTTCTCCTGTCATCGGGGTCAGAGCGGCTGCCCCATCAATTCATGTGCGATTATTCGTACAATGGGTCGTGCTTCATCAACGTCTATGCCGGGCTGCAATCGCGGGTCATACAACATCGTCAGCAGCTTTTCGTCGTGACTGGTCAGCAGGGCAAATTCGTCATCATCGTTGAAAATCGAAGGTCGCGCTGCCGGGCTGTCATTGGACAGGCCAAGACCCTGAGCAATTTCTTCGTGAATGCAGCTTTGCCGGCCCAGATCCGTCAATTCGGCCCGGATAAGGGAAACGGCACGTACGTATCTGTGTGGTGATGAGGTCGTAGCCGACGCAAACACCAGACAGTCGAAATTGGCGCGTGGATTGGCCACCAGGTTCAGCGAATCCTGACTGATATTCGGGATCAGCTGTTTCAGGCGGGATACGACATAGGCGCTGTCATCCTTGCCTGCAAAAAAGACATGGAAATTGGCGTTGCGGGAGACGACGGAAACCGGATGATCGGTCAATCTGGCCAGACGGGTGGCAAAGGACCGAACCTGATCTGCATCTTGCTGCCGTGCAGAAGGAAGCACGGAGGGGCCGAACTCGGTCTGTATCCGGACAGAGCCGGACCATCGGCTGAGTTGCCCGTCCGTCTGACGCGAGCCAGCCGCGACGCTTTGCGTCGGATATTCGCTGTAGAACGCGATCGCTTCGAAATTCCGCGCCAGATCGTCGGCATCATAGGGGGTGTCGGGGCCGCCCCCATCGGTGCGTAAAAGCCCCCGCACCAGCAGGTCCCGTTCAACCCGTCGATAAAAGCGCGCCAGATCCTGACTTGCGGCAGATGGCGGCACATAAGCATTGGCTGCCTCGGGTGCGGGTGTCGGGCGAGGTTGTGGAACAACGGATGACGTCAGGGTCTCGTCGCAATTGGCCAAGGCCAAGAGCGATACCATCCCCAAGGTTCCTTTCAAGTAACCGAAGGCCCGCACGCCGATCCCGCCCTTAACCGGGTACCGCCGTACCGGCAGTGTCGCCAGTTCCGTCGCGCCGTGCCTTGGCAGACGCCAAAGTGTCGCGCAGTTCCTTTTCCATCTTCTGCAACTCGGCTTCGGCTGCGGCGCGTTTGGCCTTGCCTTCGTCCGCAATCGCAAGGCTTTCGTTGATGGTGCCAATCAGGTCGGCATTGGCCTGCTTGACTGCTTCGATGTCGAACACACCGCGCTCCATTTCTTCGCGGATCATCTTGTTCGATTCACGCAGGTTGGCTGCGTTCGAGGTCAAAAGCTCGTTGGTCAGGTCATTGGCATCCCGCACCGCGGCGGCGGCTTCGGCGCTGCGCTGGATCGTAACCGCCTGGGCCAGTTGCGTTTCCCAAAGCGGGACGGTGTTCACCAGTGTCGAGTTGATCTTGGTGACCAGCGATTTGTCGTTTTCCTGAACCAAGCGGATCGACGGCAGGGACTGCATCGTGACCTGTCGTGTCAGTTTCAGGTCATGAACCCGGCGTTCAAGGTCGTCCCGCGCCGCGCGCATGTCACGCAGTTCCTGCGCCTTCATCACTTGCTGGTCTTCCGGAGCGGCCTGAACTTCGGCCTCCTTTTCAGGGATGTCGTGGCTGTCGAGTTCGGTCAGCTTCTCTTCGCCCGCCGCGATGTACAGCGCCAGTTCATCATAGAAATCCAAGGTCTTTTCATACAGCAGGTCCAAAGACTTGATATCCTTGAGCAGCGTATGCTCATGCCCCAGTAGATCGTCGGTTATGCGGTCTATCTGGTCCTGAACCTCTTCGTACTGGGCGGTGAATTTCGCAAATGGTGCAGCCCTGCCCAACAGTTTTTCCCACCAGCTGCGCTCGCGGCGCACGTCTAGTTCACTGACCGAGAACCCGCGGATCGTGGTTACGATGTTGCGCAGGCTGTCACCGGCCGGGCCGACATCCTTGTTGCGCACATCCGCAAGCATGGCCTGGCTGATCTCCTGCAACTCGGCCTGCGCGGACGAGCCGAACGCGACGATCGAATTGGTGTTGTCCATGTCGATTTCATTCATCCGCTTGCGGATTTCGGCGCTGACGGGTTCGTCGGCTTCCTCCAGCGACACGACCTCGGCCTGTGGTTCGGGCAGGGCAACTGCGGTGACTTCCTGTACCAGAGTTTCGGCCTGTACCGCCTTTTTCTTGATCTCATCGGACATGGGGATGTTCCTCGCTCAAATATGGCCGGTCAGTCCAGCCGGACGCCTTCGCGCTGCAATCTTTCACGCAGCACGTCGATTTCGACCGTCAGATCACTGCGGTCATCCAATAACATTTTCCGCGTACGCGCGGCAAAATTCTGTTCCAGATCGTCCAGCAGGGCGGAATAGTCGGCCAGTGCCTGCGCGTCGCGGGTGCGCGCGTAGATATCGGCAAATTTGACAGTCGCATCACGCGCGCCCTGTAGATAAACGGTCAGGTATTTTCTGGCACCGGCCAGATCGCGGGGGTCTTCCTCGACCGTGCGGAACAGGTCACGTGCGGTGTCCTGAAATCGCTCGACCCGGGCTTCGACGCGTCGGTCGCCCGCGCGTTTTATGGCATCCGTCATTTCCGACAAATGTTTCTCGGCATCATCGACCACGCGGGCCACGCGGTCTTGCTGAAAGGTGTCGACCCCCTCCATGCCCTTGTTCTTCATCGGATCAAGGCCGAATGAGACAGAATGCAGAACGGTCGCTGCCACGCCAAACAGCGCGGGGGCCAACAGGCTGACCTGCGCTGTTGCTTCAGCGTCCAGAAACTCGGATCTGTAAGACGCAAGGCCTGCGCCAAGGCCCGTGAGAACACTGGCAAATATCTTGCGCGGAAAAGCGGGCCGTCGGGCGGTTTTGCGGGCGTTGTACGCGGCCTCGGCCCTCAGACCTTCCCGCAGCAAGAATGCGGCCGCCGTCAGGAAACCAGCGGCGACCAGCCCCATGGTCATGCCAATCGCGCCGTCGTTCAGGGACAGAAATACCAGAGGAATGGCGGGCACAAACAGAATATTCGCACGTGCGCCAGCGGGCTCGACCCGCGCGCCGTCAAACTGACCCCTCGGCAGTGGGGTGTTTTCCGATTCATCGCCGTGCGGGCTGTATTTGCCGCCAAACCGTTTTGCCATGACTTACAGACCCCCGAGCAAGCCAGTGCAGACGCCGAACAACAGTACCAGCAGTGCCGCGTAGGCCAGTTTTTGCACTGCGCTTCCGGACATCACGCCCCCCAAATAGCAGCTTTCACTGAAAATTTAGGGGATACGCGGGCTTAGCGCTAGGGGGAAGGTTGCCGAACCCGCATCACTTGCGGGGATTCTTGCCGATCCGAGGCCGTTTTCTTTGTGGCCGTGACGGGCGTTTGGGCGCGTTGTCGGGTTTGTCCTCGGCGTCCAGACCCAGCTGGTCGCGCATGACCCGGCGACGGACTTCTTCGACCTCGCCCTGTTTCAGGGTCCCCAGCTGGAAGGGGCCATAGGACACGCGCAACAGTCGGTTCACGGTTAAACCGATATCTTCCATCGCGCGGCGGATTTCGCGGTTCTTGCCTTCGCGCAGGCCGATCGTCAGCCAGGCATTTGCGCCCTGTTGGCGATCCAGCGACACGGTCATTGGCTGAAACCGCTCTCCCTCGATCACCAGCCCCTTGCGCAGCGGTTCGAAATCCTCGTCCTTCGGGCGACCGTTCACCCGCACGCGGTACTTCCGCAACCAGCCGGTCGAGGGCAGTTCCAGCTTGCGCTTGATGCCGCCATCGTTGGTCAACAGCAGCAATCCTTCGGAATTCAGGTCCAGCCGACCGACGCTCATCACCCGTGGCATGTCGTCGGGCAGCTTGTCGAAAATTGTCTCTCGTCCTTTTTCGTCGCTGGTCGTCGTCACCAACCCGGCGGGCTTGTGATACAGCCAGAGACGCGACGGTTCCGGTTCCGAGACCGGCTTGCCGTCGACTGCGATCTTGTCTTTCGCCGTCACGTTCAGGGCTGGGCTGTCGATGGTCTTGCCATTCACTGCCACGCGGCCTGCTTCGATCATGCGTTCCGCCTCGCGCCGCGACGCTACACCAGCGCGGGCCAGGACTTTGGCGATCCGATCGCCGGGGGGTGGGGTCTTGTTCATGTCAGGGCCATACCGCATCCCGCGCGCTTGCGAAAGGCGGGTTTCTGATGCAGTCAGGGGCATGGTGTTCAAATCGCATATGCAACAGGCCCTGTCCGAGGCGCGAGCGGCAGCCGACAGGGGGGAGGTGCCCGTGGGGGCTGTTGTCGTTGGTCCGGACGGAACGGTCGTGGCCGCGGCCGGAAACCGGACGCGCGAGTTGAATGATCCCACGGCCCATGCGGAAATCATGGCCTTGCGAGCAGCCTGTGCGCAGGCGGGCTCTGAACGGCTGCCGGATCATGATCTCTACGTCACGCTGGAGCCTTGCGCGATGTGCGCCGCAGCCTTGGCGGCCGCGCGCATCCGGCGGATCTATTACGGTGCGGCAGACCCCAAATCCGGGGGCGTGGCGCATGGCGCGCGCGTGTTTTCACATGCACAGGCGCATCACGTGCCCGAGGTCTATGACGGGATTGCAGGCGAAGAGGCCGCCGCGCTTTTGAAGGCCTTCTTCGAAGCGCGCCGCAAAGACGCGCCGGGTTGACGCGCTGCGCTGTCGTCAGACGGTGATGGCTTTCATGACCTCAGGTTCGATCACATCGACCCCCGGCAATCCGTCGATCAATGCCCGTGCGGATTGTTCCAGAATGGGGAACGTCCTGTAGTGGCATGGGATGACCGTCTTGAAGTCGAAGTACCGTTTCGCGGCATAGGCGGCGGCTTTCATATCCATGGTGAAATGCCCGCCGGCTGAAAGGATGCCGATATCGGGCTTGTAGTAATCCCCCATCCAATCCATGTCCGCCATGATGTCGGTATCGCCCGAAACATAGAGCATACGCCCCTCGGCCGCGATCATGAAGCCGACCTCGCTGCCGCCGGTGCGCAGACCATCTGGTGTTGAAAAAGTCGAACTGTGAGAGGCCGGAACCATTGTCACCTTGACGCCGTTCAGATCGACGGTGCCGCCTTTGTTGAAACCGATGGTCTCGATGCCTTCCGCTTCGCTCCAGTATCCCATCAGGTCATACTGTCCGACAACGGGGATTTTCAGGTGTTTGGCCAGCGGCAGAATGTCAACCACATGGTCGAAATGCGTGTGGGTCAGAAGGATATGAGACGCACCATCCAGCGCTGCATCATGCTGATCTTCCGGCAAGACCGGGTTGCCGGTCAGCCACGGGTCGATCAACAGAACCTGCCCCTGAGTTTCAATGCGAAAACTGCCATGGCCCAGCCAGATAATGTTCATTCCGGTTTTCCTCCCATAAGGTCTCTTGGCAGCAGCCTAGCATCGGCTATGTAAAATTCCATGGACTGGATTCGAGAAATTGATGGCTATTGTGAACGCGTGTCGCCGGACTATTGGGCCGAGCCGATCAATGCGATCACGAACGCTGCTTTTCTGATAGCCGCATGGATCATGTGGCGGCGCGTGCGCGATCAGGACATGCCGTTTGCCAAGGGTCTGGTCGTGATTTTGGCCATGATCGGGATCGGAAGCTATCTGTTTCACACCCATGCCCGGGTTTGGGCGGCCTTGGCGGATGTGGCGCCGATCCTGCTGTTCATATTGGTCTATATATATGCGGTGAACCGCGACATCTGTCGCATGTCGTCTGGATTGGCGATCTGCGGTACGCTTCTGTTTCTTCCCTATGCGGCGGCCGTTGCGCCCCTGTTCCAGCTTGTGCCGGGGATTGGTGGGTCGGCGGCTTATGCGCCGGTCCCTTTGTTGATCCTGATCTACGCGTTCCTGCTGCGGGGCAATGATCCGAACTTGGCCAGAGGGATGACGCTCGGGGCTCTGATCCTGATTCTATCGATCACTTTCCGGGCGGTCGATCTGCCAATTTGCAGGCAATGGCCGATGGGGACGCATTTCATGTGGCATATTCTGAATGCCATCATGCTGGGTTGGCTGATCGAAGTGTATCGCGCGGCTCTTGTCAGGGGCCGTTTTGGCAAAGGCCCGGCGTCTTGAGGCGCGGAGGGATCGCGTGTGTCCTCCGAGCTTCGTGACAAGGAGGTCAACGAAACCGCCCTGGTCCGATCCTAGTTCTGAAAGGCTGCCGCCAGATGATCGGGCAGATCAAATTCGCTCAACACCCGAGCGCGGCCTTCGGGCGACATCTTGCGAGCCGTTTTTTCAACGATGCTCTGGATTTTCTCGGCCGAGTGTTTCGCGGCAAAGGGCTGGAAATACCATTTCAGGAATACAAAGCAGATTACGTCTTCCAGCGCCTGCACCTCTGCGTCGCGCTTGATGCCCTGTTTGCGCAGCATGCGCCCTGCGGCCTCGACCTGTTCCGCGTCATAACCTTCACGGGTCATCAATCCCATGACCACATCGGCATGGTGTTCGCCCTGCGCCTTGCGCCATGACAGGTATCCAGCCCGGCCTTCGGGATATTCACTGCGGGCAAGTCTCCAACGTTCCACATGCTGCCCGCGCGCGGCGATCTGAAGGGCGTCAGAAGCGTCCGGAAACAGGCGGTCCAACTCGGCACTCATGCGTTCGCCATACAGCAGTGCCGCAGGGCGGCCATCGTCTTGGTTGGGGTCATTTGCATTGGCTGCGTCGATTGCGTCCAGAACCGCTTGTTTTTGCGCGCTCATCATCTGCTCCACTGGCTTGCCTGAACTACGAAACCTCGGCGCAGTTCTGTTCTGTATTCGACGTCATGCTAACGGCTTGCCCTGGGATGTGCATCCTCGAAAATGAAAAACGGCCGGGTCAGAGAGGGGATATCTGACCCGGCCGGGACCTGCGCTTTACTTGGCAGGTTTAACCTGATCCTGCGTGACCGGTTCCGCGATAGGGGACGGGAAGGTCAACGTGCGTGTCAGGTTGCTTGTGTCGATACCCAAAGCCATGGCCGGTGCGGCCAAAATCGTGGCGGACAAGACTGCGGCTGTTATCAGGGGTTTCATGTTTTTTCTCCGGTTTGCGTTATGTCGCATAAATAAAATGAACAGTACAGTTCAGTTTTCAAGATCGATAATGAACTATTCGGTTTACTTTTTTGCATACCGGCCATTCAGTTTTGAATGGCCGCAGAAGTGGAGGGAATTCCAAACTTGCACCTGCCCATGGCACCCCGGTCTTGCGACTGTCGCTACAGACGGGTAAACGCCCCCTAACGTAGATGAGGGAAGCCGATGTCGATTGACCAAAGCACCGCCGCCAAAGTGGCCAAACTGGCCCGGATCAAGGTCGAGGATGACGCGCTGCCGGCGCTGGCATCCGAGTTCAACACCATCCTGGGGTTCATCGAACAGCTGAACGAAGTGGATGTGGAAGGTGTCGAGCCGATGGTCTCGGTCACACCCATGCGCCTCAAGCGTCGTCAGGACGAAGTCACCGATGGCAATCAGCAGGACAAGATTCTGGCCAACGCCCCCGACGCCCGCGAAGGGTTCTTCGCAGTCCCCAAAGTGGTGGAGTAAGACATGAGCGATCTGAACAAAATGGGTCTGGCTGAGGCCCGCGACGCATTGCGAGCCGGCGACGTCACTTCTGTTGAGCTGACAGACGCCTGCCTGAAAGCCATTGATGAAGCAGATGCGCTGAACGCATTCGTCCACAAGACGCCTGAGATCGCGATGGAACGCGCCAAGGCGGCGGATGAACGGATCAAAGGTGGCGACGCTCCGTCAATGTGTGGCCTGCCGATCGGCATCAAGGACCTGTTCTGCACCAAGGGCGTGCCGTCGCAAGCCGCGTCGGGCATTCTTGAAGGATTCAAGCCGGAATACGAATCCACTGTTTCACAGCAACTGGCTGACGCAGGTGCCGTTATGCTGGGCAAGCTGAACATGGACGAATTCGCTATGGGGTCGTCCAACGAAACATCGGTCTATGGCAATGCCGTCAGCCCTTGGCGTCGTGGCAACGATGATACGCAGCTGACGCCGGGTGGCTCGTCCGGCGGGTCGGCGGCGGCCGTTGCTGCCGATCTGTGCCTTGCGGCAACGGGCACCGATACCGGCGGTTCCATCCGCCAGCCCGCGGCTTTTGTCGGCATCACCGGCATCAAGCCGACTTATGGTCGCTGCTCTCGTTGGGGCATTGTTGCCTTTGCATCCTCGCTGGATCAGGCCGGGCCGATGACCAAGAATGTCCGCGACGCCGCGATCATGCTGGAAACCATGTGCGGTCATGACGCCAAGGATTCGACCAGTGCGGACCTGGCCGTCCCGAATTTCGAAGCGATGCTGACCGGAGACATCAAGGGCAAGAAGATCGGTATCCCCAAGGAATACCGCATGGACGGCATGCCCGCCGAGATCGAAAAGCTCTGGGCCGACGGTGCTGCGATGCTGAAGGATGCGGGGGCCGAGATCGTCGATATCTCGCTGCCGCACACCAAGTATGCGCTGCCTGCCTACTATGTGATCGCCCCGGCCGAGGCGTCTTCGAACCTCGCCCGCTATGACGGTGTCCGCTATGGGCATCGTGCGCAGTTGGCGCAGGGGGATGGCATCACCGAGATGTATGAAAAGACCCGCGCCGAGGGCTTTGGTCACGAAGTGCAGCGCCGGGTCATGGTCGGTACCTATGTTCTGTCGGCTGGTTTCTACGACGCCTATTACAACCGTGCCCGCAAGGTGCGCACGCTGATCAAGAAAGACTTCGAAGACGTGTTCGCGGCCGGGGTCGACGCCATCCTGACCCCGGCAACCCCATCGGCAGCCTTCGGTCTGGGCGAAATGACCGAAGCAGATCCAGTTCAAATGTATTTGAACGACGTCTTTACAGTGACCGTGAACCTGGCCGGTTTGCCCGGTATCTCGGTCCCCGCAGGGCTGGACACACAAGGCCTTCCGCTGGGATTGCAACTGATCGGGCGTCCTTGGGAAGAAGGCGATCTGCTCAACACCGCCTATGCGCTGGAAAATGCGGCCGGTTTTGTGGCCAAGCCCGTGAAATGGTGGTAAGCCTCGGGCAACTGAAGCACTAGACACGGAGCCAAACAATGCGCGTTTTGCTTTTGGTGCCCGCTCTTGCACTGGCAGCTGCATGCACGGATGTCGCGCCGCTGACCAGCACAGGTTTCAACACGCCTGAATACCAGGCGCAGCGCGAGGCTCAATTGGCAGGTCAGGGTGCGGTCGGCAACCCTCTGCTGGCTCCGGTCGATGTGTCACAACAACCGCTGGGCGCCCCGGGTGCGGCGACTGTTGCGACGGGTGAAAACGCGGATATCGCCAACCAAGCCGCGGCGGCATTGGCCAGCACATCTGGCCAAGACCCAGCCGCTGCTACGGCGGTTCCGGTGGCGAACACTGGTGCGATTTCGGATGAACAGGATTTTTCTGCCGTGTCCGAACGCCGCAGCATCGAATCCGACGCCGCCCGGATCGAGCAGAACCGCCAGACCTACGAAATCGTGGCCCCTACGGCAGTGCCCGAGCGTACGGCGAGCGGCCAGACAAACATCGTGCAATACGCGTTGAGCACGTCCAATCCCGTCGGCACCCAACTCTACAGACGCTCGGGCTTCAACCTTCAGGCCAAGGCTCAGAGGAACTGCGCGCAATTCCCATCCGCCGATCAGGCTCAGATCGAGTTTCTGTCCAATGGCGGCCCCCAGCGTGATCGCAAAGGTCTGGACCCGGATGGGGACGGCTATGCATGTGGCTGGGACCCAAGCCCGTTCCGCAGTGCCGTCAGCAACTGACGCCCTGAGCCCGATCTGGCATCCGTCGCCAAATTTCGGCGAACGCCGGGGTGGTCTGACGCCGTCTTTGATCGTGATCCACTACACGGCGATGGACAGCGCGCAGGCGGCTCTGGATCGTCTGTGCGACCCAAAGGCCGAGGTCTCGGCCCACTACCTGATCGGCAATGATGGCACGCTGTGGCAGATGGTGCGTGAAGAGCACCGCGCTTGGCATGCGGGTGCCGGAGAATGGCACGGTCAGACCGACATCAACTCTCGTTCCATTGGCATCGAGTTGGACAACACCGGCAAGCATCCGTTCCCGGAACCCCAGATGCACCGGCTGGAACAGCTGTTGCGCCAGATAATGCACCGTTGGGCCATCTTGCCAAACGGTGTTATCGGCCATTCGGACATGGCGCCCGGGCGCAAATTTGACCCCGGTCCGCGATTTGACTGGTCGCGGCTCGAGCGCAATTTGCTGGCCGCGCCCCGCGGAAATGCCGCTGGTCTGCCAACTGCATCAGAGGGCCAGTTCCGAAACCTGGCTCAAGCCGCCGGTTTCAGCGCTGATGTAGACAATGAAACTCTGTTGCATGCCGTCCGTCTTCGATACCGCCCATGGGGCAGGGGGCCATTGCAGCAAGCCGACCTCGCCCCGTTGATCCGGCACTCCTGATCCGCACTTCATCTGGCCGAAAATATCCCGGGGTTGAATTGGCCGCAGGCCAAGAAGGGGCTGGCCCCTTAACCCCTTTCCACTCTTGACGATGCCGGGCGCAGAGCCTACCCAGCCCAAGCGCGGAGGGCCGGATGGCCGCTGGGGTCGCAAGGCCCGAGAGGAAAGTCCGGACTCCACAAGACAACGGTGCCGGGTAACGCCCGGGCGGGGTAACCCGACGGAAAGCGCCACAGAAATCAGACCGCCTGCGACTTCGGTCAAGGGTAAGGGTGAAACGGTGGGGTAAGAGCCCACCGCGCCGCTGGCAACAGCGGCGGCACGGCAAGCCCCACCGGGAGCAATGCCAAATAGGGTCCCCGCGCGGGCCGGTCGGCGCAAGCCGATACCGCCGCTAAGCGCGTCTTGGCCGAGAGGGACCGGGTTGGCAGCTTGAGCCATGCAGCAATGCACGGCCTAGAGGAATGGTCATCGAAGGGGGCAACCCCGGAACAAGATCCGGCTTACAGGTCCTCCGCGCGTATCCTCCTATCCTCCGGGCGGCGTGTAGGAGCCGGTCAGCGCCGCCGCCTTTTCGGTTATCGACGTGAACTCGTCCGCAGTCCAGGCGCGAACGGTTTCAATGTTCGTCACTGCACCCGATGCGGCGACGGCCATGCCAACGGCCACGGCGTCTGTGCCATCAGGGGCTTCGCTGATCACGACCACGTCGTTGCTGCCGGTTGTCATGTAGAAGGACAGCAACCTGCCACCTACTTTTTCCAGCAGAGCCTTCACCGGACCGGTGCGGTTCTCGGGCTTTTGCAACATGCCTTTGACACCGGCTTGCGAGTAAGATGCGTAAGTAATGAAAATGGGCATGGATACCTCCTGTTACATCAAATCGTTTTTGGGTCTTCAAGTCAGCCGACCCCGGGGCCGTCGAAAATCAGGTGCCAGAAAACAACGGCGCCGTGATGAACCAAAGGCCCGCACCGATCAGCGCAGAACCTGTCACCGGCACAAGCCACCGGGCCCCGGGCAGGAGTTTTTCCAGCGCGACATAGGCGGCAACTCCGACAATCCAGTAGAGGTTCATGATCCCACCGACGAACAGCAGCAACATCAGTGCCCAGCAGCATCCCAGACAATACGTGCCGTGCAGGATACCGGTTCGGAATGCACCGAATGTTCCGGGCCGGTTGTGATCGGCCAGGAAACGTGCGGGGCTTTGACAGTGGCGCAGGCATGCGTTTTTCAAACCTGAAAACTGATAGGCGCCAGCCGCCAGCAGAATACTTCCTGCGAAGACGCCCGAGCTGATCGTCATCATCCGCCCGTCGGACAGCCCGACATGTTCCAACCCCCATTGCAATGCGGTTGCAATCAGGCTGAGCGCCCCCCAGGCCACCAGATAGCCGGATAAAAACCACAGGCTGAACGCAACCGTCCGATGCTTTTCGGGCCCTGTCCGCTTGACCGCGATGAACAGAAGAACGGCAGGCGCAGCGCTCGGGGTCATCATGGCGATCATCATGATCCACCACATCAGAAAGATCAGCAAGGCATGGCTTGCGCTCCACGCTGCTGCCGGGCCCATTTGCATAGGGTCTCCGACCGGGCCGGCCATCCGGGTCATCTCGACCGCGGACATGTTCATCCCGACGCCGGCTATCGTGTACCAGGTTGCACCGAGGATGATCAGAAGGACGCTTCCCAGAACAATCGCGTTGTCCTGTCTCAGCAACCGCTCAACCGTCCGGCCCCGGGGCGATGCGTTCTGTTCGGCCATGGGGGTTCTCTGCCTAAGCGCCCAAGACGCCATGGCCCGAGATGTTCAGATGCGCCAGATGAGCGTGCGTCGCGTCAAAGGTCAGGCTGATCTGACCGCCTGTTGTCGTCGCACTGCCCGATGCCGCCTCGGCATGGCGGTATTCAAAGCCATTCGGCAATTGTATCGACGCGCGGTGAGGTGCGCCCGAGACGATATGAGGGATCGGATTGACCACGACATCGAAAACCCCGGCAACCTTGGCGTATCCGCTGCGCTCTTCGCGGTTCCAATCCAGCTCGATCGGAACAAACAGCGTTTCATGTTTCAAAGGCGCCATGGCGCTGAAGACATACCAGAACGTAGCCATTTCATCCGTGTCCTGACCGGTCATGATCGCTTGCAACGCGGCCCGCTGGTCAGCCTTTGCGCTTTCATCAATGATCAGCTGCATCTGACCCTTGCCCTCATGAATTGGCCCCGGCCAATGATAGACCCCTGCCGCCCGAAGCCCGCCCAGATCAATGTCACCGTAGTGACCGCTTTGAATGTCGAAAACGACAACCGCCTCGCAGTTTCCATGAGACGGAAGTACGCTGAACTGACACGGGCAACCGAAATTGCAATTGCAATTGGCCAGTTCTTCGGCCTGAATAGCCCATTCTGTCATGATAGCCCCCAAGAAAAGTCGCGTGGAACAACTCTGCTCGTTGCAGGTTGCCCCCATTCACGCTGCCTCGGCCTTCGAGCCTGAATTCGGCTTCTTGGATGGGCGAACTTATCACGAATTCGTGATATGCACAAACATGATGCCGGATAACGCGCCTTCTTCAGGTGTTATGGTGCGCGTCAGTCGCGTTGGGGTTGAGCGCAGTATTCGGGATTGCATTCGGCTGTTAGGCTTTTGGAACCAATTTGAAGATATGGGAGGTTGATTATGAGCTTTATGAAAACGCTGGCGTCCGTTGCCATTGGTTTTGCTGCGGCCAAGGGCATGGAAAAATATCAGAAGATGGGCGGCATGGCTGGGCTGCAAGACAAGATGCAAGGCGCCGGCGGTGGTTTCGGCGTGGATCAGCTGGGCAAAATGGCAGAACAGTTTGGTCTGCCCGGTGGCGCGTCAGGCTTGCAGGACATGATGAGCAAGATGGGCATCGGCGGCAGCACAGCCGGGGCCGCCGGATTGGGTGGATTGTTGAATGCCATGCAGGGGGCGGCCAAGACGGCCAATCAACACACGGGTGACATGATGGAAACCGTGTTCGGCGGCACGCCTGCGGGTGCGGCGATGGAAGAGCAGGCGAAGCTGATGCTTCGGGCGATGATCCAAGCTGCCAAGGCGGATGGCGAACTGGATGAGCAGGAAAAGGAAATCATTCTGGGTGAATTGGGCGATGACGTCAGCGAGGAAGAGCGCGCATTCGTGCAAGAGCAGCTGAACGCACCGATTGACGTCATGGGATTGGCGGCTGATTCTGGTGCGCCGCTCAAGACGCAGATCTATGCGACATCCCTGGCTGCGATCCGTCTGGACAACGCGCGCGAGGCGTCCTATCTGCGGCAATTGTCCACCGCGTTGGGCCTTTCGGACGCGGAAAGAGACCAGATTCACACCTATATGGGCGCGCCAACCCTGCCCGGGTGAACCTGCAACAGATTCCTGAGCCGGTATCATCCGATTGGCCTTGACATGGGCGGTGCAGCGCGTAAAAGCGCACGCTCATAGGAATTCAACCGAAAGGCCCCTGCCTTTTCGGACGCAGGAGATAACCATGGCGAAGCCGACGACAATCAAGATCCGTCTGAACTCGACCGCGGGCACGGGCCACTTCTACGTGACCAAGAAGAATGCGCGCACCATGACCGAGAAAATGACCATTCGTAAATACGACCCGGTCGTTCGCAAGCATGTCGAGTACAAGGAAGGCAAGATCAAGTAATCTGCCATTCCATTTGGAAATTCCGAAAAAGGGCTCTGGTGTACAGAGCCCTTTTTCAGTTCCGGTTTCCTGATTTCGGCGGGTGGCAGGCCTGGGCAGTCCGTTGCAGTGGCGCATCAGCGTTTGGGACAATCGCATCCCCTGCGGCTTGCTTTTTGTGGGAACCTGCAAGTACGCTTCAGCAAACCGCCACAAAATGTTGACCGCCATGAAAAAAATCTTGTTATCCACAATTGCCGTTCTAACCCTAGCGGCCTGTGAAGACCCGTTTAACCGCGAAGGTGTCGGGTTTACTGGAATCGATGGCGAACCACGCACGATTTCGGACGTACCCGGAGCCGTAGCCTTTCTGCCAGATGCGACCAACGTTCCGGCAGAACTGGCGGAACTGCGGACAGTCACGCTTTTGAGTGATGAGGTGGATCCTTCCAAGGTCGCATCGGTTGCAATCGACAACGGCGGCCAGACGCCGGACACTGCGGTGCAATTGCAAGGGAGCGACACGAACCTGTTCCTCAGCACTGTCAGTGTGAACGGCACTTTGTTTGGTGTGCTGCGCACGCATTCCAACAGTGTGAAAGTCGACAATTCGATCGGTGTGGGCTTTGCGGAAGAAACAGAGCGTTTCACCGGCTGTCTGCCGGCTGGCGGTGTTTTCCGCAAAGGAACATCCGAAAAGAGCTCGGGCTTTGCCATTCCGCTGAACTGTAGCTGAACACATAAACGCTTCGGAAACAGAAAGCCCCGCCTTGTCAGGCGGGGCTTTTCATTTCCGGGTAAAAGAAGTCCGGCGCGCAAAGAAAAGGGCCGGTCAATGACCGGCCCCAAACCAATTCAGGTGTCAACAAAGGCTATTCCTGCTGGCCCATGAACATCAGCAGGAACTGGAACATGTTCAGGAACGAGATGTACAGGCTCAGCGCGCCGTCAAAGGCCGCTTTGTCCAGCCATTCCTGATCGCCATGCGCAGCATGGGCGACGTATGTGTTCTTGATGTCCTGCGTGTAGAACGCGGTCAGACCGGCAAAGATCAGGATGCCAATGGCCGAGATGGCCAGCATCATCACGCCGGATTGCAGAAACAGGTTGATGATCATTGCAACCAGCAGACCAATCACACCCATCATGAAGAAGGTGCCCATTCCGCTGAGGTTCCGCTTTGTGGTGTAGCCATAAAGGCTGAGGCCAGCAAAGGCGATTGCCGTCACCAGGAAGGTCTGGGTAATCGAGTAGGGCGTGAAGATCATGAAGATCGAGCTCATCGAGATGCCCATTACCGCGGCAAAGACGAAGAAGCCAAGCTGAACTGTCGCGGCTGAGCCGCGGCGCATCAGGGCACCCCAGCCAAATAGGATAAAGGCCAGCGGCGCAAACATGACCACCCATTTCAGCGGCGACAGGAACAGCGCGCCACCCAGGCTGGTCAGATAGCGATCTGCGCCGATCTGTGCGACCGCGTTGCTTGGATCGCTGGTTACTGCCAGACCGGCAATAGCCCATGCCGCCAGTGCAGTGATCAGCATGCCGACGGACATTGTGCCGTAGACTTTGTTCATGTGGGCGCGCAGGCCCTGATCAATCTCGGCGGCGCGCGCGCCGGATGCCGTCCGGATCGTGTCGAATTGTGCCATCAAAGGGTCTCCCTAGTCGTCAAGTTAGAGCGCCCCGGCAGAGCGGGGCGGTTTTCCATCTAAATATCGGCAACAAGGGGCTGTGTTTCAAGAGATTCCGCGGGAAAACCGACTAAAACACGCAACAAAAATGCCAACAGGCGACTCGACGTCGCCCATCGCCATAAAAATATGAGAGTCGCAGTCACCTTTTCCAGAATTGAGGTGCATCCCAGAAGAAGCGTTCTGCTTCTGAGGTTGCTTCCTCGCGGGTCAGACCGATATCGTCCAGCATGGCGGCATCCAGCTGTGCCAGCTTTCGCCGCTGTCTGGACAGTTCGAACGCTTGAGAGATCAGGGACACCAAAGAACGTTTGGCCGGTTTGCAGGGATTATGGATTGCGAGTTGCGTCATAACTTGTCCTTTCTGTATTCTCGATGGTTTTGCTGGCTGTTATCAATTTCCTTGATTGATATGGGTGCGCATGACATATTTTGAAAACGAATATTTTTGATGGAACGCATAAGGAATCGTGAAGATGCGGAATTTGGACATTACAACCCTGCGATCCTTTGTGGCGGTGGCGGATCAGGGCGGAGTGACCCGCGCTGCCGGATTTCTGCACCTGACGCAGTCAGCGGTGTCCATGCAGCTGAAACGGCTGGAGGAGCTGCTGGGCCTGGAGTTGCTGGACCGAAGCGGCAGAACAATTGCCCTGACCGCATCCGGTGAGCAACTGCTGGCCTACGCGCGCCGCATGATTGCCCTGAATGACGAGGTAATCTCGAAACTCACCGACCAGGCCTTTGAAGGCGAAGTGGTTCTGGGCGTTCCCCATGACATCGTCTACCCCGCGATCCCCCGGGTCCTGCAACGGTTCAACGCCGATTTTCCCCGTGTCAGGGTGCAGTTGGTGTCGTCCTATTCACTGCAATTGAAAGACATGTACAAGCGGGGCGAATGTGATGTGATCCTGACGACCGAACCGTCTTCGGCCGATGGCGCAGAGACCATCGCAGAGCTGCCGTTGCGCTGGATCGGTGCGCCGGGCGGATCTGCATGGCGCAAACGTCCGTTGCCTCTGGCGCTTGGACGGCGCTGCTTGTTCAGACCGCAGGTCATTTCGGCACTGGATGCCGCCGGAGTACCGTGGGAACTGTCAGTGGAAACCGAAAACGACCGGACAATAGAAGCCACGGTCAGTGCCGATCTTGCCGTACACGCAATGCTGGACGGAACCGAGGCCGCACATCTTGAACAGATCGACTCGGGTGGGGCTCTGCCGGATTTGCCTGCGCATATGATCAATCTATACGGTGGGGAATCGGGCCGGGATGCGGTTGTCGAGGCTCTGGCACAATTGGTGCGTCAGAACTTCAGATTGCTGGGCGGTACGCAGTTGCGGGCGGTGGTTGGGTGATCGCGATCAGGGCGTGATCACGATCTTGCCCGTCGATTTTCGCTCTTTCAGCAACTGCATTCCCTGCGCGACGTCTTCAAGTGGCAGGACGTGACTGATATGCGGTTTTATCCTGCCCTCTGAATGCCATTTGAACAGAGTTTCAAAACTGTTGCGCACAGCTTCGGGGCGGAACTTCAGATAGCCACCGATATACACCCCGATCACGGTCAGGTTTTTGACCAGAAGATGATTGGCCGGAATCTGCGGGACGTCGCCCCCGGCGAATCCGATGGGCAGCAAACGCCCTTCGGGATTGGTCGCGCGGAAAGCGGCCTTGAACACATCCCCGCCGATGACGTCATAGACGACATCCGCGCCGCCCAGCGATTTGACCCGTTCCCGCAAGTCTTCGGAAGCATCGATCAGATGATCGGCACCAGCGGCACGGGCAACGGCAAGCTTGTTCTCGCCGCGTGCCTGCGCGATGACCGTGGCGCCCATGAGTTTGCCGATTTCGACGGCGGTCAGGCCGACGCCTCCCGCTGCGCCGGTGACCAGAAGGGTTTCACCCGGTTGCAGGCGTGCCCTGTGTTCAAGGGCAATGTGACTGGTGGCATATGCGATCTGGATGGCGGCGGCGTCTTCGAAGCCGGTGCCGTCCGGCAGCACGATCGCACGGTCCGCGTCGAACACGCCGTATTCTGCCAACCCGCCCTGACCTGAATAGACCGCGATCCAGTCGCCCGGCCTCAGCGTCGAAACGCCGGGACCGACTGTATCCACGACGCCGGCGATCTCCATGCCCAGAGTGAATGGGGCAGGTGGCGTGTCCTGATACGCGCCCGTCTGCATCAGCAGATCGGCGAAGTTCAGGCCGCACGCTTTTATGGCGACCCGCACCTGACCTTCGCCCGGCTCGGGTATTTTCACGTCACAAAGCTGGGCAGACGCCCCGTCGTATGGAATGCAATAGGCCCGCATATCGTTCCTCAAGAATTTGCGACATAGGCGCGTGTGCCGCCAGAAAAGTCAATCCGTTTGCTGCGCGGGCGGAAAAGGGTCCTATTTTGAAGGCGGATTCAGTTGCAGGAGTACGTTTCTGTAAAGGCTTGAGGTAATACAACCACAAATCCCTGTCAGGGGTGTTCGACTCAACCAGCTTGAAAAAAATCTCAAAACCGGCATTATATGCAGTTAGTGCTGTAAACGGGGGGCGGTACAGTCCGTATTAGGGAGCGGTTAAGGGGAGCTCTCTAAAACTGCGATATCGGACGTCGCAAAATCCCGTGCAGATGTTTGTGTAGTATAGGAGAATACCAATGACTCATCACGTCGATGTCCATGTGGGCAAGCGCGTTCGGCATCGCCGCTGGCTGATTGGGATGACCCAGCAGCAGTTGGCGCAGCAAGTTGGTATCAAGTTTCAGCAAATCCAGAAATATGAGACCGGTGCCAACCGAATCAGCGCATCCCGCCTGTGGGACATCGCCGAGGCGCTGGATGTTCCGGTCAGCTTTTTCTTCGAAGGTCTGGAAGAAGCCCAGAAAAGCGATGCGGACAAGAAATCCGTCCCTGCTGACCTGATGGGTGACAAAGAAGCTCTGGATCTGGTGCGCTCTTACTATGCGATTCCGGAAAACCAGCGTCGCCGCCTGTTCGAACTGGCGCGGGTTCTCAGCGACGTTGCCTGACTGACTTGACTTTGTCGCGGATTGCCCGCACCTCGGGGACATGCAACCGACGACACTGAGCGATATCGAAATTGCCGAAGAAATGGCCGAGGCTGCGCGTGAGGCCATACTCCCCTTTTTTCGTCAAACAAATCTGGAAACCGCCAACAAACTGACCGACGGGTTCGACCCGGTCACCGTGGCTGACCGCGCCGCTGAACAGGCGATGCGGGACGTTCTGGCGCGGCGGTGCCCGGATGACGGTGTGCTGGGCGAGGAGTTCGGGGCGCATACGGGCACCAGTGGCCGTACCTGGGTACTGGACCCCATCGATGGCACCCGTGGGTTTATCAGCGGCACGCCAACCTGGGGTGTTCTGATTGCGCTGAGCGATCAGGACGGGCCGTTTATGGGAGTAATCGATCAGCCTTATATCGGAGAGCGCTTTGTCGGATCGTCTTCCGGTGCTCACATGACCGGTCCGCAAGGCACCAGAAGAATGCAAACGCGCGATACCAGGGCGCTGGATCAGGCGACTTTGTTTACCACGTTCCCCGAGGTTGGAACCCCGAAGGACCGCGCAGGGTTTCAGGCCGTGTCCGATCAGGTGCAGCTGACGCGCTATGGAATGGATTGCTATGCCTATGCGCTTCTGGCTGCCGGGCAGGCGGATTTGGTGATCGAGGCGGGCTTGAATTCCTATGATATCCAAGCGCCGATTGCCGTTATTCAGGCGGCTGGCGGTGTCGTGACCGATTGGCAGGGCGGCCCCGCGCATCAAGGCGGTCGGGCCCTGGCTGCGGCCAACGCTGACCTGCACGCCGCAGCGCTTGAGATACTCCGCCAATTCTGAATCCTGTTGCCCGGCGCATCAAAGGCAACTACACCGGGGATGGCCGGTTCTTGCGCCCGTTTTCCACCGGCCGACGCACTTCTTGCATGAGACGGGCAGATGCAGGAGCGCGAAATGACGGAAACCCTACTCAAGAATGCTGATCTGATCCTGACGATGGAGGAGTCCCGGCAGGAATTGTCCAAGGCCGATATTCTGGTCCGCGACGGGCAGATTGCCCGGATCGGGCGGGGATTGGAAACACAGGGTGAGGTGCATGATGTTTCAGGCTGTGTGGTGACGCCCGGCCTGGTGAATACCCACCACCATCTTTATCAAACTCTGACACGGGCGGTGCCGGGCGGACAGGATGCGTTGCTGTTTGGGTGGCTGCAAACGCTCTACCCGATCTGGTCGCGTTTCGGGCCGGAGGAAATGTTCACCTCGGCCCAGATCGGTTTGGCCGAACTGGCGCTGTCGGGGTGCACGCTCAGTTCCGATCACCTTTACCTCTATCCCAATGGTGCGCGGCTTGAGGATACGATCGCTGCCGCATCCGAGTTGGGGATGCGGTTTCATCCGACACGCGGCGCGATGAGCATCGGCGAGAGCGATGGGGGTCTGCCGCCGGACCATCTGGTGGAAAAGGAAGCCGCCATTCTGGACGACATGGTACGTGTCGTGGATGCGTTTCACGACCCGTCGGAGGGTTCGATGTGCCGCGTTGGCCTTGCCCCGTGTTCACCGTTTTCCGTCAGCCGGGACCTGATGCGCGATGCGGCGTTGCTGGCGCGGGACAAGGGCGTGATGCTGCATACCCATCTGGCCGAGAATGATGAGGATATTGCCTATTCGCAGGCACAATTCGGCTGCCGCCCGGGGCAATATGCCGAGGAATTGGGTTGGACCGGCCCGGATGTCTGGCACGCCCATTGCGTCAAGCTGGACGGGGCCGAGATTGATCTGTTCTCGCGCTCTGAAACAGGCGTGGCCCATTGCCCCTGTTCAAATTGCCGCCTCGGATCGGGTATCGCGCCGGTGCGGGCGATGCGCGATGCGGGTGTCAAGGTCGGCCTCGGCGCGGATGGATCGGCCAGCAATGACAATGGCAACCTCATGCTTGAGGCGCGCCAGGCCATGTTGTTGCAGCGGGTCGCCAATGGTGCGGATGCCATGTCGGCCCGCGAAGCGCTTGAGATCGCGACGCGCGGCGGGGCGGATGTGTTGGGACGTCCCGATTGTGGACGGCTGATGCCCGGAAAACGTGCCGATATTGCGGTGTGGGATATCCGCGGTATCGAAAGCGCGGGCAGTTGGGATCCGGCGGCCCTGCTTCTGGCGGGGCCGATGTCTGTGAAACATCTGTTCGTCGAAGGCCGCCAGATCGTACGTGACGGGCACATAACGACCATTGATCTGCCCCGCGTGATCGAGCGTCAGAACACGCTGGCCCGGGCGTTGCAGGCTTAAGCCGCCTGCCGCCCGCCGATCCAGACCTCTGCCACGGCCCGATCATCGCCCATCATGATCGTCGGGAAGATCGCTTCCCAAACGTCTTCTGCATGGGCCTCGCGCTGGGCGATGGCGGGGGTCGAGGCGAGGTCGATCACGACCAGATCCGCCTCCATCCCCGGAGTGATGTTTCCGATGCAGTCGTCCATACGCAGGCTACGGGCCGATCCGACCGTGCCCAACCACAGCAATTGCGCCGGGTGCAGAGGGCGGCCGCGCAATTGGCCGATCTCATAGGCGGCGGCCATGGTGCGCAGCATCGAAAAGCTGGACCCGCCGCCGGTATCCGTGGCCAGACCGATCCGGTGGCCATCATGGATCAGCCCGTTCATGTCAAACAGTCCCGATCCGATGAAGGTGTTCGACGTGGGGCAATGAATCAAAGAGGCATCGACCTCGCGCAGCCGATCCCGTTCCCGGTCTTCCAGGTGGATGACATGGCCATACAGGCCGTTCTGGCCCAGCAGGCCAAATTTCTCGTAGGTGTCCAGATAATCCCTTGCATCAGGGAACAGGGACCGGACCCATTCGATTTCATCCGTTTGCTCGCTCAGATGGGTTTGCATGAGACAATGGGGATGTTCGGCCCAAAGCGCGCCCATGGCCTCAAGCTGTTCCGGGGTCGAGGTTGGCGAAAAGCGTGGTGTGATCGCATAGGACAGGCGATCGACGCGGTGCCATTTCTCAAGCAGTGCGGCGGACTGGTCATAAGCCGTCTGCGCGGTGTCGCGCAGACCTTCGGGCGCGTTACGGTCCATGCAGGTCTTGCCGGCGACCACACGCTGCCCACGCTGTTGCGCCGCGGTGAAAAAGGCATCCACGCTTTCAGGGTGAATCGTGCAAAAACTGCACATGGTCGTGGTGCCGTGGGCGGTCGTCAGGTCCAGATACCGGTTGGCGATCTCGGCCGCATAGTCGAAATCGCCGAACTTCATCTCTTCCGGGAAGGTGTAGGTGTTCAGCCAGTCGATTAGCCGCTTGCCCCAGCTGGCGATCATCGCCGTCTGTGGATAATGCACATGCGGGTCGACGAACCCAGCCATGATCAAGCGCGATCCGTGATCCTTCGTGACTGCGTCAGGATGGGCTTTTTTCAGCGCGTCGATGGTGCCGATCTCGGTAATTCGCCCGTGTTCGATCACGACCGCTTCGTCCAACCGGGTCGCCTCGGTCGGCTCTCCGTCGAAGGGTGAGCCTGTGAAACTCAGAACACGCCCTTTCAAAAGCGTCTTTTGCGCCATTTTCCCTGTTCTCCGCCTGTTTGGAACCGCACACCAGCATAGGCGGACGAAAGAAGTGGGTAAATCGGCGCATTGTCATTGTTTTCCGGTAGCTGCTTCTTCTATTTAAGAGCAAATCGTAAAAAAGGGGCAGAGCATGACGACAGGCAGAGACGAAGCCGGACACGATCAGCCCCGGGATGAAGACGCCTATGCGTTGGACCCCAAGGCAGTAGCGGCAATCCTGTACGCGGTGGATATAGACGACCGCGACAAGCTGGTTGAGTTGATGGAGCCGCTGCACTCGGCCGACATTGCCGACCTTCTTGAACAGATCAATCCGTTTGACCGGTCGCGCCTGATTCGCCTGTACGACAAAGAGTTTGACGGCGACATCCTGTCCGAACTGGATGAATCAGTTCGTGAAGAGGTGATCTCGGTCCTGAACCCGGATGTTCTGGCCGATGCCGTGCGCGAGATGGAAAGCGACGATGTCGTTGACCTGCTTGAAGACCTTGAGGAACCACAGCAGGAAGCCATTCTGGGCGCGCTGGAGGATTCCGAACGGATCGCAGCCGAACAGGCCCTGTCCTACCCCGAGAACTCGGCGGGTCGCCTCATGCAGCGTGAAGTGGTCATGGCGCCCGAGCATTGGACCGTTGGCCAAGCCATTGACTTCATGCGCGCCAATGACGATTTGCCCGAGCAGTTCTATCACGTCGTTCTGGTCGATCCGCGCCTGAAACCTGTGGCGCAGGTGACGTTGGGCAAGCTGATGGCGGCGCGGCGTGACGTGCCTCTGCTTGATCTGGCAGAGGAGGAGTTTCACATCATCCCTGTCGATCAGGATGAGGAAGACGTGGCTTATGCCTTCAACCAGTATCACCTGATCTCGGCCCCGGTGGTGGATGCGGATGGCCGTTTGGTCGGTGTCATCACCATTGATGACGCGATGGTCGTTCTGGATGAAGAGCATGAAGAAGACATCCTGCGTCTTGCCGGTGTCGGCGACGAAAGCTCGTTGTCCGACAGCGTGGCGGCAACCAGCCGGCGAAGGTTGCCCTGGCTGGCGGTGAACCTGTGCACGGCGATCTGTGCCTCTTTGGTGATTTCGCAATTCGAGGCGGCGATTGATCAACTGGTCGCGCTGGCCATCCTGATGCCGATCGTCGCGTCGATGGGCGGCAATGCTGGAACACAGTCGCTCACCGTTACGGTGCGTGCCTTGGCGACGCGCGACTTGACCAATGCAAACGTGCTGCGCGTTATTCGCCGGGAACTGCTGGTGGGGATGCTGAATGGGCTCTGCTTTGCAATCGTGCTGGGGACCGTGGGGATGCTGTGGTTCGATTCCCCGCTGCTGGGTGTCGTGATTGGGTCGGCCTTGGTCGTGAACATGATCATCGCAGGCTTTGCAGGTACGGTAGTACCAGTCGTGCTGGACCGCTTGGGCATCGACCCGGCGCTGGCATCGGGAACCTTTGTGACAACCACGACGGATGTCATGGGTTTCTTCATATTTCTTGGGCTTGCCAGCGTGGTGCTCCTGTGACCGATCTGACCGAAATCAAAGCCGCGGCGCGCAAAGCGGCGTTTGCCCGCCGCAAGACCGCGTTTGATGCCCGCTTGCCGGGCGCAGCCGGGCGCTTGTCCGAGGTTCTGGCAGGCCATCGCGGCGTTCCCCTGTCAGGTTACATGCCGATCCGGACCGAGATCGACCCGGTGCCTGCGATGGCCGAGGCATCGGCTTATGGCCCGGTGGGGGTGCCTGTCATTCAGGCAGCCGGTCAGCCGCTGAAATTCTCTCGCTGGACGCCGGACGGTGTGCTCAAGGATGGCCCGTTCGGTGCAAAAGTGCCCCAGGTGGATGACTATTTCGACCCCGAAATCCTGATCGTGCCGCTGGTCGCCTTCGATGCAAATGGTGGCCGCCTGGGGTATGGCGGCGGGTTTTATGACCGAACGCTGGAAGGCTTGCGCTCCAAACGCCCGACGCTTGCCATTGGCTTTGCTTTTGACGCGCAAGAGACTGCGGATCTGCCGCTCGAGCCAACCGACCAACCACTGGACATGGTTGTCACGGAAAGCCGCGTGCTGACCTTCTAGCTGCTACTGTTCGAAATGGCTGCGCAAGTAATCCCAGGCATCCACCTCGGTGCCGTCTTTCAGGATGCAGATGCCATAGACACTGCCGTCTTCGTTTTTACGAAGCTGGTAGGTCCCGTCGTTTTCAATGCAGAAGGTCGCGGCGGGGTTGGGCATGGATGTCTTGGTGCCTTCGGCCGCGGCAGCGGTTGCCGCCAAAAGGCAGCCGGTCAGAACAATTGACGACTTCACGAAGAATTCCTTTTGTATTCAAAAGACGTATCGAAACATTGCCACGGCAGAATTTGATTTCAACCCCGAAGTCTGCCGTTAATTTCACGCTTCCGCCTTGTTATTGCCCTGTACAGCCCCTACGACCCGGATCATGAAGATTCTGTTTCTTGGCGATGTCATGGGGCGCGCGGGCCGCGCTGCCGTTCAACAGCATTTGCCGCGCCTGCGCGACGAATGGCGGCTGGATTTTGTTGTAGTCAATGGCGAAAACGCGTCGAACGGCATGGGGTTGAGCGGAGATCACGCCAGGCTGTTGCTCGACGCCGGGGCAGATTGCCTGACGCTGGGCGATCATGCGTTCGACCAGAAAGACATGCTGCAATTCATCGAGAAGGAACAGCGCATCATACGACCCGTGAACTTCGCCAAAGGCGCGCCGGGGCGGGGTCATCGGTTGTTCACGGCGCCGGGGGGGCGCAAGGTTCTGGTGGTTCAGGTGTTGGGTCAGGTCTTTATGAAGCGTCCGTTCGATGATCCGTTCTCAGCCATTGAGCCGATCCTGAAATCCCATCCCAGGGGAGGTCAGGCGCAAGCAATCATCGTGGACATGCATTGCGAAGCGACGTCCGAGAAGATGGCGATGGGGCATTACTGTGACAAGCGCGCCAGCCTTGTGGTGGGAACGCATACCCATGTGCCAACCGCGGATTCGCAGATTCTGCCGGGTGGCACCGGGTATCTGACAGATGCAGGCATGTGCGGAGACTACGATTCGGTCATCGGCATGGACAAGCAAGAGCCGATGCGACGGTTCATCACCGGTATGCCCAAGGCGCGCTTTACCCCCGCAAATGGTGAGGCCACACTGAGCGGCGTGTTCGTGGAAACCGATGATCGTGACGGACAGGCCAAATCCGTGCGCATGGTGCGGGTCGGCGGGCGTCTGGAACAAGCCGGGCCCGAATAGTCATCGTCAGGCTTGCTCTGTCGGGCGCAATGCGTGAAACTGCATGTCATCAGGCGCTTGGGCCGGGGTTCGGACAGAATACCACGAATGAATTTCCTTTCACTGACAGACACAGGAAGCGCAGTTCTGGCGCTGGTCATCGTTGCGGGCATGTTCATCATGTTCCTGCGCGAGGTTTATCCGACCGAAGTCGTGGCGATTGGCGGTGTCTCACTGATGCTTGTAACCGGCATCCTGCCCTATCAAAGCGCGCTTGCGGTTCTGTCCAACCCGGCACCCTGGACGATTGCCGCGATGTTCATCATCATGGGGGCCTTGGTGCGGACCGGAGCCCTGGACTCGTTCACCTCGACCGCGCAGAAGCAGGCTCAGGTAAACCCGCGTATTGCCATCGCTTTGCTTATGGGGTTTGTCGTGCTGGCCTCGGCGGTGGTGTCGAATACGCCAGTGGTCGTGGTGATGATACCGGTCTTTGTGCAAATTGCCCGCACCCTGAACGTTCCCGCGTCCAAATTGCTGATTCCGCTGAGTTATGCGGCCATTCTGGGCGGCACGCTGACATTGATCGGCACGTCCACCAACCTGCTGGTGGATGGCGTGGCCCGCGCGCAGGGGATGAAACCCTTTACGATTTTCGAAGTCACGCCGCTGGGGATCGCGCTGGTGATCTACGGCATGATCTATTTGCGCTTCATCGCGCCCAAACTGTTGCCCGAGCGGGACAGCATGGCGTCGCTGCTCAGTGACCGGTCCAAGATGAAGTTCTTTACCGAAGCCGTCATTCCGCCGGACAGCAACCTGATCGGGCGCGAAGTGACCGGCGTGCAGTTGTTCAAACGCCCCGGCGTGCGTCTGATCGATGTCATCCGGGGGGATGAGTCGTTGCGGCGCAACTTGAAAGGCGTCGAACTGAAGGTCGGCGACAGGGTGGTTTTACGCACCGAGATGACCGAACTTCTGAGCCTTCAGCGCAACCGGGAACTCAAACGCGTGGATCAGGTATCCGCCGTTGAAACCAAGACGGTTGAGGTGCTGATCACGCCCGGGTGCCGTCTGGTGGGGCGGACCCTTGGGATGATGCGGCTTCGGCGTCGCTATGGCGTTTACGTGCTGGCGGTGCACCGTCGCAACCAGAATATCGGCCGTCAGCTGGATGATTTGGTGGTCAGGGTTGGGGATACGTTGCTTTTGGAAGGTGCCCCGGCGGATATCCAGCGGCTGGCGGCTGATATGGACATGGTGGACGTCACACAACCATCGGCTCGAGCATTCCGTCGAAGCCATGCACCCATTGCGATTGGTGCTCTTGTAGGGATTGTCGCCCTCGCCGCGCTGGGCATTGCGCCCATCCTGTTGTTGTCGATTGTTGCCTGCGCCGTGGTTCTGCTGACCCGCTGTATCGACGCGGATGAGGCGTTTTCCTTTGTTGAAGGTCGTCTGTTGGCGTTGATCTTCGCGATGCTGGGCATAGGGGCTGCGCTGGACAGCTCGGGCGCGGTTTCCCTGATCGTCGAGGCCATTGCGCCGGGGCTCAGTGCCTTGCCGCCATTCCTGATTATCTGGGCGATTTATCTGCTGACCTCGGTGCTGACCGAACTGGTCTCCAACAACGCCGTTGCGGTTGTCGTCACCCCGATCGCCATCGGTCTGGCGCAGGCGGTCGGAATAGATCCGCGTCCGCTGGTCGTCGCGGTCATGGTGGCGGCCTCGGCATCGTTTGCAACACCTATCGGATACCAGACGAACATGATGGTCTATGGTCCCGGAGGCTACAGGTTCACCGACTTCATGAAAGTGGGCGTGCCGCTGAACCTGACGGTCGGATTGTTGGCGTCCCTGCTGATCCCGTTGATCTGGCCGTTATGACATCGGCACAGATTTGCCGCTTTGCTCGCGGCGTACTTGTAAATGTCGGATGAACAGCAATCTTTTGTAGAACTGATATTTGAAGGGTACTGCCATGCTGACACTCGTCCGCACCACGTTTCCTGCGGTTGCCTTCGCCACCGTTTTGAGCGGCACATCGCTTGCTGGAACCGTCGAAGGAACCGCAACCTACCGAGAGCGTATTGCGCTTCCGCCCGACACGACCTTGTTCGTCGAGCTTCAGGACATCTCATTGGTGGATGCGCCGGCCGAAACGCTTGCCGCGCAGAGATATGCCCTGACCGGTGTGCCGGCACAGTTTGAACTGACCTATGATGATGCGTTGATCCAGGACGGGCACAGATATGCCGTGCGTGCTTCGGTCATGCAGGGGCAAAACCTGTTGTTCACCACCGATACCGTCTACCCGGTTCTGACAGATGGGGCCGAGAATTCAGCTGACCTGCTGATGATACAGGTGCAACACCAAGGTGCCGCGATGCTGGAAAACACCGAATGGGTCGCTTCGGGCCTCAATGGTGCGCCTGTCGAGACAGAGAAACGTCCTGAGCTTGCTTTCGGGCAGGGCGGAGCGTTTTCAGGTAGTGGTGGCTGTAACAGGTTCAGTGGCCAGGCCGAGATTTCTGCCAATCGGATCGCGTTCCCGGACAATATGGCTGCAACGCTCATGGCGTGCCCACCCCCGCTGGACGAGGTCGAGCGGCAGTTTCTGAAAGCGATGCAAACTGTCACGACCTTCGCGGTGCAAGGCAACGCGCTGGCCTTGCTGGATGCTCAGGGTGAGCCGGTGATCAAACTGGAGCGCAAGTAAAAGGGCAGGGTTGTCAGGCGACGGCCCTCGATCGCCCTGCGTTGCGACCCGAAAAGATGCAGCCACCCAGAAAGGTCCCTTCCAGCGCGTTGTAACCGTGATAACCACCGCCACCGAACCCTGCGACTTCACCGGCTGCGAACAGGCCGGGCACCACCTGGCCGTCGGCGCCGATCATCTGACTGTCCAGATTGGTCTGCAAACCGCCCAGTGTCTTGCGGGTCAGCACGTGCAGCTTGACCGCGATCAGCGGGCCATTCTTGGGGTCCAGGAACTTGTGCGGCTTGGCGGTGCGGATCAGTTTGTCTCCACGATAATTGCGGGCTGCAAGGATCGCCATCATCTGCGCGTCTTTTGAGAACGGATTGTCGACCTGAGAATCCCGCGCCTCGATCTGGGCACGCAAATGGGCCTCGTCTATCAGCCCCCCACCCAAATGGTTCATCCCGTTGACCAGCTCGGTCAGCGTGTTGGCTACGACGAAATCCTCGCCCTTCTCCTTGAATGCCTCGACCGGGGCGGTCGCTTTGGACCCGGACAGTATGCGTTGACGAATAACCTCTTTCCAGCTGCCTGACGTGAAATCGGGGTTCTGTTCAGACCCGGACAGGGCGAATTCCTTCTTGATCACCTTCTGAGTCAGAACGAACCAACTGTATTCATACCCGGTGTTCAGGATTTCGCGCAGTGTCCCCAGCGTATCGAACCCGGGCAGGCAGGGGGGCTGCAACCGGTTTCCGCGCGCGTCGAACCACATCGAGCTGGGGCCGGGCAGAATGCGAATGCCATGGGCGGGCCAGATCGGATCCCAGTTGCGCACGCCTTCGGTGTAATGCCACATGCGGTCGCCGTTGATGACATGGCCGCCGGCCTTTTCGCTGATGGCGATCATCCGACCGTCCACATGGAAGGGCACACCCGCCACCATGTCCTTGGGCGGTTCGCCCAGACGGTCGCGGGGCCAGTTCTGGCGCACCATCTCGAAATTGCCACCGATCCCGCCCGAGGTCACGATGACCGACGGGGCATAGACCTCGAACTCGCCCACCTCGTCGCGGTTGGTCTTGCCGCCGCGCGGGGCCGCGTCATCGGCCAGCACCTCGCCCGAGACGCCCTTGGCCTCGCCGTTCTGCATGATGATGTGGCTGACCTGATGGCGGTATTTCATCTGGATCAGGCCGGCACTGACATGGTCGCGGACCCGGCGGATGAAGTGTTCCAGCACGCCGGGTCCGGTGCCCCAGGTGATGTGAAAGCGCGGGACAGAATTGCCGTGCCCGTTTGCGTAGGACCCGCCACGTTCAGCCCAGCCCACGACCGGAAACCAGCGCAGGCCCATGTCATGCAGCCAGGGACGCATTTCACCGGCGGCGAACTCGATATAGGCTTCGGCCCATTTACGGGGCCAGGTATCTTCTTCGCGGTCGAACTGCGCGCTGCCCATCCAGTCGCGCAACGCCAGATCGTGGCTGTCGCGGATACCCATGCGGCGTTGTTCCGGCGTGTCGACCATGAACAGGCCACCCAGGCTCCAGAAGGCCTGACCGCCCAGAAAACCTTCTGGTTCCTGATCGAGTATGATTACCTTCTTGCCTCGGTCGCCCAGTTCGGCAGCGGCGGCCAATCCGGCCAGACCAGCCCCGACAACGATCGCATCAGCAGTGTTGTTTGTCATAACGGTCCTTTCAGCGCCTGCGGAACCAGACAAGAAACGGCAGAACCACGGCGTACATCGTAATACCATATACCGCCGAGGGCAGGGCCAGCGGGCTGAACCCGCTTTCGGTATTCGTGATCAGCGCCGCCAGTGTAATGCCCAGCGTGGAATTTTGAATTCCGGTTTCGATCGAGATCGTCTTGCACTCATTCCAGGACAGGTTTGTTATCCGCGCCAGCCCCAATCCGATGAACAGCAGGGCGATATTCAAAGAAATCAAGCCTGCGCCCATGATGCCGAGATTGTCGACGAACAATGGCCAGTTCCCGGCCAGAGCCGCGGCAATGATCAGCACGAACAAAACGGTCGCGAGCGCCGACAACCCCGGCTCGACACGGTTTGCAAACCCTGTTGCAAAGTTGCGAACTCCGACCCCGATTGCCACGGGCAGCGTTGTTATCAGAAACAGTGCAACAGCCAGCCCGGTGATCGAAACCTCGGGGGCTTCGTCGCCCATGAAATGCGCGATCGACCAGGCGGCCAGTATCGGCACGGTCACCATCGACAGAAGGCTGATCACGGCGGTCAGGCTGACTGAAAGCGCGACATCGGCCTTGGCGAGCTTTGACAGGATATTGCTGGTTACGCCGCCCGGGCAAAAACTGAGCAGCATGAAACCAACGGCGATCTCAGGCGGCAAAGCAAAAAATTTGACCGTCGCAAAGGCCGCCACCGGCAATAGAACAACCTGACTTGCCGCCCCGATGGCAAAGGCGCGTCGTCGGCTCAGGACACGGCGGAAGTCTGCCACCTCCAGCCCGATGCCCAGAGACAGCATGATAACGGCCAGTGAAACCGGCAGACCGACGTTAATGAGCAGATCCAAGGACAACTCCTCCCAAAGTTGCGTCAGATCAGCCTAAGCGAGGGGGCAAGGCGCAGGCAACCGCGCCGTTGGGTCACTCGTATCGCCGGACGAACCGGCGCAGGATCTCGCCGGGTTGTGTGACATCGGCCGAATGGCAGCGGTCAATCAGTTTTTGCGCGTCTTCAGGCGGGAAATAGCCGTGGTTCTTGTAGATATTGATGCGTTGTTCAAAATCCCTGGCATCGGCCTCGGGGTGGAACTGCGTGGCATATACGTTCTGCCCCCAGCGGATCATCTGGAACGGGCAGGGGTCTGACGTGACAAGGTGAACGCAACCCTCGGGCAGCGCCTGAACCGCTTCCTTGTGACCAACGAATGCGTCGAAGGTGGGTTCCAACCCTGCGGTCAACGGGTCCTGCTGGCCTTCCGGGGTCAGGTGGCACGTGGATGGTCCGACGGGTTCGCCATATCGGGCCTTGCTGACGTCGCCACCCAGATGCGCCGCCAGAATGCCAAGGCCATAGCAGCAGCCCATGAACGGGTGATCCTGTGCGATGATCTGCGGCATCAACCCCATGATCGTCGCCTCGATCCGGGCATCCAGCGGGGATTTGGTCGCCGGGTCGTCACTGACGCATCCAGGTCCGCCGCCTACGATGACACCGGCGTAGTCTGTGACATCCATCCCCCCGGGCAGGTTTTCGCAATCCAGACGGATGCGACGCGTCTGTTCAGGAGACAACCCGCTCCGGTTCAGGATCGAGGCGTATTCGGCGTCGGATGCATCGGTTTCGGGGCGCAGTTGCAGGATCAAAAAGGGTTTCATGCGCAGCCTTTACCCATCACAGAGGCCAGAACACAAGAATGGCGGGAACAGAAACGGCGATGATCAGCATCTCCAAGGGCAATCCCATGCGCCAGTAGTCCCCGAAACGATAGCCGCCGGGGCCCAGAACCAGCGTGTTGTTCTTGTGCCCGATGGGGGTCAGGAACGCAGCCGAGGCCGCAACGGCCACGGTCATCAGAAACGGGTCGGGGGACACCTCGAGCGTGCGTGCCATTTGTATCCCGACCGGCGCGGCGACAATGGCGGTGGCGGTGTTGTTCAACACGTCCGACAAAGTCATCGTGACGACCATCAGTACGGTCAGAATGGCCCAGGCGGGCAGACCATCGGTCAGCTGGATCAGGGCGTTTGCGATCAGTTCGGTTCCGCCCGAGGTCTCCAAAGCACTGCCCAGAGGGATCATAGACCCCAGCAGTACGACCACCGGCCATTCGATGTGATTGTAAATGTCGGTGATCGGCATGATCTTGGTCAGCACATAAGCAATCACCACCAGCCCCAAAGCAATGGGAAGATAGATCAACCCGACACTTGCGGCCAAGACAGCGGCGGCAAACAGGCCGATGGCCAGCCACGCCTTGTCGTTAGCCGTAACGTTCAGCCCGCGTCCGGCAAGGGGCAGGCAACCCAGCCATTCCGTAACATCCGCAGCGCGGTCGCGGGGGCAGAGCAGCAGCAGGATATCACCCGGTTCCACCTCGGTCTTGCGGACCTGTTCGGTGATCCTGCGCCCCTGGCGTGAGATGCCCATCAGAACGGTGCTTTGCCGCCAGGCCAGCCCAAGCCCTTGTGCCGTGCGACCTGTGATGCGCGCGCTTTCCGGCACGACGACTTCGATCACTTCCAGCCCGTCCCCCTCAGCCGTCAGCAATTCCTGCCGGCGCGTGTCCGAGAAATCCAGGTTGAGCGCGGCACGGAACTCGTCCAGCGCTTCGGGTCGGGCTTCCAGAACCAGCGCGTCACCTTCCTGCAAAACGGCGTGCGCCGACCGGCCATAGCGACGCTTGCCATCCCGGATCAAACCGATGATGGCCACGTCCGATTTCTCGGCCGCCTCATAAAGCTCGCTGACCCGTTTGCCGATATGGGCGGATTCCGGGGGAACGGTCAGCTCGGCGATGTATTCGGCCAAGGTTTCCGATGTTTCAGCCTGCGGCCCGCGATTGGGGATCAGGCGCCACCCTACCAGTGCAACAAAGGCAAGGCCGGCAATCGCGGCCAGCCCACCGACCGGGGCAAAATCGAACATGTGAAACGGCTCGCCCAGTGTTTCGGCCCGGATCGAGGCGATGATGATGTTCGGGGGGGTCCCGATCAGCGTGGCCATCCCGCCGAGAATCGTGGCAAAGCTCAGCGGCATTAGCGACAGGCCCACAGACCGGCCCGCTTTGCGTGCGGTCTGAATGTCCACGGGCATCAGCAGCGCCAGCGCCGCTACGTTGTTCATGAAGGCCGACAGAACCGCGCCGATCCCACCCATCAGGGCGATATGCGCGCCCAGGCCCCGCGAGGCATCAACCAGCGTGCGGGTGATCAGGAACACTGCTCCGGATCGGACCAAACCGGCAGAAACCACCAAAACCAGCGCCACGATGATAGTCGCCGGATGGCCGAACCCGGCAAAGGCGCCATCCACGGGCACGACGCCCAGCACGACGCCGATCATCAGTGCGGCAAAGGCCACAAGGTCGTATCGAAACCGGCCCCATAGCAGCATTCCGAAGACGGTGATGAAAAGCGCAAAAAGAATGATCTGGTCTGTTGTCATGCCGTCACCATACTAGCCGGTGAAGCCGTCGCAAGCCGCTCTCTTGATCCTGCCCCCTGCAAACGTCTATATGAGCGCCGAACACGCAATCACGATGACGAGGACGCATTATGGCAGGCCACTCAAAATGGGCCAACATCCAGCACCGCAAGGGGCGTCAGGACGCCGCGCGGTCCAAACTGTTTTCCAAACTGTCGAAAGAGATCACCGTTGCCGCCAAGATGGGCGACCCCGATCCTGAAAAGAACCCGCGCTTGCGTCTGGCCGTGAAAGAGGCCAAGTCGAACTCGGTTCCCAAGGATGTGATTGACCGCGCGATCAAAAAGTCCACTGCCGGTGAAGGCGACGATTACGAAGAAATCCGCTATGAAGGCTATGGCCCCAACGGCGTGGCCGTGATCGTTGAAACCATGACGGACAACCGCAATCGCACTGCGTCGACCGTGCGTTCGACCTTTTCCAAGAACGGTGGCAATCTGGGCGAAACGGGCTCGGTCGGGTTCATGTTCGAACGCAAGGGCGAAGTGATTTATCCGGCGACGGCAGGTGACGCAGACACCATTTTCGAAGCCGCGATCGAGGCTGGCGCGGAAGATGTCGAAAGCTCAGAGGATGGCCACATCATCTGGTGTGCGGATACGGATCTGAACGACGTTTCGAACGCGTTGGAGGCTGCGCTGGGTGAATCGGAATCCACCAAGTTGGTCTGGAAACCGACCACCACGACCGAGCTGGGTCTGGAAGACATGCAAAAGCTGATGAAGCTGGTGGATGCGCTGGAAGACGATGACGACGTACAGCGTGTTACGACCAATTTCGAAGCCTCGGATGAGGTGATGGCACAGCTCTGAGCTGTTGCGGAAATTGATGGCGAAACCCGGCTCGACTGCCGGGTTTTTTCGTTTTCGGGCAGTTTCGAAGAGGTGTTGGCTGAAACCTTCGAAACGCTTAGGCTGGTACAACTCGGAAGTTCTGGGACGATGCCACCGAAAGATCCATGACGGATGTGACCTCTGATAAGACCAAGCGAAACGTGCCGGTTCTTGCTGGGCAGAGTATCGTGTCTCAGGTTGCGTGGACTTTGGGCAGCCCATCGGTGGTTTTGCCGTTTCTGGCCGTGTCATTCGAATTGCCGATGTTCGTGGCGGGCGCGCTGGTTTCGGTGCGGATGGTTGGAAGTATGATTTCCGACTTTTTTCTGGCGCAACCCATAGCGGCGAAATCGCAAAAGAAGCGCGCCATCGCTCTGACCGAAGTCGTTATCGGTGCCTGTCTTGTTCTGGCGATGGTGGCCGCCGCGACCGGGGTCGTTCCGTTGATCGCAGTGGTTTTCGTGGCGGTCTTCTTCGTGATCGGTCTGGTGGATGAAGTTCAGAACCTGATGTTCACCGATCTGTTGGGCGATCATGTCCACTCGCGTTCGCGCATGGTCATGCATTACCTGCAACTTGGGGGCGGGGGCCTGTGTGCCATCGGTCTGGCCCTGCTGGTGCATCAGATCACCAAGGAAAACCCACCTTTTTCACGCCATTCAACCATGATCGGCGTATCGGTTGCGTTTTTCATGCTTTCAGGGCTCTTGATGCTGGCAATGACCGAGAATGCCCGCTCTGCGGAACCGGCAAAAAAGACTGGAAGCAAACCCAAGCTGTCGTTCACGGCCAATGCCCGGGGTATCCTTGGCATGTTCGAATACACCTGGTTTCGGCGTTACATGGTTATGCGTATACCTTTGGTCGCTGTGTCGCTATCCGTCCCGTTCTTCGCGCTGATAGCGGCAGAGGCGCATCATGGCTCGGCCAAGGGTCTGACCGCGATGATTGTTTCATCCGCTTCGGGCTATCTTGTCTCGGGGCCGTTGTGGCAGGTCGTGAACATGAAATCTCATCGTGCCGTCATGGTGGTCGGGACACTCATGGTGGCCGCTACCGGAGGTGTTCTGCTGGCATTCCACTACATGGGTATCGATCACGATGTGCACCTGCACGCGATAGCGCTGTTCGTCGTCACCGTCGCGGTGACCGGGATCAGCAGCGCGCGCAAGCTCTATTTCCTGGACGTCGCGCCCAAGGAGCAACGCGTTCAGGGATCCGCGGCTATCAAATCGTTTACTCGATTGTTGGCTGTGCTGCTTTCGGCCGCGCTGGCCGCAGTCGCCCATATGCATGAGGTTGCCTTGGCGGTCGCGTTCATAGTCGCGGCCAGTCTGATGGCTTGCGTGACGTGCTACCTGACGATGTCGCCCGACCGGGAAGATTCCCTCCGGCCTCAGAACTAATGCAGGTTCGCTCAGAAGAACGAGGAAATCTCTTCCAAAGGCTTCTTCAGCTTTGCCACAGAAGGTACGGTCGCGGTGTCCGAGGGATGACCAACTGCGATGATCATTGTCGGTTTCTCGGATGCGGGTCGGTCCAGCGCGTCGTTCAGAAACCGCATCGGGTTCGGGGTATGGGTCAGGGTGCTGAGACCGGCGTGATGTAGCGCGGCCAACAGAAAGCCGGTGGCAATGTTCACACTTTCTGGCACGTAGTAATTCTTGTACCGCGTCCCGTCTTCGAATTGCCCCCAGCGTTGGGCAAAGACCACGATCAGCCACGGGGCGGTGGTCAGGTGCTCTTTGACCGCATTGGTCCCGATGGGTTCCAGTGCCTTGATCCACTCATCGCCCGCCCCTCCCGCATAGAACCGTCGCTCTTCTTCTTCGGCTTCCTCGCGGATGCGCAGTTTCAGCTTTGGGTCCGATATGGCAGCAAAGTGCCAGGGTTGATGGTTTGCACCTGACGGCGCTGTTCCCGCGGTGCGCAGGCAGGTTTCGATCACATCGCGGGCCACCGGGCGCGTGGTGAAATCCCGAACGGTATGACGCCGCCGCATTTTTTCAAAAAAAGCCACAGCCGCGCCCTGCATGTCCGCATCACTGAGCTCGCATCGGTCGGGCAGGGGAATGGGGTCATAACTGAGGGCGTCGCGCGAGAACATTGGTTCCTCCGATCGAATGAGTCTGACTATTTGCGTTGTGACGGGAGCAAAACCCGTTGCGCAGCATGCTGGACCGCTTGTGTAAGGGGTTTGAGCGCTGGCGCAAGAACACGCCCGACCTGCCAGCTGAGCGCGATGTCCAGTGGCGCATCGGGAACGATCGGGCGCAACTGTCCACGCCCCATGGCGTCTTGCACAAGGGCTGCCGGGTTCATACCCCAGCCAATTCCCGCGATCGCGGCATCAACGAACCCTTGCGAAGATGGCAGGAAGTGGGAAGGCGGTGAAAGACGGTTGCCGGTGTGACGAGCGATCCACGCTTTTTGCAGGCCGTCTTTCCGGTTGAAGACAAGGCAAGGCGCTTTGCTGAGCGTCTCCTCGGTCACGCCGTCCTTGAACCACGCATTGATAAAGTCCGGGCTGGCGGTGGGCAGATACCTCAACAAGCCCAGTTCAAGCGCGTCACAACCGCTTATGGTTTGTCCGCCGACGGTGACGGCGGCGCTGACCTCACCGCGCCTCAGCCAATCTGCCGAATGGTCCTGATCGTCGATCACAAGGTCGAACAGCATGTCGGGCACACGCGCCATCGCGTCAATGAACCAGGTCGCCAGAATGTCGGCGGGAACCGCAATGCGAACCCGCGCGGACCCGGGTTCTTGTACCAGCGCCAATTCACGGGCCAGTTGCGATTCCAGCAGACCGACATCTTCGGCGTAGCGCGCGATGCGCTGCCCGGCGGGCGTTCCGGTGCAAGGGGTTCCCCTATGGATGAGCGAGGCGCCCACACGATCCTCCAGCGCCTTTATCCGCTGGGATATCGCCGAAGGGGTCACGGCCAGCTCCGCCGCCGCTGCATCAAAACTGCCATGGCGCAGAATGGCGGACAAGGCGGCCAGTTGGTGAGGGTCCAGCAGCATTAGCAAAACTTAACTGAGGGCAACATCTTTAATTTGATAGATCGTATCGCGGCCATTAGTCAACGCAGTGACAACGCAGGAGATATCATGCCTACATCCGTGATCGCCGGTTTTGCGCTGGGTTTCAGCCTGATCCTCGCCATCGGGGCGCAGAACGCCTTTATCCTGAGGCAGGGCTTGCGGCGCGAGCATGTGTTTTTTCTGTGCCTGACCTGTGCGGTGTCTGATGCCATCCTGATCGGAGCAGGCGTGGCAGGTTTTGGCACTCTGGCACAGGCCGCACCCTGGTTCGAAACCGTGATGCGATACGGTGGGGCGGCATTCCTGATCTGGTATGGCTTGCGCAGTCTGCGGTCATCCTGGCTGGGAGGTTCGGTGATGGAAATCGGCAATGGAAAGCGAACCAGCCTCAAGGCTGCGCTGCTGACGGTATTCGCGTTCACCTGGCTGAATCCGCATGTGTATCTGGATACGGTCGTGCTGATCGGCTCGATCTCGGCCCAATATGACGACCGGCTGGGTTTCGCCCTTGGCGCGATGACATCCAGCTTCGTGTTCTTTTTTTCGCTTGGTTACGGCGCGGGTATCCTTTCCCCGGTTTTTGCGCGCCCCCGGGCGTGGCAGGTGCTGGATGCCGGGATTGGCATCGTCATGCTGGGTATCGCACTGAAACTTGTTATCATGTGAAGGGTTGTTCCCGGCCGGGTTTCGGTGTTCAACCTTGAACATGACTTCATCCACCGTATCGTCCCGCCCGCTTGCCGGCATGTTCTGGATGTTCGCCGCCGGCTTGTCCTTTGTCGTGATGACCGCGCTGGTGAAGTCGCTGGGCACATCGATGAATTCCATCCAGGCCGCCTTCCTGCGGTATGTGCTGGGTTTGGTGTTTCTTTTGCCAGCCATGCGGTCGATCATGTCGACACATCTGACACCCCGCCTGCTGACGCTGTTCGGCCTGCGAGGGGTCGTGCATGCGGTTGCGGTCATGCTCTGGTTCTTTGCCATGACACAGATACCATTGGCCGAGGTCACCGCCATGAATTACATGACGCCGGTTTACGTCACCCTGGGGGCGGCCCTGTTTCTGGGTGAAAAACTGGCCTTTCGCAGGATTGCAGCCATTCTGGTCGCTCTGGTTGGCGTCCTGATCATCCTGCGGCCCGGTTTTCGCGACGTGTCATCAGGCCATCTGGCCATGCTGGGAACGGCCCTGACACTTGGGGGGTCGTATTTATTGGCCAAGATTCTGGTGCGTGATGTACCGCCATCCGTCGTCGTGGCGCATCTGTCGATCTGGGTGACCATAGCCCTGATACCATTTGCGGTCGCCGTCTGGACGCAGCCAAGCCTGCGGGATCTCGGGGTTCTTTTTCTGGTGGCCAGCTTTGCGACAGCCGGGCACTACTTCATGACCTTGGCACTTCAGGCGGCGCCAGTGGCCGTCACGCAGCCGGTGACGTTTCTTCAGCTGATATGGGCCACGATCCTGGGCGCCGCAGTGTTCCATGAAAGCGTTGACGTGTGGGTTGTCGCGGGCGGCACGCTGATCCTTGCCGCCGTAAGCTTTATCTCATGGCGCGAATTCGTGTTGAACCGCCGGGACTTGACGCCTCCGAGTATTGCGCCGAAGCTGTAACGACAACGCTCCCCGATTTTTCATTAATTGACGAGTCAATAAAAACCCCCTAGCGTGGTCCCGTGACGCCTGCTCAAGGGGAGAACGATGCCAAAAGTCGGAATGGAGCCAATCCGCCGGGATGCGATTGTTCGTGCGACAATCGCTGAATTGGGCGTGAAGAAATCCCTTGATGTAACCGTCAGCCAGATTGCCAAGCGTGCGGGCATGTCCAGCGCGCTTGCGCACCACTATTTCGGCGGCAAGGATCAGATCTTTCTGGCTGCCATGCGGCAGATCCTGTCGGACTTCGGCAAAGAGGCGCGAGGCGAGTTGAAAGCAGCCGCGCCGGACGACAGGGCGCAGGCGATCGTCAGGGCGTGTTTTGCGCCCTCTTGTTTCACACCCGATGTGATCGCGGCCTGGATGACCTTCTATGTGTTGGCTCAGACCAATGATGACGCCCTGCGCCTGTGGCAGATCTACCAGGCCCGCATCAAATCCAATCTGACCCACGCCCTGCGGCACAAGTTGGCCGACCCTAAAGAGGCGGCCGAGAACATGGTTGCCCTGATTGATGGTCTGTACATCCGCGCCGCACTCAGCGCCCCCGAAGAACCGCAACTGGCCGTGAGCCACGCGATGCGTGTGCTCGACACTCTGCTCGAGGCTGAAAAATGACAAAACCGAACATTCTGATCCTGATGGTGGATCAGTTGAACGGGACTCTCTTTCCAGATGGTCCCGCTGACTGGCTTCACGCTCCGAACCTGAAGAAACTGGCGGAACGGTCAACCCGGTTTGCCAATGCCTACACGGCGTCGCCCTTGTGTGCGCCCGGGCGGGCCAGCTTCATGTCCGGTCAATTGCCGTCGCGCACAGGGGTCTATGACAACGCGGCCGAGTTCCGCAGCGACATCCCCACATACGCGCATCACCTGCGCCGCGCGGGCTATTACACCTGCCTGTCCGGCAAGATGCATTTCGTCGGCCCCGATCAGTTGCACGGGTTCGAAGACCGCCTGACCACCGACATCTATCCGGCCGATTTCGGCTGGACCCCGGATTACCGCAAGCCGGGTGAACGGATCGACTGGTGGTATCACAACATGGGGTCCGTCACCGGCGCGGGCGTTGCCGAGATTTCCAACCAGATGGAATATGACGACGAGGTCGCCTACAACGCCAAAGCCAAGCTTTATGATCTGGCACGCGGCAAGGATGACCGCCCATGGTGTGTGACCGTCAGCTTCACCCATCCGCATGACCCATACGTAGCCCGTCGCAAGTACTGGGATCTGTATGAGGATTGCGAGCATCTGCTGCCCGAAGTTTCTGATATCGGCTATGACAATCAGGACCCGCATGCTCAGCGGATTTTTGATGCCAATGACTGGCGCAGTTTCAACATCACCCAAGAAGATATCCGCAAATCGCGCCGCGCCTATTTCGCCAATATTTCCTATCTGGACGACAAGATCGGCGAAATCCTCGAAGTGCTGGAAACGACCCGGCAAGAGGCGATCATCCTGTTCGTTTCGGATCACGGCGACATGCTGGGCGAACGCGGCTTGTGGTTCAAGATGAACTTCTACGAAGGCTCGGCGCGTGTGCCGCTTATGATCGCGTCGCCTGATCTGCCCGCCGGCCGGATAGATGCTCCGGTATCAACATTAGACGTGACGCCGACCCTGGGGGCGCTGGCCGGCGTAGACATGGCCGAAATCGCTCCCTGGACCGATGGCGAAAACCTCGTGCCATTGGCGCTGGGCGAAGAACGAACCGCACCGGTGGCCATGGAATACGCGGCCGAGGCATCCTACGCGCCATTGGTCTCATTGCGATATGGCAAGTGGAAATACAATCGCTGCGCATTGGACCCCGATCAGTTGTTTGACCTTGAAGCCGACCCGCACGAACTGAACAACCTGGCCGACAGCCCCGAACACGCAGGTACGCTGCAATCACTGCGCGCCAAATCCGAGACCCGTTGGGATCTGGATCGCTTCGACGCCGATGTCCGCGCCAGCCAGGCGCGGCGCTGGGTTGTGTACGAAGCGCTGCGGCAGGGCGGCTACTACCCGTGGGATTATCAGCCGCTGCAAAAAGCGTCGGAACGCTACATGCGCAATCACATGGATCTCAACATCGTCGAGGAAAACGCCCGGTTCCCGCGCGGCGAATAACCTCTTCATCTTTTCGAAAGTACTCCCGCCGGAGGCATCCAACCTTCTCGGTGGGGCAGGAGTTGTGGAAATGGAAGCAGATTTTGTCATCGTCGGCGCAGGGTCCGCAGGCTGCGCAATGGCATATCGTCTGAGCGAGGCGGGGGCCTCGGTTCTGGTGATTGAACACGGCGGCACCGATATGGGGCCGTTCATTCAGATGCCGGCGGCGCTGAGCTATCCGATGAACATGTCGCGCTATGACTGGGGGTATCAGTCCGAGCCCGAGCCGCACCTGAACAACCGTCGCCTGGCCTGTCCGCGCGGCAAGGTGATCGGCGGGTCGTCCTCGATCAATGGCATGGTCTATGTTCGCGGCCACGCGCGCGATTTCGACACCTGGGCCGAGATGGGGGCTGACGGTTGGTCTTACGCGGATGTTTTGCCTTATTACAAACGGATGGAGACCTGGCACGACGGCGGCCATGGAGGCGATCCGGCTTGGCGTGGCACTGACGGTCCGTTGCACGTGTCGCGCGGCCCGCGCGAAAACCCGTTGTTTCAGGCCTTTGTGGACGCAGGTCAGCAGGCCGGTTACGAAGTCACGGGTGACTACAACGGTGAAAAGCAGGAAGGCTTTGGCCCGATGGAGCAGACCGTCTGGAAGGGGCGGCGCTGGTCTGCGGCGAATGCCTATCTGAAACCCGCGCTCAAGCGCGACAATTGCGATATCGTGCGCGGTCTTGCGTCTCGGGTTGTCATGGAAGACGGTCGCGCCATTGGGGTCGAACTGATCCGTGGCGGCAGGAAAGAAGTCATCAGGGCCCGGCGCGAAGTCGTTCTGGCGGCATCGTCGATCAATTCGCCCAAGCTGCTGATGTTGTCCGGTATCGGCCCAGCAGCGCATCTGGCCGAGCATGGGATCGACGTCGTGGCGGATCGCCCGGGGGTTGGTGCCAACCTACAGGACCATCTGGAGCTGTACATTCAACAGGCGTCACTGCAACCGATCACGCTCTACAAGCACTGGAACCTTGTCAGCAAGGGCCTGATCGGGGCGCAATGGCTGTTTACCAAAACGGGATTGGGCGCATCGAACCAGTTCGAAAGCGCGGCGTTCATCCGGTCGAAACCGGGCGTGGAATACCCCGACATTCAATACCACTTCCTGCCGATTGCGGTTCGCTATGATGGGCAGGCCGCTGCCGAGGGGCACGGGTTTCAGGCGCATGTCGGCCCGATGCGGTCGCCGTCACGCGGGGCGGTCACATTGCGCTCGGCCCAAGCCGCAGACGCGCCGGTGATCAAGTTCAACTACATGAGCCATGAAAAGGATTGGGAGGATTTCCGCACCTGTATCCGACTGACCCGCGAAATCTTTGGACAAGCCGCCTTCAAGCCCTTTGCGGGCAAAGAAATCCAGCCCGGTGCCGCGGTTCAAACGGATGAAGAACTGAACGCCTTTATCGCGGAACATGCGGAAAGCGCCTATCACCCCTGCGGCACCTGCCGGATGGGGCGCGCGGATGACAAGAACGCGGTGGTCGACCCCGAAGGCCGTGTCATCGGCGTGGACGGGTTGCGCGTTGCGGACAGTTCCATCTTTCCGCAAATCACCAACGGCAACCTGAATGCGCCGTCGATCATGGTGGGCGAAAAAGTGTCGGATTCGCTTTTGGGCAGGGATCCGTTGCCGAAGGCCAATGATCGTCCGTGGATTCACCCCAACTGGGCGACCGCTCAGCGTTAACCTATCCAAACGGCCCCCGGTTGAATGTGCGTGAAATACCGCGCATATCGGGGGCATGTTAAGGATTTGTTTCATTTTTGTTCTTCTGGTGCCGGGTCTGGCTCATGCCGCAGAACAGTTTACAGGTCGGGTTGACGTCGTTGATGCGGATACCTGGCATGTCGGCGGTGTCCGGGTGCGGCTGCACGGTATCGATGCGCCCGAACTGGATCAGACCTGTCAGGATTCCGACGGATCAAACTGGCCGTGCGGGGCGTGGGTCACTCATATGGTTCAGAACCAGTTTCAGGGACGGATGACCACTTGTGTCCCGGTGGATCGGGATCGCTACGGTCGCATCGTTGCCCGGTGCAGCGTGGAACGCGAAGATGTCGCTGCCCGGATTGTAGAGCAGGGCTTGGCCTTTGCGTACCGCAAATATTCGGACGCGTACGCAGGTGCCGAGCGGATCGCGAGGATTGGAAACAGGGGATTGCACAAGACACAGATTCAGGTGCCTTGGGTGCACAGGGCGCGCAAGAAGCCGAAATCCTCTGAAACATGCCTGATCAAAGGAAATGTTTCGTCAAAGGGCGAAAGGATCTTTCACGAACCGGGCCAGAGGTACTATGCCAAGACCCGGATCAGTGCAGCCAGGGGCGAGCGATGGTTCTGCTCTGCTGCCGAAGCACGTGCTGCGGGTTGGCGTGCTGCGCGGCGCTGAATTCTGAATTTTTCCTGTATGAAATTGATCCGCGTCAAAGAGGGCGCAGCGTCACGCTTCTACCACTGATATGCAACGACATATGAAGGAGCGAACAGACATGTCCCACACCCCGCATGAACTGGCCGAAGAGTTTCCGGACAAGGTTGAACTGATGAGCCAGCTCAAGCAAACGGACGCGCATTTTGCCCGTCTGGCTGATGAGTATCACGAGGTCAATCGCGTTGTGCATCGGGCTGAAACCAACGTCGAACCCATGGAAGAGCTGGCCGAGGTTGATTTGCGCAAGAAGCGGGCAGCGCTGAAAGACGAAATCTGGGCGATTTTGTCCAAGGCCTGAACGCCAGTGCCGGGGCACTCGCTGCCCCGGCCCGGGTCGGGGCTCTCCCGGTAGAGTTTCGGCCATGGGACATCAGGTGACTTCGTATGGCAGGGTGCCGCGCGTATGGGTATCGATGCTGAGGCGGCGTTCCAGCGGCGGGACCGAACGCTGGTGGCAGTTTTGGCGCTCGCAGATGCGGCAGGAAATGCCGATGGGCTCGTAGGCGCTGGCGTTGTTTATGTCGAGGTTGTCGGCATACACGAGCGCCGGGGCATGGCGCACCTCGCACCCCAGCGCAATTGCGTACCGCCTGACCGGCGCGCCGAATGAGCCGCCTGATTTCGACACATCCCGAGCCAGCGAGATGTAACGCACACCATCCGGCGTTTCTGCCAGTTGCCTCAGGAAATGGCCAGGCGTTTCAAAGGCCCGATGCACGTTCCAAAGGGGGCAGGCGCCACCGAACCGCGCAAATTGCAGGCGCGTGGCCGAGTGCCGTTTCGTGATCGTCCCGGCCTGATCCACGCGGACGAAAAAGAACGGGATACCTTTTGCGCCGGGGCGTTGCAGAGTCGACAGTCTATGCGCAACCTGCTCGATCGATGCGCCGAACCGGTTGCTGAGCAGCTCCAGGTCGTGGCGCTCTTCCTGAGCGGCGGTCAGAAATGCGGAATAGGGCATCAAGGACGCGCCGGCGAAGTAATTGGCAAGGCCGATCTTGGCGATGGACCGCGCCTCGTCGCTTTGGAACTTGGCAAAATCCAGTGTCGCTTCCAGCAATTTGTCCTGACTGATCAATGCCATTTGCAACAGCAGTTGAAACACTTGCGTTTGCGGAGTCGAGCGGGAGGAAAGGCGCAGGATTTTGCTTTCGGCGTCATAGGTGCGCAAAGGGGCGATGTCAGAGAACATCACCTGAATGCCACGCTCAGTCAGGCTGTTCAAAGCGGCCTGCCGGATACTGCCCGGGCTTTCCGCGCGATTGGCGAACAGCTCTGCCGCCCGGTCCACGGCATCGATGTAATTGTCGCAATAATGGAAGAAGTCTCGCACCTCTTCCCAGGGGCTGGCCTGCATTCGGGCGTCTTCCCGTCCCAAAGCTTCGTCCAGAGAGGCGAGACGCTCATGTGTTTGGCGGTAGGTTTTGTGCAGCTCGATAAATGCGCGGGCCAATGCCGGGGCGTTTGATGCCGTCAGGCGTAAATCGGCAAGTGGCGGCAGAATATCCGCAAAAACCGGGTCGGCCAGAGCCTCGCGCATATCCGACACCAGTCGCTCACTGTCGCCGGTGCTGAGCTCGGTGACATCCATGCCGAATTCTTGCGCCAGAGCCAACACAACCGTGGTCGAAATCGGCCTGTTGTTGTTCTCCATCTGGTTCAGGTATGGGAGTGAAACACCCAGCTTCGCAGCGAATTCGCGTTGTGTCAGGGTCAGTCGCGTGCGCATTTCACGCAGTTTCGCGCCGGCATAGAGCTTTTGGGTGGCCATGAGGTGCCTTTGCAAGTTTTCTTTTTTGGAAGATTAACTTTGCAAAGTTTTCGGGGCAAGTCGTTACAGCCCCAATTGCCGCTCTCGCCGAATGACGGATCCAATTGCGAAAATCGCCAGAACTGCGGATGTGAGCATCAGCCAGAGCAAGGGCATGGCGCCGGTTTCCCGGGTCAGCAGGGTGCCTGCCAATGCACTTAGTCCGGCGCCGCCCCCCAGCATGATCGCTCCGCTCAACCCCGAGGCGGTTGCCGCCAGATGCGGACGAACAGACAGAGCGCCGGAGGTGGCATTGGGAATGGCCATGCCGTTTCCGACGCCCACAAAGGTCATCAAGCTGAAAAAGCTGAGGGCGGTGCCCAGACCTGTGAGGAACAAGGATGCCGAAAGCGCAACGCCCAAGGCGTTCAGCAGGCTGCCCCACAGCACCATCCGGTTGATTCCAATCTGCATGGAAAACCGACCGCTCAGAAAGTTGCCAACAAAATAGCCGACTGCGGGGGCGCCGAAATATATGCCGACCTGTGCCGCGCTTAGACCGAACAGTTCGGTTCCAATAAAGGGCGCACCACCGAGATAGGCAAAGAATGTGCCCGAAGACAACGCGCAGGACAGCGAATAGCCCCAGAACCGTGGCGAGGTCAGAAGTTCAGGGTATTCCTTGAATTGCTGAACAAGGGTCTTGCCGCTTTTGGCTGACGTTTCGCCAAAATCCGCGAAGGTCAGGGCAAGCGTCAAGGCGCCCACGGCGAAAGGCAGCCAGAAGTTCGCCTTCCAGCCAAAGCTTTCCTCCAGCAGCCCGCCGATCGCGGGGCCGATCATCGGGACCACGGCCATACCCATTGTCACGTATCCGATCATCGATGCCGCCTGGTCCTGATCGTACATATCCCTTACCGCAGCCCGGCTGAGGACCATGCCGACAACCACGACCGCCTGGCACATTCTGAACGCCAGAAAGATTTCAACGTTGGGCGCATAGATGCATCCAAGCGTGGCCAGCAGGAACAAGCCGATCCCCCACAGCAGAACCGGCCTGCGACCAGCCTTGTCTGCGAGCGGCCCGATCAGGATTTGCAGAACGGCATTGACCAGAAGATACAACGCGATCGACAACTGCATGACCTTGTAATCGGCGCCGAAATACGCTGCCATGTTCGGCAGGCTCGGCAGAAACAGGTTCATGCTCAGCGCAGACAAGCCCGCGAGCAATACAAGTGTCGCCAATGTGGGTGGTGTGCGGCGAACCGCGCGAGAGCTGAACTGCATGGTTCACATGTATAATCATGGAATTCTGGATTGCCAGCCATCCAGTTATCTCAACGAGAGACTTTGCAAGTTTACAGTTATCCAGATTGTTGTTGCTGAATATTTGCAAATTTGCCGAAAAGAGCTTTGGATGAGAGGCGCAAAGGGGTAGGGTCCCGGCAAATTTTACAGGGGATAATCGTCATGAAAGACATCCTTTCCGAGTTGGAAAACCGCCGCAACGACGCACGACTGGGCGGCGGGCAGAGGCGGATCGATGCCCAGCATGCGCGCGGAAAGCTGACGGCGCGAGAGCGGATCGAGTTGCTGCTGGATGAGGGCAGCTTTGAAGAATTCGACATGTTCGTCAGTCATCGTTGCACCGAATTCGGAATGGAAAAACAAAAACCTGCGGGTGATGGCGTTGTCACGGGTTGGGGCACCATCAACGGACGCATGGTCTATGTGTTCAGCCAGGACTTTACGGTCTTTGGTGGATCGCTGTCCGAGACGCATGCCCAGAAAATCTGCAAGATCATGGATATGGCGGTGCAAAACGGTGCACCGATTGTCGGAATCAACGACTCGGGCGGTGCGCGAATCCAGGAAGGTGTGGCATCTCTGGCGGGTTATGCCGAAGTGTTTCAGCGCAACATCACGGCCTCGGGTGTGGTTCCGCAGATCAGCGTAATCATGGGCCCATGCGCCGGCGGTGCGGTTTACAGCCCCGCGATGACTGACTTCATTTTTATGGTCAAAGACACGTCATACATGTTCGTGACGGGCCCCGACGTTGTCAAAACGGTCACCAACGAGGTTGTAACGGCCGAAGAACTGGGTGGTGCCTCGACCCACACCAGGAAATCCTCGGTCGCCGATGCGGCGTTCGAAAACGATGTGGAAGCATTGGCAGAAGTGCGCCGTCTGGTGGATTTCCTACCGCTCAACAACCGTGAGAAACCTCCGGTGCGTCCGTTCTTTGATGACCCGCACCGGATCGAGGATTCGCTGGACACTCTGGTTCCGGACAATCCGAATACGCCCTACGACATGAAGGAACTCATCACCAAAATAGCCGATGAGGGTGATTTCTACGAAATTCAGGAAGATTTCGCCAAGAATATCATCACCGGCTTTATCCGGCTGGAAGGTCAGACCGTAGGTGTGGTGGCAAACCAGCCGATGGTCTTGGCGGGATGTCTGGACATCGACAGTTCGCGCAAGGCGGCGCGGTTCGTGCGGTTCTGCGACTGTTTCGAAATTCCGATCCTGACGCTTGTCGATGTTCCGGGCTTTCTGCCGGGCACACAGCAGGAATACAGCGGTGTGATCAAGCACGGCGCAAAGCTGCTTTATGCATATGGTGAGGCGACCGTGCCCAAGGTCACGGTGATCACGCGCAAGGCGTATGGCGGTGCCTATGTTGTCATGGCGTCCAAACACCTGCGCGGCGATTTCAACTATGCCTGGCCGACCGCCGAAATCGCGGTGATGGGTGCCAAGGGCGCAACCGAGATCATTCACCGGGCAGATCTGCATGATGCGGAAAAGACCGCACAGCATGTCGCCGATTACGAAGATCGGTTTGCAAACCCCTTTGTCGCCGCCGAACGCGGGTTCGTCGACGAGGTGATCATGCCGCATTCGACCCGCCGGCGCGTGTCCCGGGCCTTTGCCAGTTTGCGCGGCAAGAAGCTTAAGAACCCATGGAAAAAGCACGACAATATTCCGCTTTGACCCATTCGGGGCGGCTTTGTTCGCCCCGGTTGTTGGCACTGGCAGTCCGATTCTGAGCGAAAAATGCTCAAAATTGCGGCGGAATTGACAAAAAGCGACAAATGGTTGAATGATCCGACCCGTCAGACATAGAACCGCGCAGGCCAAAAGCACTGCGCGCGCGATCCCGGAAGGAGGAGCCTGCCTTCGGTGGGTCCGGGATCGTGCCATATGTCTGGTGTTGTGCGCGCTCGGCGCTCCTGTGTTCGCCCAGACAGACAGTTCGTTGCCGGTGCCGTCCGGTCAGCCGGTGCATCTGAGCGATGTCCTGCTGGACAACAACCCCGGTGAGCTTTGGGTGCGCTTTCGATTTGTCGCCCCGAAGATCGGAGCATCAGTGGGACGGATCGGCTATGACGTGGCGTCGAAGGATATGGAGCATCTGTGCCATATTCTTGCCGTTCCCTACGTGGCTCAGCACGAATTGCAGCCATCAAGAGTTGTCATTTCCCTGTCTGATCGCCCGGTGGAATTCGGCGACACCGCGCCGGACGCGACACAGTATTTTGAAGCCTACCGGCTGGAGCAGTCCCGGTGTATCTGGGAGGGGCTTTGACCATGAACTTACGCATTCATGACGTCAAAGCATCTCAGACCAACGGTGCGGCTTTGGAGGTGCGCAACATGATCCCATCCAGGTTCGGGTTCGAACTATTATTGTCTGCAAAACAAAGCTGTGGAGTGTCGCCATGCTGAAACATCGCGGGTTCCCGGGGCGTCTTTCAGGCACCGATTATCAGTTCACAATTCGGCGCGCCAATCCCAAAGGCGTGACGCCGCTGACGCGGCGGGAACGGTTCCGGGATCGCAAACCGGCGGACAAACGTGCCGATGCCGCCTTCATGGAGGCCCTTTGGGCCCATTTCGGGGATCAGCCGTTCGAGCGGGGCAATCTGGATGCCGGACGGCTCAGCTGGCTTTTCGGGCGCGAAGTCATTCCGGCGGAAGACCCATTTGATCCGGCCAGCTATGACGCGATGCTGGTGATCGATGTGGACGCCGCACGTGCGTCCTTTCCCGACGTAATCGACGGGACAGGCTGATCGTGATCAAAGCCGCCGCATATCAGCCCTTCAGGACCGGTTTCGGGATGACCCTGCCCGAATCCGGGCAGGGTCCGTGTGCGGAATCAGAAGTTCAACTGAGCGGCGAGCTGAACGCGGCTTCCATCAAAGGTTCTGCCGGTCGGCGCGTCGTTCCGTTCGCCATAGATGTACTCGGCGCTGAGTGTCAGATCCTCGGTTGCCTTGTAAAATGCGTTGACGTGGATCGTTTCCAGCTCGGTAAACGACAGGGTTCCGGTCGAGGTCGGCAGGTCATAGTCTTCTTTGCCGTATGCAATGCCAACATTCCATTTCGGGCTCAGATCCTGCCGGAATTCGATGGTGTAGCCATCCACGTCGTTGGCCTGGCCATTCACGATGGGATCACCAAGGCCGATCAGGTACGGGCCGAGTGCCTCGCCGTTCACATAGTTGACCTGGAACAGGCCGCCCTGCCACGGGCGAACCGAGCCGGATATCGTGAACCCGGTTTGATCAACTTCGATATTGCCGGATTGCGCCTTGCCATAAAGGCCGGACACACGCGCGACATATGTCCCGTCATTGTATTCGGCGGATGCGGTCAAAACCGGATCATCCGAATTCGAACCGCCGACATTCTCTTCGATCGAAACGGCGAAGGACGTGTTCGTTCCGAAAGAGTTGGTATAGCGAACCTGCGGAACCCGTGCGAAAGGAATGCCAACGGGGCCGTTGAATTCCACCGAGGTCGGGTAGGTGTCCAGCGGCATGAAGTTGGTCCAGGTCTGACCGATCAGCCAGTTGTCACCGATGGTGATATTGGCGTGGCGTACACGCAATTCGGCTGTTCCGCCCGAACCGAACAGATCGAGTTCCAGTTGCCCGCCGATATCGCCGATGCCGCTTGGGGTGGTGGTGCGCAGACCGATCCGCGATTGGCGGACGGTGGCACCAAATGTGCCATCGGTCGCAGCCGAGGGTTCCCCGATGACATTCACGAACGCCGTATCCCCCTGATCGAAATCGAAATCGTAGAAGAAGTCGGCCTTCACGTAGCCATAAACATCCAGAACGGTGTTGCCGATGCGGAAGTCTCCGTTGGCGGGGCTGTTCCTGCCAGATTCCAGCGCCTCGACCCGGGCGCGCAAGGCGTCAAGTTCGGCTTGGGTTTGGGCATCCTGGGCAAAGGCAAGCGTGCCGGTCACACTGAGCGTGGAGGCAGCAAGCAGGAGTGCCTTTTTTCTAGTCTTCGTCATGTGGGTATTCCTTTGAGTGCGAGTGTGCACACGGACCGTTTCACGAGGTTCAAACCTTGGGAAATCACGAGAGTGGGAAGTGAAGGCGTTGATTTTTCAAGAAAATGTGTGTTTTCCATTGCGCTTAAACACGACGTCTTGAGCCGCCTGAATAACGCATTGGCGCAAGGCGGTTCTGTATGCCCGTCGCTGGCAGAAGGTCGTGATGCTGCAACCGCGAAACGCGCGGAAAGCAGCTTGATCTGTCACGAAACTGTGACGGCAAAGCGGCCTCAAACGCCCGAGAAGTACCGAACCGGTATCGGCGCGAAGTTGCGCGGCATTTCCCGGTGTGGGCAGATTCCAGCCGAAATCCCGATCGGAAACAATCCTGTGTTTGCTGGCAATATTGTGCTGTGCAAACTGGATAGGCCGTGCGGCTCTACTTTGCCTGCGCCGCACATGCACCTACTATTCCGTACCCCTTCCTTGCGCGGGCAGGCTTGTGTTCCCCACATAGTCCTGTCCGCGTTTTTCTTTTTGCCTGTATCGGACAAAAAAAGGCAAAATCCCGCACAAAACTCGTCTGCGCACCCGTTGATATTGAATAACAGGGCGTGTTTCGCGCATCTGACCCGAAAAGGACCAAGAAACCAAAAAGGGCAGATACTATGCGATTCTCACGCTTCATCCTTGCTGCGGCGACCTGCGCGGGCCTGGCCGCCTGCGGAGACACCACGGGCGAACAGGCAATCCTCGGCGGAGGTGCCGGGGCAGTGGGGGCGGCGGTCCTCAACGCGGACCCGTTGTTTGGCGCAGCCGTCGGCGCGGCGGGCAACGTGCTGTACTGCAAAACGCAGAACACCTGTAACTAACGCATATTTTGCGGGGCGCATGTCGTCCCGCCCGTCATCGCGCATCACGCCGTCGTGGGGATTGTTCCCTGCGGCGGCGTTTTGCGTTTCCAGAACACCAAGCCAAAGGACGTTCCATGTTCAATAAGATCCTGATCGCCAACCGGGGCGAGATCGCCTGCCGGGTTATCAAGACTGCCCGCAAGATGGGTATCGGCACCGTCGCCATTTTCTCCGACGCGGACAAGAACGCGCTGCATGTGTCGATGGCGGACGAAGCCATTCATATCGGCCCGCCACCTGCCAACCAGTCTTACATCGTGATCGACAAGGTCATGGATGCCATCCGCCAGAGCGGCGCGCAGGCGGTCCATCCGGGTTATGGCTTCCTGTCCGAAAACGCCAAGTTTGCCGAGGCGCTGGAAGCCGAAGGCGTGGCTTTTGTCGGTCCCCCGAAAGGTGCGATCGAGGCGATGGGCGACAAGATTACCTCGAAGAAAATCGCTCAGGAAGCAAACGTGTCGACAGTTCCCGGATACATGGGGCTGATCGAAGACGCGGAAGAGGCGGTCAAAATCTCGAACCAGATCGGCTATCCTGTCATGATCAAGGCCAGCGCCGGGGGCGGTGGCAAGGGCATGCGGATCGCGTGGAATGATGACGAAGCGCGCGAGGGCTTCCAGTCGTCAAAGAACGAAGCAGCAAGCTCGTTCGGGGATGACCGGATCTTCATCGAGAAATTTGTGACCCAACCGCGTCACATCGAAATTCAGGTTCTGTGCGACAGTCATGGAAACGGTATCTACCTGGGCGAGCGCGAATGCTCGATCCAGCGCCGCAACCAGAAAGTCGTGGAAGAGGCGCCGTCTCCGTTTCTGGACGAAGCGACGCGCAAGGCCATGGGGGAACAAGCCGTGGCGCTGGCCAAGGCCGTGGGCTATTCCAGCGCAGGCACAGTCGAGTTCATCGTTGACGGTGAAAAGAACTTCTATTTCCTTGAAATGAACACGCGCTTGCAGGTGGAACACCCTGTTACCGAACTGATCACAGGTGTTGATCTGGTCGAACAGATGATCCGCGTGGCAGCGGGTGAAAAGCTGTCGATCACGCAGGACGACGTGTCACTGACCGGATGGGCGATCGAAAACCGCCTGTACGCCGAGGATCCGTATCGCGGCTTCCTGCCCTCGATTGGCCGTCTGACCCGGTATCGCCCGCCTCAGGAGACGGCAGCCGGACCGATGCTGGCCAACGGCAAATGGCAGGGGGATGCGCCCGAAGGCGATGTTGCCGTTCGAAATGACACCGGCGTCTATGAAGGCGGTGAGATCAGCATGTATTACGACCCGATGATTGCCAAACTGTGTACCTGGGCTCCGACCCGTGATCAGGCGATCGAGGCGATGCGCGTGGCGCTGGACAGTTTCGAGGTTGAGGGCATTGGCCACAACCTGCCGTTCCTGTCCGCCGTGATGGATCATCCGAAATTCATCAGCGGCGATATGACCACGGCCTTCATCGCCGAGGAATACCCCGACGGGTTCGAGGGCGTCGAACTGGCCGAGGCAGACCTGCGCCGGATTGCGGCGTCCTGCGCGGCCATGCATCGCGTCGCTGAAATTCGCCGGACCCGCGTGTCGGGCCGGATGGACAATCACGAACGCAAGGTCGGCACCGATTGGGTCGTCTCTTTCGGGCGCGAGATCCAGTGGCCCGTCAAGGTTGACGCGGATCAGGATGGGGCCACGATCAGGTTTGACGACGGTCAGGAAATGCGGGTGACGGGTGATTGGACTCCGGGCGATCAGCTTGCTGTCATGACGGTCGATGACGCGCCGCTGGTCATGAAGGTGGGCAAGATCTCGGGCGGGTTCCGCATCCGTAACCGCGGCGCGGATCTCAAGGTGCAGATACGTACCCCGCGCCAGGCCGAACTGGCGCGTCTGATGCCTGAAAAACTGCCGCCGGACACTTCGAAAATGCTGCTGTGCCCGATGCCCGGCCTGGTCGTGAAGATCGACGTCGAAGTGGGGCAAGAGGTGCAGGAAGGCCAGGCGCTGTGCACCATCGAGGCGATGAAGATGGAAAACATCCTGCGCGCCGAGAGGAAGGGCACCGTTGCCAAGATCAATGCAGGCCCCGGCGACAGCCTCGCCGTGGACGAAGTGATCATCGAGTTCGAGTGATCATGATCGCGCTTTTGCCATACCAGTCAAAGCCTCCGGCATTCCGTGCCGGGGTCTTTCGGGGTGGCGAAAGCGGTCAGCCACCTTCGCGCCGTTCGCGGATTTCGCGTTCGCGCAGTGGTGTCTTGTCGATGGACCGGCCAATCTCGCGCACGCTCCACGGAGAAGGTTTGCGCAGTTTGACCACGCCGTCCTTGTCGACGAATACCATCTGGAACCCACGCGGGCGCAGCTGTGACCGGATCGGCGACCGCGCCGATGGGTCGGTATCGGTCAGAACCACCACGTCGCGTTCACGCATTGCGGCTTCGCCTTCGAGCAACATGTCGATCTGTTGCTGGAACCGCGGGTCCGCCGGCGTGTCGGCAAAGACCACGATCGGGCGGCTGACCCAGAGAAAATCGCTGAGTTCGCTGTCACCTACCGGGCGGACAAAACTGTCTTCCGTCGTCGCCGTGCCATCCGCCGCCCAGACGGACAGCGGGATTAGTGTCGAAAAAACAAAGGCAAGCGTGCGTGTCATGTGGCCTCCTGTTCCTTCGAATATAGCCTCTGTGCCACCGATTGCGACCGACGATTTGTACCAAACACTCAAAATGTCGCGCTTGCGCCTGAATGAAACGGCCAAGCGCAAGACCTCAATGCGGAAGCTATCGACTGCCGCCATCCGAATTGACGAGAGGAAACCGAAATGACCGACACCAAGGATTGGAAAGCGCTGGCCGAGAAAGAGCTGCGCGGACGTCCGCTGGACGACCTGACCAAAGAGACGCTGGAGGGCATCGCGGTCAAACCGCTCTATACGCAGGAAGACACCGCCGGTTTGCCGCATATGGGTTCGCTGCCGGGCTTTGGTCCGTTTACACGCGGTGTGAAGGCCACGATGTATGCGGGCCGTCCCTGGACGATCCGTCAGTACGCGGGCTTTTCGACCGCCGAAGAATCCAACGCCTTCTATCGCCGCAACCTGGCGGCGGGCCAGCAGGGTGTTTCGGTCGCCTTCGATCTGGCCACCCACCGCGGCTATGACAGCGACCATCCCCGCGTGGTGGGTGACGTTGGTAAGGCTGGCGTGGCCATCGACAGTGTCGAAGACATGAAGATCCTGTTCGATGGCATCCCGCTCGATAAGGTCTCGGTCTCGATGACCATGAACGGCGCGGTGATCCCGATCCTGGCGAACTTCATCGTTGCGGGTGAAGAACAGGGTCATGACAAATCCGTCCTGTCCGGCACCATTCAGAACGACATTCTGAAGGAATTCATGGTGCGCAACACCTATATCTATCCGCCGGAACCTTCGATGCGGATCATCTCGGACATCATCGAGTATACCTCGAACGAGATGCCCAAGTTCAACTCGATCTCGATCTCGGGCTATCACATGCAAGAGGCCGGCGCGAACCTGGTGCAGGAGCTGGCCTATACCCTGGCTGACGGGCGCGAATACGTTCGGGCCGCGACACAGGCCGGGATGGACGTGGACAAGTTCGCAGGCCGGCTGTCGTTCTTCTTTGCCATCGGCATGAACTTTTTCATGGAGATCGCCAAACTGCGCGCCGCGCGCACGCTGTGGCACCGGGTCATGACCGAGTTCGGCGCGAAATCCGAACGGTCCAAAATGCTGCGGACCCACTGCCAGACGTCAGGTGTCAGCTTGCAGGAACAGGACCCCTACAACAACGTGATCCGCACCGCCTATGAGGCGATGAGCGCGGTTTTGGGCGGCACACAGTCGCTTCACACAAACGCTCTGGACGAGGCGATCGCGCTGCCCACCGACTTTTCGGCGCGTATCGCCCGGAACACGCAGCTGGTGTTGCAGGAAGAGACCGGCGTGACCGATGTGGTCGATCCGCTGGCGGGGTCCTATTACGTCGAAAGCCTGACCAATGAACTGATCGAGAAAGCCTGGGCCCTGATGGAAGAGGTCGAGGAAATGGGCGGCATGACCAAGGCCGTGGCCAGCGGCATGCCCAAGCTGCGCATCGAGGAAAGCGCCGCGCGCCGCCAGGCCATGATCGACCGGGGCGAAGAGGTGATCGTCGGGGTCAACAAGTATCGCAAGGAACAGGAAGACCCGATCGACATTCTGGACGTCGACAACGTGGCCGTACGCGAGGCCCAGGTCGCACGTTTGGAACGCATCCGTGCGACCCGTGACGAGGCCGCTTGCCAACAGGCGCTGGACGCTTTGACCAAGGCTGCCCAAGAGGGCGGAAACCTGCTGGCCGCTGCGGTCGAGGCCGCCCGTGCCCGCGCATCCGTAGGAGAGATCAGCATGGCAATGGAAAAGGAATTCGGCCGCCACCGCGCCGAAGTGAAAACCCTGGCCGGCGTTTATGGGGCGGCCTATGAGGGTGACGAAGGCTTTGCCGCGATCCAGAAATCTATCGAGGAATTCGCCGACGCCGAAGGCCGCCGCCCCCGTCTGCTGGTGGTCAAGATGGGGCAGGACGGTCATGACCGTGGGGCCAAGGTCATTGCAACCGCCTTTGCCGATATCGGGTTCGACGTGGACGTGGGCCCCTTGTTCCAGACACCGGCCGAAGCCGCGCAGGACGCGGTGGACAATGACGTGCATGTGGTCGGCATTTCCTCGCAGGCGGCAGGGCACAAGACATTGGCCCCGCAACTGGTGGAAGAGCTGAAAAAGGCCGGGGCCGAGGACATCATCGTGATCTGCGGCGGGGTGATCCCGCAGCAGGATTACCAGTTCCTTTATGATCATGGGGTCAAGGCCATCTTTGGCCCGGGCACCAACATTCCCGAGGCCGCTCAGGACATCCTGCGCCTGATCCGCGAAGCGCGCGGCTGACGAAGGTCAGGTTTTCTTCGAAACATCTTGCGATTGCGCCTCTTTGGCGAAAACATACGGCCAGATCCGCAAGGATCTGGCCGTAATACTTGCAGGAGGTGGCGCATGTTACTGGATCATCTGGCCGTCGCGGGTGAAACGCTGGAAGACGCAACTGCCCATATCGAACAAGCGCTTGGCGTTGCGCTGCAACCCGGCGGCAAGCACGAGACGTTCGGGACATACAACAAATTGCTTGGCCTCAGGGACGGTCTCTATCTGGAGGCGATCGCGATCGACCCGCAGGCGCAAACTCCGGGCAGAACGCGATGGTTCGATCTGGACCGCTTCGAGGGCAGCCCGCGTCTGACCAACTGGATTTGCAGGGTCGACGATATCGAAGCCTCGCTTTCCGTGTTTCCCGATGGTGTCGGGCAACCGATCGACCTGACCCGGGGGGCGTTACGATGGCGCATGGCGGTTCCGCCAACCGGGCGCTTGCCGTTCGACAATCTGTTTCCCGCACTTATCGAATGGCAGGGCGACCTTCACCCGGCCGACATGCTGCAAGACAGCGCCTGTCGGCTGCGGCGTTTGGTTGTGTACCACCCGGATGCATTGACGCTGGCCAGACATCTGGGTGCATTGGAATACGTGGTGTTCGACACCGGCCCGGCCGCGCTCAGGGCTGAATTCGAGACGCCCCATGGGGTCCGGGTGCTGGAATGATCATTCGCCCGGCCGTGGGGGCGGATGCGCCCGCAATCGCCAGGATCACCAATGCGATAATTCGCGAGTCCCTGATCACGTTCACGACCGATGAGCGCAGCACGACGCAAATCACCGAGGACATCGCGGCGCGGGGCACCGGATTTCTGGTCGCCGAACTTGATGGGCAAGTTGTTGGTTTTGCCACCCATGCCCCGTTTCGTGCGGGGCCCGGATATGCGCAGACGCGCGAACACTCGATCCAGCTGTCACCGGACGCGCGCGGAAAGGGCGTTGGGCGTGCTTTGATGCACGCGCTGGAGCAGGTCGCACAAACCGAAAGGGTGCATGTGCTGGTCGCAGGCATCTCCTCGGCCAATCCGGGTGCTGTGGCGTTCCACGCGGCGCTGGGCTTTTCGCAGGTTGGTCGCATGCCCGAAGTAGGGTTCAAATGGGGCCAACGGCTGGATCTTGTGCTGATGCAGAAAATTCTTTCGCCTGAGTGATCTGTCGCACCTGACAGTCCCGGATTGTGACGCTAGTCTATGCCCATGTCGATCTGGACCCGCATATCCGAAGCGCTCAGTGCGCTGGCCCAAGGCGAAAGCCTGACCGCAGTTTTTGAAAAGCTGCGTTCGCCCCCGGAACGTTCGGTGGCTTTCACGATTGCAGTGATTGCGCTGGGTGCAAAAATGGCCAAGGCAGACGGTCAGGTGACACGAGACGAGGTTACGGCCTTCCGCGATGTGTTCCAGATCGCGCGTGAAGACGAGGAAGGTGCCGCGCGGGTCTTCAACATGGCCCGCACGGATGTGGCGGGGTATCAGGACTATGCCCGCAAGATCGCCCGGATGTTTGCCGAAGACAGCACCACGCTTTGCGACCTGATGGAAGGGCTGTTTCACATCGCCATGGCCGATGGGTTCTACCATCCCAATGAGAACGCGTTCTTGGAAGAAGTGAGCAAGATCTTCGGGCAGACCGACGCTCAATTCAAAGCATTGCGGGCGCGATTTGTTCCGGATGCGCCAAAAGATCCTTACACGGTTCTGGGTGTGCCGCAGGACATGCCATTGCCCGATATCCGCAAAGTCTGGCGACAACTGGTCCGCGAAACGCACCCGGACGCCATGATGGCGCGTGGTGTCCCGGAAGAGGCGATCAGACTGGCCGAGAAAAAGATGATCGACATCAATCGCGCCTGGGATGAGATCAACGGCGCGCGGGCCTGACAGGATGCGGCTGGCGACCTACAATATCGAATGGTTCGCCAATCTTTTTGATCAAAAAGACAATCTGATTGTCGATGACACCTGGTCCGGGCGGCATGACGTCACCAAGGCGCAGCAGGTCGAGGCGATTGCAAAAGTGCTGACCGCGATTGACGCAGACGCGGTATTGATCGTCGAGGCTCCGAACACCGGCAAACGCCAGAATACGGTGCGGGCCCTGCAAACCTTTGCCGAGGCGTTTGATCTGCGCACCTCTGACGCGGTGATGGGGTTTGCCAACGACACCCATCAGGAGCTGGCGCTGCTTTACGACAGGACCGTTCTTACCGCGCGCCATGATCCCAGGGGTGACATCGACGACCCCTTGGCCCCCCGGTTTGATGGCGAGTTCAGAATCGACCTGGATATAGATGCGACCGAGGATGTTGTGCGGTTTTCCAAACCACCGATGGAATTGGCGGTGACCACGCAATCGGGCCGCGAGGTCCGGCTGATCGGAGCTCATTTGAAATCAAAGGCTCCGCATGGGGCTGGGTCGCGGGATGAGGCGATCCGTATCTCGATTGCCAACCGCCGCAAGCAATTGGCACAGGCGGTCTGGCTGGCAAGGCGGGTCGAGATGCACGTTGCAAACCAAGAACCCGTCATTTTGCTGGGAGACCTGAACGATGGCCCCGGGCTGGATGAGTTCGAGCACCTGTTCGGCCGGTCTTCGGTCGAGATTTTGCTGCAAGCGGGTTTGTTCGATCCGCACGCGGTGACGGCTCATGGTTTTCGGCCCGGATCGATACCTTCCACGGCCCGCTTTGCCCGTCCGGAAGAAGGCAGGTTTCTCGAGGCTCTTCTGGATTATATAATGATTACCCAGGATCTGCGTGCCTACCGTCCGGCCTGGCGTATTTGGCATCCGTTTCGCGACGCGTTCTGCTGGTCCGCACCGGACCTGCGACAGGCGCTGTTGACGGCGTCGGATCATTTCCCGGTCACGCTGGACATCGACCTGTGACCTTTCACGCCTGCTGCAGGGGGACTATATATCAGGTATGAAACACGTTTTGCTGATCAGCATGATCACGGCTGGCATTGCCGCACCCGCCATGTCGCAGGAGGACAACAGCAAATCCCTGATGGAGCAGGGGGCCGAGTTGTTCTTCGAAGGTCTGCGCAAGGAAATGGAACCGGCGCTGGATGAGCTGCTGGGCCTCGCGGATGAGTTTGGCCCGGCGATGCAGTCGTTCTTGCGGGAAATGGGCCCGGCACTGGCCGAGCTGGGGGCCGAGATCAAGGACTGGAGCGCTTATGAAGCGCCCGAGATCTTGCCCAATGGTGACATCATCATCCGCAGGAAACAGGCCGAGGGACCGCCAGAGCCTGAAAACGAAGATGAAGCGTTGCCCGAAGGCGCAACTGATATCTGATCGGATCGATGGTCAGCCCCTGATGATCACGCGCGTTTCGGATTTCAGGGCGTTTGCCAGAGAATTCAGGCGCGCTTCGGCAACTTCGCTGAACAGGGGGGCCGCTGCTTCGGGCAGGTACAGCTCCAGCTCGCGCTTTTTGGGATAGAATTTCAGGCGACCCATATTGGCGTCATTATGCATCCAAAGCATCGCGCCAAAGCGCATCGCCTTGCCCAAAATCTCGGCCTCTTTCTGGCCTTTTTCGTCCAGCAGATCATACAAGGGCGCAAACCGGTTGCCTTCGCGTTTGTTGCGATACCGGTGCTGCAAGGCCAGCCCGATAAAGACACGTTCGGAATGCTTCAGACCACCCAGATTGGCGCGGGTGACGTTGTCGAAACAGACTTCGGCCCGGTAATCGGGATGAGCACGCCAGCTGACATCGTGCAGCAGGCACGCAGCCTTGATCAGTCGAACGCTGCTGGGGGGCGCTGATTTGAACAGCGGCATCACGAAATCATAGAGGTTGCGGCCAAATCCGGGCAGGCGGGCATCCTTGGATTCGGCAAAAAGGCTTGCTTCGATCAGCGGGTCCCGGTCGCGCAACTCCTGCGACATCTGTTCATACAGCAATCCCTCACGGATCCCATAGCTGGATATGGCGATGTCCTTCGGTTTGAACGTTCGGATCAGCCGGGCCAGAACATCCATCGCGTAGGGGATGAGCGACATCCGCGAGCTGGATACACCGGCCTGGCTGCGCAGTTTTTCATGATCGTTCTTTTCAATGAACTTGATCGTTTCACGAACCTGTTTTGTCGTCATCCGGTATTCATGCAGCACGTTCAGCGGATAGCCGCGCCGCAGCATGTCCAGCCGGGCAAAGGCCCGCCAGCTGCCGCCAACCAGGAACAGACGATCCCGCTGCGGACCCATCTCATCGCGCAGCTTTTCCATCGTATTTTTGATATGAGCCTTGCGTGCACGCCGTCCGCCCTTGATATCGCGCAGTTTCAGTGGCCCGAGCGCCGAGGTCAGGCGGCGGCCCACCTGACCGTCCCCGATCTCGGCCAACTCCATCGAAGATCCGCCGATGTCGCAGATCAGGCCATAGGCGCCGGGCCATCCCAGCAGCACACCCTGAGCTGAAAAACGGGCTTCTTCTTCCCCGGTGATGACTTCCACGTGCAGCCCGGTTTCCGCCTTCACCTGATCGCAGAAATCCGGTCCGTCCTTTGCCTCGCGCACAGCAGCCGTGGCCACGACATGCAGGCCCGGCAATTCCAGATCAACCGCCAGATTCTGAAACCGTCGCAGCGCCGCCAGCGCGCGTTCGCGCCCACGCGGATTCAGCCGCCCGGTCTCGGACAGGCCCGCGCCCAGTTCACACATGACTTTTTCATTGTAGAAATAGGCCGGTGATCGGGCCGCACCGTCAAAGATGACCATCCGGACCGAGTTGGATCCGACATCGACAACGCCGACACGCGACAAAGCCCGGGTTCCAGGCTCGTCGAACAGTGGCTTTCCGAAAGGTCCCCAGTCAGGGATGTCGGTTGCTGCGGTCTGATCCATGTGTCTTCCAGGTAATGCTGTGTGAGGATGCGAAATTGGCGGGTGCGGGTCAATCACCCGTCTCGATCTCATCCGGGCTCATGTGCAGAACCCGCACGGCCAAAGTGCGGGTGATGTCGCGCTTTTCCATGAGGGCCAATTGATCCAGTTGCGCCACCACGTCGGCCGCAGTTTCAAATCGCCGATCCATGTGTTTGACGAGATAGGCGATTACCTCGGGGCCGGGGTTCAGCTGCCGATCTACGAACAGTTTGGCCAGAACCGCGCCCAGCAATGCATCGTCGGGCGGGTCCAGCGCCACGTGATGGGCACCTTCGACCCGGCTTTGCAGGTCCGCCAGCGGCAATTCCCAGAATTTCGGGGCCAGCCGACCTGTCATCAACAAGGCGTGCCCTTCGGCCAGAACCAGATTGTGCAGGTGAAACAGCGTTTTCTGCTGTTCGGCATCGTCGGCGATCATGGGCACGTCTTCGACGGCAATCGGCCTGCGTGCCAGATCCGGCACGTCGTCATACCGCAAATCGGCGGCCTGAATGATGCGCCCGCCGGTTTCCGCGGCCCAGACATGTGCCAGGTGGGTTTTACCCGCGCCAGCCGGACCGGTCAGAACAAGCTTGTTTCCCGGCCAGGATGTGGCCGAGATCATCGCCACAGCCAAAGCATTGGCAGGCGACACAAAGAAATCCTCACGCCCGAGCGCAGTCTTGGCGGGCAGATCAAAGCTGAGTTGTCGGGGCATTTACTCGGTTTCCTGATCCTGACCTTCAAGACCGGTATAAAGTCGGCTGTCCAGGTACAGCGATGTGGCAAATCGGGCCAGCACGCCCAATGCGGCGGCCACGGGCACGGCGATCAGCATACCGACAAAGCCGAACAAAGCCCCAAAGACAGACAGGGCCAGCAGCAGCCAGACCGGGTGCAGCCCGACAGAGTTGCCCACCAGCTTGGGTGTCAGGAAATTCCCCTCGGTGACCTGTCCGATGGCAAAGATGCCCGCGATCAGCCCGATATGCGCCCAATCACCCCAGAACTGAAACAGCGCCAGCCCGATCGCCAGCGAACCACCGATCAGGGCGCCCAGGTAAGGGATGAACGTGACCAATCCGGCAATGAAACCCACGATCAGGCCAAATTGCAGACCGGCCAGCATCAGGGCAACCGCATAATAGGTGCCAAGGATCAGGCAGACCGTTCCCATCCCGCGCACGAAAGAGGCCAGCACGGCGTCAATCTCACCGGCCAGCCGCCTGATGGTGGGGGCATGGTCACGCGGCAGGAGTTCTCCGATGCGAGCGATCATGCGATCCCAGTCCAGCAGCAGGTAAACAGCCACGACGGGTACGATCACCAGCAAGACGACGATGTTGATCGCAGATCCAAGCGACGCGAGAACCGTTTGCAGGACATCCCCGGTCTTGGATTTCAGCATGTCGCCGAAGGACACCAGCATCTGATGAGTGTTTGATTCCCGGTCCAGCAGCGACGGGAACTGTTTTTCAATGAACCCGCGCAATTGCTTGAACAGATCGGGCAGAACGTCGATCAGATCCAGCAACTGGGTAATCAGGGCAGGTACGACCATCAGGACCGCCAACATAAATCCCAGAACGCCGATGACCGTAATGATGGCTGTGGCTGCGACGCGCGACAGGCCCAACCGCTCCAGTCGATCCGCAACGGGATCAAGAAAATACGCAATTGCTCCGCCAATGACGAAGGGCAGCAGGACATCCCCCAAGGCCCAGAGGATCAAAACAAAAACCGCAGCGACGATGCCCCAGTATCTCAGCTGATCCTTTACCGGCAAAGCCATGGCAATCCCCTTGTTCAGGCCCTTGCAGGCGTTCTTGGCGCATCAAAGCCCATGATGCAAGCGCTTCATTGGGAAGGGCTTTGCCGGTATCAATCGTACAAGGTCCCCAGTTCCGGGGTGTCTTCTTCTGCGGTTTCATCGGGCCAGTTGGTGCGCCAGATTTCCGCCGACCAGTGACCACAATGAACCGCTGGGCGGTCAAAGCCGGGCAGGGCGGGCAACAATGGCTCAACAATGACGTCATGGCGGGGTACGGCGAAATAGGGGAACGAGTACCGTTCCTTGCCCGATCTGTTCACCACCCGGTGTGGCGTGGACTTCAACCGCCCGCCTGACCACAGCTCCAGCATGTCGCCGATATTCACCACAAAACCGCCGAGTGGGCAGTCAGGTGAAATCCACTTGCCGCTGCGGGTCTGCACCTCGAGCCCGCCCACCGGATCGGGCGCGATGATGGTCAGTGCGTCCGTATCCTTGTGCGGATGGATGCCATAACCCGCTTCATCCGCAGCCTGCGGGGGATAGTGCAGCAATGTCATATTGGTCATCGGGTTTCGGAACGCGTCGCGCAAAATGCCAGAGGTCAAGCCTAGGCCGGATTCCAAGGCGCCCAACAACACATCAGTGACCTGATCCAATTGACGCCAATAATCCAGGATGACCTCTTTTGCCTCGGGGACTTCAGCGGGCCACAGGTTCGGGCCGTACAGGGCACACTCGGCGCGCACGGGGTCGGTGGCGGCAACCTCGTGGTGCAGCTTGTAACCCTCGTATTTGTCGGCTTTGCCGGATCCATCGTTGGGTGTGAAAAAACCCATCGGGATATAACCGCGATAATTCTCGCGTGTGATGGCCTGATCCCATTTGCGGGCTTCATTGATGGCAAAGATCTCTCGTGTGGTCTGACGGACCTGATCCACCGTCTGCTGGGACACACCTGTTCCGGTGATGGACAGAAACCCGATCCCCGTGCAGGCCTCAATAATGCTTTGTACCGTTGCATCAAAGGCTGCGCTGCCAGGATCGGACAGCGGCGAGATGTCTATTGTCGGAATTCTGTCCATCAGTGAATCCTGACCCCCTGACGCTCTAGTTCCGTGTGAACAGGTGCCTGGTTCAATTGATCCAGGTCCTGATTGCTTTTCAGCGACATCGCGGCTGCAACGCCCGCGCCCTGACCCATGACGGCGCAGCAGGCCATGTTGCGCGTGGCGGCATGGGCCACCCGGTCGGCACCGTGTGACCGCCCCGCGACCAGCAGGCCCCTGACGCCCCTGGGCAGCATCGAGCGGTACGGAACCTGCATGTACCGCCCCGTGGTCGGCAGGATCAGGATGCCATACCCGTCGATGAATTCGGGGTAGATGCCGATCGTATCCTCGAACCGGCCCTGATGGCGGGCGTCGTTTTCGGTCATGTTGTATACCGCATCGATTTTGCGGGTGTCGCGAATGCCGATGGTCATACCGAAATTCCGCAGCCGAGCGTTCGCGCAGCCGGGCATGAACCGGCGCAGGGCTTCGATGGCCAACATTGACTGGCGCCGACCTTCGATTTCACCGCGCGTCAGGCTGTCGGGGTCGGTCCCGTCGATCCCGGCCAGGTGGATGAGGTTCATGTAGGTCAGTTCGCCCGTGTCATGCATCGCGCCCCAGGTGCCGGCGATGGTGTTCAGATGCGGCGGGATCAGACCTTCATCAATCGCCTGCTGGAAGGGCTTGTGCACGAAGGGTGAGAACATGTCGTCCTCTTTGCCGCTGGTTTCGATATTCCACTCACCGCCGCCGCCCCAGTCCTTGTAGGTCTGCGGGTCGGCCTTGACGCCCTCGATAAAGGCGCGCTTGTCCACTCCGGCCAGGTGGAACATGACAGAGGCGGCCATCATGTCCTCCCGTGGCGTTTTATGCGTCGGGGCCCCCGCGCGATGGGCCACATCGGCGTCGCCGGTTGCATCGATTACCACCTTGGCCAGTATCGCCTCGCGCCCGGCCTTGGATTCGGTGATGATGCCGATGATCCGGTCCCCTTCCATGACGGGGGCGACGAATTGCCGGTGCAGCATCGGGTGAACACCCGCCTCTTCGACCAGCTTGTCCGCCACCAGCTTGAACCCTTCGCTGTCCAGTTCATAACTGAGCGACTGGCTTTCGGGCACCGCCGCGCCCATCTCTTTGGCGCGGGTTTCGAATTCCATCCCGATGCCGCCGGCCTCGACGGTTTGCTCGTGCCGGTACCACGCGAATCCTTCGACGCCGACGGCGGTGATGTTGCCGCCCATGCACCCGAACCGGTCAACCAGCGAGACGTCCACACCTGTCCGCGCTGCGGCCAGTGCTGCGGCCAAACCGGCAGGACCGGACCCGACGACCAGCACGTCTGTAGAGTGGACAACGGGAATGCTGCGGGCGGGTTCCTGAATGGTCTGCATCAAGGCCTCATGGGTTTTGAGTTTGCGCCACAATTGGAATTCCCGATTGCAGGGTCAATCAAAAAACCGACTGACGCGAAGTCGCAAAAACACCAATGCCCGATTGCCCCCGGCGGTGGTTTGACATAATCACCTTTGAAGTCGAAATTTACCTTTGAAGGTTAACCCATGCGCCTCAGCCGTTACTTTCTGCCCGTTCTCAAGGAAAACCCGTCCGAGGCCCAGATCGTCAGCCATCGGCTGATGCTGCGTGCCGGGATGATCAAGCAGGCCTCTGCCGGGATTTATTCCTGGCTGCCGCTGGGCTTCAAAGTGCTGCGCAAGCTGGAAAATATCGTCCACGAAGAACAGGCGCGGGCGGGTCACATCGCGATTCAGATGCCCATCATCCAGTCGGCGGATTTGTGGCGTGAATCCGGACGCTATGATGATTATGGTCAGGAGATGCTGCGGATGAAGGACCGGCATGACCGTGACATGCTGTTCACACCCACAGCCGAAGAACTGGTGACCGATATCTTCCGTGGCCACGTGAACAGCTACAAAGACCTGCCGCTGACCCTCTATCAGATCCAGTGGAAGTTCCGCGACGAAATCCGCCCGCGTTTCGGCGTGATGCGGGGCCGCGAGTTCTATATGAAGGACGGCTACAACTTCGACCTCACCAAGGAAGACGCGCTGCACGCCTATAACCGCCATCTTGTCAGCTATCTGCGCACCTATGAACGTATGGGCCTTCAGGCGATCCCGATGCGCGCGGATTCCGGGCCCATCGGCGGCGATGACACCCATGAGTTCCTCGTGCTGGCTGACACTGGTGAATCCGAGGTCTTCTATGACAGCGCCGTTACCGACCTGACCTTTGGTGATCGTGAGATTGACTATGACAGCCGCGAACAATGTCAGGCCATTCTGGAAGAGTTCACCTCGAAATACGCGCGCACGGATGAAACGCATGACGAGGCGCTGTTCAATCAGATCCCCGAAGAACGCCGCCGCGTGGCGCGTGGTATCGAAGTTGGGCAGATCTTCTACTTCGGCACGAAGTATTCCGAGCCGCTGGGTGCGACCGTGCAGGGCCCGGATGGAAAACCGGTTCCGGTGCATATGGGCAGCCACGGGATCGGTGTCAGCCGTCTGGTCGGCGCGATCATCGAAGCCAGCCATGACGACAAAGGCATCATCTGGCCCGAGGGCGTGACCCCGTTCCATTGCGGCATCGTGAACCTGAAGCAGGGTGATGAAGAAGCGGATGCCGCCTGCGACAAAATCTATAACGCTCTGACGGCCTTGGGGCTGGAGCCGCTTTATGATGACCGCAATGAACGGGCAGGGGGCAAGTTTGCGACCATGGACCTGATTGGTCTGCCCTGGCGGATCACGGTCGGCCCGCGCGGTCTGAAGAATGGCGTTGTTGAACTGACCTGCCGCCGGACCGGCGATAGCGAGGAACTGAGCCCCGAGGCGGCCGTTACCAAAGTTGCTGAAATCTACCAGCAGATTGCCTGAGCACCGTCACCGGTGACGGCTTTTGGTGTCACGCAACGCGGATCCGTTTCACCAGGGTGGCCATGCGATTGCTTTGGCCACCAGATATGATCTGACCAATTCGATTGGTTGAGACGTCAGTCTTGGTCTGCCGTCGGGCGAGTTGCCAGGATGTCGCCGTTGGCCCCGTCGCCCCGTGCCACCACGATCGGACGACCCAGCCGGTTGACCAGTTCGCGAAACTCAAGGCCCAGAAACCGCAACCCGCAAACCCGCGCGTCGGTGGTTCGATCCGTGATACACAGACGCCCTTGCCGGAAAACCAGACGGTACCCTTTGTCTTTCAGAATATCCGTCAGATTGCCCCAGCTTGCCGCGCTGGCAAAGATTGGCCGAATGGCCGCACGCAGCAGCGCCGCTGTTTCACAATCCAGTTCTGTTGATGCTTGGCGGGACGGAATTACCCCCGCACCGTTGGTTGAGATTTGAAAATTCATTGAGCGACCCCCGCTCCTTAAATGTGTTCCCCCACAAGTAGGGTGACAAAGTTTCTGAAAATAATCAAAAAGAGTAATAAAATTTCGCGCCCATTGTTGCTTTTTCGATTCAGGAGTTCACAAAGCGCGATGATTAACTTCATACATGAAACAATATCAGTTTGTCTGTGATGCGCTTCACAACTCATGGTGTAACGCCAGCTTCCGAAGTCATCCGATCGGCTCAATCGTTCCAGTTGCACACCGAGTTGATTCGGCTCATTCAGGCTGAGGAGTCGGGTCAGAGGGACAACCGGCTTGACCATCGGGTGAAATGCCGAAACTGTCCCCGCGAACACGAACACCCCGGAGCATGTATGGCCAAGACACCCCCGCCCTTTGCCCCTTTTGAATGGAAAATCGCATGGCGTTATCTGCGGGCCCGCAGGGCCGAGGGCGGCGTCAGTGTGATGACCTGGATTTCCCTGATCGGGATCACACTGGCAGTGTTTGCCCTGATCGCGACATTGTCGGTCCGGTCCGGCTTCCGTTCCGAATTCGTCGGCACCATTCTGGGCGCAAACGCGCATGTGACGGTCTATTCGTCAGGCGAGATCGATGCCCAGGGGCGGGTGGATCGCACGATCGCCGACTACGAAGAGCGCGCGGCCCGTATCGCACAAGTGCCCGGTGTTCAACGCGCGGCTCCTTTGGTGAAGGGGCAGGTGCTGATCACCAACCGCGACCGCAGCAGCGGCGTTGAAGTGTTTGGAATGCGACCCGACGATCTGCTTGATCTGCCGGGTATAGCCCAGGCAGAGCAGGCTGTGGGGGACTTGTCAGAATTTCAGACGGGTCAGGATGTCATTGCAATTGGGTCAGGCGTGGCGCGTAGCATAGGCGCCACCGTGGGGGACGTCGTCAAGTTGACCTCGCCCAACGGGGTAAAAACCGCCTTCGGTACGTCGCCCCGCGTGAATGCCTATCGCGTTGTCTATGTGTTCTCGGCGGGGCGCTATGACATCGACCGCACGCGTGTCTACATGCCGTTTTCGCAGGCGCAGAGTTTTTTCAATCGCGAAGGTGTGGCGGATGAGATCGAAGTGATGGTGGAAAAGCCCGAGGAACTGGGCCCGATCCTGATTTCCATTCTCGAAGCATCGGGCGAGCGCAGCCAGATCTGGACCTGGCAGGATGCATCCGGTGGATTCCTGCGGGCATTGGAAGTCGAAGACAACGTGATGTTCATCATCCTCTCGATCCTCGTTCTGATCGCCGCGATGAATATCGTCTCGGGCCTGATCATGCTGGTCAAGAACAAGGGGCGCGACATCGGCATCCTGCGCACCATCGGTCTGAGCGAAGGGTCGGTGCTGCGTGTGTTTTTCATCTGCGGCGCTTTTACCGGCCTGATCGGAACGGCTTTGGGAGTCATCCTAGGGTGCCTTTTTGCGATCTATATCGATCCGATCTTTTCGTTCGTAAATTACGTGATGGGCGGTGGCGTCTGGGATCCGTCGATCCGGGGCATCTATGTTTTACCCGCCGAGCTGCACCTGAGCGATGTGCTCAAGGCCATCGGCCTGTCGCTTGGCCTGTCCTTTGTCGTCACCTATTTTCCTGCCCGTCGAGCGGCGCGGCTGAACCCGGTCGAGGCGTTGCGCTATGAATGATGTCACATTGCGTCTGAAGGGTCTGACCAAGACCTATCTGAAAGTCAAGCCGGGCGAGGTGCAGGTCTTGCGCGGAGTTGATCTGGATCTGCGCGCGGGTGAGGCCGTAGCCATGGTTGCGCCCTCTGGGGCAGGTAAATCAACGCTTCTGCATATCGCCGGTCTGCTGGACATGCCCGACGAAGGAACCGTCGAAATCGGCGGGCAGAACGTATCGGGCAAGGGCGACCGGACCAGAACCGCACTGCGTCGGCAGGATGTCGGGTTCGTGTATCAATTCCACCACTTGCTGCCGGAATTCACGGCCTTGGAAAACATCACCCTGCCGCAACTGGCCAATGGTGTGCCGGACAAGGCCGCACAGGCCCGAGCGTTGGATCTGCTGGACCGTGTCGGTGTGGCCGCACGCGCCAGCCATCGCCCCGCGGCACTCTCTGGTGGGGAACAGCAGCGGGTGGCCTTCTGTCGGGCCTTGGCGAATGCGCCCCGTGTTTTGTTGGCGGATGAACCGACGGGTAATCTGGACCCCGAAACCTCGGATCAGGTCTTTGATACACTGATGAAGCTGGTGCGGGACGAAGGGTTGTCGGCGTTGATCGCAACGCACAATCTTGACCTGGCGGCGCGCATGGACCGGATGGTCCGGCTTGAGGGCGGAGTGCTCAGGCCAGTTGAGTGATCGCAACACCAATGGCCATGACGGCGATCCCGCCCATCCGCATGAGCGTAAGCGGTTCGACCTGTGCGCCGAACAGGCCGAAATGGTCGATGGCCGCAGCGCTGATCAATTGCCCGAGCAGCACAAAGAACACGGCATTGCCCACCCCGAAATGCGGTGCGACATGGGTGATCGACAGGACATAGAAAGCAATCAGGACACCTGCAAGCAACAGGTGTTTCGGCGCATTGGCAATCTTGGACAAGGCCGCAAATCCGGGAAACAGCGCCATGACCAACGCCGAGGCGACGAAGGCGATGGCAAACAGCACAACAGCTGCCGCAGTTGGCGACCCGATGACTTTGCCCAGCGCCGCGTTAAGCGCGGCCAGGATCGGAATTCCAAATCCGGCGGCCAGCATGATGGCGGCGTATTGTGTCATTGCCCGAACCCTCTGTACCTTTTTCGTTGATCTGGATCATTGCGCCAAGACGGTCATCGGGCAACCCTGCAAATGCCAATCCAGGCAGGAGGATACGATGTTCAAGGCAACAATCAGTGTGCTGGTTCTTGGGGTTTCGGCTGCTGCCTCGCAGGCCGCTTGGGCTCAGGACGCGAAGACCGGAGAAGAACTTTATATGCACCATTGCGCGACCTGCCATGGGATCGATGCAATGGGGCAGGGTCCGATGGCGGCCGTGCTGGTGGTTCAACCAAGCGATCTGACCGCTTTGTCCAACGAGGAAGGCGTGTTCCCGACTGCCCGCGTTGTCGCCCGCATTGATGGTCGGGACCCATTGGTCAGCCATGGTAGCCCGATGCCGGTTTATGGTCCTTATTTTGACGGGCAGGACACGTCCATGAAAACGCCGCAGGGGCAGCCAATTCTGACGAGCCAGCCCATCGTGGATCTGGTGGCCTATCTGGAGACCCTTCAGCAGAACTAGGTTCCGCTGCAAATCCCGTCGATCTCGGCCTCGCTCCAGGGAAGCAGGATTGCGCGCTCTCGCCCTTTTTGCGGAAGCGGGGACAGGTCAAAATGCGCGCCCAGCATCGTGTGCAGCCGTTTGGTTCGGGTGGCCTGAGGGTCCAGCGCACGGCAGCAAACGTATTCCTCGACGATGGCGCCCTGCTGTTCAAACCCGTAGGACAGGAAGTCCGGCGAGGTTTCGAGGTCAAAAAGATACGGGTCGCTGCGCCCACCATGTTCCGCCGCTGCTCGCAACGGGTGGTAACCGGTGGTCCGGCGATTCTGCCACTGCCAGACATGCGTCAGTTCATGGGCCAGCAACATCGCGGCCACCAGGTTCATCTGATCCGGGAAATCGGACATGTAGTCTTCCAGATACCAGTCGCGCGCAAAGTAGACCTTGTTGAACAGGGCCACGGCTGCTGGCCTGCCTGTCACCAACCCGGGTTCCACCGGAGGAAGGATACGCTCGCGGCAGGCCAGACGTGGGCGCTCCTCGCGGAAATACGTCACATTGGCAACCGGCGCACCTTGGACCAATCGCACGCTGTCAAGGTTCAGGGTTTCGCCCTGAATGGCATCCGCAAAATCACGCTCTTGCTTTGTCAATTGACGACCGCAGGAGGGCAGCAACAAAAGAGCACACAGGAATACGCGCAGAACCATGAGGTGAATCCTAGTCCGCTGCCAGCAATCCGCAAACCGTTTTCACAGGCTCATGGCCAGAACGCGGCTGATTTCCGTCAAAGACCGGCCGGATTGATCCATCCAGGAATTGAAGGCCCGTTGCACAGCCGCCATGGCTTTTTTCGACGTGGCGGGCTTGTCGATCACGCCTTCGGCGATCAGGCGGGCGGTGACGTCCCGCGACAGAATGAAACTGTCGCGCCCCGCAAAACGCATCGCATACTGCGCCGAAGCCCCGCCAAGACGGGATCCGCGTTTGGCCAGCATGGCAAGAAGGCTGACATAGTCATCCGAGGGCCAGCCCCCCAGAACCTTGCCCGCGCCGCCTTCGTCGCGCAGTTCCAAAAGGAACGCCGCGTTGTCCCGCACTGCTGCGATCTTGGTTCCATTGCGGACAATGCGTGTGTCTTGCAGCAGGGAATCGAACTTTTCATCATCCATGAACGCGCACCGACCCACTTCGAAACCGTCAAAGGCGGCTTCGAATCCTTCCCATTTGTTTTCGATGACCTTCCAGTTGAAACCGGCCTGAAAGACGCATTTCGTGATGATCGATAGCCACCGGTCGTCGGGCATGGCCGCCAGTTCTTCGTGGCTTTTGGGCTTGGTCAGCTGTGCTTCAAAGGCTTCGACCCCACCGTGGCGAGAGGCGGCAATATCAAAGATCTCTTCAAATGAACGCATAGACCCAACCTCAAAGCTGTCATGTGAAGAGTGTTTTGTTTTGCCTTCCTTTTGCAATGAGAATTTTGAGTGTTTGAAACTCACCCGACCGGAATTGAAACTCGGCCCGAACAAGAAAAAACTGTGAACTGTCAAAGAAATCCTCGACAAACGGGCTTAAAACGGTTTGTGATTGACTCGTCAGTCAACATTCCGGGCCCGGGGCTAGGGATAATGACGGGTCGGGCAGGGGCCTTTGCGGCGTCTGCGGGGAAACATCAACGGTTTGGCGGAAAGAAAACCGCGCCGTTACAAACTGATCACTTTCCTTTTCCGACTGAATTTGTGCATGTTGCGACATGGTATTGTCATCAGACAAAGATACCGGCGGGAAAAACCTCGCCGGGGTGGGCAAAACAAATAAGACAGGGAGAAAATCCATGAAAAAACTGAGTGTAAGCCTTATGGCCCTGACCGTTGCCGGTGCGGCGCATGCGGCGGACATGGGTGCCGTGGACGAGCCGATCAAACTGGCGATCAACGAATGGACTGGTCAGCACGTGACCACGCATGTGGCGGGTGAGATGCTCAAGGCAGCCGGTTACAAAGTGGAGTATGTGACCGCCGGCATGATGAACCAGTTCCAGGCTCTGGCCGATGGAGACATCGACGCGACGCTGGAAATCTGGTCGTCCAACGTGTCGGATGAATATGCCAAGAAGATCGAGGAAGGCACTGTTGTCGAAATCGGCGATCTTGGCCTGGATGCCAAGGAAGGTATCGCATACCCGGCGCATGTCGCTGATCTGTGCCCTGGCTTGCCTGCGTGGGAAGCGCTGAAAGACTGCGCGCAGGTGTTCGCCACGGCGGAAACTCTGCCCGGTGGCCGTCTGGTCGATTATCCGGCCGACTGGGGCACACCTGGCGCGGATCGCATGGCCGGCCTTGAGCTGCCGTTCAAGGCTGTTCCCGCCGGATCGGAAGGCGCCTTGATCGCCGAACTTCGGGCTTCGACCGAGCGCAAGTCGCCACTGCTGATCACATTCTGGCAGCCGCACTGGGCGATGTCTGCCTATGACGTGCAGTTCGTTGAACTGCCCGCAGGTGAAGAGGCATGCTTTAACGATCCGGCGTGGGGTCCGAACCCGAACGCGGTGAACGATTGCGACTTTTCGCCATCGCGCATCTTCAAAGCCGGCTGGAGCGGTATGGAAGAGAAATGGCCCGCCGCCTATGAAATCCTGTCCAACTATCAACTGGCGGTCGAAGACCAGCAGCCGATGATGGGCGCGATCGATGTTGACGGCGGAAAGGTCGAAGAAGTCGTCGCCGCCTGGATGGCCGAGAACGAAGGCAAGTGGCGTCCGGTCGTAGACGCAGCAATCCAGTGAGCGCACGTAAGTGACTGACGCGACTATGCCAGCCATCGCCTGCCGGAATCTCTGGCAGGTCTTTGGCCCCGGCGCTGACAAAGCCCTGACCGACGCGCTGTCTCGGTCAGGGAACGACGCCGAAAAAGCCGCCGCAGACCTGCGGGAAAGCGGGTATATCTCCGCCGTTCAGGACGCCAATTTCGAGGTCAAGGAAGGCGAGTTGTTCGTCATCATGGGCCTGTCGGGCTCGGGTAAATCCACTCTGATCCGCTGTATCTCGCAACTGTTGCCCGGCACCGGCGGTGAAATTCGGGTCGATGGCGAGAATGTCATAGGCGCCTCGAAAAAGGCCCTGACCGAGCTGCGCCGAAAAAAACTGGGCATGGTGTTCCAGCATTTCGGCCTGTTCCCACACATGACCGTTGCTGAAAACGTCGCATATCCTCTGCGGGTGCAGGGCGTCGGCAAAAAGGAACGGCTGGACCGCGCGCAGGAAGTGATCTCGCTGGTCGGTCTGGAAGGGCGCGAAGACAGCTTCCCCCGGCAACTGTCAGGTGGTCAGCGTCAGCGCGTGGGGATTGCGCGATCTTTGGCCGTGAACCCCGATATCTGGTTTCTGGACGAGCCGTTTTCTGCGCTTGATCCGCTGATCCGTCGCCAGTTGCAGGACGAATTCCTGCGCATACAGGCGACCCTGAAGAAGTCCATCGTCTTCATCACACACGATATTCAGGAAGCGCTGAAGCTTGCTGACCGCATCGCCATCATGCGGGACGGCAAGATCGTACAGATCGGCACGCCCACGGATATCGTCCTGCGACCCGTTGATGACTATGTGCGCGAATTTTCCAAGGATGTCGCCAAGGGCCAGCATGCCAAGGTCGCCTCGGTCATGCGGAGCGAGGCAGAATGTGGCCCGGATGATCCCGGCCTGACCACGTCGATGACACTGGACGCAGCCCTGGCCCATTGCATGGAGTTGTATGAACCCGTGCCGGTGCGGGATGCCGATGGCAATGTCGTCGGCACGGTGCACCCGTCTGATCTGGCTGCCGCACTTCAGGTGGATGAAACATGACCGCCTTGACTGACTTTCCGACGCAACGCAGCGCGCAGTTGACGGCCGGTGCCAAGGCCGCCCTGATCACGGTTATCGTCGGCGCGGTTTGTCTTGCTCTGGAGGGTATCGCCCCATGGCTGGTCAAATGGCCCGCCGCGTGGGAACTGCCTGCAACCCAATGGGTGGGCGCGTTTCTGGATTGGTTTCTGAACCTGATCAAACCGGCGATGCGGTTGTTCTCGGATATGATGACCTATCCGATGAACTGGGCGAATTTCGTGCTTGGCAACACACCATGGCCCATCCTGATCGGGATCGTGACCGCGCTGGGCTGGTATCTGGGCGGCTTGCCCATGGCGGCGCTGGGCTTTTTGGGCCTCAGCTTTGTGTTGGCGTCAGGCTACTGGGCTGAGAGCATGAACACGCTGGCCTTGGTCGCGGTATCCGTTCCGGTGGCGTTGATATTGGGTGGTGGCATCGGCATCCTCGCCAATGAGGTGCCGCGGGTGAAATCCTTCGTTCAGGCCGTTCTGGATGTGATGCAGACCGTGCCGACCTTCGCATATCTCACGCCCCTGTTGTTGCTCTTTGGCTTTGGCCCCGTCGTCGGTCTGATCGCCTCGGCCATCTATGCAGCGCCGCCCATGGCGCGCAATGTGATGCTGGGGTTGGAGCGGGTCGAGCCCGAGATCAAAGAGGCCGCCATCATGTCTGGTGGCACCCGGTTTCAGCAACTGTTCCAGGTGGAAATCCCGGCGGCTGCGACGCAGATCATGGTGGGCGTGAACCAGTGCCTGATGGCGGCGCTGTCGATGGTGATCATCGCCGCCGTCATCGGTGGGTTCAACGACATCGGCTGGGAGGTCCTGCTGACCATGCGCAAGGCGCAGTTCGGTGAATCTCTGATGGCGGGTCTGGTCATCGTGGTCTTTGCCGTCGTCATAGATCGCATGAGCGGCACCTTGGCGACCGAGCGCAAACGTTTTGACAGCCGGGTTGTCTGGGCAATTCTGGGGTTTGCCGTGGTCTTCACTGCCGCCTTCTGGGCCTGGCTGCCGAACCCATCCGAACTGACCTTGCTGGACCCGATGGCCGAGGCCGTGGACAGCGGCCTGACCGCGTTCACTCAGGCCAATGGCCCGTGGTTGGATGCGCTCAAGAACAATTCACTGTTCTATGTACTGCTGCCTTTGCGGATCGGTCTGGATCAGGCGGTGCTGCCCTTTACCTGGGGCTTTCAGTGGACGCCGGGCATGAGCTTTGGTCTGTTCGCCGCAGGTGCGGGGATCGCGCTGTTGATGGCGTGGCGTGGCCGGCTGACAGGAGGTCTGATCGTGCTGATCCTGATCGGGATGCTGGAAACCGGCATTGCCAACCTGCCGTGGCCCTTTGTCCTGACCGGTGCCGCTGCTCTGGGCTGGGTCGCGGGGGGCTGGCGCCTGGCGGCGCTGTGCGTGGGGCTGCTTTGCACCATCCTCGTTTCGGGCCTGTGGGAGAGGGCGCTCTTGTCGCTCTACCTCAGCGGTGCGGCGGTGTTTTCCTGTGCCGTGGTCGGCGGCCTGATCGGCCTTGCCAGCGCGGTCTGGGAACCGGTCTGGAAAGTGGTCCGTCCGATCTGCGACATGTTGCAGACAATCCCTCTGTTTGTGTTCCTGATCCCGGTCCTCATGGTGTTCCAGATCGGCGAGTTCTCGGCCTTTCTGGCAATCTGTGCCTATGCGATCGTGCCCATGATCCGCTACACGCGGCACGGGCTGGTCAACACGCCGGACGAGATGATGGAGGCCGCGATTTCAAGCGGTGCGACCGAGTGGCAGATCATGCGCGACGTCCGTGCGCCTTATGCCGCGCCCACGATCCTGCTGGGACTGAACCAGACCATCCTCTATGCCTTTGCGATGCTGGTGATCGCCGCCCTGATCGGTACCACCGGTCTGGGCCAGTCGATCTATCTGGCGCTGGGTCAGGCGGATGTGGGGCTTGGCATTTCGGCCGGGGCCGCGATGGCGATTCTGGCGCTGATTGCCGACCGCATCGTGCAGGGGTTTGCCGAAGAACGCCGCGCGGCGCTTGGGTTGTAACACAGCACAGGGGCGGTGCCCCCGCCCCTGTGCCTAACTTGATTTCGGACAAGGATACCATCGCCATCCTGATCTAGACCGATCCCAATAACGCGGAGATCACCATGACCGGTTGGGTCCTATTCCTTGCAGCACTCATCACCTTCCTTCTCAGCCACGCGATTCCCGTTCGGCCCGCCATACGCGGACGGCTCATCGATACACTCGGACGCCGGGGGTATTTCACCGCTTATTCGGTTCTGTCGCTGGCCGTCCTGGCGTGGTTGATCATGGCCGCTGCAAACGCCCCTTATGTCGAGGTCATCCCGCCATTCGCGGTTTTGCGCTGGGCGCCGGTTCTGATCATGCCGGTGGTCTGCTGGCTGGCTGTCGCGGGGCTGATCATTCAGAACCCTTTCTCTTTCGGAGGGCTGGGCAATCGGCCCTTTGACCCAGAGCGGCCCGGTATCCTGCGCACCACCCGACACCCGATCCTTGCCGCGCTGATGCTGTGGGCGGTGGCACATCTGCTGGCCAATGGCAGCCTGTCACATGTGATTCTGTTCGGCCTGTTTGCCGGTTTCGCGGCCATGGGCATGGCCCTTGTCGACCGCCGCAAGTCGCGGGAAATGGGCTTTGAATGGGTCCGCTTGTCCCGCAACACGGCGCGGTTTTCACTGCGCGCACCGCGCCCCTGGCCGCGTTCCGGGGTGTGGCTGGCCGCGCTTGCCGCCTATGCGGTTCTGCTTCACCTGCACGCTCCTGTGATTGGCCTGTCCCCGCTTCCGTGAACGAGGGAGTGGCCGGGCGGTGCCTTGCGTGCTATTTGAAACGTCACAAACGAATTACAAGAGGTCCAAGATGCATCTGGCCTATGTCACCACCACCGATCGCGGCGCGACAGACCGCCTGCTGAGCGCCGTTGCGGAACGTCTGCTGGCGTCCGGCGCGAAACTGGCCGGTGTCGTGCAAACGAACACGGAATGTGCCGACAGCAGCAAATGCGATATGGACTTGCGCGTGCTGCCCGACGGTGAAACCATCCGCATTTCGCAGTCGCTGGGCACCCAGTCACGCGGCTGCCGTCTGGACCCCGCAGCGCTGGAACAGGCGGTGGGATATGTGACTGCCTCGCTTGAGGATGCGCCACAGCTGCTGATCATCAACAAGTTCGGCAAGCATGAATCCGACGGTCGAGGGTTCCGCCCCGTGATCGGCGAAGCGCTGGCGATGGATATTCCGGTTCTGGTCGGCGTGAACGGTTTGAACGAAGAGAAATTCCAGACCTTCGCGGATGGTTCCGCGGAGGCCCTCCCGGCGGATCTGGATGCAATCGAGGTGTGGTTCAACAAGGTCTCGGGACTGCGCCCGGCGGCGGAGTAGAACCTTCCAAATTTGTTTGAGAGACCAAAAACGGCGCTGATCAACAATCAGCGCCGCCTTTTTTCATGTTGGGTGCAACTAGGTTGTCTTAAGCCTGCGGTACCCGAACAGGCCCAGAACGGCCCCGATCAAAAGCAGCCCGCTTGCGGGCAAGGGGACCGGTGCAACCTGCAAGTTGTCCACATTGAATTCGCCACACCATTGGTCGCACCAAACGGTATTGGATCCAAGGCCCAAGGGGAATTTGACCGCATTGGGGACGTTCAGCGTGATCAACAGTTGATCAATGGCGGTGAACCCACTGGAAAAACCAAAAGTGCTCAAAGCCGAAGGCCCGAACGTCTGCGTCGCAACTGTGGCACCGTTCAGAAGCCCCGAAAATGTCAGGGTCGGGACTGTCGCAGTACCCGCCTTGAGCCACTGATTGTAAGCCTGCGTTCCAAGCGCGGGTGCAGGGCCGCGACCGGTCTTGAACACACGCGACAAACCAGACAGATCCACGGATTGTGCCGTAAACCTCGTCCCGTTTACGGCCTGCACCACCGTTGACAGCACACCGTTGTCGTCGTGGAAGTTGATCTGATTTCCAAAGTTGTAGACAGGAGCATAGTCAAAAGTGAAACCCTGGCTGGTTCCTTGAAACGTTGTCAGCCCGCTTTGAGGATCATTCGGAAAATTGTTGTCAAATGTAATAGTCAGCGCATTCGCTGCGCCCGCGACACAAACGGCAAGCGCCGCCAAAAGCAGTCTCATAACAAGTCCCTCGCAAAAACGTGTTCAGACTAGCGGGCCACGCCCGGTTTCGCAACTTTTACGAGTCTTTGCAGCCGTCTTTGCGCATAAGCATGCACGTAAGCACGCGCGGGCAATGCATTCTGACCATCTTTGATACCTGCTGGAAAGATGGTGGGCGACCCTGGAATCGAACCAGGCGTGCGTCTCCGCGAGGGAGTTACAGTCCCCTGCCACACCTTGCGGCCTGTCGCCCACTGTCAGGCGTTGCACCTGACGTGGAGGCGTGATTACTAGCGCACCAAAGGAGCGTCAACAGGAAAATTTCGCTTTGGCGCAGGAAACCGAACTCTTGGCCCGGAGGCCTGAAAAATGAAGAAACCCAAATGGGTCGTTGAAAAGGAACAGGCGCGCAAGGCCGCGGCTGCTGAAACCGTTTGGCTGTTCGGTCTGCATGCGGTTCGCGACGCCTTGATGAACCCAAATCGGCAGAAACTGCGCCTGATCGTAACGCGCAATGCGCGGGATAAACTGGCGGAAGCGATTGAATTCTCTGGTATCGAGCCCGAGATGGCTGATCCGCGCAAGTTTACGGCGCCCATTGATGCAGGCTCGGTGCACCAGGGGGCCGCGCTGGAGGTGAAACCACTGGACTGGGGCGGTCTGGCCGAAAACTGCATCGGTCGGGAAAACCCGCGCGTCATTCTTCTGGACCGCGTCACGGACCCGCACAATGTCGGCGCGATTCTGCGCTCGGCCGAGGTTCTGGGTGCCAGTGCCGTGATTGGCACGCGCCACCATTCCGCGCCCGAGACCGGGGCACTGGCAAAAACCGCCAGCGGCGCGCTGGAGCGTCAACCTTACCTGCGGATGCGCAACCTTGCCGACACAATTGTTGAACTACAGAGTATGGGATTTCTGGTCCTTGGGCTGGACGGAGAAGCAGACGTGACGATCGAAGGCGCGCTGAGCGACGGTCGGGACCGCCCCGTCGCACTTGTTCTTGGGGCGGAAGGCCCGGGATTGCGCCAAAAGACGAAGGAAACCGTAGATCAATTGGTGAAAATTGACGCAGCCGGGGGATTCGGATCGCTGAATGTCTCAAATGCGGCGGCAATCGCCCTATATGCATCCCGGCCCTAACAAAAAAGGAGAGCGCTATTCCCGGTCCATCAAAAATCGCGACCTGCTGCTATTGCGGGACCCGGGCAGCGTTGGTCCTGAGGGGCAAGGAGCGGCACGAGCTGAGCTGTTCCAGTTGTGGCGCACCTCTGCATGATCTGAAGATGCTGCCCAAGCGGAAGGCCGCGCCTTCCAAAACGGTGCGACCTGCGGTTTCTCACACCCCTCCGCGGAAGGCCAAGCGAAAAAAGAAGAAAAAGAGCATGTTCTCGCGCGTATTCGATGAAGCCTTGGATGTGATCGAAGATATCTTTGATTGAACGAATTTGGGTGAAGATCGTTCACATCCACGTCAACAGGGGTTCCGCATGCAGCAAAAAATTGCATCTTCATACCCCAGTGAATTCAGATTCTGACATGACAATGCTGACCCGACGTTCCACACTTGGCGCGCTGTGCGCTTTTTTTATGGCGCCTGCCACGTATGCGCAGGAAAGGCCCGTGTACTACACCACCGAAGGGGTGGCGTTGGCCGGGTATGATGCCGTGTCCTTTTTCGACAGTTCTTCGCCCATCATGGGCATGCCCGAGAATTCCGTGATGTGGAAAGGAGCGCGGTGGCATTTCACCTCGCAGGAGAACCGCGAACTTTTCGAAAGCAACCCCCGTGCTTTCGCGCCGCAGTTCGGCGGGTATTGTTCATATGCGATGGCGATGGGCGTTCTGAAGAGTGCAGACCCCAAGGCCTGGAAAGTTGTGGATGGTCGTCTGTACCTGACGCACTCGATCGAAATCGAAGAAGTCTGGCAGCGGGATCAGGCAGAATACATTGAGATGGCTGAACAAAACTGGCCGGCACTCCTCTATCAGGAATGAGCGGGAATCAGGCAATCGTGAAGAGTCATCACAAAAATGCGCTGCCCCTCTTTTTTTTCCCAAATATATGCCTAAATGTCACAGTGACCGCGGAATGGAACTGCCGCGGGTCATTTCACTGTCCCTCGTTCCAACAACTGGCGCCCAAGACTTCTTGGGCGCTTTTTTCTTTTTGGAACCCTGCTAAGGATAGGGCATGTCAGACTATTCCGATCAGCACCTGAGAACCATTCTGCAACGCACCAAGACCGTTGCCGTTGTCGGGGTGTCCATGAACCCGGTGCGACCCAGCTATTACGTCGCCCGCTACCTTTCGTTGAAAGGGTTCAACGTGATCCCGGTCAATCCGGGCCATGCCGGGAAAGACCTGTTTGGCCAGACGGTACGAGGCAGCCTTTCGGAAATATCCGAACCCGTGGACATGGTAGACATCTTCCGGCGGTCCGAATCCGTGCCGCCCATTGTGGACGAAGCGTTGGATGCATTCCCGACGCTCGGCACGATCTGGATGCAGATCGGGGTTGAACACCCCGATGCGGCAGCCAAGGCCGAGGCCCGCGGTGTTGACGTGGTGATGAACCGCTGCCCGAAGATCGAATATCAGCGCCTGTTTGGCGAGCTGCGCATGGGCGGGTTTTCCACCGGGATCATCTCGTCCAAGCTTTAGGGCGTTGCTGGCTGATATGGTTTCAGGCGGGCCACCTGTTCCTGTCGTCGTTTTTCCAGCACGACGTCACGTGGCACCCACTCATAACGGGTATCCTCGACAAGTGGTGCCCAGAACAACACCCCGCCATAGCGCCAGGGGTCCAGCACGACGCCCTCATACAACGACTCTCCCTTGCGACTGATAATCGCGGTGCTGTGGTCGATCCTCAGTGGATTGTCGGCGTTGGCGATGGCGCGGTGCAATTCCAGCGTCTGGAAGTCTTCCTGTTTCAGGCGACGCTCGATATCCTCGGCCCAATGCCAGCACAGACCACGCGGGCGCAATCCCTTGTTGACCTTTGCATTGTGGATCAGCGGCGGATCGGTGATCTGGTATTCGTCCACCAGCTGCGCGGTATAGGAATAGGCGACTTGCGCCGCCCGGCGGGCCTCTTCAGGATCGATATCCGGGCCAAGCCGCTGAATCTCGGCTGTCAGGCGTTGTACCTCATCCCCGGTCGAGGGGGGAGGCGCCGCACATGCCGCAACGGTGGCAAGCGTTGCCACAAGCATCAAAACTCGGATCATGTCGCGCCCTCGGCCTGTCATTCTGACGCCCGAGTATAGCGGCCATCGTAACGGCGCGGAACCCGGCCCTTACCCTTTGGGGCGGGCGGCTTTTTCGGCAATTCCGCTGATGCCCTGACGGCGCGCAAGCTCGGCCAGGACATCTTCCAGCGCCACGTCTCGTGCGGCCAGCATGACCAGCAGGTGGTACAGCACGTCTGCGGCTTCGGCGGTCAGCTTGGCCTGATCGCCCTTCGTGGCTTCGATGATGGCTTCGATGGCTTCTTCACCAAATTTCTCGGCGCATTTCTCGGGACCCTTTGCAAGCAGCTTGGCTGTCCAGCTTGAATCGGGATCCGCCCCTTTACGTGCCTCGATCGTGGCAGCAAGGTCGTGTAGAATACTCATGTCAGCCTCATCGGAATGCCAGCGGCGGCCATATGTTCTTTGGCTTCGCGGATCGTGTATTCGCCGAAATGGAAGATCGAGGCAGCAAGCACCGCACTCGCCCCGCCTTCGGTGACGCCTTCGACAAGATGGTCCAGATTGCCGACACCGCCGCTTGCGATCACGGGCACGCCCACAGCATCGGAAATCGCACGGGTCAGGGGCAGGTTGAAACCAGCTTTGGTGCCGTCGCGATCCATCGAGGTCAGCAGGATTTCTCCGGCGCCTTTGGCGACAACGGTTTTTGCGAATTCTACCGCGTCAATGCCCGTGGGCTTGCGTCCGCCATGGGTGAAAATCTCCCACTTGCCGGGACTGACCGTCTTGGCGTCTATGGCGCAGACGATGCACTGGCTGCCGAATTGATCTGCCGATTCCGCGATTACGTCGGGATTGGCAACGGCAGCCGAGTTGAAGCTGACCTTGTCTGCCCCGGCCAGCAACAGGGCGCGTACATCATCTTTGGTCCGAACGCCGCCGCCGACTGTCAGAGGTACAAAGCACTGCTCGGCCGTGCGCTGTACCACGTCGAACATGGTGCCGCGGTTTTCGTGGGTGGCGTGGATGTCCAGAAAACAGATCTCGTCCGCGCCTGCGGCGTCATACGCCTTGGCCGATTCCACGGGATCGCCGGCATCGCGCAGACCGACGAAATTCACGCCTTTGACCACGCGGCCATCGGCAACATCAAGGCAGGGAATGATCCGGGTCTTCAGCATCTGATCGTCCTTCTTTGCCGGACCTTTACCGACAAAGCGCCGCTGATGCCACAGACGTTTTGACGCCCATGGCCCGGATCGCACCGGCCATGGGCAGCCCGGGTGTCCAGCTTCAGTGATCCTGGTTCTTCAGCAGTTTCAGCGCCGAGAGCAAGTTTGCCTTGTCATCGGTCCAGGGCTGCGCACCGTCGGTTTCAACGACTTGCCAGTTTCCGTCCTGCACAAAACTCTCAATTCGCGATTTGTCCGGGCTCAGGATCACAACGCTGCTGGTGGCGGCTCCGGTTTCAACCTGCTCTTCGCCCACGGCCAGCCTTTGATGCGCAGCTGTCAGGTTCAAACTGTCGGCAATTCGGGCCAAAGGCTGGACCAGATCGTAGAACCGGTTCGTGATGTGGAACACCAGAACCCCATCGTCTGTCAGGCGGCTCGTGTACATCTCTACCGCCTCGCGTGTAATCAGGTGAAGCGGAATCGCGTCCGAGCTGTAAGCATCCAAGACCAGAATATCGAAGGCAAATGGCTTTTGCTTCAGAACGATCCGGGCATCACCCAGATGGGTTTCAGAATCGGGCGTGCATTCCGACAGATAGGTGAACAGCGAAGGGTCGCGTGCGATCTGGTCAACGGTCGCGTCGATCTCGAAGAAGTCCCAGTTTTGCGAAGGCTGCCGGTAACAGGCCAGCGCCCCTGTTCCCAGACCGACAATTCCGATGCTGCTGGATTGTTTGCCGAAGTCCGACGTGATGACCTGCGCCATTGGTCCTTCGGGGTGATAATAGGACAGCGGTGTGGGCCGAGTGCCATATTCGGACTCGCGTTGCCAGCCATGCACCGTGGTGCCGTTCTTGTAGACGCGGTAGCCCTCACTTGAATACACCGAATGCACGCCGAAAAAGCTGCGGTCTTCGAACACCGGATTGTTCTTTACTGCAAATGCAGGCAGCAGAACGACGGCAAGAACCACCGGGATACGCATGGCCTGTGCCCGGAACAGGTACAGCACCGCAAATATCAGCACGAACAGGGCGCCTGCGCGCGGGATGTCCGCACTCAGGGCCGCGACGCCCCGTGTCGCACCCGCGATGACGAGGATGAAAACACTTGCCGCAATGCCCATGATGACGTGGCGAAGGGCAAATCCCGGCGCGCGGACAAGGAACAATCCTCCGGCCAGGATCATGGTGATTGGCGCCTCCAACTCACGTGTGAAGGCAATTGGCGCAACGATCGAGTTGAACAGCCCGCCAATCGCTCCGCCCACCGAAAGGGCGATGTAGAACACGGTCAACTGCTCGGCTGACGGACGCATGTCGTAAAGCAGGCGGTGCGCAAAAAGAGCGATGACGAACAACACCGGGACATAGAGCAGGATAACCACCGGCGCGTCATGTTCGCTGACCACTTTGGACACCAGTACGACACCCGCCGCCAGCGCCGCCAGCATGGGCAGGTTCAAGGCGTCAAGCGTCAGGTGTTTCCATTTGGCGAAGGCAATGATGAAGGACAGGATGTAGACCGCCAGCGGAACGACCCAGATCAGCGGGAGAGCACCAAGGTCCGTGCTGACCCGCGTTGTGAAGGACAGCATCAAGGAAGAGGGGATGAAGGCGACGAACACCCAGATAGCCATTTGCCGCAGGGTGGGGAAACTGGCCTTGAGTGCTGTTTGCACCGAGGACTCTGTGTGACGTGATCCCCACAGGGCGATCATGCCACTGCCCAGCAAGAGCGCCCCGAACAGTACGAAGCCGATCAGCCAAACGCGGCTGATCTCGGCCGCGCCAAAAAATGGATCCGCAACCAGGGGGAAGGCCAACAACGCCAGCAAGGATCCGACATTGCTGGCGCTGTAAAGGAAATACGGATCATCCGCCGAAGGCCCGCCCGACCTGGCGTACCAGGCCTGCAACAGGGGCGCATTTGCCGACAATACCGCAAAAGGTACACCCACACCTACGGCGAACAGGCCAAGCGTTTGCAGCGCGGTCGAGGTCGAGGCGTCATAGCTCCAGCTTTCGCTGGTGGACAGCGGCAGGAAAGTCAGCGCCGCCACCCAAAAGGCAAAATGGGCGATGATCTGCCAGCGCAAAGGCAGAAACTTGGTCAACAGGTGCGCGTACACATACCCGAGTATCAACACCACTTGAAAAAACAGCATTGCGGTCGTCCAGACCGCCGGGGCGCCGCCGATTTTTGGAAGAACCAGTTTGGCAAAAAGCGGCTGGACAAAGAACAGCAGACTGGCGCTCGTGAAAATCGCCGCGCAGAAGATCGCAATGGTTGCTGATCCGAATCTGGACGTCTTGGGAACGTCTAGGTTGGAAATACTCACGTTTGCCACCCGGGTTGTTGTGTTTGACGAAGGAGTTAAGCGGGGATTCCGCCCGAATTATGGCTCAACACAGTAAAATGTTTGGCTTCTGGTCGGATTGTTCGCAAAAACAAGGGTAAAATGAGCATCTCCAATTCAGGCAAGGCTTTGCTGATGCCAGACTTGTGATTGTCAGAATTCCAAAACCTGTGAGAATTGGGGTGAATATTACAGAAGGAAAACCGACATGCGTAGCTTGATACTTGCTTCAATTTTTTCGCTCGGAGGGGCTTTGGCCGCCATGGCTGACGACATCATCAAAGTTCAAACGAACAAATCCGTAGCCGAGGCGCTGGATGCGCTGGAAGCGGCGGTTGGCAACGCAGGGGCCACTGTCTTCGCCCGTATCGACCACGCGGCCGGGGCGGAAAAGGTCGGTACGCCCATTCCGGCCAATCAAGTGCTGGTTTTCGGCAATCCTGCGCTGGGTACACCGGCCATGCAGATCGATCCGCGTGCAGGATTGTTCCTGCCGCTCAAAGTGCAGGCGTATGAGGATGGGAACGGTCAGGTCTGGTTGGCCTATGAAGACCCCAAGGAAACGATGGACGAGCTGGATGACGTCGAAAAGTCACCAGTCATCGAGAAGATGCGCGGTGCGCTCGCCAAGTTGACCGCTGCCGCCGCGGGTTAAGACCGTTTTGGATCTGCGCTTGCGCTTTTCACACGCGCAAGCGCGTTTCGCGCGATCAGGATGTGAAACGGCAGGATCGCTGCAAGGTACAGGTGCCCGCCAAGGTTATGGCGACGGACCCACGTGGCCAGCGAGATGCGACCGTTTTCCGACAGGACGGAAACCCGGAAATCCAGGTGGCGATCGTTGAAACCTGCGATCACCTCGGTCCTGTCATCATGTTCAACCGGGAAAATACCCAGCTTGTCGTCAGCATCCGGGCCGGTCGTACTGAGGTCAAAGGGTGTTACCAGCAGACCGCGCAGCCGAAGCAACGCCATCGCCCATCCGGGGAACGCGGTGATGATTTCCGCGGCCCGGCGCGGTGGAAGATCGGATTCGACGCTAAAGCAGTCCAGAAAGTCGCCGGTTTTGTACCGTTCGTGCAGCAGGCTTTGCGCGGACAGATCGGAACGCTTTACCGGCGAATGGAACATTGAACTATTCTCTGAGCGTCGTCAGAGCCTCTTTCAGATCAATCGCCCCATCATAAAGTGCACGTCCGGAAATGGCACCGTTCAGGGCTGCGCCACAATCGCGCAGGGCGATCAGATCGGCGATCGAGGACACGCCGCCAGATGCGATGACCGGAATATCAACCGCTTTGGCAAGCTCTGCGGTGGCCTCGACATTGGGGCCCTGCATCGCGCCGTCCCGGTTGATGTCGGTGTAGATGATCGCGGCCACGCCCGCGTCTTCGAAGCTGCGGGCCAGATCGGTTACCTGAACGTCGGTTTCTTCGGCCCAACCCTTGGTGGCAACCAGACCGTTGCGCGCGTCGATGCCCACGGCGACCTTGCCGGGAAAGGCTTTGGCCGCTTCGCGCACCAGATCGGGGTTCTCGACCGCGACCGTGCCCAGAATAACCCGCGCCAGACCCTTTTCGATCCAGGTTTCGATGGTGGCCATGTCACGGATGCCACCGCCCAATTGCGCGGGCACGTCGCAGGTTTTCAGAATCGCTTCGACCGGGGCGGCGTTGACCGGCTCACCTGCAAAGGCGCCGTTCAGATCGACCAGATGCAGCCACTCGCACCCGGCCTCGACAAAAGCGCGCGCCTGCGCGGCGGGGTCTTCGTTGAACACGGTGGCTTTGTCCATTTCACCACGCAGCAGGCGCACGGCATTGCCGTCTTTGAGGTCGATGGCGGGGTAGAGGATCATGTCGGGCGGCCCTATATCTGTGTTGCACGCGCGGGATATCGCACAGGCGGGGCAGGGGATGCAACGCGACGCTGGGTCATTCTTGCCCGCAGCTGGTTGCCGGGTCAGACTGCTCGCAAAACAGGGAGACAATCATGAAGAGATTTACTTTTGCAGCGGGTTTGATGCTTCTTGCGACCAGCGCAATGGCTGCGGATCCCGTCGACGGTCTGTGGAAGACCGCACCGGGTGATACCGGCGGCTATCTGCACGTGACGATTTCCGCATGCGGCAGTGCGATCTGCGGAACCATCGACAGCGCGTTTGATGCGGATGGCAACGAGCAGCTGGAATATGAAAACCTTGGCAAGCAGATCATCTGGGACATGGTGCCCGAGGGTGGCGGAAGCTATGACAGCGGCAAGATCTGGGCACCGGACCGGGACAAGACATACAACTCGAAAATGTCGCTGGACGGCCAGAACAAACTAACCGTCAAAGGGTGTGTGGCGGGCGGTCTGATCTGCCGCGGACAAACCTGGACGCGTGTTCAGTAGGGTTCAGGGTTTCCAGGTCAGGAAGTTTCCCAGCATGCGCAGGCCAACGTCCTGACTTTTCTCGGGGTGAAACTGCATTCCAACCATCGTGTCGCGGCCAATGACGGCCGTGACCTCCTGCCCGTAATCCACATAAGCCAATCGCTGTGCCGGGTCGGATACCCGGAAGTGGTAAGAATGCACGAAATAGGTGTGATCGCCGGATTTCACCCCGTTGAACACCGGGTGATCGCTGTCCAGAACAAGATCGTTCCAGCCCATATGCGGCACTTTCAGCGATGTGTCTGACGGCTCGATTCTGACGACATCGCCGGCAATCCAGTCCAGACCATCCGTTTCGCTGTATTCATGGCCCTTGGTTGCCATCAACTGCATGCCCACACAGATGCCCAGAAACGGGCGGCCTTTCTGTTCGACCGCCTCGACCATCGCGTCATAGATACCCTTGTGACCACGCAATTCGGCAGCGCATGCCGGAAACGCCCCGTCGCCGGGCAGAACCAAGCGATCCGCGCGCGCCACAACATCCGCGTCCGAGGTGACGACAACCTCGCCCGCGCCGACCTCCTGCGCCATGCGCTGAAACGCTTTTTCCGCCGAGTGCAGGTTGCCGCTTTCGTAGTCGATAATGGCGGTCAGCATTTACAACGCGCCTTTGGTCGACGGAATCGCGTCTGCCTTGCGCGGATCGGTTTCGACGGCGTCACGCAGCGCGCGCGCGACGGCCTTGAATGCGGCCTCGGCGATGTGGTGGCTGTTGAAACCGTGCAACTGGTCGATATGCAGCGTGATGCCGCCATGGGTGCTGAGCGCCTGAAAGAACTCGCGCACAAGTTCTGTGTCGAATGCACCGATCTTCTGCGTCGGCAGGTCCACATTCCAGATCAGATAGGGGCGGCCCGACAGGTCCAGCGCACAGCGCACCTGAGCGTCATCCATGGGCAGGTGGCATTCTCCGTACCGCCGGATACCTTTCTTGTCGCCCAGGGCCTGCGTCAAAGCCTGCCCCAGCGCGATGCCGGTATCTTCGACCGTGTGGTGATCATCAATGTGGTAATCGCCCTTGGTGCGGATCGTCATGTCGATCAGGGAATGGCGCGCCAGTTGATCCAGCATGTGATCAAAGAAGCCAACTCCGGTCTGGTTGTCATATGTACCGGCGCCATCCAGATTGATCTCTACCGAGATTTCCGTTTCGGCAGTCTGGCGGCTGATCTTTGCGCTGCGCATGGGCGAATTCCTTTTGCTACAGGCGCGCTTATAGACGGGGATGGTCGTGGTTTTCCAGACCATGCGTTGCGATCGCTGCAAACTGTTGCAGGGGATTGCACCCGGCTTGGCCCCGTGTCAGCTTGCCAACAACACGAACCGATAGGGTCAAACCATGTCCACCTGCGTTTTCATCCAGATCCGCTGCAAGCCCGGCACCACCTACAAGGTCGCCGAGGAAATCGCCCTGCGCGAAATCCACTCCGAACTGTATTCCACCAGCGGTGAATATGACCTGCTGCTCAAGCTCTATATCCCCGAAACCGAGGATGTGGGCCATTTCATCAACGAACACCTGCTGGTGATTCCCAATATCGAACGCTCGCTGACCACAATGACGTTCAAGGCGTTTTAACCCAGTTCGAATGTGGTGACGCCAAAGACACGGTCCAGATCGATATCCGGCGTGTGGTCGGAATACATCCGGGCCGTTTCAAACACCTTCTCAAGACCCAGCGCATCCGCCAGCGCAAAGGCGGCGGCGTTGGGCCGCGGCATGTCGATGAACACGTCATGCGTGGTGTGATCGTCGGGGATGGCGTCCAATACCGAGGCCAACAGGGCTTGCGCAATCTCGGCGTCGTCCGCAAACAACGGCCCGATCTTGTATCCGCTTTGACAGGGCCGCAGGGTCGCATAGCCCCGGATTACGCCATTCTCGGCAATCACGCGCGAGGCGTGGCTGGGCGCGCTCAGCCAATCGCGAAGGAAGATGTCGCGCGGGGCAGGGAACATCTGCCGGTCATAGGCGGCTAGATCGTCCGAGAAGCTGTGCAACTCCTCAACCCGCGCAGCCGGTTGCGCCCCGAGCGCGGCCAGAATCCCGCGTTTTGTCCCGCCAAAGCGGTAGTTGTTATAGGCAAAGGTAAAACCGGACTTGCGGTAGTTATCCTGCTGCTCGACGACACCATCCAGACCGATGTTGTCCGCATTGCAGTTTTCCAAGGCGTGCCGCCAGATTTTCAGCCCGTGGCCCGATCCGCGAAACTCGGGCCGGACGATGTAGAACCCAAGGAACGCAAAGGTGTCATCATACTGAACGACCGAGATGGAAGCGATCATTTCGCCATCCAGGAACCCGCCGAGAAACCCGCGGGGATCCGTGCCGTGGAAGCAACGAGCATCGTGATACCCCGGGTTCCACCCTTCGCGCCCGGCCCAATCGACGGCCTTTTGCACCTCGTCAACGGTGAGTGGGCGGATGACGTAATCAGACATGGGTGAATCCTGCGTTGGGCGATGCAACCAGAATGACGCAATGTCTTGTGAAGAACCAGCATGTATGGAGAGTTCTGTATCTGGAGCGGGCGAGGCGATTCGAACGCCCGACCCTAACCTTGGCAAGGTTATGCTCTACCCCTGAGCTACGCCCGCATCAGATACATATGTGGTCCGAAGACCTCTCAATGGAGCGGGCGAGGCGATTCGAACGCCCGACCCTAACCTTGGCAAGGTTATGCTCTACCCCTGAGCTACGCCCGCGCCGTTGAGTGAGGAGGGATTTATAAATTCCCACGCGGGGCTGCAAGCGGAAAAACACAAAAATGAGAAAAAAGTATTTCGACGGAACCCGGCATCCGGCCCGTTCAATCTCAAACACGGATCAAAAAAGGACACAGGCAGAGGGGCTTTCATGATATCCGTTGCAGACATGAAGATAATGGCGCTGGCCGCGATGATCTTGCTGGTCGCCGTGATGCCGGAATCGGACGATCACGAACACAATCGGATCACGCCCGTTTTGTTGAAAGCGCCCCATGTGATGACGACGGATCTGACGGGGTAGCACCCGCCAGCTGTCCTACAGAGCCAGAATCAGGTTGGCGATGGCCGCAACCAGAATGGCCAGGAACGTCAGGCTCATTCCAGCCTGCCGCAGGATGACGATCTGGGGCGTGCGCCCGAATCCGTAAGCGTGCAGCAGACGCCCGGCCAGCAACATCAAACCCTGTATATGCACAAGCAACCCTCCGGCGCCCTGCAATTCCACCATGGTGATCAACAATAGGGCGATTGGGGCGTATTCGGCGCAATTTGAATGTGTCCGTATCGCCTTGATCATCAATTTGCTGCCCCCATCCCCGACCGAGATTTTGTCGCTGCGGCGCTGCAGGATCACTTTGACGCTGAGTGCAACGTAAAGAATAGCGATCAGGGCCGCATAGATCGGGGTGATAGCAAGCATGGTGGGTCTCCGCTCCGGCATAGAAAAAGGGCCGCGTGGTTTCCCGCGCGGCCCTTTGAACTGTAATCGGTTCGGCAGCTTATTCCAGCTCGATCAGAAGGTCCTTTGCGTCAATCTGGCCGCCGGGCTGCACATGAACGGCCTTGACGGTCGCATCGCGCTCGGCGTGGATGCCGGTTTCCATCTTCATCGCCTCGATGGTCAGCAGCATGTCGCCTTCCTTGACCTGCTGGCCCGCTGTTACGGCGACAGTGGCAACAACACCTGGCATCGGCGCACCGACATGATCCGGGTTGCCGACCTCGGCCTTGGGCCGCGCCTGCGTGGTCGAGGTGACCAACCGGTTCGGAACCCGGATCACGCGCGGTTGACCGTTGAGTTCAAAGAACACTTTGACCTCGCCCTTTTCATCCGTTTCGCCAATGGCCTGACAGCGGATTTCCAGCGTCTTGCCGGGGTCGATTTCCGCGGTGATCTCCTCGCCCGGCTCCATGCCGTAGAAGAAGGTGCGCGTTGGCAGCGTACGGACCGGGCCGTAGACCCGGTGGCGACCCATGTAGTCCAGGAACACCTTGGGATACATCAGGTATCCGTTCAGATCCTCGTCATCGACCTCTTTGCCTTCCAGCTGCTTGGACAGCTCGGCGCGGGTGGCTTCAAGATCGACCGGGGGCACATCCTTGCCGGGTCGTTGGGTGTTGGGCACCTCGTCTTTCAGCACCTTCTTGATAATGGTCTCGGGGAAACCGCCCGGAGGCTGACCCAGATTGCCGCGCATCATATCCACGACCGAATCGGGGAAGGCCACATCGGTATTCGGATCCTCGACCTGTTCACGGGTCAAGTTCTGGCTGACCATCATCAACGCCATGTCGCCAACGACCTTGGAAGACGGAGTGACCTTGACGATGTCACCGAACATCTGGTTCACGTCGGCATACATCTGTGCCACTTCGTGCCAGCGCTCTTCCAGGCCCAGGCTGCGCGCCTGTGCCTTGAGGTTGGTGAACTGACCGCCGGGCATCTCGTGCAGGTAAACTTCGGACGCCGGGGCCTGAAGGCTGGATTCGAAGGCCGCATACTGGCCACGCACAGCCTCGAAGTAATCGCTGATTTCACGGATGGCCTTGATGTCCAGCCCGGTGTCGCGGTCGGTGTGGCGCAGCGCCTCGACCACCGTACCCAGTGTTGCCTGGCTGGTGTTGCCCGAGAAGCTGTCCATCGCGCAGTCAACAGCATCCACGCCCGCCTCGGACGCGGCCAGAATGGTCGCGCTGGCAATACCGGCGGTGTCATGGGTGTGGAAGTGTATCGGCAGCCCGACCTCTTCTTTCAGCGCGCGGATCAGGATCTTGGCCGCAGCCGGCTTCAGCAGGCCCGCCATGTCCTTCAGGCCCAGAATATGCGCGCCGGCGTCGCGCAGTTCTTTCGCCATGCCGACATAGTATTTCAGGTCGTACTTGGCGCGATCCGGGTCAAGAATATCGCCGGTGTAGCAGACGGTACCTTCACAAATTTTGCCGCTTTCGACGACCGCATCCATCGCCACGCGCATGTTCTCGACCCAGTTCAGCGAGTCGAAGACGCGGAACACGTCAATTCCTGTCGCCGCCTGACGCACGAATTCCTGCACCACGTTGTCAGGGTAGTTCGTATAGCCCACGCCGTTTGCGCCGCGCAGCAGCATCTGGGTCATCAGGTTCGGCATCGCCTCGCGCAGGTCCCGCAGGCGCTGCCACGGGCATTCCTGCAAGAAACGGTAGGCGACGTCGAATGTCGCGCCGCCCCAGCATTCGACCGAGAACAACTGCGGCAGGTTCGCCGCATAGGTCGGCGCCACCTTGATCATGTCGATCGAGCGCATCCGCGTCGCCAGCAGAGACTGGTGCCCGTCGCGCATGGTGGTGTCAGTGATCAGCAGTTGGCGCTGCGCCTTCATCCAGTCGGCCACCGCCTGCGGGCCCTTCTGCTCGAGCAGGTTGCGGGTACCCATCTGCGGTTCGGCCTTCAGCGCCGGAGGCCTGGCCTCCTTCAGGTCGGCGCGCGGGCGCGGGCGGTCCTTGGTTTCGGGATGCCCGTTCACGGTGATGTCCGCGATATAGGTCAAAACCTTGGTGCCCCGGTCGCGCCGCTTCTTGAAGGTGAACAGCTCGGGCGTGGTGTCGATGAACTTGGTGGTGTATTCGTTCGACAAAAAGGTCGGATGCTTGAGCAGGTTGATGACGAAATCGATATTGGTGCTGACACCACGAATTCGGAATTCTCGCAAGGCACGGTCCATCCGGCTGATCGCTTTTTCGGGCGTCGGGGCCCAGGCGGTAACCTTGGTCAGCAGCGAGTCATAATACCGTGTGATCACACCACCCGCATAGGCCGTGCCGCCATCCAGACGAATGCCCATACCGGTGGCCGAGCGATAGGCGGTGATGCGGCCATAGTCGGGGATGAAGTTGTTCTGCGGGTCTTCCGTCGTGATCCGGGTCTGCAACGCGTGGCCGTTCAGTTGTACGTCTGCCTGGCTTGCAGCGCCGGTCGCCTCTGCCAGAGGTTTGCCCTCGGCGATCAGGATCTGCGCCTGCACGATGTCGATGCCGGTGACTTCTTCGGTGACGGTGTGTTCCACCTGCACACGAGGATTCACCTCGATGAAATAGAACTTGCCGGTGTCCATATCCATCAGGAACTCGACCGTGCCGGCGCATTCATAGTTCACATGAGCGCAGATACGGCGGCCCAGTTCACAGATCTCGGCGCGCTGTTCGTCGCTCAGATACGGGGCAGGGGCGCGTTCCACGACCTTCTGGTTCCGGCGCTGGACCGAGCAGTCGCGTTCATAGAGGTGATAGATCTCACCGTGTTTGTCGCCCAGGATCTGCACCTCGACGTGGCGCGCACGAATGATCATCTTTTCCAGATAACCCTCGCCATTGCCAAAGGCGGCTTCGGCCTCGCGACGGCCTTCCAGCACTTTCTCTTCCAGCTCGTCTTCCGACTGAATCGGGCGCATCCCGCGCCCGCCGCCGCCCCAGGACGCCTTGAGCATCAGCGGATAGCCGATTTCGGCGGCCTCCTTGCGGATCGCGTCCATGTCATCGCCCAGAACTTCGGTGGCAGGAATGACCGGAACACCTGCTTCGATGGCTACGCGCCGCGCGCTGGCCTTGTCGCCAAGCGCGCGCATGGTTTCCGCCTTGGGGCCGATGAAGGTGATGCCGTTCTTGACGCAGGCATCGACGAAATCCGGGTTCTCGGACAGCAGGCCATAGCCCGGGTGGATCGCGTCGGCACCACATTGCTTGGCGACACGGATGATCTCGTCGATCGAAAGATACGCGGCCACCGGCCCCATGCCTTCACCGATCTGATATGCCTCGTCCGCCTTGAACCGGTGCAGGCCCAGTTTGTCTTCTTCAGCGTAAACGGCGACGGTTCGTTTTCCCATCTCGTTTGCTGCGCGCATGACGCGGATGGCAATCTCGCCGCGGTTGGCGATCAGGATCTTGTTGAAGTCTGTCATGATAGGTCCCGGTCTTTTGTGTATGGGCGTCTTTTTGGGCGGAGAATACGCGCAGGTATATCCGTTCTTCTGGGTAGAACCGGCATGTTATCGCTCGCAAACGCCCTATGATCGCAGCGCCCTTATACTTTTGCTGCGCCGCAGCATCAAATGTTTAACGTTAACTCTCAATCTGACACAGGCTTGCCAGGCCCATCTGGCCCATATTTGCATGCAGGTCCTGCCTGAGAATCTCGATGACATGTGCAGGCCCCTGCACGCCAAGTGCCGCGAGACCATACAAAAAAGCCCGCCCAAGCATCACGAAGTCTGCGCCCAGTGACATGGCCCTCAAGATATCCAGGCCACCTTCGACGCCACTGTCGAAGATCAGGGGCAGGCGGGTCGCATCCCGGACAGAGGGCAGAACCTCAATGCTGGCCGGGGCCGCATCAAACTGACGACCGCCATGATTCGACACCCACAAGGCGTCGACGCCAACCTGTTCCAGCCGGCTCGTATCCTCCGGGCGCAGGACACCCTTCAGGACAAGCGGACCGTCCCAGTGGTCGCGCAGCCATTTGACATAGTCCAGATCCGGCGAGGTTCGAAGCAGGTAACCGATATGAGCCGTGGGCGGCAGATCTCCGGGGTTTTCGATATATTTGTCCAGCGTTCGCATGTGCGGCACGCCGTTGCGCAGCATGCCGATGGCCCAGGCGGGCCGCTGGGCGATCTGCGCCAGAATGCGCGGGGTCAGCTTTGGGGGTTGCCGCAGGCCCGATCGTGTCTGCCTTTCCCTGCGCGATGCGACGGGAACATCCGCGGTGAGGACCAGGGTTTTGAACCCGGCCTTGCGGACCCGGTTCAGCAGGTCCTTTCGAATATCCGGATCTCGGGGCGGGTAAAGCTGGAACCAGGCATTGTCCCCAATATGCGGTGCCATGTCTTCGGGGCTTTGGCTGGCCACTGTCGACAGAGTATAGGGAATACCCGCCTTTGCGGCCGCGCTGGCAAGCAGCTGTTCGGCGCGGGGCCAGACCAGCCCGGACATGCCGATCGGCGCGATTCCGAACGGCAGCGGATACGAAGCGTCGAGAAACGTCTGTGACGTATCAAAGTCCAGCTCGCCATGCAAGATCGAGGGGCAGAGGCGCACGTCATCCAGGGCCTGGCGGTTCCGGTGCAGTGTCGTCTCAATCCCGGTTCCACTGTCGATATACTCCCACACGAAATGCGGCAGGCGACGGCGCGCACGGTGTTTCAGATCCGGTATGCCGGGATAGGTGCTGTGCAAGTCCATGCAGATTGATCCGACCTGCCATGCGATTCGGCAAGTTTTTTAAGCTGCATCCTTAGGTGGTTGCCGGTTTTCAGGCGGCGTTTTTTTAATCTGGTTCCCGGTGCCGCTTGCAACATACACTTGGTTGCGCCCCTTGTCCTTGGCGACATAAAGCGCGTCGTCGGCCGCGCGCATCAGGTCCTGCGGCATGGTGCCGTGGGCCGGGTAATGTGCGACCCCAACCGATATCGTAATGCGCGGCAAGGCCTTCTCGCCATATCGTACGGTAACGGCTTCAACCGCCTGGCGCAGTTGTTCGGCGCGGGTCATGGCATCTTCGGGGCTGTTGTCAGGCAGGATCAGCATGAACTCCTCGCCACCGATGCGGCAGGCGACTTCGTCCCGGTCGCACCCTTGCTCCAAGGCGGCGCCGACGGCGCGCAACACCATGTCGCCCGCATCATGCCCATGAGTATCGTTGAACTTCTTGAAGTGATCCACGTCCACCGCGATCAGGCTTAGTGCGGCGCCCGTCTGCTGGCTGCGGCTGATGGACTTGCGCAGCATCTCGGTCATATGGCGGCGATTGAACAGCCCGGTCAGCGGGTCTCGTACCGATTGGTCGTGCAGCTGATCCCGCATGCGGACATTGGCGATCGCCATGCTGATCTGTTCGGCGCACAATTGGGCCAGCTTGCGGCTCTTGTTGAAACAGTCTTCGCGCCCCTCAAGTGCCCGCAGATGCAAAAGACCAACGGTTTCGCCATGGGCCAGAATGGGAAAGCAGAAATAAGGTCGCCCGTCATGCGGTTCGGCGTGTTCGCATACAAAATCAATCTCGGATGCGCCGAACTCGTAGGTCCGGCCGCGCCGCAATCCCCAGCATCCTTCGGGATGGATGTGGGATTTATGGGTTCCACCGTTCCAGCTGGCGCAGCCATCCAGCACGTCGCGTGAGTTTGAGTAGACATACACGCTGCCTTCGGCCTCTGGCAGGATATGGGTCATGAAGCGGGACACCATGTCGAACAGTTCATCCAGTGACCGGCTTGATTGCAGCCATTCGTTCAATTCACCCAGCAGGCGGACCTCGCGGGCCAGGCGCAGCTGTTCGTCCATCAGTTCCCGCTCTTTTACGGCCCGTTTGCGCAGATCGCGAACCTGTCGACGGTTGGTGCGATGAACAATCAGGATAACTGTCGTCAGCGCCAGCAGGGCTATCCCGCTGAGCAGCGCAAGCGACAGGCGAACGCGCGTGATGAACAGGTTCCGCAGGTCAGTTATGTCGGAATAGAACTCGATCGCGCCCAGGAACGTCGCATCCTTGATGATCGGCGTGTAGACCTCGGCCACATGGCGGCTGCTCAGTTCCGAATCCCCGGAATTGTCGACAACAAAGGAATCGACTTCGGTAATCGGCTTCTCTTCGTGTTTGTAATAAAGGCCCCCGGCGGCGACGATCGACTGGAAATAGGGTTTCTCATTCACGAACCCGACGTCGCTTGCACGGGTCGACCAGAACACTTGCCCCGACGCATCAAACAGCTTGAAGCGGTAAATGTCCGTGGTTTCGGGCAGTAACTCCAGAAACTCCTCGTCATGCTCGCTCAATGTGTGGAAACGGAATGTCTGTTCAAGATCGTTCAGATGGCTTTCGACCTGGCGGCTCATCCGCATCGCGGTTTTTCGCAGATCTGCTTCCAGCATGCGATCAACCACTGGCGCCGGGACGGCATAGATCCCCCAGCCCGCTGCTGCCGTCAGCGCGAGCAGCATCAGGGCTACGCCTATCATTTTAAGCCTTGAGGACTGACCTGTCAGTTTCGCTTGTTTCATATGTCCGCTCCCACAACACACGGCCAAGCATCCCAGTCAGGATTTTACAGAGAGTTAACGGGGGTGCAGGGCGGTGGCGTGTTTGTTTAGAATTGAACATAAAAAGAAGTGCGAAAAGTCTGCGAACAAGCCGTGAACAAACCCTTTCCCTTCGCGCTTTTCCAGCGTAGTTTGGGGCCATGAGCAGTTTTGACGAAATGGACGCCTTCGAGGGCGCTTCGCTGTCGGCGCGGGCCATGGCCGTGCGCCCTTCGCCCTATCTGGATGAGCTGAACCCGGCACAACGGGACGCGGTCGAGCGGCTGGATGGCCCGGTTCTGATGTTGGCCGGTGCCGGCACCGGCAAGACCAAGGCGTTGACCACCCGTATTGCGCATCTTCTTAACACCGCGCGCGCACGCCCGAACGAAATTCTGTCGGTCACGTTCACCAACAAGGCCGCGCGCGAGATGAAGGAACGGGTTGGCCGCCTGCTGGGACAGCCCGCCGAGGGGATGCCGTGGCTGGGCACCTTTCATTCGATCTGCGTCAAACTGCTGCGCCGGCATGCAGAGCTGGTCGATCTGAAGTCGAACTTCACCATACTGGATACCGACGACCAGCTGCGCCTGCTCAAGCAGTTGGTGCAGGCCGCAAATATCGACGACAAACGCTGGCCTGCGCGGATGTTGCTGGGAGTCATCGACGATTGGAAGAACCGTGCGCTGACACCCGACAATGTGCCAGCCGCCGATGCCGGGGCCTATGACAACAAGGGCATTGAGCTATATGCCCAATACCAGACCCGCCTGCGAGAGTTGAATGCGGTGGATTTCGGCGATCTGCTTCTGCACATGGTTACGATCTTCCAGACCCATCAGGATGTTCTGGAGCAATACCAGCGCTGGTTCCGCTATATCCTGGTGGACGAATACCAGGACACCAACATCGCCCAGTACCTGTGGCTGCGGCTGCTGGCGGGTGGGCACAAGAACATCTGTTGCGTCGGCGATGACGACCAGTCGATCTATGGCTGGCGCGGTGCCGAAGTGGGCAACATCTTGCGGTTTGAAAAGGACTTTCCCGGCGCGTATGTGGTGCGGTTGGAACAGAACTATCGCTCGACCCCTCATATTCTGGCCGCCGCCTCGAACGTCATCCGCGGCAATGAAAATCGTCTGGGCAAAGAGCTCTGGACCGATGCCGAGGAAGGTCACAAGGTCAATCTGATCGGCCATTGGGATGGTGAAGAAGAGGCCCGCTGGATCGGCGAGGAGATTGACGCGATGCAGGGCGGTACGCGTGGTATTCGCCCTATGAACCTTGATGAGATGGCTATCCTTGTCCGCGCCAGCCACCAGATGCGCGCCTTCGAAGACAGGTTTCTGACCATTGGTTTGCCCTACAAGGTGATCGGCGGCCCGCGATTCTATGAACGGATGGAGATCCGCGATGCCATGGCCTATTTCCGGCTGGTGGTCAGCCCCGAGGATGATCTGGCCTTCGAGCGGATATATAATAAGCCAAAGCGTGGCCTTGGAAGCAAAGCATGGCAAGATATTCAAGATGAGGCGCGAAAAAACGGCGTCTCGCTGCTTGCAGGTGCGCAGTTGGCTATTGAAAAGGGGCTTGTTAAAGGAAAAGGTGCCAAATCCCTTCGACAGCTAATCAGTGACCTCGCGCGTTGGAATGGTCTGACACGCGGTCCCCGGATTGAAATTGATGACGACTCGGTCGTCGATGACGAAGTGGAAACAGTTCGTTATGGCGAACCAGAGCTTTCGCACATCGAGTTGGCGCAAATCATCATTGATGAGTCGGGCTATCCAGAGATGTACCTCAAGCCCGTTGATCCGGATAAGCCGGATGCGCCTAGGAAAGAAAAAGACGTTGAATCAGCAGGGCGCCTTGAAAACCTCAAGGAACTGGTCAATCAGTTGGACAATTTCGAAAACCTGCAAGGGTTCCTCGAACATGTCAGTCTGGTGATGGACAACGAACAGGACAGCGGTGGGCCCAAGGTCTCGATCATGACGCTGCACGCAGCCAAAGGGCTTGAGTTTCCCGCGGTCTTCCTGCCGGGGTGGGAGGACGGTCTGTTCCCCTCGCAACGGTCGATGGACGAATCCGGGCTCAAGGGGCTCGAGGAAGAACGCCGTCTGGCCTATGTCGGCATCACTCGTGCCGAGGAGGTGTGCACGATTTCTTTTGCTGCCAACCGGCGGGTGTTCGGGCAGTGGCAGAACTCCATGCCCTCGCGCTTCATCGACGAATTGCCGGAAGAACATGTCGAGGTGCTGACTCCTCCGGGGCTCTATGGTGGCGGCCAGCCCACTGCGGGCATTGAAACCCGCGCGGCCGAAGCGAATGTCTACAACTCGCCGGGCTGGAGGCGGATGCAGGCGCGCCAGGGGCAATACGGTATGTCTCAGCCGCGCGAATCCCGCAACACGGTGATCGACGCGACCGCCGTGGCCAGTTTCACGCTGGGGGAACGGGTGTTCCACCAGAAATTCGGCTATGGCGCGGTTGTCGGGATCGAGGGCGACAAGGTCGAGGTCGAATTCGACAAGGCCGGCACAAAGAAAGTGGTCTCGCGTTTTCTGACCAACAAGGATGACGTCCCGTTCTGAGGCGTCTTATCCCTTCGCCAGAACCAGATTGATCGAGGCGGTAACTTGCCGGATCCTCGCCAGCCCGATGTAGTCGGGGTCGTCTTTCCTGGCTTTCGCCGTGGCAAGGTCCGGAAGCTCCATCAGCACAATGCCACCTTTGGGCCAATCGCCTTCGATCCGTTCGACCGGTTTCGATGAGACCGTGAGCAGTCGGCCCTTGTGGCGGTCGAAGTTCCGCATCAAACCCGCCGGATCATCCTGTTACCCATCCGGGTCGTGGGTGTCGATCTGCGCGTTGAAACAGGCGGCTATCGTTTCCTCGGGATCAGAAATCAGCGGGCCATCTTGCACTGGTGTCGAAAAAAAACGGCGGTTCCCAGGGAGGAGGAAGGGGAACCGCCGTCTTGTCAACATCAGAGCAGGGAGGAGGAGAGCCCCGATGTATTCGAACCCGGGTTTGAACCCGGTATGGAGAAGACGCGGCGACGTCAGGGAGGAGGAGGACGTCGCCGCGCGCTTTCAACATCAAGGCAGGGAGGAGGAGAGCCTCGATGTATCAGGATCCGGCGGGTTGAGGCCGGTATAGGGTGCGGCAACGTCAGGGAGGAGGAGAGACGTTGCCGCTGATAACAGACCCTAAGGGAGGAGGAAGGGCCTGATCTCGGTATTCGTGGCGCGCTTATTGCGCGATGTGATCGTTGGCGGCCTGCATGGCCACCCGACGGATCATGGACCGATGCAGGCCTAGATCGGCCAGTTCACGGTCCGACAGTCCTGCCAGCTCATTGACGGTCTGGCGATACATACGATAGCGGGCAAAACGCGCCTTTGCGTTTTCGATCAAAGTTGCGATCCCGAACGCCGATGCGCTCTTCGAGGCTGTATGTGTGCTTGCGACTGCCATGCTCATCATCCGTATTCATTTGCTTTGCCGATAACGCTCGGCCCTTGCTTGAGGTTGAAAATAGGCAAATGCTGCGATTGCACAATAGGTCGCATCGTCAATGCTGCTATGCAGCAAGCGCATAGATTGGTTCAATTTTTTCCTTCAACTCGAAATGCGCCTTGAATCATTGGGCCTTCCCTTGGGTCACGGGTGACGGCGGAAACATGGCCTTCCGACGGCTTGCCTTTTAATTGAGCGGTGTTGGTTGGAATTTGTGCGCAACAAAACCATTCAAGACGTGCGTGTGACCGAAGCGCCAGGCAAGGCGCGGCGGTTCAGCTATTCCCTGGTGCACGATTTGCCGGTTTCGCAGGTCGCGGAGGGTACAGCCCGAATGCCACGGGACTTCATGGGCCAATGTGGTTGTCGAGGGGATGTCCCGCCGGAATTGCGCGCGAAATGCGAATGATTCTGCAAGATTGCTGCCCATGGATGCCGGGTTTTTCCATCCTGAATGCCAATCATTCAGTTTTTTCGGGAAATCATGGGAAAAAAATTTCAGCTTCATATTGTCTATATCTAGGGGGTGTTGTGACAGTGCCTCCTACAGTTGGTGTTGTTGCGCTCAAATTTCATGGTGATATTGTATCCCCAGGGTGATTCAGAGAATACGATTGGCGAAATTCTTGTTGATTTCCATGAATTCCCATGGCATCCCTAATACATCCGATGAGGACGAGGCAGCAGGGGCGCCAAACGACCCCGACCAAAAATAATCAGGTTTCATACAGGCATCTCGCTTTCATCAATCAAGAGATCCGGCGCGCGGGCGAGCAGACATCCCCCCAGGTGGCGCGTGCAGCTGGACATCCCGCACAGCGGGTCAATGCGGCGGGTTGATCAGTGGCAGCAGATCAACCCGCCGTTTTTCATCCGGGGGGAACGCGAATTTCAAGTGGGGCGCAAGCGAAAGGGACAGTCGTCTTGGCGCGCAGGTTCAGAGGTGAAAGCCACCATAAGGTGGATGCGAAAGGCAGGGTGTCGATCCCGGCCTCGTTTCGCCGTGTGCTTGAAGCCTCCGATTCCAACTGGCAGCCCGGCGACAATCCAGAGCTTGTGATCGTCTACGGGGATCATCGCCGCAAATACCTGGAATGCTACACGATGGAGGCGATCGACGAGGTCGATGCCAAGATTGACGCGCTGCCACGCGGCTCGATGAAGCGCAAGATGTTGCAGCGCCTGTTCCACGGGCAGTCCTTCCCGACCAATGTCGATGAAACCGGGCGGCTGGTCCTGCCGGCAAAGCTGCGCAAGAAGATCGGTCTTGAGGGCGAGGCGTTTTTTATCGCCGCCGGGGATACTTTTCAGATCTGGAAGCCCGAGACCTACGAATCCGAGGAACTGGCGGCGACCGAGGAATGGCTCGACGGCCTTGGCGAGGATGTTGACCCGCTGCAATTCCTCGATGAAGTCGAGGGCGGGTGACGGCATGGCGGCCGCGGATCACCCACAACCGGACGCGCCTCACATCCCTGTCTTGCTGCGCCCGCTCCTGGCGGCGGTGGCGCCGGTCACGGGCGTCTGGCTGGACGGCACCTTCGGCGCAGGCGGGTACACCCGCGGATTGCTGGAAGCCGGGGCCGACAAGGTGATCGGTGTTGATCGCGATCCGCTGGCTTTTGAGATGGCGTCAGACTGGGCGGGCGCGTATGGCGACCGGCTGGTGATGCAGCCCGGCGTGTTCTCTCGTATGGATGAATACGCGCAGGATCTGGACGGCGTTGTGCTTGACCTTGGCGTTTCCTCGATGCAACTGGACCAGGCCGACCGTGGATTTTCCTTCATGAAGGATGGCCCTTTGGACATGCGCATGAGCCAGGATGGCGAAAGCGCTGCCGATCTGGTGAATACCGCGACCGAGGCGCAATTGGCCGACATCCTGTTCCATTATGGTGAAGAACGCGCCAGCCGCCGGATTGCCAGGGCGATTGTCAAAGCGCGCGCGGAAGAGCCGATTACCACGACCCTGCGTCTGGCCGAGATCATCGAATCCTGCCTGCCACGTCCGAAACCGGGGCAATCCCACCCGGCCACGCGCAGCTTTCAAGGGCTGCGGATCGCCGTGAATGCAGAATACGAAGAGCTGTTTCAAGGATTGATGGCCGCTGAACGTGCATTGAAACCCGGCGGGCAATTGGCTGTCGTCACGTTCCATTCCATCGAAGACCGGATGGTGAAACGGTTTTTCCAGTCCCGCGCGGGAAAGACGGGGCGTGCGAACCGCTATGCACCCGAGATTGAACAGGAACAGCCTCAGTTCACGTTGAAGACCCGCAAGGCGGTGGGTCCTGACGAACAGGAGTTGCGGGAAAACCCGCGTGCACGGTCAGCCAAACTGCGCGTGGCGATACGAACCGATGCTCCGGCGGGGGAAATCGAATCGCGGGCCATCGGGATGCCGCAACTGGGGGGAAGGGCAAGATGAAGAGTGTTTTGTATGTGTTGACTGCTCTGTCCGTATTCGGCCTTGCTTTGTGGGCCTATCAGGAAAACTACCGAACCCAACAAGTGGTCAAGGAAACGCAGTCTTTGCAGCGCGAGATCGGAATGGCACAGGTGCGGCTGGCCGTTCTGAACGCGGAATGGGCCTATCTGAACCGCCCGGACAGGCTGCGCGAACTGGCCGACCTGAACTTTGAGCGCCTTGGCCTGCTTCCGTTGCGGGCCGAGCAGTTCGGACGCGCGGATCAGATCGCCTATGCCGAAGACCCGGACCTGCCTGTCGTTGATCCGATTGAATTGCAGGCCATCACCGATATTCAGGCTTTGGGCGAGGTGCAGATTCCATGACACGCACCCCTCTGCGCCCCCTGGCCCGAATCCTTGATGCCCGCGCCCGGGGCGAAAACCCCAAGGCAATCGAGCGTGAAAACATCCGCAAGCGCCACGAAGAGATGAAAGATCGCGCCCGCGCCCGCGCCGAAGGGCGTCTGCTGGTGCTTGGTCTGTTCTTCTTCTGCGCATTTTCAGTTGTCGGTGTTCGCATGGGCATGTTGGCGACCTCGGAAGCACAAGAGCCTCTGGCCAGCGCGCCGGGAGCAGCGATTGCCATGCAGCGCGCCAACATCGTCGATCGCGAAGGGCGCATACTGGCCACCAATCTGGACACCTATTCCGTTTACGCACAGCCCCCTTTGATGATCGACCCCGTTGCCGCCGCAGACCAGTTGGTAGCGATTTTTCCTGATCTGGAAAAAGAGCGGCTGATCAAGGACTTCACCGGCAACCGCAAATTCCTGTGGATCAAGAAACGCATTTCGCCCGAGCAGAAGCAGGCCGTGCACGACATCGGTGATCCCGGCATCCTGTTCGGCCCGCGAGAAATGCGGCTTTACCCCAACGGGCGGCTGGCCGCTCATATCCTGGGCGGGGCCGGTTTTGGGCGTGAAGGCGTCAGCGCCGCCGAAGTGATCGGCGTGGCCGGTGTGGAAAAGCAGTTCGACGATTATCTGCGCGATCCGGCCAACGGCAACAAGCCGCTGCAACTGTCGCTGGACCTGACCATTCAGGCCGCGGTTGAACAGGTTCTCGATGGCGGCATGAAGATCATGAACGCCAAGGGGGCCTCGGCCGTTCTGATGAATGCGCATACGGGCGAGGTCATTTCAGCTGCTTCGCTGCCTTCTTTTGATCCGAATGACCGCCCGCGCCCGCCGACCTCGGGCTTTGACCCCTCGGACAGCCCGCTGTTCAACCGTTATGTGCAAGGCGTGTACGAACTGGGGTCCGTTTTCAAGATTTTCACCGCGGCCCAGGCCGTTGAACTTGGATTGGTGAATTCGAACACCATCATCGACACGTCCGGGCCGATGAAGATCGGCCGCTTTCCCATCGGAGAATTCAACGGCAAGAACTATGGCAAGATCAGCGTGGCGGATGTGATCGTCCACAGCTCGAACCGTGGAACGGGGCGTCTGGCCTTGCAAATCGGGGCCAAACGGCAGCAGGAGTTTCTGGACGCGCTTGGCATGTTCGATCCGACCCCATTCGAGATTGTCGAGGCCAAGGGCGGCGTGCCGCTGAAGCCGAAGAAATGGGGCGAGCTCAGCACCGTAACAATTTCCTATGGCCATGGCCTGTCGACCAGTCCGATGCATCTGGCCGCCGGATATGCTGCGATTGCCAATGGCGGGCATTACGTCAGCCCGACCATCCTGCGCCAGAACGGCACGCAATACGGGCCTCGTGTCATGTCACAGGACACCGCACGTCAGGCGCAGAAAATGCTGCGCAAGGTGGTAACGGACGGCACCGCCAGTTTCGCCGAGGTCAAGGGCTATGACGTGGCGGGCAAGACCGGTACGGCCGACAAGCCCAAACCGCGCGGCGGGTATTACGACGACAAGGTCATTGCCACCTTTGCGACGATCTTCCCGGCCTATGACCCGCAATACGTTCTGATCGTCACGTTGGACGAACCTTCGATCGTGGCCTACGGTGAAAAGCGCCGCACGGCCGGTTGGACTGCGGTGCCTGTCGCCGCCGAACTCATCGGTCGCGTCGCACCGTTGTTGGGGCTACGTCCCCGGCTTGAGCCTGAGGCGGGCGCTGCTATAACGCTGACCTCAAACTAGGCTGTCCGGCAAGAGGTGGGTCATGGGCACAAGGACGAAGAAACTCAGCCAGCTGGCCCTGACCGCAAGAGAGGGCGCAAACCCGGATATCACTGGTCTGGCCGTTGACAGCCGCGAGGTGAAAGACGGCTTTCTGTTTGCCGCGCTGCCCGGTTCCCGCGTTCATGGCGGAGAGTTCATCCAGTTTGCCCTGCGCATGGGGGCCGCTGCGATCCTGACCGATGCCAAAGGGGCAGAGATCGCCGAGGCCGAACTGGCAGCCTCGGACGCAGCGCTGGTCGTGGTGGAAGACCCGCGTCAGGCGCTGGCCGGTGCCGCGGCGCTGTGGTTCGGGGCGCAGCCGCAAACCATCGTGGCCGTCACCGGAACGAATGGCAAAACGTCTGTTTCCACCTTTGTCCGGCAGATCTGGACCGAGCTTGGCCATGCCGCCATCAACCTCGGCACCACCGGGGTCGAGGGTGCCTGGACAGCGCCGCTGGCCCATACCACGCCCGAGCCGATCACCTTGCACCGCTGTCTGGCCGAGGCGGCCGAGAACGGCGTGACCCATGCCGCAATGGAGGCGTCGTCCCACGGCCTTGAACAGCGCCGTCTTGATGGCGTTCACCTGACCGCCGCCGGTTTCTCGAACTTCACGCAGGATCATCTGGATTACCACGAAACCTTCGAGGCTTATTTCAACGCAAAGGCTGGTCTGTTCGACCGGGTTTTGCCGCAGGACGGAACAGCTGTCGTCAACCTGAGCGACCCTAAAGGGGCTCAGATCAGGCGGATTGCCGAGGCACGTGGTCAGTCGGTGCTGACGGTCGGGCTGGGCGATGCTGACCTGTGCCTGATCAACCAACGGTTCGACGCCACGGGGCAAGACCTGCGCTTTGCGTGGCAGGGCCGAACGTTCCAGACCCGCCTGAACCTGATCGGCGGGTTTCAGGCCGAAAACATCCTGCTGGCCTGTGGGCTGGTGATCGCAGCCGGGGACGGCCCCGAACGCGTTTTTGAAACTCTGCCCCACCTGACGACGGTTCGCGGGCGGATGCAACTGGCCGCCACGCGTGACAATGGCGCGACGGTGTTCGTGGATTATGCCCACACGCCTGACGCTGTCGCCACAGCACTCAAGGCGCTGCGCCCGCATGTGATGGGCCGTCTGATTGCCATTGTTGGCGCGGGCGGGGATCGCGACGCCACCAAGCGCCCGTTGATGGGCAAGGCGGCAGCCAACCACGCAGATGTGGTCTTTGTCACCGACGACAACCCGCGCAGCGAAGATCCTGCTGTCATCCGTGCGGCCGTGATGGCGGGCGCTTCGGAGGCCGCCGGCGACGCCAGCGTGACCGAAGTCGGCGACCGCGCCGAGGCCATCCTGCGCGGCATCGATGCGCTGCAACCGGGCGACGCTCTGCTGATTGCCGGAAAGGGCCATGAATCCGGACAGATCGTGGGGGATCAGGTTCTGCCCTTCGACGATGTGGAACAGGCCAGCATTTCCGTGGCAGCACTGGACGGGAGGGTCGCATGACGCTCTGGACAGCATCCGATGCGGCCGAAGCGACGGGCGGTCAGGCGACGACCGACTGGGCGGCAAATGGTGTCTCCATCGACACCCGCACCCTTCAGCCCGGCGATCTGTTCGTGGCGCTGAAAGCGGCGCGGGACGGGCATGATTTCGTAGCTCAGGCGTTGGAAAAAGGGGCAGGTGCCGCGCTGGTTTCCCGTGTTCCGGACGATGTGCCAGACGGGGCTCCTCTGCTGATCGTCCAGGACGTGCAGGCAGGTCTTGAAGCGTTGGGTCAGGCGGCACGGGCCCGAACGGATGCGCGCGTGGTCGGCGTGACGGGCAGTGTGGGTAAAACGTCGACCAAGGAGATGCTGGCGACAATCCTGGAAACGCAAGGGAAAACCCACGCCAGCGTCGCCAGTTACAACAACCATTGGGGCGTGCCCCTGACCCTTGCGCGGATGCCCCGCGACACCGAATTTGCGGTGATCGAGATCGGCATGAATCACCCCGGTGAAATTGCCCCGCTGGCCAAACAGGCCCGCCCGCATGTGGCGCTGGTGACGACCGTGGCGGCGGTGCATCTGGAAGCCTTCGAGTCGGTGGCCGGCATTGCCCATGAAAAAGCGGCGATCTTCGAAGGGCTCGAACCCGGCGGGGCCGCGATCGTCAACGCAGATATCGACCACGCGGACATCCTGCGCCAAACCGCGCTGGAGCAGGGGGCAGGGATTGTCGATTTTGGCCGGAACGCAGCGGATTACCGGCTGACCGATGCTCGGGCAGTAGCCGATGCAGTGAAAGCCGAAGCCAAGGTTGGTGATCACGTGATCCAATTCGAGGTGAACTCTGCCGGTACGCATTTCGCGATGAACGCGCTTGGCGCTTTGGCGGCCTGCGTCGAATTGGGGGTTGATCTGGAACAGGCCATCGCGGGCCTGAATGCGTGGTCACCCGTCAAGGGGCGCGGGGTACGTGAAAGCTTGCCATTGTCAGGGGGTGGGCAGATCGAACTTTTGGATGACAGCTACAACGCCAACCCGACCTCGATGGAGGCTGCGCTGGATGTCTTGGCCGCCTCCAAAGGCACCCGCCGCATAGCGTTTCTGGGTGACATGAAGGAACTGGGCGCCCAGGAAGAGGCCATGCATGCCGCCATGGCAGATATCAAGGCGATGGCGCATGTGGATCAGGTTCATTGCATCGGGCCGTTGATGCAGGCGATGCACCACGCGCTGCCAGAAAAGAAACGTGGACTCTGGTTCGCAACCAGCGCCGAAATGGCCGAACATCTGCCTGCGTTGATCCGGGATGGCGACACGGTGCTCGCCAAGGGCTCACTCAGCATGGCGTTGGCCGCGATTGTTGACGGTCTGCGCAAAATGGGGCAAGGGGGCGCGCTTGATGGGTGAACTTGCCCACGCGCCTCGTGTGAGAAAGGTATTGTCATGCTGTACTGGTTGACCGCTCTGTCGGACGGAGGGGATTTCTGGAACCTCTTCCGGTATATCACCTTCCGTGCAGGCGGTGCCTTCATGACCGCGCTGATCTTTGGGTTCATCTTCGGAAAACCCCTGATCAACGTGCTGCGCAAGAAACAGGGCAAGGGCCAGCCAATCCGTGACGACGGCCCCGAAGGGCATTTTTCCAAGGCAGGCACACCGACGATGGGCGGGTTGCTGATTGTCGGCGCTCTGGTCACGTCAACCCTTGTCTGGGCGCGGTTGGACAACCCGTATGTCTGGATGGTTCTTTTTGTGACCTTGTCATATGCGGCCATCGGGTTTGCGGACGACTATGCCAAGGTTTCAAAACAGAACACGCAAGGGGTTTCGGGCCGGATGCGTTTGGCTTTGGGCGTGATCATCGCCGTGCTGGCCTCGCTTTGGGCGACGTTGCACCATCCCGAAGCCTTGCAGAACCAACTGGCCGTACCCGTCTTCAAGGACACGCTGGTCAATCTGGGCATCTTCTATATCCCCTTTGCGATTGTCGTGATCGTCGGGGCCGCCAATGCGGTGAACCTGACCGACGGTCTGGACGGGCTGGCCATCATGCCAGCGATGATCGCGGCCTCGACCCTGGGCGTGATTGCCTATGCGGTGGGTCGGGTCGACTTCACCGAATATCTCGATGTGCATTACGTCCCGGGCACCGGTGAGATCTTCATCTTCACCTCCGCGCTGTTCGGAGCCGGCCTCGGGTTTCTCTGGTACAACGCCCCCCCGGCGGCAGTGTTCATGGGCGACACCGGCTCGCTGGCCCTGGGCGGCGCATTGGGTGCCATCGCCGTGGCCACCAAGCACGAGCTGGTTCTGGCCGTGGTCGGCGGCCTGTTCGTGGTGGAAGCGCTGAGCGTGATCATTCAGGTCCTCTATTTCAAGCGCACGGGCAAGAGGGTCTTCCTGATGGCCCCGATCCATCACCACTATGAGAAGAAAGGCTGGGCCGAGCCGACCATCGTGATCCGCTTCTGGATCATCTCGCTGATCCTGGCGATGATCGGTCTGGCGACGCTGAAGGTAAGGTAAGTGTCTAAGTTTCTTGAAGGACTAAGGCCACATTTAGAGTGGGTTTCCAGTGCATTCCAAGCATTGGTCAGCGCCCTAGCGCTAGCATGGGGGCTTTGGTTTTCAGCCAGTGTTTTTACAGATGCTGACAACCCCCGATGGTGGATAGCCTATTTTATTGCTCTGCTTTTTTTGGCGGTAATACTCTACTGCCTGTTGACCCATGCCGTTCTGGTTTCACTTCGTGGCTTACAGCAGATAAAAGAAGATGAAGGTTACGAAAAGGTTGAGGAATTAGGCTGGAAAGCTCAAGTGCGGATATTGGCTTTTTTTGTCGGATTTTCACTGGTTGTGTTACCCATCGTCCTTTCACAATTGTTCAACGCAAAAGAGGCGGCTTTCTTGATTGCCTGGGGAAGTTTGTTCCTGTTCCCATTGATGATTTGGTTGATGGTGACAGGGTGTTTGGCAAAAAAGGACCGAAGTGAATGATCCCGGTCAAAGGCTTTACAGGACAGAAAGTGGCCGTTCTGGGGCTGGGCCGGTCCGGTCTGGCCACGGCACGTGCCCTGCACGCAGGCGGGGCAGAACCGGTGTGCTGGGACGACAACCCAGCCGCCCGTGATACCGCCGAAGGCGAGGGCTTCTCCTGCGCCGACCTGCGCAAGCATGGAGCATTTGACGACATTGCCTCGCTGATCGTCTCACCGGGCATTCCGCATCTCTATCCTGAACCGAACCCCGTGGTGGCGGCAGCCCTGGATGCAGGCGTGCCTGTGGACAATGACATCGGCCTGTTCTTCCGCTCCTTCGCGGGGGCGGAATGGAACGGTTACGACACGCCGCCGCGCGTGATTGCGGTGACGGGATCGAACGGGAAATCGACCACGGCGGCGTTGATCCACCACATTCTGACCGAGGCCGGGCGCGAGGCGCAGTTGGCGGGCAATATCGGGCGCGGGGTTCTGGATATCGATCCGGGCGGAGATGGCTCGGTCGTGGTGTTGGAACTCAGCAGTTACCAAACGGAACTGGCCCGCGCTCTGACCCCCGATGTGGCGGTGTTCACCAACCTGTCGCCCGATCATCTGGACCGCCACGGCGGCATGGGCGGATATTTCGCGGCCAAACGGCGTCTCTTTGCCGAAGGCGGCCCTGACCGTGCGATCATCGGAGTCGACGAAACCGAAGGTGCGTTTTTGGCCGGGCAACTGGCCGAAGGGCCATCGGATGACCGGGTGATCCGTGTCTCGGTGGCGCGGAAGCTGACCGGGCCGGGCTGGCAGGTCTTTGCGCGCAAAGGGTTCCTGTCGGAATACCGCAAGGGGCGGCAGGCGGGGTCTATCGACCTGCGCGCCATCAAGGGCCTGCCTGGTACACACAACCACCAGAATGCCTGCGCGGCCTACGCCGCCTGCCGGTCGCTGGGCCTTGCCCCGCGCGTGATCGAGGATGCGCTGCATTCCTATCCGGGTCTGCCGCATCGCAGCCAGATCATCGCCGAGGCCGATGGGGTTACCTACGTCAACGACTCCAAGGCGACCAATGTCGACAGCGCCGTGAAGGCATTGACCGCGTTCAAAAAGATCCGATGGATTTGCGGCGGTCTTGAGAAAGAGGGCGGCATATCAGCCCTGAACACGGCGACGGGCGAGGTCATCAAGGCGTATGTGATCGGACGCGAAGCGGCCGGTTTTGCGATGCAGCTTGAAGCAGACGCGCAGGTCTGCACCACGATGGAGGCCGCCGTGGCACAAGCCATGGAGGATGCCGAGGCCGGTGACACGGTGCTGTTGGCACCGGCCGCCGCCAGTTTCGACCAATATGACAATTTCGAACAGCGCGGCGATGACTTTGCAGCGCAAGTCAGGCTCAGGCTGACGGAATAGCCATTTGCAATAGATCGCCGGCTGGGCCAAGCTTGGATGCTATCAGCTTGACGCGGCATCACTATTGGTTTTGCCTGCCTCCAGATTCAACACGAGGTTATGACTATGCCATTTCGTAGACTTTCTCTGATCCTGCCTGCCATTCTTGTTGCGGGGGCCTGTACCAATACGGGTGCCAACTATCAGCCCATTGTCGACGGCCCGGTCGGTCCGAACTACAACGTGGACCTGCAACAATGCCAACAACTGGCGGCATCGCAGAGCAGCGTTGATGGCTCTACCGCAGGGAACGCGGCAATTGGCGCAGCGGGTGCCGCGGCCGTTACCGGGATCGTTCAGGACAGCAGCGACAATCTTGGTCGCGCGGCTGTGGCAGGTGCCCTGGTAGGTGCTGGCGCAGACGTCATCAACAAAAACCAGAACAAGGAAGTGATCGTGCGCAACTGCATGCGTGGGCGCGGGTACAACGTCGTAGGCTAACGCCCTGCGGCAATTGCAACACCTGCGGCATGGCCTGACGACCATGCCCACTGGAAGTTGTAGCCGCCCAACCAGCCGGTGACATCCACCGCTTCACCAATCGCATAGAGGCCGGGGACATCCTTGGCCTCCATCGTTTTCGAGGACAAGTCGTCCGTGTCGATCCCGCCCAAGGTGACTTCGGCGGTGCGATACCCTTCGGTTCCCGACGGCACCAGTTGCCACGCGGACAAGGCCGCGGTCAGCTCGGCCAGTTTCGCGTCCGACTGATCCGCCAGCTTCCCGGACATCGGAATGATCCGGCACAGGTGATCGACCAGCCGGGCCGGCAGATGCCGCGCCAGTTCAGTGGTCAGCGCCTTGCGCCCTGCGCTTTGCCGCTGTGTGCGCAACAGATCAAGCAGAGGCAGATCGGGGATCAGGTTCACCCGGATCGGCTCAGCTTCGCGCCAGTATGACGACAATTGCAACACTGACGGTCCGCTGAGGCCGCGATGGGTGAACAGCAGCGCCTCGTCGAAGCTGGCGCGATCATTCGACACTCGCACGGGCAGTGAAACGCCGGACAGGTCCCTGAACCGCCCATCCGAGAAGGTGAACGGCACCAGCGCCGCCCGCGTCTCGGTCATCCGCAACCCGAACTGGCGCGCGATGTCATAGGCCAGCCCGGTTGCGCCCATCTTGGGAATCGATTTCCCGCCCGTTGCCAGCACCAGATTGGTGCAGGTCAGATGCTGCCTTTTCCCTTCACGCTCCACCTCCAGTGCAAAGCCGCTTTCGGTCTTGCGCAGATCACGCAGCGAGGTTTGAACCCACAGCTCTGCTCCTGCACCGCTCATTTCATCCAGCAACATCCGGATGATCTGTTTCGAAGAGCCATCGCAGAACAGCTGGCCCAGGGTTTTTTCATGCCAGGCGATGTTGTGACGTCCGACCAGATCGACGAAATCCCATTGCGTGTACCGTGCAAGGGCGGATTTGCAGAAATGCGGGTTCTGCGACAGGAAATTGCCCGGCCCGGCATGCATGTTGGTGAAATTGCAGCGCCCGCCACCCGAGATGCGGATTTTCTCACCGGGTGCCTTGGCGTGATCAATCACCAGCACGCGCCCGCCGCAATGGGCCGCACACATCATGCCGGCAGCACCGGCCCCAAGGATGATCGTGTCGTAGGTCATGGGCGGGGGATGGCGTGGATTAATCGGGATGGCAAGGCCTCATGCCGAAGTAGTGCATGAGACGCACTGCCCGCGCATTCCCGGATTTGAGGTCAACCGACATGCCGATTGCCAGATGTTCAGCGCGCTGTCATGCTGCGGCTTTAACGCAAAGAGGCTTTGACAAAACAAGCTGACAAAAGGAATTTCCAATGCAGTTTCCCGAATTTATTTCGTCATTTCCAAAACTGGATGTGCCTTTTCCTGAAGACGTGGTGCAGACGGCCGTCATTCGATCAGATGCAGGGCTGGTCGCTTTCTTCACTTTCCTCAAGGACATGGAGCTTCCCCTGCATTCGCATGGTGCCCAATGGGGGACAGTGGTCGAGGGGGAAATTGAACTCACGATCGGTGGCCAGACCCGCATCTACCGCCCCGGCGACAGCTACTCGATCCCAAGCGGAGTGGAGCACGGAGGGACCATCAAGGCGGGGTCTCGTGTCATCGATGTGTTTGAAGAGCCCGACCGATATCCGATCAAAGGTTAGCGCAATGAGCAACACCTAGTAGGTTTCATCACACGCCGCTCGACCAAGTGGCGCGGCTGACATTGCGATATCAAAGGTCAGCCAGATGCAGAAGGGGGACACCTTGGGCATGGCAGGTTGATTTCTGCCTTATTGCTTCATTCTGCTAGCCCAAAAACAAAAATCCCTGTAAAGTCTCAAACAGACCCCGAAAACGGGGCGTTGACGAGGCAGAGAGTGGCGGTATCTCATGACTGAGATGGTGTATGGCGCGGTCCAGGACCAGCGCGGCGAACCGATTCTACCGAAATGGTGGCGTACAATCGATCGCTGGACGATGTCCTGCGTTCTGATCCTGTTTGCCATCGGTCTGTTGCTGGGGCTGGCGTCTTCGCCTCCGCTGGCCGGGCGAAACGGGTTCGATCCGTTCCATTATGTCGAACGTCAGACCATCTTCGGCGGATTGGCGCTGATTGCGATGCTGCTGACCTCGATGATGTCGCCGACGCTGGTGCGGCGGCTGGCGGTGCTGGGCTTTCTGGGGGCATTCGTGGCGCTGGTTTTCCTGCCCGTGTTCGGAACTGATTTTGGCAAGGGCGCGGTGCGCTGGTACTCCCTGGGCTTTGCCTCGCTTCAGCCGTCCGAGTTTCTGAAACCCGGCTTCGTCGTCGTCGCTGCATGGCTGCTGGCTGCCTCACAAGAGATAAACGGCCCGCCGGGGCGGATCTGGTCGTTTGCCCTGTGCATGGCGATAGTCGGCATGCTGGTGATGCAGCCTGATTTCGGCCAGGCCTGCCTGATCCTGTTCGGCTGGGGGGTGATGTATTTTGTCGCCGGGGCGCCGATGCTGCTGCTGGTCGGAATGGCCGGGTTTGTTGTTCTGGGCGGTATGTTCGCCTATTCCAATTCTGAACACTTTGCCCGCCGTATCGATGGCTTTCTGAATCAAGAGGTCGATCCGACCACGCAGCTGGGCTATGCCACCAACGCCATTCGTGAAGGTGGTTTGTTCGGTGTCGGTGTGGGTGAGGGGCAGGTGAAATGGTCTCTGCCAGATGCGCATACCGATTTCATCATTGCCGTCGCGGCCGAGGAATACGGCCTGATCCTGGTGCTCATCATCATCGCGCTTTATTCGTTGATCGTGGTACGCTCGCTGCTGCGCCTGATGCGGGAACGCGACATGTTCATCCGTCTGGCGGGCACCGGTCTGGCATGCATGTTCGGCGTGCAGGCGATGATCAACATGGGTGTTGCGGTACGTCTGCTGCCCGCGAAGGGTATGACGCTGCCTTTTGTCAGCTATGGCGGCTCATCGCTGATTGCAGGCGGTATTGCGGTCGGAATGCTGCTGGCCTTCACCCGAAACCGCCCACAGGGCGAACTTGGCGATATTCTGCGCGGACGAGGATAATGGGGACTCCATACCTGTTGATTGCGGCTGGCGGGACCGGGGGGCACATGTTCCCCGCTCAGGCGCTGGCCGAGGCGATGCTGAACAAGGGCTGGCGTGTGCGGCTGTCTACCGATCCGCGCGGCGCCCGCTATACCGGAGGTTTCCCGCATTCGACCGAGATTGTCGAGGCGTCCTCGGCCACTTTCGCGCGTGGCGGTCTGGCGGCCAAGGCCATGGCCGGCCCCAAGATCGCCGGCGGCGTGGCTGGCATGGTATTCCAGATGATGCGGGACAAGCCCGATGTTGTTGTCGGCTTCGGCGGGTATCCTTCGATCCCGGCGCTGAGCGCGGCGACCATGCTCAAAGTCCCGCGCATGATCCACGAACAGAACGGGGTGCTGGGGCGTGTGAACCAGGTGTTCGCCACCCGCGTCGCGCAGGTGGCCTGCGGTGTCTGGCCCACGGATCTGCCCGAAGGCGCACATGGCATCCACACTGGCAACCCGGTCCGGTCCGCCGTTCTGGACCGCGCCGCAGCCGGTTACATTCCGCCCGGTGATTACCCGATGTCGGTCCTTGTCATGGGCGGGTCGCAAGGCGCCCGCATCCTCAGCGATGTTGTGCCCGGAGCCATCGCCGCACTGCCCGAAGACATCCGCAATCACATCCGCGTCTCGCATCAGGCGCGGGACGAGGACGGCGAGCGCGTCACAGCCTTCTACAACGAACACGGCATCCGCGCCGATGTGCAGCCCTTCTTCGATGATGTCCCCCGTCGCATGTCGGATGCCCAGCTGGTGATCTCACGGTCTGGCGCGTCCAGCGTTGCCGATATCTCGGTCATTGGGCGCCCGTCGATCCTGATCCCCTTTGCCGCCGCCGCCGGAGATCATCAGACGGCGAACGCACGTGGGTTGGTACAGGCGGGCGGGGCCATCATGATCCCGGAAAAGGCACTTGACGTTCCTGCGCTGACACAGCAAATCACCACGGTTCTCACGAACCCCGAAGCCGCACAGAAAATGGCCCATGCCGCCTTGTCCGTCGGGGCACCTGACGCCTCCGAGCGTCTGACGGCCCTCGTCGAGCAATTGGCGCAGAAGGAGACCGCATGAACCCAGCAACCAAACTGCCGCAGGACGTAGGGCCGATTCACTTCGTGGGGATCGGCGGGATCGGGATGTCAGGTATCGCCGAGGTGCTGCTCAATCTGGGGTACCGGGTGCAGGGTTCGGACCTCAAGGCATCGAAGATCACCGACCGGCTGGCAAGTCTGGGGGCCGAGATCTTTGTCGGTCAACGCGCCGAAAACCTTGAAAACGCGGCCGTTGTGGTTGTTTCGACCGCGATCAAACCGGGCAATCCGGAACTGGACGAAGCGCGGGCACAGGGCCTGCCTGTTGTCCGCCGGGCTGACATGCTGGCCGAACTGATGCGGCTGAAATCCAACATCGCCATTGCCGGGACCCACGGCAAGACCACCACGACCACCATGATGGCCGAACTGATGGTGGCAGGGGATTTTGACCCGACCGTGATCAATGGCGGCATCATCCATGCCTATGGCTCGAATGCCCGTATGGGACAGGGCGAATGGATGGTGGTCGAGGCCGACGAATCCGACGGCTCGTTCAACCGCCTGCCCGCGACCATCGCCATCGTCACCAATATCGACCCCGAGCATATGGAGCATTGGGGCGATTTCGACAAGCTGCGCGCGGGTTTCCATGAATTCGTCTCGAACATCCCCTTCTACGGGCTGGCCGTGTGCTGCACCGACCATGCCGAGGTGCAGGCTCTGGTGGGCCGCATCACCGACCGCCGCGTGCGCACCTATGGCTTCAACGCGCAGGCCGATGTGCGGGCCGAGAACCTGACCTACAAAGGCGGTGTCGCGCATTTCGATATCCACCTGCAATACGAAGACAAGGTGATCGAAGGCTGCACCCTGCCGATGCCCGGAGACCATAATGTCTCGAACGCGCTGTCCGCCGTGGCCGTTGCCCGCCATCTGGGCATGAAAGCCTCGGAAATCCGCGACGCGCTGGCCAATTTCGGCGGCGTCAACCGTCGCTTCACCAAGGTCGGAGAAGTCGACGGCGTCACCATCATCGACGATTACGGCCACCACCCGGTCGAGATTGCCGCTGTTCTGAAAGCCGCGCGTCAGGCGACCGAAGGCCGCGTGATCGCCGTGCACCAACCGCACCGCTATTCGCGCCTGTCCAACCTGTTCGACGATTTCTGCACCTGTTTCAACGACGCCGATGTCGTGGCCATTGCCGACATTTTTGCCGCCGGCGAAGACCCGATCGAAGGCGCATCGCGTGATGATCTGGTGCAGGGCCTGATCCGTCACGGCCACCGCCACGCCCGCGCGCTGCTGGACGAGGCCGATCTGGAACGGCTCGTGCTGGAACAGGCCCGTCCGGGCGATATGGTTGTCTGTCTCGGGGCTGGCACGATCAGCGCCTGGGCCAACGGCCTGCCCGAGAGACTGCAACGAAAACAAGCTGTTTGACGCCCCTTCTGTTTGGCGCACAACCTGAAAGTGTGGTAACCTGCCCGCAACCGTCGCATACCCTCGGAGGGGACAAGTGGACTATTCGATGATCCTTGCCGCCCTTTGGGTGATCTGCGCCACGATCGTGGCGTTCTTGCCGATGCGAATGCAGTTTCCGCCCGGCGTGACCCTGCTGATCTGCGCTCCGGTTCTGATCGTCTGGCTGGGTTATGACCACGGTTGGTTCTGGTCCGTTTTTGCCTTTGGCGGTTTCGTTTCGATGTTCCGCAACCCGATCCGGTTCTATTGGCGGAAATGGGTGCGAGGGGAGGTCATGGAATGAACTGGTCCATCGCCCTTGCCGGTCTGTGGGGCGTTTCCGCGAATCTGCTGGCAATGATCCCGAGCAAAGACAACCATTGGACGCGCGCCTATATCCTGATCGCCGTGGGCATTCCGATTCTGGGGTATGTCACCTATCAGAACGGCCCGTGGATCGGCTTGCTGGTGCTGGCCATGGGGATGTCCGTGCTGCGCTGGCCCGTCATTTATCTGACCCGTTGGACAAAGACGAAAATGCAGGGCATGAAGGCGGCTGACAAATAACCGGCCAGTTTCAGGAGATCCGCCATGGCGTCGGTCGCTACATTTGCCTATCTGCCACTTCTTTCCTTCCTTCTCGGGGCCGCTGCCGGTTTCACGGCGGGCCGCTGGTTGGGCCTGCGCGGCCTGTTTTGGCTGATCGGTCTGGCCTCGGCCGTCGGGTTGGCGTTGATCGTGGTGCTGGCGGGTATCGGAACCGGCGAAGAAGAACAGGCGTTCGGCCCGCTGGTCTGGCTGACCGCCGGCGTTCTTCCCTTTCTGTTCGCCGCGATCATGGGCGGTGTGGGCGGACGCAGCCTGGCGGTGCGTGCTGACGCATGACAACGTTTCCCGTTCCGAAAGGCCGCCTGTCGCGCGCGCGGCCTCTCTCTGACCTCACTTGGCTTCGCGTTGGCGGCCCGGCCGATTACCTGTTCCAGCCTGCCGATATCGAAGACCTGCAAGCGTTCCTGAGGGAACTGCCCGCGGAAACCCCGATCTTTCCGATCGGTGTCGGTTCGAACCTGATCGTTCGGGATGGGGGGCTTCGGGCCGTTGTGATCCGGTTGGGGCGCGGGTTCAACACGATCTCGGTTGACGGCAATACGGTTACGGCAGGGGCTGCGGCGCTGGATGCGCATGTGGCGCGCAAGGCGGCGGACGCGGGCGTAGACCTGACCTTTCTGCGTACCATTCCCGGCTCGATCGGCGGTGCGGTGCGCATGAATGCGGGCTGTTATGGCAGTTACACGGCGGACGTGTTGCGCAAGGCCACCATTGTCACCCGGCAAGGGGATCTTGTGGACCTGACGCCCGAAGACTTGAACTTTCGCTATCGCCAGACGGACCTGCCGGAAGGCGCGGTGCTGATTTCGGCTGTGTTCGAGGGCCCTTCGGGCAATCCCCAAGACCTCCATGCCCGGATGGCGGCACAGTTGAAAAAACGCGACGAAACCCAGCCCACCAAGGACCGCAGCGCGGGGTCGACCTTCCGCAATCCAGCCGGGTTTTCCTCGACCGGACAGGCGGATGACGTGCATGATCTCAAGGCGTGGAAGGTGATCGACGATGCGGGGATGCGCGGTGCGACGCTTGGCGGCGCGCAGATGAGCCCGAAACACTCGAATTTCCTGATCAATACCGGTTCAGCCACCGCTGCCGACCTCGAAGGCCTTGGTGAAGAGGTGCGAAAAAAGGTTTACGAAACAAGCGGCATCACGCTAGAGTGGGAAATCATGCGGGTCGGAGATCCGCTGAAAGAATAAAGCCCGGACCGTCAGACCAAAACAGGCAAAATCAGGCGACGGATCAAAGGCATAAACGCAGTACGGACCACCATATAAGGTCCGGGGACATTGAGGCACACGTTGGGTATGTCGAGCAGGACAAACCCCAAAGTGGCGGTATTGATGGGTGGCCCCTCGGCGGAACGCGAGGTGTCTCTCAGCTCTGGGCGCGAATGCGCAGCCGCCCTTGTGGGAGAAGGCTTTGAAGTGGTCGAACTGGACGCAGGTCCCGACCTTTGCGCGCGCCTTGCGGACATCAAGCCGGATGTGGTTTTCAACGCCCTGCATGGCCGCTGGGGCGAAGATGGCTGTGTGCAGGGCCTGCTGGAATGGATGCGCATTCCCTACACGCATTCCGGCGTGTTGGCCTCGGCGCTGGCAATGGACAAACAACGCAGCAAGGACGTCTATCAGGCCGAAGGTCTGCCTGTCGTTCCAAGCGTGATCGTTCCCAGGCTTGAGGTGATCGAAGCCCACGTGATGGAGCCGCCCTATGTGGCCAAGCCAAACAACGAAGGCTCCAGCGTCGGGATTTACATCGTCCACGAAAATGCCAATGGCCCGCCGCAGCTGTCCGAAGACATGCCTGATCAGATCATGGTCGAGAAATATGTCGCGGGGCGCGAACTGACCGTAACGGTGATGGGCGACCGCGCCCTGACCGTGACCGAGATCATGACCGATGGCGGTTGGTATGACTACGATGCCAAATACAAACCCGGCGGGTCATGGCACGTTCTGCCTGCCGATGTGCCACCGGACATCTTTGATCGCTGCATGGATTATGCCGTGCGCGCGCATGTTGCCTTGGGGTGCAGAGGCGTCAGCCGCACCGATTTCCGCTGGGATGACCGCTTGGGTGCCGATGGGCTGTTCCTGCTTGAGACGAACACCCAGCCCGGCATGACGCCCACATCTCTGGCCCCGGAGCAGGCCGCCCATCTGGACATGACATTCGGCCAGCTTTGCGCCTGGATGGTGGAGGACGCCTCATGCGACCGCTGACCGCCAGCCGCGCGTTGGAAATCCATCGAACCAAACCTGTTGCAGGGCCGGATGCGGATTTCGCTTCGGCCGACACTGAATCGCACGATGCTCAGCCGCTTCTGCGCCTGCGTGGCGCGCGGGTGTTTTCCCGCACGGCCCGTCGCAGCGACCCGGCGCCGTCGCGCCTCAGCTACCGGCTCCAGCGTTGGATGCTGACACCTGGCATTCGCCTTGGTGTCAAGGTCGGCCTGCCGATCTGCGCCATCGCTGCCGCAGTTGGCATCTTCTTTGCCTCGCAGGACCGTCGCGACGCACTGGCCGCTTACATCGCCGATGTGCGCACTTCGATTCAGGAGCGCCCCGAGTTCATGGTCAACCTGATGGCCATCGATGGGACGGGAACCGGCCTGTCCGAGGATATCCGCGAAATCGTGCCGCTGGATTTCCCGATCAGTTCCTGGGATCTGGATGTTGAACAGATCCGCGACACGATAACCGGGCTGGACCCGGTAAAATCCGCAACCGTCAGAATCCGCCCCGGAGGCATCCTGCAAGTCGATGTCGTCGAGCGTCAGCCAGTAATTGTCTGGCGAACGCATGACGGGCTCGAACTGCTCGATGAGACAGGCGCGCATGTCAAGGAAGCCACCTCTCGCAAGGACCACGCCGATCTGCCGCTGATCGCGGGGGCGGGCGCCAACGATCACGTGGGTGAAGCGCTGGAACTTCTTCAGACCTCGCGCAGCCTGGGCAATCGCGTGCGCGGCTTGGTGCGCGTGGGAGAGCGACGCTGGGATCTGGTGCTGGACCGTGGTCAGCGCATCATGCTGCCGACCGAACGGCCGGTGCGGGCGCTGGAACGCGTGCTTGCCGTGAACGAGGTGCAGGACCTTCTGGAACGTGACGTGGCCGTGGTCGACATGCGCCTCGGGCAGCGTCCGACCATCCGAATGACCAAAGCCGCCAGCGAAGACTGGTGGAACACAAAAGTGACAGTGAGTAACGGGCAGTAACGACCATGATGACCGATCTTTATCAGTCCCAACGCGCCATGCGTCAGATGCGGCGGCAGGCTTTGCAACGCGGTGTGATTGCGATTCTGGATGTGGGCAGTTCGAAAATCGCCTGTCTTGTGCTGCGTTTTGACGGAACAGGTCGGCTGAGCGAGGACAACACCATCGGCTCCATGGCGGGGCAGACGGGCTTTCGCGTCATCGGCGCCGCGACCACCCGGTCGCGGGGCGTCCAGTTCGGCGAAGTCACCGCCATGCAGGAAACCGAACGCGCCATCCGCACCGCGCTTCAGGCCGCACAGAAGATGGCCGATATCCGCGTCGACCATGTGATCGCCTGTTTCTCGGGCGCGAACCCGCGCTCTTACGGGTTGGATGCACAAGTCGATCTGGACGGTCAGATCGTGACCGAGGCCGAAGTGGGCCGCGTTCTGAACGCCTGCGACGTGCCGGATTATGGCGACGGGCGCGAAGTGCTGCATGCTCAACCGGTGAATTTCGCGCTCGACAACCGTTCGGGCCTGATCGACCCGCGCGGGCAGATGGGCCAGAGCCTTGCGGTCGACATGCATATGCTGACCGTGGATTCGTCAGCGATCCAGAACATCGTGCGCTGTATCAAGCGCTGCGATCTTGAACTCGCGGGTATTGCCAACTCGGCCTATGTCTCGGGCATCTCGGCTCTGGTCGAAGACGAGCAGGAACTGGGCGCGGCCTGTATCGACATGGGCGGCGGCACCACAAGCGTTTCGATCTTCATGAAGAAGCACATGATCTATGCCGATTGCGTGCGCATGGGCGGCGACCACGTGACCGCTGATATCTCGATGGGCCTGGGTGTGCCTGCCGCCGTGGCGGAACGGATCAAGACATTCAATGGTGGCGTTCATGCCACCGGCGCCGACGACAGGGATATGATTGATATCGGTGGTGACACCGGCGACTGGGAGCACGACCGCCGCACCGTCAGCCGCGCCGAGCTGATCGGCATCATGCGCCCGCGTGTCGAGGAAATTCTTGAAGAGGTCCGCGTCCGGCTTGACGCCGCCGGGTTTGAACATATGCCAAGCCAGCAGATCGTACTGACCGGCGGTGGCAGCCAGATCATGGGGCTGGACGGGCTGGCCACGCGCATCCTCGGTCAGCGCGTGCGCCTGGGCCGCCCCTTGCGCGTGCATGGCCTGCCGCAGTCAGCCACCGGGCCCGGGTTCTCATCCGCTGTCGGCCTCAGTCTGTTTGCGGCCCATCCACAGGACGAATGGTGGGATTTTGAAATCCCGGTCGACACCTACGCCGCGCGCCCGTTCAAGCGCGCCGTGCGGTGGTTCCGTGACAATTGGTAGGCACCTGCGCGGGGTTGCGCTGGGCGCGGCCCTGCTGCCGTGCTGGGCATCGGCCCAGACCATGATCACGCCCGAGGCGTTTCTGGATGCGGCTGTCGGCAAAACCCTCACGTTCTACGAAATTCGCAGCGGCGGTCTGGTCGGAACGGAACAGTTCCTGAACCGAAGAGTCTCGGTCTGGCGCGAAGAGGGGCAGGGCTGTGTCTACGGGCAGATCACGACGCCTAACGGTCAGTTGTGTTTTCTGTACGACAATGACCCGGACGGCATTCCGGTCTGCTGGTGGCCGTTTTTGCACGAAGGCCGCCTGATGGTGCGGCTTGCCTCTTTCGTCGATGGGGAAATCCAGGAAGTGCGCTCCATGACCGAGCGCGGCCTGAACTGCCCAGGTGCTCCGCTCAGCTAAAGAAACCGGTTGCAGCGTGTCGATTTATCCCTCAAGATATCCACAAGGCCCGAAAGAGGCCTCGCGGCAGGACCTGAGCAGTTTTCCGCAGTGTAGATGACAGTTGATCAGAGCGCGATGAACGAATGTGTCCTCGCGTTCATGCCGGTTGTCTAGTGATGGTCGCCGTTGTTTCCGCTATATCTGGCATGACCTGCGAAATGCCGCCGGTTTCTGCCTTATTTCCTCCATATTTTGTGGGAAAACGCGATTTTTGACGTGACCTTTTGGCATCAGGCCGCTAGAATCGACCAAGGATAGGTAAGAAAAACACCGCTTTGGCGGGACATAAATACAGGCGGACAGAGCATGACATTGAATCTTTCGATGCCCGGGCACGACGAACTGAAGCCTCGGATTACAGTATTTGGCGTTGGCGGTGCAGGCGGGAACGCCGTCAACAACATGATTGAAAAACAGTTGGACGGCGTTGATTTCGTGGTCGCCAACACCGACGCGCAGGCACTGCAACAAAGCCAGTCTTCGGCGCGGGTGCAACTGGGCGTGAAGGTCACCGAAGGTTTGGGGGCAGGGGCCCGCCCGACCGTCGGCGCGGCCGCCGCCGAGGAAAGCATCGAACAGATCGTGGACCACCTTGCCGGCGCGCATATGTGCTTCATCACCGCCGGTATGGGCGGCGGTACCGGAACGGGCGCTGCTCCGATCATCGCGCAGGCCGCCCGCGAACTGGGTGTTCTGACCGTCGGTGTCGTCACCAAGCCCTTCCAGTTCGAAGGCGCCAAGCGGATGCGTCAGGCCGAAGACGGCGTTGAGGCATTGCAGCAGGTTGTCGACACGCTGATCATCATCCCGAACCAGAACCTGTTCCGCCTGGCCAATGAAAAGACCACCTTTACCGAGGCGTTCTCGATGGCTGACGACGTTCTGTATCAGGGCGTCAAAGGCGTGACCGACCTGATGGTGCGCCCCGGCCTGATCAACCTCGACTTTGCCGACGTTCGCGCCGTGATGGACGAGATGGGCAAGGCGATGATGGGTACCGGCGAGGCAACAGGTGAAGACCGCGCCATCCAGGCGGCGGAAAAGGCTATTGCAAACCCGCTGTTGGACGAAATCAGCCTCAAGGGCGCCAAGGGCGTGCTGATCAACATCACCGGGTCGCACGACCTGACCCTGTTCGAACTGGACGAAGCCGCAAACCGCATCCGAGAGGAAGTGGACCCCGAGGCCAATATCATCGTCGGCTCGACGCTGGATACCGCCATGGAAGGCGGAATGCGCGTGTCGGTTGTCGCGACCGGCATCGACGCCAGCGAAAAAACGACCGAAGTCCCGGTGGCCCGCCGTTCGATGTCCGAACCGCTGACCCGCACGGTTTCGGCTGAAGAGCATATTCAGGAAGAAACCCGGATAGCTGCCGACGCAGCAGAGCCCGCCCCGCAACCGGAAGAAAACCGCGAACCTTCGCTGTTCGAAGCCGCTGAAGAGCCGGCGCAACCGCAATTCCAGCCGCGCGACGAGCGTGACGATGACGGCTTGCCGCCACCCGCCTATCAGCCGCGTGTGGCCGAGTTCGAACCGCAGCCCGAGCATGTTGAACCCGCGCCCGAGGCATTCGTGGCGCCGCGCGGACATGCCGCCGGCACCCCGTCGCCCGAAGCATTGCAGCGTTTGCAGGCCGCTGTGCAGAAGGTTCCGTCGGCGCAGCAGCGTCCGGCAGCGCCCCGCCAACCCGAAGCGGTTTCGCAGCCGGAACCCGAGGAGCGGTCGCGTTTCGGCTTCAATCGTCTGATCGATCGGATGACCGGTCATGCCTCGGATACACCGGCCCAACCGCCGCGGCAGCAGCCCGTTTTGCGACAGTCCGAGGCTACCGCGCCGATTCAGGAAGAGGCCGATCCGGATCAGGACCGTATCGAAATTCCGGCCTTCCTGCGCCGTCAAGCCAACTGATCGCGGTAACAAAATCCACTCAAGGGGCTGCCATTTGGCGGCCCTTAATCGTTTATTAACAGTATGTTGCAGGCATGTAAGCAGGGTTTTGCCGATCTGTTACATACATGTTTCAATCGGTTGCAAAGAGTGAGTTGAGCCTTGACGCGGGCTTCCTTAACTGGGTGTCCAACACGGCCCAAGCAGGCTGGACACCACTCACCGAGGCCCATTTTGCAACATACGCTCAAATCTCCGGTCACGTTTACAGGCGTCGGGCTGCACAGCGGCAAGCCGGCGACCATGATCCTGAAACCGGCGGCAGCGGGTCACGGCATCTGGTTCAAGCGGACGGATATTCAACTGGGCGATGCGATGATTCCGGCGCTCTACCATGTGGTCGAACGGACCCCGCTTTGTACGCGACTGGTGAATGATGCCGGCGTTTCGGTTTCCACCGTCGAACATATCATGGCTGCTCTTGCCGGGTGTGGCGTGCACAACGCGCTCATCGAGATCGACGGTCCCGAAGTTCCGATCATGGACGGGTCCTCGATTGACTTCGTGCGTGGCATCATGGCCAGGGGCGTGCGCCGTCAGGCCAGCCCGGTATTGGCCTATGAGGTTCTGAAAACCGTCACCGCATCCCGTGAAGGGGCCAGCGCCAGCATAGCACCTGCTGACGGGCTGATCATCGACTTCCACATCGATTTCGAAGACAGTGCCATCGGCAGCCAGAGCAAGACGCTGGACATGCGCAACGGTTCCTTCGCGCGCGAACTCAGCGATTGTCGCACGTTCTGCCGTCGCACGGATGTCGAGGCGATGCGCCGAAACGGGTTGGCTTTGGGCGGCACGCTTGAAAATGCCGTGGTCGTTCAGGGCGTCGAAGTTCTGACACCGGGCGGTTTCCGCCGGGTCGACGAGGCGGTGCGCCACAAGATGCTGGACGCCCTGGGTGATCTCTATCTGGCTGGTGGGCCGATCTTGGGTCACTTCACCGGAAACAAGTCGGGTCATTCGCTGACCAACACATTGCTGCGCAACCTGTTCGAAACGCCGGGCGCCGTGCGTCCGGTGCTGTGTACGCCTGAACAGGCCGCGCGCCTGCCGGGGCAGGGGCTTGTCGTCAACGAAATCCCCGAAGTGGCCTGATCAGATCAACTCTGACGACATTTGCACCAGAAGTCGCATAAGGCGTTTTGCACCGGAATTTTCTGTGCTAGACCATGGCTCAAATCGGGGCAAACCCCATTAAGCAAGACGACAAGGATGGGCGGTATGGTTGGCAGCAAAGCGGCAGTCAGATTCGCGGGTGCGATTCTTCTGGCAGCAGTTTTGACGGCATGCGGCAACGCCGGCGGCCTTTTTGGTCGCAAGGGCGCGGACCGTGAACAGAACCTGGAAGGGTTTACGCCGGAACAGATATATACCCGTGGTGAATACGAACTGTCGCAGAATCGCTCGGACGACGCGGCGTGGTATTTCTCGGAAGTCGAACGTCTGTATCCGTATTCCGACTGGGCCAAGCGTGCGCTGATCATGCAGGCGTTTTCGTTCCATTCGGACCAGAATTACGAAGAAAGCCGTGCGGCGGCGCAGCGTTATATCGACTTCTATCCGACGGATGAAGATGCGGCTTATGCGCAGTATCTGCTGGCGCTCAGCTATTACGACCAGATTGACGAAGTCGGGCGCGACCAGGGCCTGACCTTCCAGGCGCTGCAATCTCTGCGGACCGTGATCGAGGTCTATCCAGACAGCGAATACGCCACATCGGCGGTTCTGAAATTCGATCTGGCCTTCGACCATCTGGCGGGCAAGGAAATGGAGATCGGGCGCTATTACCTGCGTCAGGATCACTATATCGCGGCGATCAACCGGTTCCGTGTCGTGGTCGAAGACTTTCAGACCACATCCCACACCGCCGAGGCACTGTATCGTCTGGTCGAGGCCTATCTGTCGCTTGGCCTGCTGGACGAGGCGCAGACCGCAGGTGCCATTCTTGGTTACAACTACCAGTCCTCGGAATGGTATGACGATGCGTACAAACTGTTGACCTCTCGCGGGCTTGATCTCAAGAGCCGCGGTAACAACTGGCTCAGCACGATTTATCGTCAGACCATCAAAGGTGAATGGTTGTAATCGCGATGGCCTCGGGTCCGGGACGCTGAAGACCTCATGCTGCGCGCCCTTGATATCCGCGATATGCTGATCATCGACCGGCTGGAACTGGGCTTTCAGCCGGGCTTGAACGCCTTGACCGGCGAAACCGGTGCGGGCAAATCGATTTTATTGGACTCACTGGGCTTCGTGCTTGGCTGGCGCGGTCGGGCCGAACTGGTGCGGCAGGGTGCCGCGCAGGGTGAGGTCGTCGCCGAGTTCGAGCTTTCTGCCGATCATCCCGCACATGCGGTTTTGGCCGAAGCCGGTTTGCCGGGGGGGCAAGAACTGATCCTGCGCCGGGTAAACACTGCCGAGGGGCGCAAGACCGCCTGGGTCAATGATCGCCGGTGCTCGGGTGAGGTGCTGCGGGCGCTGTCCGAGACCCTGATAGAACTGCACGGACAGCATGATGACCGCGGTTTGCTGAACCCGCGTGGTCATCGGGCGATGCTGGACGAATTTGCACAGGTCTCGGAGCAGCTGTCAAACGTGCGAACCGCCTGGGCCGCGATGTCCCGTATCCGCAAGGCGCTGGCCGAGACCGAGGCCGCTCTGGCTGCCGTCCGCAGCGAGGAAGAATTCCTGCGCCACGCGGTCGCCGAGCTTGACCAGCTTGACCCGCAACCCGGTGAGGATGCCGAACTGGATGCCCGCCGCCGCATGATGCAAGGGGCCGAGCGGATTCGCGACGATGTTGCGCGAGCCTTTGCCCTGTTGTCAGGGGACGGGGCGGAAGGGGCCATGTCCGACGCCATCCGCTGGCTGGAAGGTGCCTCGGACAATGCGGGCGGCCAGTTGGAAGAACCGATAGCAGCGCTCGGGCGCGCGATGATCGAATTGGGCGAGGCGCAGGATGGCGTGAATGCCTGCCTTCAGGCGCTGGACTTCAATCCGGCAGAATTGGAACAGGCCGAGGAACGCCTGTTTGCCATCCGGGCGCTGGCCCGCAAACATGACGTGGCCCCGGATGATCTGGGTTCGTTTGCCGACACTCTGCGTGACCGGTTGAACCGGTTGGAGGCAGGAGATGCCGACCTGGCAGACAGGCGAGCAGCCGTAGAAGCGGCGCAACAGGCCTATGACGCCGCCGCCGCCGATCTCAGCGCTGCGCGCAAGGCGGCCGCCGGGCGGCTTGACGCGGCCGTCATGGCGGAACTGGCCCCGCTCAAGATGGAACGTGCTGTGTTTCAGACCGAAATCACCCCGGCTGAACCCGGCCCCGAAGGCACCGACGCGGTGGCCTTTACCGTGGCCACCAACCCCGGTGCGCCGGCGGGGCCGTTGAACAAGATCGCCTCGGGGGGTGAACTCAGCCGCTTCCTGCTGGCCCTCAAGGTCTGCCTGTCTGGCGACGACGGTGCCCGGACGATGATCTTTGACGAGATCGATCGCGGTGTCGGTGGGGCAACCGCTGATGCGGTCGGGCGCAGGCTGGCGTCGCTGGCGCAGGGCGGGCAGGTTCTGGTTGTCACACACTCTCCGCAAGTCGCCGCGCGGGCGGCGCATCACTGGCGGGTGCAGAAGCAGGTCACCAACGGGCAAACCCTGTCCACCGTCATTCCTCTGGCCGAACCGGATCGGGTGGACGAGATCGCGCGCATGGTGGCCGGCGATACCATCACCGAAGAAGCCCGTGCCGCCGCCCGGGCTCTGTTGCAGGCCTGATGGGGCGATGGCGTGAATTGGTGCTCACACTGTCGCTATCTCACTTTTATATGGACGCTCCGTGGCTTACTAAGGGTTAAGTGATGATCCCCGAGGGCCAATGACCCAATCGACCCGCACCGTTCTGCGCAACCAGTTCAATCAGGCTCTGGCCGCGATCAAGGATGCGTGGCGGGTCATGCTGCGCCGGGGGCCAAGCCAGATCCAGTTCTGGTTCATCGCGCTGGCCATCGGGATCGCAGCGGGTTTCATGGCGCTTGGCTTCCGCAAAGCCATCCGTGCGTTGCAGGCCTATCTTTACGATACCGATGACATCCTGCTGCTGCACAGCCACGCCGAGAAACTGCCTTGGTTCATGGTTCTGATCATTCCCATCATCGGCGGTTTGATCGTCGGTGTGATCCTGAACCGGTTCACCAATGACGGCCGCGTCCGGTCGGTTGCCGACGTGATCGAAGGTTCGGCCATCACTGACGGGCGGGTCGAGGTCAAGGCGGGCATCGCGTCGTTTTTCGCCTCGCTGATCACGCTCAGTTCGGGCGGGTCAACGGGGCGCGAAGGCCCGGTGGTGCATATGGCCGGGGTCATCTCCACATGGGTCAGCAACCGCATACATGCGGATGGGATCACGGGCCGTGACCTGCTGGGCTGCGCCGTCGCTGCGGCCGTGTCGGCCAGCTTCAACGCCCCCATCGCCGGGGCATTGTTCGCGCTCGAGGTCGTACTGCGCCACTTCGCCGTTCACGCCTTTGCACCAATCGTCATCGCCTCGGTCGCGGGAACGGTGATCAACCGGCTGGAATATGGCGACGTTACCGAGTTCACGCTCGAGACGCCGGGATCGCTGCAATTCTATGTCGAACTTCCGGCCTTCCTGATCCTGGGCCTGATCTGCGGACTTGTCGCGTTGCTGCTGATGCGCTCGATCTTCTTTGCCGAGGATATCGGCAGCCATATCCAGAACCGTCTGTCAATTCCGGGCTGGCTGCGCCCTGCGGTGTCCGGGGCGATGCTGGGGCTGATGGCGATCTGGTTTCCGCATATCATCGGCGTGGGGTACGAGACGACGATTCGCGCCCTGACCGGTGATCTGGTGCTGACCACGGCCATCCTGTTTGCGGTGACCAAAACGGTTGCGGTGGCGATTACCATGGGCGGGCGCATGGGTGGCGGTGTTTTCTCGCCTTCTCTGATGGTCGGCGCGCTGACCGGGCTGGCCTTCGGGCTTATCGCCACCGGGTTGCTGCCGGATGTGTCGGGCACGCACACGCTTTATGCCTTTGCCGGTATGGGTGCCGTGGCTGCGGCGGTGCTCGGGGCGCCCATCTCGACCACTCTGATCGTTTTTGAACTGACCGGCGACTGGCAGATCGGTCTTGCGGTTATGGTCAGTGTGTCCATGTCCACTGCGCTGGCCTCGCGCCTGGTGGACAGGTCGTTCTTCCTGACCCAGCTGGAACGACGCGATGTCCACCTGGCCGCGGGGCCGCAGGCGTATCTGCTGGCAATGCTTCGCGCCGGGGCCGTGATGCGCCCGCTTGGGGATCCGCGGTCGATCACGAAGGAAGAGGCACAGGGGCTGATCGACCAGGGCCTGTGCATTCAGGCCAGCGCCACGCTGGAAGCCGCCATGCCCTACTTTGATCGTGACGACATCCCCTGCATTCCGGTTATCATTCTGGAAAAAGACGGATCCGAAACACCGGTTGGCGCGCTCTATCACGTCGATGCTCTCAAGGCGTATAACAGGGCGCTTGCGGCCACGGCTGCAGAAGAGCATTCCTGAGTTTCACTCACCATACACGCTGGCTGCGTCGCCCATGTAATTGTCCCACGCAAACCAGTACGATATATGCCCGGCGACCCGAGGCAAACGCGTGCCATCCGGCCCGATCAAAGCCTCTTCCGTGACGGTCCAATCATTCCCCGCGCTATCCTGCAATCCGTCTTGCGTCGCCCGGAACACATGAGATTTTCGTTCATAGGCCCGCACGCTGCGCTCTTTGGGATCGCCAATCAGAACCAGAGGTGTCTGGCCGATTGCATCGTTGATCACCGGTTTGCCCTTGAACACATCCAGAGGCCAGGCGCGGGCGGCACCAAACTGGCGCACGGCAAAGATGTAATCCTTCTGCCGATGCAGGGACTGATCCACAGTGGCCGGGAACATCAGCTCGCTCGAGGCGAAATAGTCGCGATAAACCACCCCTGATCCGTAATTGCGCCGATGCCCGGTGTTCAGCGACAGAACACGGGTTTTGGGATGCGAGGTCCTCCAGCTGTCCCATGTCGTGATCACAACCGGGCGCTGTTTCAACGTGATGCCGCTGTTGGCCAAAGGCCCGACCACAGGCTTGCCGGTATACTGGTTCCACAGCGAATGCGTTTCGCGGTCAAACATCAGCTTGTTCGAGCGATAGAGGAAACCTGACGACCCGAAAATGAACGGCTTTCGCCGCCCCGCCACCTGGGTTTCGAACAGGATGCCCGACCCGCAAAGCGTGCAATAGGCCAGCGCCACGGGCACGCCTCCGATCACCTCGTTGAACATCTCGTGCCATCCCATGATCCGCAGGGGATAGGCGCGCTCATCGCCGTTGATGGCGACGCCGAACACCAGATCATCGCCCTTCAGATACCCCGCATTCGAAGCCGAGATCAGGGTTGGGTTGTCCAGCGACGGAATGCCATCCTTGTACACACCGCCCCAGGCGATCTCTTCCAGGCGGATCTTCATCCTGCCGCGTTGCAGATACTCAGACCGCAGGAACAGATCGAAATTCGGGTCGATCCCCAACAGAACTTCGCGCTTGAACGGGATCAGCGAAGGATGAGGGACAATCTGCGGGTTTCGTTCCTGCCACAGCATCCACGCGAACCAGTCGTTGCCATGGCGCTGCCCGGTCAGGGCCTCCATCACCTCGACAATCTCATCCCGCCGCCTGTCGGCATAGCGCATCGCGGTCAGCAACCCGGCCACAACATCCGGCTGGCCGCGGTCCTTCAGATACGCCATCTGCGCCTCAAACGCGGTCCGACGCCCGTTCAGCGTGCTGTGCAACGCCTCCAGAACCGGATCCTGCTGCGCCCAAAGCGCGTCGGGTGCCATTGCACCAGCCCCGATCATCCCAGCAAAACCGCGACGTGACATCGCCATGGAAGCCTCCGGTGTTACCCCGGAGCAAGTGTGCCGCAAATACCGCTCACGTGCATGCCACAGCTGCGTGAGGTGGGCGCTGGGGCTGGCGTTAAATCTGCTCCACCTTTACCGACTCGACCGGATAAAATGCCAGATGGTCCCTGATCTCGGCCACCGCCTGAATCGGATCCTCATAGCTCCAGACCGCATTGGCGGTTACGGATGACTTGTTGACGATGGAAAAATGCGTCGCGTCGCCCTTGCCGGGGCAGTGGGTCACCTTGTCGGTCCGATCCAGAAACGCCATCGCAATATCGTTGCGCGGAAAATAGATCACGGGATCCTTGTCGCCTTCAAGCAGTTCCAGCGCGTTGTTCGTTTCGCCCAGGATCGCACCGCCCGAGCGGACAGTCCATTTGCCCGGCGCTTTCCGGATCGTGATCTCAGCCATTCCATTTCCTTCCGTCGTCGTATCAGGGCCACCCCTCTGCCTGTTCTATGTAACAGACCAGTGTCAGACCGGAGCAGTTGCGGCATCCAACCACAGTTGCGCGTCATGTCCCAGCCTTGGGCGGATTTTTTCCGCAACGTCGCGGTGATAGGCATTCAGCCAGTCGCGTTCGTCGGTCGTCAACATATCGACCATGATCAGCCTGCGGTCAATCGGCACAAAGGTCAGGGTACGCCAGTTCAACATTGCGCGTTCGGCGTCGCCAGAGGGCAGGGCAGGCGCCTCTTCGACCACCACAAGGTTCTCGATGCGGATGCCAAATGCGCCTTCCCGATAATACCCGGGTTCGTTTGACAGGATCATGCCGGGTTGCAGCGGTACATGGCTGACTTTCGACAGCCGCTGCGGCCCTTCATGCACGCTCAGATAGGCGCCGACCCCATGTCCGACCCCATGGTTGAAATCCTGTCCCGCGGACCACAGCGGCACGCGGGCCACACATTCGATATCCCGCCCGGCAAGGCCGGCAGGCCAGCGCAGCATCGACATGGCAATCATGCCCTTCAGCACCCGGGTAAAGCAGGTTTTTTCCTCGGCTCCGACGTCACCGATAGCGATGGTTCGCGTGATGTCGGTGGTGCCGTCCAGATACTGCCCGCCACTGTCCAGCACCAGCATATGTCCGTTTTCCAACCGGCTGTCAGTCTCTTCCGTCACGCGGTAATGCATGATCGCGCCGTTCGGACCCGTGCCTGCAATGGTATCGAACGAGATGTCCTGAAGCGCATTGTCCTTGCGCCGGTTTTCCTCCAGCCGGGTGACAACCTGTGTTTCGGTCACGCTGCCCGGGGCCTGTTGGTCCAGCCAGCACAACGTCTCGGTGACCGCCACCGCATCGCGTAAATGCGCCTCGGCGCTGCCCGCGATTTCAGCCGGATTCTTGCAGGCTTTGGGCAGGGCGCAGGGATCACCACCATCCGTCATCGCATCCCCCAGCGCATCCGCCACGATCTGAGGCACCGAAGCGGCATCCACCTGCACCGGACCGGCCAGAGCCGCAACCGCATCCAGAAAATCGCCCACAGCGCGCAAAGTCACCTGAGAACCCAGATGATCCCGCACCCCGGCCAGTTTCTCTGCCGCCATGAACAGATCGACCTGACCACCTGCATGAAGAATGGCAAAGCCGTGGGCCACCGGATTATAGGCGATATCCGACCCACGGATATTCAACAGCCACATGATCGAATCCGGCAGGGTGATCACCGCTGCCGTGTGCCCGGCCCGCCTAAGGTCTTCGGCCAGACGGGCGATCTTGCTGTCCGCTCCTTCCCCGGCAAACTCGATCGGATGGGCCTTGACCGGGTTCATCGGTGGGGCCGGCTGATCTGGCCAGATCCGGTCCACAAGGTTTTCGCATCTCACCAGTTCGATGCCCGATCCATCCAGATCACTCAATGTGTCGGAAATCTGCCCCGCCGCATGCAGCCACGGATCAAAACCGATCTTGCCGCCGTTGGGCAACTGCTGTTTCAGCCAGGCGCTCAGGCTTACCTCGGGCCAGGGGACCGGGGTGAAATCTTCGGCAACCTGTGCCTTGACCTGGGTACGATACCGCCCGTCGATGAAAACTCCGGCCACGTCGCGCAGGGCGGCGCAAAACCCGGCCGAGCCCGTGAACCCGGTCAGCCAGGCCAGACGTTCATCGCGCGCCGCGACATACTCTCCCTGATGCGCATCCGCCCGCGGGATCAGAAACCCGTCCAGCCCTTCTTGCACCATCTGTTCGCGCAAGGCGGCCAGCCGCGGTGGCCCCTGTTCCGGGCGGGCGGTCACTTCGAAGGATTGGAACATGGGCGGCCTCATTCACAGCATTCGTGCGTGACCCTGAGGCGCATTTCAAAAAATGTCCAGACGGGAACACCCCGCCTGAACAGGCCGATGATCAGCAACGAAAAACGCGTCGCCTTCGGCGAAATTGGCCCGCTGGGCAAAAGATCAGCCTCAGCCGGCCTTTCTCATCCCCATGACCCGCGCCCGCGCCCGCGGGTCGCTGTCAAACAGAGCTGCCAGTTGTTCGGTCATCGCGCCGGCCAGTTGCTCTACGTCGGTAATCGTCACGGCCCGGTCGTAATACCGGGTCACGTCATGGCCGATCCCGATGGCCAAAAGTTCGACCATCTTGCGCTTTTCGACCATCGCGATCACGTCGCGCAGGTGTTTTTCCAGATAGTTGGCCGGGTTCACGCTCAGTGTCGAATCATCGACCGGCGCGCCGTCCGAGATCACCATCAGGATCTTGCGTTGCTCGCGCCGTGCCAGCATCCGGCGATGTGCCCATTCCAGGGCTTCACCATCGATGTTTTCCTTCAGCAGGCCCTCTTTCATCATCAACCCCAGATTGGGCCGCGCACGACGCCAAGGGGCGTCCGCGCCCTTGTAGATGATGTGGCGCAGGTCGTTCAGACGGCCCGGCTGCTGCGGGCGGCCATCGTTCAGCCATGCCTCACGTGCCTGACCGCCTTTCCACGCCCGCGTGGTAAAGCCCAGAATTTCGACCTTTACGTTGCACCGCTCCAGCGTCCGCGCCAGAACATCCGCGCAAATGGCCGCGATCGAAATCGGACGACCCCGCATCGACCCCGAATTGTCCAGCAGCAGAGTCACCACCGTGTCGCGGAACTCGGTGTCCTTTTCGACCTTGAAACTCAGCGGAGTGGTGGGGTTCGCGACCACACGTGCCAATCGGCCCGCGTCCAGAATGCCTTCCTCGCGGTCGAACTCCCAGCTGCGGTTCTGCTGCGCCTGCAAGCGGCGTTGCAGCTTGTTGGCCAGACGCGATACCGCCCCTTTCAAGGGCTCCAGCTGCTGATCCAGATAGGCCCGCAGACGTTCCAGCTCGGCCGGTTCCGCCAGATCCTCGGCGGCGATCTCTTCGTCATGGGTGTCCAGATAGACCTTGTAATCCGGATCCGCTTCGGATGCGGGCGGCGGGGCAGGCGGCTCCAGCGGCGCCTCGCCATCCGGCATCTCAGCCTCGTCGCCCATCTCGTCTTCGGCCATTTCGTCCATCGAGACCTGGGCCTGAGACTGATCCTGCTGCTCTTCCTGCGTCTGCTCAGGTGTTGCGTCCGCGTCCTGTTCGTCCTGATCATCCTGACCAGTGCTGTCGGGATCGGGCTGTTCCTCCGCGTCTTCCTCGGCCTGGTCTTCCTGTTCGTCGTCCAGCTCGTCCGGGTCTTCCCCAAGCTGGTCGCCATATCCAAGATCCTTGATCACCTGACGGGCGAATTTGGCAAACTCCGCCTGATCCGAGAGGATTTCGTCCAGATTTTCCAGCGTTCCGCCAGCTTGCTCTTCGATGAACCCACGCCACAGGTTCATGATATTATCAGCGGCAGAGGGCAGATCACGCCCGGTGGCCAGATGTCGGATCAGGTACCCTGCTGCAATCGACAGAGGGGCATCGGCGGGTTGCTTGCACTGATCATAGCCCCGCCGGATCGCTTCATGCCCGATCTTGACGTCAATATTGCTGGCGGTGCCCGGCATGTCCCGCGCGCCCATCGCTTCGCAGCGGGCGGTCTCCATCGCTTCGTACAGATCCCGCGCCATATCACCCGGTGGCGCATAGCGCGCATGGGTCGCGTCGTCATGATACTTGCGCTGCAACGCCAAGGCATCCGCCGTGCCACGCGCCAACAGCACTTCTTCGCGCGTCATCCGGCGCGAGACCTGTGGCAGCCGCATCGACTCGCCCGACATGCCCGAAGGGTCGACCGTATAAGTCACCGACAGCTCGGGATCATCGGCCATGACCTTGGTTGCTTCGGCCAGGGCCTTCTTGAACGGATCAGCAGGGTTGTCGTTCTTCTGTGCCATGTCCTTAAGCCCTCATCAAAATGACCTGCCCGGCGTTGAAAACTGTAATGGATCCGACTTCATCTGGCCAAAAATATCCCCGCCGGAGGCATTGCGCCCGGAACGGGCGCAATTCGGGTGCTTACCCCAAGCTTGCGCTCGCGGCGCTCTCAGGCAACTCCTCATCGAAGCAGCGCTGATAGAATTCGGCCACGGTCTGACGCTCCAGCTCATCGCATTTGTTGAGGAAGGACAGGCGGAACGCATAGCCCACGTTGCGGAAGATCTCGGCGTTCTGGGCCCAGTTGATCACGGTCCGCGGGCTCATGACGGTGGACAGATCGCCATTCATGAAGGCGGTTCGGGTCAGGTCGGCGACCGTGACCATCTGGCTGACGGTCTTGCGGCCCTCGGCGGTGTTGTAATGCGGTGCCTTCGACAGAACGATCATCGTCTCGGCGTCGTGGCTCAGATAGTTCAGCGTCGAGACCAGCGACCAGCGGTCCATCTGCGCCTGGTTGATCTGCTGCGTGCCGTGATACAGGCCCGTGGTGTCGCCCAGACCGACCGTGTTGGCGGTGGCAAACAGGCGGAAATTCGGGTTCGGGGTGATGATCTCATTCTGGTCCAGCAGGGTCAGCTTGCCGTCATGCTCCAGCACACGCTGGATGACGAACATCACGTCGGCGCGGCCCGCATCATATTCGTCGAACACGATGGCCACGGGGTTGCGCAGCGCCCAGGGCAGGATGCCTTCGTGGAACTCGGTCACCTGCTTGCCGTCGCGCAGCTTGATCGCATCCTTGCCGATCAGGTCGATCCGGCTGATATGGCTGTCCAGGTTCACACGAACGGCGGGCCAGTTCAGACGGGCGGCGACCTGTTCGATATGGGTCGATTTGCCGGTGCCGTGATAGCCTTGGATCATGACGCGGCGGTTATGGGAAAAGCCCGCCAGAATCGCCAGCGTGGTTTCCGGATCGAACTTGTAGGTCGGGTCGATGGCGGGCACACGGTCTGTCGCTTCGGCAAAACCCTTCACCGCCATGTCGCTGTCAATGCCGAACACGTCACGGACCGAGATATCCTCGGTAGGTTTTGCGTTGATATCGATCGATCCGTCAGCCATGCGCCTAGTCCTTATCCTTTGGCCCGTTCACCGGGTATGAACCCGTGTGTGGTGCAACATATTGCAGGCAAGGGCAAGGGAAAGAGGAACACGTCCAAAGGTGCGCATGTTTTTCTTGCAAACTGGCCCTATCTGTATACCGGACAGGCGTACCAAGCAGTGTTTTCCGGACAGGTGGACCGATCCCGCCTCAGAGTGAGAACCAAAGTTCACCCTTTTGAAAGCCGCCTTTCACGAGGCGATCCGCGTTCAACACATCCGGATACTCGTCCGCCCAATCCCGAAACCGGTCATTTGTGACGATGCGCGCCTGGCTGTCCCGCGCCGCCTGCAAGATCAGCGGGTCGGCGGGTGTTCCTTTGGGGGCCACCATGACCTGCCTGGATCGTAGGCCCAGGGCGCGGCTCAGCATCCGGTCGTCCATATAATCACCTTCGACCTTGTACCCGACATTCGCATCGAACATGACGCCCGGTTTGAATCCGGCCTGCTTCAAAGTTTCAAGGACCTTCTTCAACGTGTCCAGATCCGGGGTGCCGTCTTTCCAGTGCATGACGTTCGAGCCATCCACGATGATCCATGTGTTGGCTCTGCGCCAGCTGAACCAGGCCCGTATGAACAGGATGGCGCTGGCCATCACGCAAATCAGCGCCAGAAGGAACAGCCAATCCGCATCGGTCGGAATGAAACTGGCGACGATGAGTCCGCTTACCGAGACGAGCAACAGGCAAATGGATGTGCGCAACGAAACTGATCCCTGGAAATTCCTGTCCCAAATCTTCCACCACTTTCGCGGGGATTGAAACAGGTTTCCATACGGAAATCGCACAGTTTTTTCAGCTTGTGTCATCCGCGGCACCCAACCATTCAGGTTGCGCGTACCGCGAAGGTAAAGCAGGCAAAGCCGTGACCCTTACTTGAAGTTCCGGCTGTCCTTGATCTGATCCCAGGCCCAGACAACTTCCTGCAACTGCTCTTCCTGCGAGCGGTCGCCGCCGTTCATGTCCGGATGCAGCACTTTGATCAGCTTCTTGTACGCTTTGCGAACCTCGGCCTTGGTCCAGCTGTCCTTGGCCTCGAGAATCTCGATCGCACGGCGTTCGGTCGGCGGCAGGCGGCGTCCGCTGCCCGTGTTGCGGCCCTTGTTCTGCGTGCTGTTGGCGCCGAGCACCTGATGCGGATCCTCGATCCCCAAACGGGCCCAGGCGCGCGCTTCGGGGTCGCCCATCGGCTTGGTCTCGCGCTCCCAAACCTTGTCTTTCGATCGCTGCGCGTTCAACTCGGCCTCGGTGGTGCCGTCAAAGAAGTTCCACTTCTGGTTATATTCCCGCACGTGTTGCTGGCAGAACCAGAAATAATCATCCAGGACATCCGGTGCCTTCGGCGCACGGAACTTGCCCGGCTCGTCACATCCCTCGTGATCACACACCCTGACAGAGGTTTCGGACGCACCTGACATGCCTCGACGACCCCGCGGATTCTTCTTCTTGGCGCTGGAAACGGACATATCGAATCCGAAGGGGTCTGATTTCGCCATGCTCTAATCCTCAAGAACGCGTCTTTTCGACTCGGAGGCAGCAGTTTAATCTAAGCAGCCGAAAGTAGAAGAGGGGTGCGGCAATATTTTTGCCGCTGAGCGAAAAAATGAGCGTGACCGATGAAATCCGAACCCGCCTGCAAGCCGCCTTTGATCCGCGCGAGCTGGAAGTGATCGACGACAGCGAAAGCCACCGGGGCCATGCGGGCTATCAGGAAGGCGGTGAAAGTCACTTCAACGTCCGCATCCGCGCCAGCGCATTCGAAGGCAAATCCCGCGTCGCCCGCCACCGCGCCGTGCACAAGGCGCTGGGCGACATCGTGCCGCGCATCCATGCGCTGGCCCTGGATATCGGCGCCTGAAGACCTTTGCGTGTCAGTCCGCCTTCATCTGTGCGGACGGCGTCGATGCCGAGATGGAATATTCTTCCTCCGTCATGCCCTCTTCGATTCCCTCGAACAGGGGGGTCGACAAGTAACGCTCGCCCGTGTCCGGCAACATGACCAGCATGACAGAGCCAGCCGGTGCGGATTCCGCCAACTTCATGGCCACCGCAAAGGTCGATCCACCCGAAATCCCAGTGAAAATCCCTTCCTCCGAAGCAAGCCTGCGCGACCATTCTATCCCTTCGGGTCCTGAAATGGGGATCAGCTCATCATAATAGGAATTGTCGATGGCTTCCTGAAGGACCCACGGGATGAAATCCGGTGTCCAGCCTTGAATCGGATGAGGTTCGAAACTGGGGTGGCTTTCGGTCGGCTGATGGTCAGCGTTGCGCGTATTGACGTAACCCGATGACACGATGGCTGCATTGGCCGGTTCGGTCAGGATGATCCTGGTGTCGGGCCGCTCTTTCCGCAATACCCGCGAAACACCCGAAACGGTGCCACCGGTCCCGTAGCCCGTCACCCAATAATCCAGCCGTTCGCCTTCGAAATCGGCAAGAATTTCCCGCGCCGTCGTGTTCTCGTGAATATCGGCATTGGCAGAGGTCTCAAACTGGCTGGCAAGGAACCATCCGTTTTCCTCGGCCAGTTCCTTGGCTTTGGTATACATGCCGAACCCTTTTTGCGCCTTCGGGGTCAGAACAACCTTCGCGCCCAGAAACCGCATCAGCTTTCGCCGCTCGACCGAGAAGCTCTCGGCCATCGTCACGACCAGTGGATATCCCTTGGCCGCGCACACCATGGCCAGCCCGATCCCGGTGTTGCCGGATGTCGCTTCGACAACGGTTTGCCCGGGTTTCAGCCGCCCGTCACGTTCCGCGGCCTCGATGATGTTCAGCGCCAACCTGTCTTTGACCGAGCCTGCCGGGTTGAAGGCCTCGAATTTCACATAGACGGTCACATGCTCTGGCGCGATCCGATTGACCCGAATGCAGGGCGTGTCACCGACCGTGTCGAGAATGCTGTCATACAGGCGTGTCCGCCCTTGTGTCTGTCGAATAGCCATTTCGATGTCCCTCCAGAATACCCGGCTAACATGCCACAGATTTCCCGAGGGTGTAGCCCTTATTGCCTGCCAACACCGTTATGAAGACACGGGCCGTACCCGAATTGACTCGCGATACGTCAAAGAGAAAACGGACGTTCTGCACAAGACCACAGGTCGATTGCATTCGGTCCGTCGTCCGTACCAGTCCCCAAGCCTATGTTTTTGAAGGGCCACTTTCATCAGCGGCGTCATCAGACCGCTTCAGCGACAAAGGTGGCTCGTCCGGCTCTGCGGCAATTGGCTTCGGCGCCTGCACCTCGTCGGGGCCCGGAACCGGCTGGGCCAGCGGGGTGTCATCCATCTCAGGTACTGCGCCGACCCACGAGGCATCGACTTCTTCTTCCACCACGCGGCGGAACACCAGCACATTGCGCCAGTTCGTGGTCGATCCGGTCAGGCCCGTGCGTTCCTCGCTGGGCAGCAATTCGGCCCGCTGGTATTCCCAGCCATCCTGACCCATCTGATTCAGCAGTTGCTCGACCGAGACGGCAAAGCGGCCCTCGGCCGTTTTCACGCCTTTGGCTTTGACACCTTTTTGCGGGGCGGGGATGACCTTGTATTCGTAGCGCTTCATCTACTGTTCCTAAATGCGTTTCCGCGCCAACTTAACACGCTGCCCCCCGGGTGAAAGGGCCCTTGCCGATCCGGCGGATTTCAGCCCTGACCATTCGCTTCGGTCTGTGCCGCCTTGGCCACAACCGACAGGCACAGTTCCGTCGCCAGCGCCATGTCCTGCACTGAAATCCATTCCAACGGGCCGTGGACGCATTGCATCCCGGTGAAGATGTTGGGGCAGGGGGTGCCGAATTCGGTCAGGCGCGATCCGTCCGTGCCGCCCCTGATCGGTACCGACAGCGGTTCAATCCCCAACTCGCGACACGCATCCCGCGCCAGCTCGACCGGAGTCATGTCGTTTTCCAGCCAATACCGCATGTTGCGGTACTGGTGGCTGATGTCGCAGCTGATGGTCGCGCGCGGTTCGGTGGCCTGCACGGCGGCGCAGACCTGCCGCACGATGTTTCGTTGCGCTTCCAGCCCGTCCATCTCGAAATCACGCAGGATCAGCTTGATCTCCATCTCGGATGATCCGCCGTTCATGTCCGTGACATGGATGAAGCCTTCGCGCCCGTCCGTGGTTTCGGGCGTCATGGTGGCCTGAGGCAATGTCTGCACGATCTTCGCCGCCAGATGCGTGGCATTCACCATCTTTTCCTTGGCCAGCCCGGGATGGATCGAAACACCCTCGATCCGGATCACGGCGCGGTCGGCCGAGAAGCTTTCATACTCGATCTCACCCGCCTGCTGCCCGTCCAGTGTATAGGCAAAATCCACGCCCAGATCCTTGGGCAGCTGTTCCGTGACGCCCCGGCCGATCTCTTCATCCGGTGTGAACGCAATGCGGATCGGGCCATGTGGAATGTCCTGATTTTCGATCAGGTGCCGCGCCATCGTCATCAGAATCGACACACCGGCCTTGTCATCCGCGCCCAGCAGGGTTGTGCCCGATGCGGTGATCAGGTCATGGCCGATCTTTTCGGCCAGATAGGGGTGGTCTTTCGGGGAAAGAACAAGATCCGGGTTGTCGGGAAAGGTGATGTCGCCACCGTTATACCCCTTGATCACCCGTGGCTTGACGCCGGTCGCGTTGAACTGAGGGGCCGTATCGACATGGGCCAGAAAGCCCACGGTCGGTCCCGGCGCCGTTCCGGGAATGGTGGCGACGACAACACTGTCGCCCGTCATCTCGACATCCTGCGCGCCAATCTGGTTCAGTTCATCGCGCAACAGGTTCAGCATGTCGAACTGGATCTGAGTGCTCGGGGTCGATGGGGATGTCTCGTCACTTTGACTGTCGATGGCGGCGTAACGCACCAGCCGGTCTTCGAGTTCCTGATCAAATCTGCTTTGCATAATACCTCACCTCTCGGTGACGGAGGAAAGGGCGCGAACAGCGGGAAGTCAAGCCGATGGCTTGACCCCAAGTCTTAAGATTTTGTGAGAAACCGGATTGTACAAACCCGCCAAAGACGGCCGGCAGGCTTGTACAAAACGAAAGGTTTACGACTCCAGCTTCTTGCTGACCAGTTCGTTGACGGCTTTCGGGTTGGCCTTGCCGCCGGTGGCTTTCATGACCTGACCCACGAACCAGCCGGCCAGCTTCGGATTCACTTTGGCCTTCTCGACCTGTGCCGGGTTGGCGGCGATGATTTCGTCCAAAGCGGCCTCGATCGCGCCGGTGTCGGTCACCTGTTTCATGCCACGATCTTCAACGATCTGCGCCGGATCACCGCCTTCTGTGTAAACGATTTCGAACAGATCCTTGGCAATCTTGCCCGAGATCGCATCCGACGAGATCAGGTCGATGATCCCGCCCAATTGTGCCGGTGACACGGGTGAATCGGTGATGTCGTGGTCTTCTTTCTTCAGCCGACCGAACAGTTCGTTGATGACCCAGTTCGCGGCCAGTTTTCCGTTGCGGCCCTTGGCCACTTCCTCGAAATAGGCGGCGGATTCAACCTCGGCGGTCAGCACCGAAGCATCGTAATCGGTCAGGCCGAAGTCTTTGATGAAACGCGCCTTTTTGTCGTCGGGAAGTTCCGGCAGCCTGGCGGCAATGTCATCGACCCAGGCCTGCTCGATCTCCAACGGCAGCAGGTCAGGGTCGGGGAAATAGCGATAATCATGCGCTTCTTCCTTGGACCGCATGGAACGGGTTTCGCCCTTGTCCGGGTCGTACAGGCGCGTTTCCTGCTCGACCTCGCCGCCGGCTTCGACGATGGCGATCTGACGGCGGGCTTCGACCTCGATCGCCTGCTGGATAAAGCGCATCGAGTTCATGTTCTTGATCTCGCAGCGCGTGCCGAGATGCGAAAAATCCTGTGTTTCCTGATACTTCTCATAGGCGCCGGGCAAACAGATCGAGACGTTCACGTCCGCGCGCAGGTTGCCGTTTTGCATGTTACCGTCGCAGGTGCCCAGGTAGCGCATGATCTGGCGCAGCTTGGCGATATAGGCCGCGGCCTCTTCCGGCCCGCGGATGTCAGGGCGGCTGACGATCTCCATCAGGCAGACGCCGGTGCGGTTCAGGTCGACGAAGGACATATGCGGGTCCATGTCGTGGATCGATTTGCCCGCGTCCTGTTCCATGTGGATACGCTCGATCCGCACCTTGCGTGCGGTGCCGTCACCCATCTCGACCAGCACTTCGCCTTCACCCACGATCGGGTGATACAGCTGGGAGATCTGATACCCTTGCGGAAGGTCGGGGTAGAAGTAATTCTTGCGGTCAAAGGCCGATTTCAGATTGATATCCGCCTTCAGGCCCAGCCCGGTGCGCACCGCCTGTTCAACGCAGTATTCGTTGATCACCGGCAGCATGCCCGGCATGGCCGCGTCCACGAAGGCCACGTTCGAATTCGGTTCGGCCCCGAATTGGGTGGATGCACCCGAAAACAGCTTGGCATTGGATGAGACCTGAGCATGCACCTCCATCCCGATGACCAGTTCCCAATCGTGCTTGGCCCCGGCAATGGTTTTGGGTTTGGGCATTTCGTATGTCAGATCGAGCATGGCGCGCCTCATTTCCGCAGAAGTCTAAGCCTGCGTATTAGGCCCGGCAGGGCCTAGGGGCAAGGGGGAATCCTGTCGTGTTCAGTTCTGGGAAAACCGCAGGCCCGAAGGTGTGAACGTCACATCCATACCGCTGCGCAATTCTTCCCGGAACAGATCCGAGATGGCGCGCAAGGCATCGCGCTGACCGCGCGCAGCAAATCGCTCGGGCGAGTTTATGCGGACAGAATTGTTGAAGCCGTTGGCCGCATGCGCCCAAATCAAGGGGTGCAATTCCGTCAGATGATCGCGGATAAGCCAGTTTGCCGTGTCGCGCATCTTAGACCGGACAAGGTCGGCCTGATCGTTCAGGCCAAATCCGTTCTGGACGGTGATCGCGCAGTAGGATGACAGCATGTTGATCATCTGCTGATCGGGCCGCAGGCGTACGATATCACGCAGACCTTCAAGGAAATACTCGATATCGACGCGGGCACAGGCCTCTTCGTCCAATGCGATGGCGTCGAACTGAACCCATGAGTATCCGCCCGCGCCCCAGATATCCTGTGTCCTGGCGGCCGTGCGCAAGGCTTGCAGCTCCAGCTCTTCGTAGCTGCCGAACCAGCGGGGCAGAAGGTGGCTGCCCATCGCGCGCATGTGGCGCTGATTGCGTGGATCCAGCGTGATCAGGCGTTCATATTCGTCAGACACCCGCGCGTTGGATTTGCGTTGACCAGCCAGTAGCGCACACCCGGCCGCAGCAATCAGGGGGCTGTCGGGGGCGTTTTTCCTGCACTTGGGCAGGATCGCTGCGGCACGGTCGAAATGAGCGGCGCAGCGTGACCGGTGCAAGGGTGGCAGCGTCGCGTCCGAGGCCGTGCCGCGCCAAGCCCATGCCAGATCGATATGGGCAAGGGATACGACGGTGGCGATCATTGGATCATCGGGGTTGTCCGCCATCTCGCCTTCAAGTTCCGAGATGCCCCCCAACAAGTCGTAATCCGAGATGGCCTTGCCATCCGAAAGCGCATGTTCAGCGGCCAGAACCACGTCAGATCTGGCGCCGAACGCCAACAGATCGGCAACCGGCATACCATCTGAAACAGCGGCGCGACCCTGATCGGCCACGCGCATTTCCTGCGACAGCTCTGCCCACCGGTCCTGCCGGGCGAGGTAGCGGCCATGTTCGATCGTGGAATGTCCGATCAGATCATCGCGGTCGGATCTTGCAACGGGAATATTGAGCTGACCCTGCTCGGGCAAGGCTGCTGCAAGCGCGGATTTTGTCGCGCACAGGTCTGCTGAAGCATTTGTAGGACTGGCTGTGGATGGGGCGAACAGTGCCCTTAGCGACCGAAACATGGCGAAACTCAAAACTGAAAAAACTGATAACTGACACCGAAGTCTGGCGGGATATCGGGTTCAAATCAAGTAAATTGCCGAATAATTTTCCTTTTTAGTGTCCAATTCACCCTTCAATGGTCCAGTGTTTCAGAAAACGGTGAAATGATGCCGTTCCACGCGAATTCCGGCTTGGTTTAGAAGGGTTTCCAAATCCCGATGCGGCGGAAGCGACTCATCCGGCAGACGGATTCGTTTGCCGGAATGCAGAACGATCGACACTCGAACCGAGAAATCCCAACGGGTGTCAAAGCGGAAACGGTCGATGTCGCGCAGCGCGACCTCTGCCTGCCGGTTCCCCGTGAACCAGCTCAGTGCATCCTGATCCAATTGCATGCCCGCGCGGGTGTTCTGAACCACGTCCCAAAGTGCGGGCAGGGTGGCCAGGGACAGCAGCCCAGCGATCCACCAGGCCGCGTCAAACAGGACAACCAGCGCCAGCAACGCCGCATAAACACCGGCTAGGATGGCCAGCGTTCGCAAACTCCGGTTGCTGCGGGCAAAGCTGTAAGGCGTCATGCGCCGAGGATGCGGGACACCATTTCGGTCGTGTCCCGCGACAGGTTCGGTGTTTCCGCGATGCGGGAAAGCTGCGCACGCATCAGGGCCTGACGATCCGGATCATACCGTTTCCAGGTCTGAAACGCCGAGCACATACGCGCAGTGGTCTGTGGGTTCACCGGGTCCAGACGGATCAGCCAGTCTGCAAGCAGGGCGTATCCGGCGCCATCCGGCTGGTGGAATCCTGCGTGGTTCATCGCCAGGGCCCCCATGACGGCGCGGAACCTGTTCGGGTTTTTCCAGTTGAAATCCGAATGCTCGGTCAGGGTCGTGGCAATCGCGGGTGTCGCCTCGGGTGCTGCCATCGCGACTTGCAGGCCAAACCATTTGTCCATGACCAGCCGGTCATGCTGCCACTGTTCGTAGAATGCGTCCAACTGCGCCTCACCCTTGCGGGCGCGTAAAAGGCAAGACAGCGCAGTCAGTTGCAATGTCATGTTGTCGGCTGTGTCGTACACCTCAGCCGCCATCGCCCCACCATCCAGACGAGAGGTCAATGCCAGCGCAGCGCTGCCAAGTGCCCGTTTACCGGACTGCTCGGCGTCCGGGCTGTAGGGGCCGTCCACAAAGGCCTCACTGTGCAGGCGGGGCAGCAAATCCTGCACGTTCTGGGCCGTTGCCTGCCGCAGCGTTTCCACCGCAGCCCAGATCGCCATAGGGTCGGGCGTGTGACCGCGGTCATGCAGGGCCGCTGCCAATTCCGACTGTGTCGGCAATCCCAGCATCAACGCACGATAGGCCGGGTCCAGTTCGTCATTGCGCAGCACGGCCAACACTCCGTCAAGGTAATCTGTATCCGGTGCCGCATCCTGAAGGATCATCCGCATCAAAGTGTCTTGCGCCAGATCTCGCCCTGCCTGCCATCGGTTGAACGGGTCCGTGTCATGCGCCAGAAGAAATGCACGTTCTGCGCTCGACTGGTCATGCTCCAGAATAACAGGTGCCGTGAAATCGCGCAGGATCGAGGGCGTGGGTTTCGCCGCCAGGCCGGTGAATTCAAAGCTCTGTTCGGCCTGTGTCAGTTCCAGAACTTCGGTCGCGCGAACCTCATCGCCGTTGGGCCCAAGCAGGCCAACTGCAACCGGGATGACCTGCGGCAGTTTCTGATCCTGTCCCGGCGTGGGGTCGGTTCGCTGTTTCAGCGTAAGTGTATAGGTGCCGTCGGCCCAGTCTTCCTTAACCCTGACGCGCGGTGTGCCCGACTGGCTGTACCAACGTTTGAATTGTGTCAGATCGCGCCCAGTGGTGTCTTCGAAAACCTTCAGCCAGTCCTCGATCGTGCAGGCCTGACCGTCATGGCGTTCAAAATACAGATCAAGCGCCTTGGCATAGGCCGCATCCCCGACCAACCGTTTCAGCATGCCGATGACCTCGGCGCCCTTCTCATAGACAGTGGCGGTGTAGAAGTTGTTGATTTCCTGAAAGCTTTCGGGGCGCACAGGATGCGACAACGGACCATTGTCCTCGGGGAACTGCCGGGCACGCAGGTCTATCGCGTCGTGGATGCGTTTCACCGGGGCCGAGCGCATGTCCGAGGTAAACTGCGCATCCCGGAATACTGTCAGACCTTCCTTGAGGCACAGTTGGAACCAGTCGCGGCAGGTGATGCGGTTGCCGGTCCAGTTGTGAAAATACTCATGCGCGATGATCGCCTCGATCCGTTCGAAATTGGCGTCGGTCGAAGTTTCCGGGCTGGCCAGAACGGCGGACGAGTTGAAGATGTTCAGCCCCTTGTTCTCCATCGCGCCCATGTTGAAGTCATCGACGGCCACGATGTTGAAGACGTCCAGATCGTATTCACGGCCATAGACGTCCTCGTCCCACTTCATCGACTTCTTCAACGCCTCCATTCCAAAAGCGCATTTCCCCTCGTCTCCGGGACGGACCCAGAGGTTCAGATCGACGTTGCGACCTGACTTGGTGGTGAACTGGCCGGGATGTGCGATCAGGTCTCCGGCGACCAGAGCGAACAGATAGGCGGGTTTGGGCCAAGGATCGATCCATTCGGCCCAGCCTTCACCCTTGCCCGACGGGTTGCCGTTCGACAGCAGAACCGGCAAGTCGCCATTGATGCGCACGGTAAAGGTGGACATCACGTCCGGCCGGTCGGGATAGAAGGTGATCTTGCGGAACCCCTCGGCCTCGCACTGGGTGCAGTACATGCCGTTTGACATGTACAGACCTTCCAGCGCGGTGTTGTTGCCGGGGTCGATTTCAACCTCGGCTTCCCACAGGAACGGCGCGTCGGGGACATCCGCGGTTAGCCCCTTGTCGGTCACGTCTGGCGTGATCTGGGCCCCGTCAATGGCGGCGCGGATCAATTTCAGTTCTTCCCCGTGCAGAAAGAATGTGCGGTCAGTGGCGTCAGGATTGGGCCGGAACGCAATGCGCGAGGTGACGCGCGTGGCGTGCGCGGCCAGATCAAAGGTCAGGTGCACGCTGTCCACCAGATAGCCAAACGGTGTGTAGTCTTTCAGGTAGATCGTGGTGGGAGCAGCGTCGTGCATCTTGGGCCTCGTATCTGTTCGGGACTGGCGCGACGTTAGGGGCTTCGTTCGGGCGCTGCAACCGGCCCTGCCATTGCCTTGAGGTTTTTGAAACAGCTTCAAGCCGAAGCGAATGCCCCAAATGACGGGATGAAAGTTGCCTATCGGAAACTTTCCGCCTAAGTCACAATGCATACAATGGCGCACAATCGCGGGAGAGCAGGAATATGACGGACAGACAGACCCTGAGCGGATTGCAGATCGATCCGGTTTTGGCTGAGTTCATCGAGACACAGGCGCTGCCGGGAACGGGCGTCTCTTCGCAGAGGTTCTGGGCCGGCATGGCGCGGATGGTGAACGAACTGGGGCCGAAAAACCGTGAGCTGCTGGCCAAACGGGCCGAGATCCAAAGCCGCATCGATGGGTGGCACATGTCCCGAAAGGGGCAGAACACCGATGCCGCTGAATATGAGGCTTTCCTGAAAGAGATCGGGTATCTGGTCGAAGAAGGCGACGAGTTCCAGATTGAAACGGCCAATGTCGACCCCGAAATCGCCCTGATCCCGGGCCCGCAACTGGTTGTTCCGATTACCAACGCACGCTTTGCCCTGAACGCGGCCAACGCGCGTTGGGGCAGCCTGTATGATGCGCTTTACGGAACGGATGCAATGGGGGATCTGCCGGCAAGCAGTGGCTATGACGCGGCGCGCGGCGCGCGGGTGATCGCATGGGCCAAAGCGTTTCTGGATGATGCTGTGCCTCTGGCGTCTGGATCATGGGCGGATGTCACCGAAATGAGCGTCACCGACGGTGCTGTGACCCCTGCGCTGGGCGATCCCGCTCAATTTGCCGGGTTCGGCGGCGCGGCGGACAAGCCCGACTTTGTGCTGTTGAAAAACAACGGTCTGCACATCCAGATCATGATCGACCCCACAAGCAACATAGGCGCGACCGACCCCGCAGGCGTTGCAGATGTCCGGCTGGAATCCGCGCTGTCCACCATCATGGATTGTGAAGACTCGGTTGCCTGCGTCGATGCTGCCGACAAGGTGGTGGCCTATGGCAACTGGCTGGGCCTCATGAAAGGCGACCTGACCGAAGAGGTCACCAAGGGCGGCGCCACGTTCACTCGAAAACTGGCCGAGGACCTGAGCTTTACCACTCCGTCGGGTGATAAGGCCAGGCTGAAAGGCCGGTCCTTGATGCTTGTGCGGAACGTGGGCCACCTGATGACCAACCCGGCCGTACTTGACGCAGAAGGGCGCGAGATCGGCGAAGGTTTGATGGATGCTCTGTGTACCACCCTGATCGCCATGCACGACCTGAAGCGAGACGGGGGCAATTCTGTCGAAGGCTCTGTCTATGTGGTGAAACCCAAGATGCACGGGCCCGAGGAAGTCGCGTTCTCGGTCGAGATTTTCGACATGGTCGAAGACATTCTGGGCCTGCCGCGCAATACCGTGAAACTGGGCATCATGGATGAAGAACGACGCACCTCGGTCAACCTCAAAGAGTGCATTCGCGCCGCAAAATCACGGGTCGCCTTTATCAACACGGGGTTTCTGGACCGGACCGGCGATGAAATACACACCTCGATGGAGGCGGGTCCGATGCTGCCCAAGGGCGACATGAAAAATACGCCATGGATTGCGGCCTATGAAGATCGCAACGTCGATATCGGGCTGGCCTGTGGCCTGAAAGGCAAGGCACAGATCGGCAAGGGTATGTGGGCCATGCCGGATCGCATGGGCGAAATGCTTGAGACCAAGATCGGCCACCCGATGGCCGGAGCGACATGCGCCTGGGTGCCGTCACCCACGGCCGCGACCCTGCACGCTACGCATTACCACAAGGTCGATGTGCTGGCCCGTCAGGACGAGCTGGCCGCAGGCGGTGCGCGGGGCACTTTGAGGGATCTGTTGACCATCCCTTTGCTGGCTGGACGCAACCTGAGCGACGAAGAAATCACGCGTGAACTTGAAAACAATGCGCAGGGTATTCTGGGTTATGTCGTGCGTTGGGTCGATCAGGGCGTGGGCTGCTCCAAGGTGCCCGACATCAACGATGTCGGCCTGATGGAAGACCGCGCGACCTGCCGGATTTCGTCACAGGCGCTGGCCAACTGGCTGCATCACAGCATCGTGGATGACGCCCAGGTCATGGCCGCTCTGCAAAAGATGGCCGCCGTCGTGGATCGCCAGAATGAAAACGATCCGAATTACACCCCTATGGCTCCGGGATTTGACGGCATCGCCTTTCAGGCGGCCTGCGATCTGGTGTTCAAGGGCCGGGTTCAGCCCTCGGGCTATACCGAGCCGGTCCTGCACGCGCGCCGGCTGGAGTTGAAAGCCAGCCAAAGATAACCCCGGCAAAAGCCCACAGACCAATCGTTTGCGGGCTTTTTCGAACTCCAATCCGACAAGAGGATCATCAGATGTCAGTTTCCCTACGCAAAGCCCGCACCATCATCCGCAAAACCCTGGAGAAGGGCCGAGAGATGGAGTTGAAGCCGCTCTCAGTCGTGGTTCTGGATGCCGGTGGGCATGTCATCGCGTTCGAGCGCGAGGATGGTGCTGCACCGGGCCGGTTCGGGATTGCACAGGGCAAGGCCTATGGGTCGGTCATGTTGGGAATGGCGGGCACCGCGCAGATGCAGCGCGCCGAAGCGCAGGCCTATTTCATGGCCTCAGTGAATGGCGTCTATGGTGGTCAGGTCGTGCCGGTTCCGGGTGGCGTGCTGTTGCGTGATCGCAAGGGGGCCGTGATCGGCGCCGTCGGGGTTACCGGCGACACATCTGACAATGATGCGCTGGCCGCAATAGCGGGGATCGAGGCGGCCGGCCTGATCGGTGAGATTTGACAAGAGCGTTGTATTGATACGTTTTTCCAGCTGGGCGGGGAAACTATCCCCCCGCTTGGCGGCTTCTTGGAAAACGGTTCCAATTAAACAGGGCGGATCAGAACGTACAGTGCGTCTTCGAACACGTCCCTGCGCTTTCATGCAGGGCGTGTATTCTTGCACGTTTAAACCGCTGCCGCTAGCTTCCTTGACAGGCACAACAACAGCAGGGAAAGCGGAATGTTTCGGCCTGTCGTCGGTATCATCGGCAACTCGTATCTCATGAACGACCAATACCCCACACATGCTGGGGGAACGATGAATTCGGATGCCGTGGCCAACGTGTCAGGATGTCTTCCTTTGTTGATACCCGCAGATCCGCGTTACGTTTCGGTAGATGAGTTGCTGAAGGTCTGTGACGGCTTTCTGCTGACGGGCGGTCGCCCGAACGTGCACCCGGAAGAATACGGGGAACCTGCAACCGATGCACATGGCGAATTCGACCGGGCTCGAGACGCCATAACTCTGCCGCTGGTTCGCGCCTGCGTAGAAAGGGGGCAGCCGTTTTTGGGCATCTGCCGGGGGTTTCAGGAAGTCAACGTTGCCATGGGCGGAACGCTTTATCCCGAGATACGCGATCTGCCGGGGCGGATGAACCACCGGATGCCACCCGATGGAACTCTGGAAGAAAAGTTTGCTCTGCGTCATGTGGTGACACTGGAAAACGGCGGCGTTTTCCACAAGCTGTTCGGCGCAACCGAGGTCATGACCAACACCTTGCACGGTCAGGGCATCAAAACGATTGGGCAGCGCGTTGTCATTGACGGCCATGCACCGGACGGGACGCCCGAGGCGATCTATATCAAGGATGCGCCCGGCTTTACCCTGTCGGTTCAATGGCATCCGGAATGGGACGCGATCAATGACCCGGTCTCGCGCCCCCTGTTCGAAGCCTTCGGCGATGCGGTGCGTGGATGGGCCGCCGGAACGGTTCATCAGGCAGTTCAAAAATCTGCCTGAATTACACCGGCCCGACGAGGGGAAAAATCGGGCCGGTGCCGTGCGATCAGACCAGCAGGTTGAACTGATTGATCAGCGGAAGGGAACGTGCGCGCTTGCCCGTCAGGTCGAAAAGCGCATTGCCGAGCGCCGGCATCGAAGGCGGTGTTCCGGGTTCGCCCGCACCGCCCATATGCCGATTGGTTTCCAGCACGCGCACCTCGACCTGCGGGGCTGTGTGCATCCGCATCGCGTCATAGTCGGGGAAGTTGAACTGCTCGACTTCGCCGTCCGCAAAGGTGATCTCGCCGAAACATGCGGCGGACAGGCCGTACATCATGCCGCCGAACATCTGCGCCTTGACGTTTTCCGGGTCCAGCGCCAGCCCCATGTCGCAGGCAATCCAGGCCTTGCTGATGCGGATGGCGCCGTCTTCGTCTACCACTTCGATGACCTGAGCCACCGGGGTGCCGAAACTGTATGTGAAGGCCACGCCCCGGCCGACGCCTTCGGGCGTCTGACCCGTCCAGCCTGACATTTCCTTCACGGCTTCCAGACATCCCGCCGACGGCGCATGTTCGGTCTTCATCAGGTCCAGCCGGAACTCCAGCGGGTCACGGCCTGCGGCATGGGCCATCTCATCCATGAATGTCTCATGAAAAAAGCCGTTATGGCTGTTGCCGACCGAGCGCCAGAACCCCACCGGGACAGCCAAATCGGCAATGTGGCCGCTCATGCGGTAATTCGGTACCGCGTAGGGCTGGTTGAAGAAACCTTCGACCAGCACTTTGTCGGGTCCGCCGCCGGGGAACCCGGTGTAGCGCTCGACCGCCTGTTGGGTCGGAGATTGCGCCGCGACCTTGCCGTCAATGACCACGGCCTTGCCGTCCTGAACCGCGCCGCGCATCCGGGCGATGGCGCCGGGGCGGAAATAGTCGTGGCGCATGTCCTCTTCACGGCTCCAGGTTGTCTGAACCGGCGTGCCGGGCATGGCCATGGCAACCTTGGTGGCGATTTCGCCGAAATCCAGTTCGCCCCGGCGCCCAAACCCGCCACCCAGATAGGTGGTGTGGATTTGGACGGCTTCGGTTTCCAGACCGGCGGTGTTGGCGACGCGGAACTGGATCAGGGTCGGGGCCTGGTTGCCGCACCACAGTTCCAACGCATTTCCCGTATAGAGCGCGGTGGCATTCATTGGCTCCATCGTTGCATGGGCCAGATAAGGCACGCGATATTCGGCGGTGATTTCCGTTGCGTTTTCCGGGCTTGCGCTGACATCGCCGTCGTCGCGCATGGTCGAGTTCGGTGCGTCGTCAAACGCCTCGGCGATCCTGGCAAAGATGCCCTCGGTATCCGGCGGGTAAGGCGCGTCGCCCCAATCGACGTCAATGGCCTCGACTGCCTGATTGGCCAACCATGTGTTGCTTGCGATCACGGCTACGCCTGTGCCCAGATCGACGATCTTCTCAACCCCGGGCATGGTTCTTGCGGCGCTGTCGTCAAAGCCGTTCATCGCGCCGCCCAGTTTGGGATTCATTCGGACGCTGGCGAACTTCATACCGGGCAGGCGGACATCGACGCCGAATTCAGCAGTGCCCGTCGCCTTGCCCACCATGTCGAGACGCGGTTGGCTTTGGCCCAGATAGCGCCATTCAGACGGGTCTCGCAACGGCACCTCAACGGGTTCCAGCCCGGCGGCATCCTCGGCAAGCATTGAATAGGCGATCTTGTCGCCGTTGGGGGCAATGACATGGCCCGACGCCGTTTTCAGATCCGAGGGGTCGACACCCAACCGGTTTGCGGCAGCGCGTTTGAGTGTTTCACGGGCCGACGCACCGGCTTGCCGCATCCGGTCGAACCCATCTTTCATCGAGGTCGAGCCACCCGTGACTTGCAGGCTGAGCGTTTTGCCCAGTACCCCCAGTGCCTCGCCCAGATTGTGCTGGAAATTCGAGATATCGTACCCTTTGTTCGGCAACCCTTCGCCCACAAGGGCCGAGTTGTAATAGGCCGCCGCAGCGGGACCATGCAGAACGGTGATCTGATCCAGATCGACATCCAGTTCCTCGGCGATCAGCGCGGCCCATGTGGTTCGGACGCCCTGGCCCATTTCCGCGCGGGGCGCAAACAAGGTGACGCCATTCCGGTCAATCAGCACAAACGGGTTCAGTGCCGCCTCGCCTTCACCGGGCTTCAAGGGGTTGGCTGCGGGGCGGGTAACGTAATAGGTGCCAAAGGCCACGCCGCCAACGATCGCGGCAGAGCCGATCAGGAACGTACGGCGGAGGATTTTTCCAACGGAAGCCATTGCTTACGCCTCCTTCAGCTTGGATGCCGCGTCATGGATTGCTGCGCGGATAAGGGGATAGGTGCCGCAGCGGCACAGGTTGCCCTGCATCGCTTCGTCGATGTCTGCGTCAGTGGGGTCCGGGTTTTCCGCCAGCAATGCAGCGGCCTGCATGATCTGGCCCGACTGGCAGTATCCGCACTGCGCGACCTGATGTTCGATCCAGGCCTGTTGGATCGTGGCCAGCGCGTCCGGTGAGCCGAGCCCTTCGATCGTGGTCACGTCACCCCAGACATCCGACAGCGCCACCTGGCACGAGCGCACGGCCTCACCATCGATGTGCACGGTGCAGGCCCCGCATGCGGCCACGCCGCAGCCGAACTTGGTGCCGGTCAGGCCGACCTCATCCCGCAGAGCCCAAAGCAGGGGGACGTCATCTGGCAAGTCCACCTGGTATTGCTTGCCGTTGATCTTCAAGGTCGTCGCCATGGCGCACCTCTTGTTGCTGTGGCTGGTTTCTGACATAATTGCGTAAAAGTGTCAGGGTGTCAATTGACAAATTGGACAAAAAATGTCAGGGCTTCGGATATGAAAGACAATGGTGACGGCTCACGGCAACAGGCGATCCTGAACTCGGCGTTTCAGGCGTTTTCCACTTATGGATACCGAAAGACCTCGATGGACGACATCGCGCGCGGCGCGGGGATGTCCCGGCCGGCGGTGTATCTGCATTACAAGAACAAAGAGGCGATCGTCAGCAAACTGACCGAGCTGTATTATGCCGAAAAGAGCGTTGCGGTGGCCGAAGCGCTGGCCACCCAGGGTTCGGTGCCCGAGGTTCTGAGCCGCGCGATTCAGGCGCAGACCGAGGGGATGGCAAAAATTCTGGCCTCGCCCCACGGGCTTGAGATACTCGACAACACAAAGTCCCTGTCTGCGGAAATCATCGCGGCGGGCGAGGCCAAGCTGGCCGCGCTCTATGCGGACTGGCTGGTGCAACAGGAAAAGGCGGGCCGGGTTCGCCTGCTGGCTGACGCGGCAGAGACCGGTCGGACGATCACGGCCACGCTCAAGGGGCTGAAGCTGATTGGTGCCGGCGCCGAGGTCTATGAACGGCAGGTCGCACAGGTCGCAGCCCTTTTCGGCGCCGGACTCGAAGTCAGGTAACGCGCTGACGGATCTTGTATTCGGGCGCGTCCCACAGGCGGTTCTGCATGATATCGGCCATAATCCCGACGGCGCGTTCAACATCGCCTTCGTCGATATACAAAGGTGTAAAGCCGAACCGCATGATGTCGGGTGCACGAAAATCTCCGATCACGCCGCGGGCGATCAGGGCCTGCATGGCGGCATAGCCTTCCTTGAAACGGAACGAGATCTGACTGCCACGCTGCTGCGGATCACGGGGGCTGGCCAGTTGCAGATCCGGGCAGGTTGCCTCGACGCGTTCTATGAAAAGCTCGGTCAGTTCAACAGATTTGGCGCGGACGTCGGTCATGTCCGCCAAATCCCAGATGTCCATGGCGGCCGACAAGGCCGTCATCTGGATGATGGGCGGCGTTCCCACCCGCATCCGCTCAATGCCGCTGCCGGGGCGGTAGTCGAGATCGAAGGCAAAGGGTGCTTTGTGCCCCAGCCAACCGGACAGGGCAGGGCGTGTATTGTCTGCCAATCTGGGTGCGACATAGATGAAGGCCGGTGCGCCGGGTCCCCCGTTGAGGTATTTGTACGTACACCCGACCGCGAAATCGGCGTTGCATCCTGAAAGGTCTACGGGGATGGCCCCTGCGGAATGGGCCAGATCCCATACCGTCACTACGCCGGCGGCATGCGCCAGTTCGGTCAGCGCCCTCATGTCGTGCATCCGGCCCGAGCGGTAATCCACCTCGGTCAGCATAAGAACGGCGACCTCTTCGGTGATTGCGTCGGCCACGGCTTCGGGATCGACAATCCGCAATTCGTAGTCGTCGCCGAGTGACCGCAACAGGCCATCCGCCATGTACAGGTCCGAAGGAAAGTTGCCGTTATCCGACAGAACCACTTTGCGATCCGGATTCAGTTCAAGGGCCGAGGCCAGGGCCTGATAGACCTTGATCGACAAGGTGTCGCCGGTCACCACGCTGCCGGGCTCTGCTCCGATCAGGCGGCCAATCCGGTCACCAAGCCCGGTGGGCAGGCCCATCCAACCTGCCTTGTTCCATCCGGTGATCAGCATCTGGCCCCATTCTTCGGTCAGCATCCTTTGTACTCGCGCGCCTGCCGATTTCGGCAGCGGGCCCAGAGAATTGCCATCCAGATAAATGACGCCCTCGGGCAGGTCGAACATGGCTTTGGTTGCTGCAAAATCAGTCATGAGGGCTCGCTAACTTGTGTGAACGTCGGTGATTGCTTTTGAGGTAGTCGATCCTCAAATGTGAGTCCATGCGATGCGACATACTGGTCTTTTGCCATTTTGACCCAAAAGCGGTAGGACATCGCTCAGATGCGACATGTACTCGATCTTGTCGTCACTCAATGAGGGCTCTGCATGCGCTGGATAGACGTGCCGCCGGTTTGGCTGATTGCTTTTGCTGCGCTTGCCTGGTTGCAGGGCAAGTATCTGAAATTCGGCCTGTCGCTTGAGGGCGGTTTGACGGACCTACTGAGCGGGCTGTTGATCGGAGGTGGAATCCTGATAGCTGTCCTGGCGGTGGTCGAATTCCGCCGCCACAAGACAACTGTTGTTCCGCATGAAACACCATCGTCGATGGTGCAATCCGGCATCTACAAGCGCAGTCGCAATCCGATCTATGTGGGCGACGTTCTGATCCTTGCAGGTCTTATTCTTCGTTTTGACGCCGTATTGTCTCTGGTTCTTGTGCCAGTCTTCGTCTGGGTGTTGGAGCGTCGGTTCATCCTGCCGGAAGAAGATCGCCTGCGTCGAACCTTTCGCGCCGACTTCGCGCGTTATGAACGCAAGACACGGCGCTGGATCTAGGGTGAATTCTGCAATGACATCACGTCAGGAATGCTGCGCTTGCGAAATAATGTTGCGCAGGATACATCTTTGCTTAACAAAGAATACCGATCACCCGCTCAGACAGATTAAGAATTAGGGGGACTGCCAGTGAAGATAGGCACGCCAAAGGAAATATTGGACGGCGAAAACCGGGTCGCGATGACTCCGGATTCGGCCGTGCAACTGCAAAAACTGGGCTATGAGTGCCTGATCGAAAAAGGCGCAGGTGCTGCTGCCGGTTTTTCGGACGCGGCGTATGAGGCTGTGGGCGTTGAGGTTGTCAAGACCGCAGCGTCGCTGTGGAAGACCGCAGATATCATCGCCAAGGTTCGTATCCCGACCGAGACTGAGCTGAAACGTCTGACCAAGGGCAAGACGTTGATTTCCTTCTTCAATCCTGCCGGAAACGAAGAAGGAATGGAACTTGCCAAGTCCAAGGGCGCAAACGTGATCGCCATGGAAATGGTGCCGCGTATTTCACGCGCGCAAAAGATGGACGCATTGTCGTCGATGGCCAATATTGCCGGCTATCGCGCGGTGATCGAAGCCGGCAACAACTTTGGCCGTTTCTTCACCGGTCAGGTGACTGCGGCAGGTAAAGTGCCGCCTGCAAAGGTTCTGATCGTCGGGGCCGGTGTTGCCGGACTTGCCGCGATCGGGACGTCGACCTCGCTGGGTGCAATCACCTACGCGTTCGACGTGCGCCCCGAGGTGGCCGAGCAGGTCGAATCGATGGGGGCGGAGTTCGTCTATCTGGATTTCGAAGAAGAACAGCAGGATGGAGCGGCCACCGGTGGGTATGCGTCGGTCCAGTCAGAAGAGTTCCGCAATGCGCAGTTGGCCAAGTTCCGCGAACTGGCCCCGGAAATGGACATCGTCATCACCACGGCCCTGATCCCCAACCGCCCGGCGCCAAAGCTGTGGCTGGAAGATATGGTCAAGGCAATGAAGCCGGGCTCGGTCATCGTTGATCTTGCGGCAGAGCGCGGCGGGAACGTCGAAGGTACCGTGCCGGACGAAAAGGTCGTGACGCCCAATGGCGTGACCATCATCGGCTATACCGACTTCCCCAGCCGGATGGCGGCGCAGTCTTCGTCTTTGTACGCCACCAACATTCGTCACATGATGACGGACCTGACACCCAACAAGGACGGCCAGATCAATCACGACATGGAAGATGACGTGATTCGTGGCGCGACCGTGACCTATGAGGGTGAGATCACCTTCCCGCCGCCGCCACCCAAGGTGCAGGCGATCGCGGCGCAGAAGAAGCCCGAGGTCAAGGAACTGACCCCGGAAGAAAAGAAGGCGCAGGAGATTTCGGCCTTCAAAGCGCAGACCAAACAGCAGTTCACCCTGCTGGGTGTTGGTGGCGCGCTCATGCTGCTGGTGGGGCTGATCGCTCCGGCCAGTTTCATGCAGCACTTCATCGTCTTCGTACTGGCCATCTTTGTGGGCTTCCAGGTGATCTGGAACGTCGCGCACAGCCTGCACACTCCGCTGATGGCGATCACCAACGCGATCTCGTCGATCATCATCGTCGGGGCTTTGATGCAGATCGGATCGGGGTCGTTCCTGGTCATTCTGCTGGCGGCACTGTCCGTCTTCATGGCCGGGATCAATATCTTCGGCGGTTTCCTCGTAACCCGGCGCATGCTCGCCATGTTCCAGAAATCTTAAGGAGGCCGGGCACATGGATTATGGCTTCACCACTGCCGCCTATGTTGTTGCGGCTGTCCTTTTCATCCTTTCGCTCGGCGGTCTGTCGAACCAGGAAAGTGCCAAGCGCGCGGTCTGGTATGGCATCGTCGGCATGGCGCTGGCGGTTTTCGCCACGCTGGTCGGCCCGGGTTCGGGCCTGTGGTTGCTGTCACTGCTGCTGATCGCGGGCGGTGGTTTCATCGGCCAGTATGTTGCACAGCGCGTGCAGATGACCGAGATGCCGCAGCTTGTTGCGGCGATGCACTCGCTGGTCGGTCTTGCGGCCGTGTTCGTCGGTTTCAACGCGCATTTCGAGATCGGCAACGTGGCGCAGGTCATGGCCATTGCTGACAGCGCCAGCCAGGCGGACCTGTCCGATCTGGGGTCTTTTGCCAAGCTGATTGCCAAGAAAACTCCGGCTGAGCTGGCTATTCTGCACGTGGAACTGTTCCTGGGCATCTTCATCGGTGCGATCACCTTTACCGGGTCGGTCGTCGCCTATGGCAAGCTGGCGGGCAAGGTGACCTCGGCAGCGACAAAGCTGCCCGGTGGCCACGCACTGAATGCGGCGGCGGCGGGTCTCTCGCTGATCTGCCTGATCTGGTACACTTCGACAGGGGGCCTGTTCCCGCTGATCCTGATGACGCTGGCGGCGCTGTTCATCGGCTATCACCTGATCATGGGCATCGGAGGCGCCGACATGCCGGTGGTTGTGTCGATGCTGAACAGCTACTCGGGTTGGGCAGCTGCGGCGATCGGTTTTTCGCTGGGCAACGACCTGCTGATCGTGGTTGGTGCGCTGGTGGGCTCGTCGGGTGCGATCCTGTCCTACATCATGTGCAAGGCGATGAACCGCCACTTTGTCAGCGTGATCCTGGGCGGCTTTGGCGGACCTCAGGGTGAACAGATGGCCGTTGAAGGCGAGCAGATCGCTATCGAGGCCGACGGTGTGGCCGCGGCCCTGAACGACGCGGACAGCGTGATCATCATCCCGGGCTATGGCATGGCCGTGGCACAGGCGCAGCAATCGGTTTCCGAACTGGTGCGCAAGCTGCGGGCCAAGGGCAAGAATGTTCGTTTCGCTATTCACCCCGTTGCGGGCCGCTTGCCGGGCCATATGAACGTTTTGCTGGCCGAAGCGAAGGTGCCGTATGATATCGTTCTGGAAATGGATGAGATCAACGATGACTTTCCGGACACCGATGTGGCCATCGTCATCGGTTCGAACGACATCGTGAACCCTGCGGCGCAGGAAGACCCCAACAGCCCCATCGCCGGCATGCCGGTTCTGGAATGCTGGAAAGCCAAGCAGGTGTTCGTCTCGAAACGTGGTCAGGGCACCGGGTACTCGGGTATCGAGAATCCTTTGTTCTTCAAAGAGAACACCCGGATGTTCTACGGCGACGCCAAAGAGTCACTGGACAAGCTGCTGCCGATGATCGATTGATCGTCGCGTTGGATCAGATTGCAAAGGGCGCCTTTGGGCGCCCTTTTCTTTGTGAATGTGCATGGGGGCGTTGCCCCCAAACCCCCAGGATATTTCCAGCCAGATGAAGCAGGCGGAGTGTGGTAGTCTGGGGTGCCGACAAAGATGGCAGGAGGTCGAAGATGGAGAAGGTGAACGGTATCGGCGGTGTGTTCTTTCGCGCCCGCGACCCAAAGGCGTTGAGCGCCTGGTATGAGAAGCACTTGGGCGTCAATCACTATGACCCCGTGCCCTGGAAGCAGCGTGAAGGCTATACGGTCTTTGCGCCATTCGCTGAGGACACCGAGTATTTCGGACGGGCCGATCAGCAGTGGATGATCAATTTTCGTGTCGATGATCTGGCCGCGCTGACGGCGCAGCTTGAGCAGGCTGGAATCACGGTGGAAACCAATCCTGACTGGGACAGCGAAGTTGGAAAATTTGCCCGCATCCTTGATCCCGAAGGCAACCCCATCGAGCTGTGGCAGCCAAATCAATGAGATAGCGGTGTTGTATACCGTTGTATCCTTGTAAGTGTATGAAATAAAAAGAGAATTGATGTATCGCCCATGTGGCGTATAGTGCGCGTGACGAGGCGGAGCCCTGAATGACACCGATAGATGACCATCCCCTTCGCTATGCGCTGGCCAATGAATTGCATGCTCGACCGTTTCCGGTCGCGTCAATGCCCTGTACTGTGGTCTTTCTGGCGATCAAGAAACCAGAGGCTGCGGTCGCTCGTGATCGTCGTGAGGATTTGGCTCATTTGATCGACCTGCTGGACCGCCACGGCGCGCAGCATCCTCAACCTGATGCAACACATTACGCGGGTCAGATTGGTCGCCACTGGTTGAAGTGGGAGCAGCATACCGAATTCGTGACCTACACCGCGATCGCTCAGAACGTGAGTGATCGCGCGTTCAACCCGGCCGACTTTGAAGTCTTTCCGCCTGATTGGCTGATGGCCAGCCCGGGGCAAAGGGTAACGTCGGCGATGGTGCGCGTCGTTGAACGCGAAAGTGACGATGTGGTAAAGTCAAGGCTGCTGGATTGGTTCGAGCCGGAAAGCCTGGCCGTGGCCAGAGTATTGGACGATGCCGCCATTTGCGCCAGTGACTTTCGTATCGATCCGGCAGGTCATATGCGCTTTGCCTTGTTCGTGGCCGAGGGCACCGGACGGCGCCGGACGGGACGCATTATTCAGCGCCTGTGCGAAATCGAAACGTACAAGGCGATGTCGATGCTGGGTTTCGCGCGCGTCAAGCAACTGATGCCGCGCATCGGGGAACTGGATGGGCAACTCACCCGGTTGATGGGGCAGATGACCGACAACTCGGCGCAACCTGACGTGCTGTTGCAGGATTTGCTGGCAACGTCGATCGAGCTCGAAACACTGTCGGCCCGATGTTCTTTCCGGTTCGGTGCCACCGGGGCGTATGAGGCCATCGTCAACCAGCGGATCGAAGTGTTGCGAGAAGAACGTTTCGAAGGCGGACAGAATTTCGCCGATTTCATGATGCGCCGCTATGACCCTGCAATCCGCACTGTGAAATCCACGGAACGCCGCCTTCAGGCCTTGTCGGATCGGGCGATCCGTGCCGGTGAGTTGCTGCGGACAAGGGTGGATGTGGAACGCAGCGCACAAAACCAGGCGTTGCTGGAAAGCATGGACCGTCGGGCCGATCTGGCATTGCGGTTGCAACACACGGTCGAGGGGCTTTCCGTGGTTGCCATCAGCTATTATGCGGTTTCGCTGGTCAGCTATCTTTTGTATCCGTTGACGGCCTCTGGCATCAGCAAGGGCATGCTGACGGCGGCGGTTACGATCCCGGTTGTCGTCGCGGTGTGGTACGCGGTCCGACGCATCCGCAAACGGCTCGGTTGAGCGGCAATTGCCAGGTTTCGTCTGGCCTGTAGAACACGGGCACTTGGCACGCAGAGCGAGGGAGTCATATGATAAGCGTAGTTGCAGCATGGCGCGCTGTCGCTGCCATGTTCATTCTGAATGGCGCCCTGTTCGGAATCTGGGCGTCACGCATTCCCGCCATACGTGACAGGTTGGAACTGTCCCATGAGGCACTGGGATTCGGCCTTTTGTTCATGGCGGCGGGGGCTGTCTGCTCTTTCCCGATAACCGGGCGGCTGACGGATCGTTTCGGTGCTGTTGCAATCACCCGGATCATTGCAGTTCTGTACACTGGGTCGCTGATCTTGCTTGCCCTGGCTGATGGGCTTTGGGGGTTGGCAGTGTTCCTGTTTGTCTTTGGCGCCTTCCACGGATCGATGGATGTTGCGATGAATGCATGGGCCGCCGAGGTAGAGCAGGCATATGACAAACCCGTAATGTCCTCGTTCCACGCAATGTGGAGCCTTGGCGCCGGTCTTGGCGCGCTCAGCGGGTATGTTGCGGTTCAGATGGGGCTGACGGTTCTTGTGCATTTCCTGCTGGCGGGCGGCGTGGTTGTTGGCCTTGCGCTTGCGTCATCCTGGGTAAGCTGGAGCTCGCGCCGATCCAAAGGGCCTCAGGGTACGGTTTTCGCCTTGCCATCCGGCGCGCTGATACTGGTTGGCATAGCCGCCTTGTGCGGAGCATTGGGCGAAGGGGCCGTCGCGGACTGGAGCGCGATATATCTGCGTGACATCACGGGGGCGACCGAAAGCGTCGCTGCCCTGGGCTATGCGGTATTTTCAGTGACCATGGTGGCGTTTCGACTTGCCGGTGCCGTTGTTATCACCCGGTTCGGCCCGGTTGTTACGGCCCGGTTCGGCGGTATTTGCGCCGCGTTTGGTGTTTTTACGGTGGTTTCTGCGGCGACGCCTTTGACAGCGTTGCTTGGGTTTGCCTTGATGGGAATTGGCTATGCCGTGATCATGCCGCTGGCATTCAGCCGGGCGGCCAGCGATCCGAACGTGCCACCGGGGCAAGCCATCGCAAGTGTAGCGACATTGGGGTATGGGGGGCTGTTGATCGGTCCGCCGTTGATCGGTCTTCTGGCGGAGTTGTTCGGCCTGCGTCTGGCTTTTGCCGTACTGCTGCCATTGGCCGTTCTGATCGTGCTGTTGGCCGGCGCGCTGAAGCGCGCCGGCTCGGTTTAGTTCAACGACCGCGGATGCGCGGATCCAGCGCGTCGCGCAGACCGTCACCCAGATAGTTGACGCTGAGAACGGTCAGCGAGATTGCCAGACCCGGCCAGAACACACGCTCGGGGTATTGCTGTAGATAATCGACACCGTCGAACAGCAAGCGACCCCATGTCGGGAAGTCGGGCGGAAAGCCCAGACCCAGGAACGACAACGCGCTTTCGGTGATGATGGCCGTGGCAATGCCCAGCGTCGCCGATACCATGATCGGAGACAACACGTTCGGCAGGATATGCCGCGTGATGATCTGAGTGTTGCTGGTGCCGATGGACCGGGCTGCCAATACGAATTCACGCTCTTTGATGGCCAGTACGTCACCCCGTACGATCCGCGCCGTGGGCATCCACGAGGTGATGCCGATGGCGCAGACGATCAGGATAAAGATCCCGCGCTCCAGCCCGAACGCGGCCGACAGGGGCTCGCGGAACAGCAGCATCATGACCAGCAACAAGGGCAGCAGAGGCAGGGCCAGAAACAGGTCTGTCAGACGCATGAGCGGACCATCCAGCCGTTTGAAGAACCCGGCCAGAACGCCGATGAACGATCCCAGAAACAGTGCCAGCAGCATCGCGGTGATGCCCACCGATACCGAGGTCTGACCGCCCGACATCATGCGGGCCAGAATATCCCGGCCCAGTTGGTCGGTGCCGAACGGGTGCGCCCAGCTTGGCCCCTGATTGCGGGCCCGGATATCGATCTGCGTCGGATCAATGCTCCAGAGATAGGGGCCCAGATACACGCCCGCTACGATGAAGATGAACAGGATCGCCCCGATCATTGCGCCCTTGTGCGTCTTGAACTGATCCCACACATCGCGCCATTGGCTGCGTGGCGGGGTCGTGAGTTCCTCCATCACATCAGCGGTTGGCAGCGCGGTGGATGCCGGGGCCAGACCTTCGTCGGGGATCAGCGTGTCTGATTTGTCGTGATCAGTCATAGCGAATCCTCGGGTCCAGAATGCCATACAGGACGTCGGCGATCAGGTTGAACAGCACGATCAGCACGGCAAAGATGAAGGTCAGGGTTTGCACCATCGGCAGGTCATTGGCCTGGATGGCCCCGATCAGCAACTGACCGATACCATTCACCTTGAAAACCTGCTCGGTGATGATGGCGCCGCCGAAGATGGCCGGGATACCCAGTGCAATGACCGTGACCACCGGGATCATCGAGTTCCTCAGGACGTGGACCATGACCACGGTGTATTCGCTGAGCCCCTTGGCGCGGGCGGTGCGGACGTAATCCTGGTTGAGATTGTCCAGCATCGAGGCGCGCATGAATCGGCTGAGCTGCGCAGTGATCTGCAACGCCAGCACCATGACCGGCATGATCATCTGCTTTAGCTGCACGACGAAGCTGTCCCAGCTGTTGACCACATGCGTGGTGTCATAGATCGACGGGAACCAGCCCAGTTGGACCGAGAAAATCACGATCACCAGAACGCCCGAGAAAAACGGAGGGACCGAGAAGCCGACCATCGACACGAAGGTGCCCATCTGGTCGAACCAGGAATACTGACGATAGGCCGAATAGATGCCGATGGGCAGGGCGATCAGGATGGCGACCACATAGGCGGTGCCGACAACCCACAGAGTCTGCGGGATACGCTGAACAACGATGTCCATGACGGGCGAGCGGGTCTGCCAGGATATCACGCGCAGGTCGCCTTCGGAAAAGGTTGTACCGAACATCGAGTCGATCAGGACCTGCGGTTCGATCCAGAAGAACTGCACGATCCACTTCCAGAACCGGATATGCATCGGCTGGCCAAGGCCAAGCGCCTCGCGCATCTTTTCCTTGACTTCGGGGGGAACGGTGAGCGGAACCTGCGCCATCGGATCGCCGGGTGCGAGTTCGAGGAGCAGGAAGATGACGAGGCTGATGAACAGCAGCGTTGGAACGGCCAGCACCAGTCGTCTGATTGTGAAATTAAGCATTAAGAGGCGCCTTTATATGCGTCTTCTTGTTGGGGTGGGATGCAAATGACCGCGCCCCGATAACGATCGGGGCGCGGTTTTGCAAGGTCAGTGCTTAGGAACCGGTCTTGCGGTACCAGTCCGCAATGTTCCACAGCTCGCTGTCCCAAACGTTCAGGACAACGCCACCCAGGGTGTTTGCGTGCGCCGACAGACGACCACGGTGAACCAGCGGGATCATGCCACCGTTTTCAACCATGATGTCGTTCAGCTTTTTCGCGATCTCGGCACGTTGCTCAAGACCCGCGGTTTCAGCCAGCTGAGCGTGCAGCTTGTCGAACTCTTCGTTGCAGAAGCGGCTGATGTTCTCGCCCTGCCACTGCGTCTCGGGGCGCGGTGCCTTGTCGCACAGGCCGTTGCCCAGATAGGATTGCGGGTCGGTGCCGTTGAAGGTGTTGGCGTACATTTCAACGTCGGCATAGAACTTCTGGAACGTATCGGGCGAGCCCGGGTCACCACCGAAAAAGACCGATGCGTTGATGTTGCGCAGTTCGGTTTCAATGCCGATCTGGCTCCACCATTCCTTGATCAGCGCCTGGAAGTCCTGGCGGACGGCGTTGGTCGAGGTCTGATAGACGATCTTCAGCGGAACGCCGTCCTTCTCGCGGACGCCGTCGCCATCGGTGTCGACGATGCCGGCATCATCCAGCAGTTTCTTGGCGCCTTCGATATCTTGCGTGTCGCAGGTCATCGAGGTCGAGTTGAATGCGGCAGGGGCCGGAACCCAGTTGCAGGTCACTTTACCAGCCTGACCATAGCCGATTTCCACCAGCAGCGGACGGTCGATGGCCATCGACATGGCTTTGTAAACGGCCGGATCCTTCAGGAACGGGTGCGGGTGCTTGGCCGTCGAACGCTCGCCTTCCGGCAGCTCGGGCGACGGGTTGGTCTGGTTCAGCATGATGCGCTCGACCAGCGGGCCGAAGCCTGCAACCGGCGTACCTTTGCCGCCTTCCTGCATCTGTGCGATCACTTCCGGAGCCAGTTGCAGGTTCCAGGCATAATCAAACTCACCGGTTTCCATGACGGCACGACCAGCAGCTGTCGCGTCACCGCCGCCTTTGAAGGTCACGGTCGCAAAGGCCGGTTTGTTCGGGTCACGATAATTGTCGTTGGCCTTGAATGTAATCACGTCGTTCGGTTTGAACTCGGTGACGACAAAGGGGCCGGTGCCGATGGGGTTGAAGTTCTGGTCGGTGCATTCAGGTGCTTTCGCACCAAGGCAATCGGCGAACTGTGCGGCCTGAATGATCGGGCTTTCACCGCCGACGAACGGACCATAGGGGAAGGGGGTCGGTGCGTCGAAAGTGACTTTGACGGTCAGGTCATCAACAGCCTCGACCGAGGTGACGCCTTCGAACTTGGTCACCTGCGCGCAGCCACCTTCCGGGTGCATGCAGTAATCGGCGGTGAACTTCACGTCAGCAGCGGTGAACGGAGTGCCGTCCGACCATTTGATTCCCGGCGCGATTTTCCATGTGATCGACGTCAGATCTTCGCTGACACCGCCATTTTCCACGGTCGGGATTTCAGACGCCAGATATGGCACCATGTTGCCGTCCTGGTCGTAGCGGGCAAGCGGCTCGATCACCAGCGAGGCTGATTCCACGTCTTTCGTGCCGCCGGACAGGAACGGGTTCAGGATCGACGGGGCCTGCCAATAGATGATGCTGACATTGCCGTCCGAACCGCGCTCGGCAAAGGCCATCGGGGCCATTGCCGTGCTTGCGATCGCACCTAGCAAAAGGGTTTTGATTTTCATAAGTCACTCCCGAATTGGACACGTTCGTGTCTCGATTATCTCCGCAAGGCCTGCGGGTTTGGCGTTGCCGCTTCGGGGTAAGGTTTTGATCATTCGTGATAATAGCGCTAACGGTTTCCGTCGGCGCTGCCTCCCCAAGGCGGTTACGTTGGGTATCGAAACAGAACTTGAGAAAAATGCAAGTGGTGCCGTCGCGAAAATGTGTAATGGGTTTGACTTTTCCCGGTGGCCCGCCGTAGCGTTCGGCATTCAGAACAAGAACAACGTCGTCAAGGGAGCGCGCACGTGCTGGATCAGCCTATTGCTCAAATCAAAAAACTGCGGGTGGAGTTTCAGACAAAGGACGGTCCCGTTGTTGGTGTTGAGGACGTCTCGTTCGAGGTCAAGCCAGGCGAAACCGTTTGTATCGTTGGCGAATCGGGCTCGGGGAAGTCGGTTTCATCGTTGTCCTTGATGCGCCTGGTCGAGTTCGGTGGCGGCGAAATCGCGGGCGGCGAACTGCTGTTTGATCGTCGCGATGGCGAAAAAATGGACCTGGCCAAGGCCGATCAGGATCTGATGAAGCAGATTCGCGGCAACGAGATCGGGATGATCTTTCAAGAGCCGATGACCGCGCTGAACCCCGTTTTCACCGTGGGTCGCCAGTTGACCGAAGGTCTGCGTATCCACAAGGACATGACGAAAGCGCAGGCAGAAGCGCGGGCGCTGGAATTGTTGCGCCAGGTTCGCATACCTGAACCTGAGCGGCGTCTGAAACAATATCCTCACGAGTTGTCGGGCGGGATGCGCCAACGCGTCGTCATTGCGATGGCGATGGCCTGCGAGCCGCGCCTGTTGATCGCCGACGAACCCACCACAGCGCTGGACGTGACCATTCAGGCCGAGATCCTGGCCTTGATGGACCGCCTCAAGCGGGAAACCGGAACTGCGGTGATGTTCATCACCCACGATATGGCCGTGGTTGCACAGATGGCTGACCGTGTGGTTGTCATGTACCGCGGCAACAAGGTCGAAGAAGGCACCGTCAAGGAAATCTTTGAGAACCCGCAGCACGACTATACCAAGGCGTTGCTGGCCGCAGTGCCGAAACTGGGCGAGATGCAGGGGAAATCTGCGCCCGAGCCGATGAAGCTGCTGGGGGTCGAAGGGCAGAATATTGCACCAATTCCGGGTACGGAAGAGGTTCTGCTGACCGTCAAGAACCTGACGACCCGGTTCCCGGTCAAGGGCGGGCTTTTGCGGCGCACGATCTCGAACGTTCATGCGGTCGAGGATGTCTCGTTCACACTGAACAAAGGTCAGACGCTCAGCCTTGTCGGCGAATCCGGGTGCGGCAAGTCTTCGGCTGGGCGCTCGATCCTGCGGCTGGTTGAGCCTCTGGCGGGCGAGATTGATCTGGACGGTGTCGACATCATGAAGCTTGACCCATCTGGTTTGCGCAAGGCCCGGCTGGACATGCAGATGATTTTCCAGGACCCGTTCGCATCGCTGAACCCGCAGATGCAGCTGGTCGATCAGGTGGCCGAGCCGATGCGCAACTATGGCGTGGCGTCGGGATCCGAGCTTCAGGACCGCGTGGCACAATTGTTCGACAAGGTGCAATTGCCGCGCAGCTTCATGCGTCGGTTCCCGCATGAAATGTCGGGCGGTCAGAGGCAACGGATTGCCATCGCGCGGGCTCTGGCCCTGAACCCCAAGCTGATCATCGCGGATGAGGCGGTCTCGGCCCTCGACGTGTCGGTGCAGGCCCAGGTTTTGAACCTGATGATGGAATTGCAGTCCGAACTGGGCCTGTCTTATCTGTTCATCAGTCACGATATGGCCGTGGTTGAAAGGGTCAGCCATTATGTCGGGGTCATGTATCTGGGTCGTATTGTCGAACTTGGGCCCCGGGCGCGGGTGTTCGAGAACCCGCAGCATCCCTATACACAGGCGCTGATGAAGGCGGTTCCGATCGCGGACCCGAACAAGCGGAAATCGGAAAAGGATCTGAATTTCAAACCGATCCCTTCTCCGATTCATCCCACTGACTACACGCCGGAACCTTCGCAATATCGAGAGGTTGAGGCAGGGCACTTCATCCTGACCACCGACAGCGGGTATTGACCCCAATGGCGAAACGCCTGACGCCGCTTGAGATCATGACAAAGCTGATCTCATTTCCGACCGTAAGCCGCGACACCAATCTGCCGCTGGTGGATTGGGTCGAGGAATATCTGCAAGGTCATGGAATCGCGCCCCATCGGTGGCCGGACCCGGATCAACCGCACAAGGCCGCGATCTTTGCGCATGTGGGTCCACTGGAAGAAGGCGCGGTGGTTTTATCTGGCCACACGGATGTCGTGCCGGTGGACGGTCAGCCGTGGGATACCGATCCTTTCACGGTGACCGAGAAGGACGGCAAATACTTCGGTCGCGGCACCTGCGACATGAAGGGGTTTGACGCCCTGGCGATCTGGGCCCTGGTCGAAGCGCATTACGCTGAAATAAAGCGGCCGCTGCAACTTGCGCTCAGCTTTGACGAAGAGGTCGGATGCACCGGTGCGCCGCCCATGATTGAGGCAATGCAACAGGTTTTGCCCAAGGGATCGGCAGTGATCGTGGGTGAGCCGTCGATGATGCAGGCAGTGACGGGGCACAAGGGCGGGTTCGGCATTGATACACATATTGTCGGGTTCGAAGTGCACAGCTCGATCATGCATACCGGCGTGAATGCGATCATGGCGGCGGCGCCTTTGATCGATTGGGCAAATCATAGAAACGCCGAGAGCATGGCCGCTGAGCCGAGCGAAATCGCGGCTGTTTTTGACCCGCCGTGGACCACCTGTCATGTCGGCATGATCGAAGGCGGGACAGCCCACAACATCACTGCAAAAGACTGCAAGTTCATGATGGATTTCCGCACGGTGCCGGACGAAACGCAGGCTGAATGGCGCGAGGCCTATATCGAACAGGTTCGCCAGGTCGAAGCACGTATGCAGGCCGTTCACGCCGATGCGCGTATCGAACTGTCTGAGCATTTCGCGATCCCGGGGCTGGTGCCTGAACAGGACGGAGAAGCCGAAGCTTTGGTGCGCGCCCTGACCGGGGACAACGCAAGCCACGTCGTCAGCTACGGGACCGAGGCGGGGCAGTTTCAGGAGGCCGGGTATTCAGCCGTGATCTGCGGCCCCGGCGATATCGCGCAGGCGCATCAGCCGAACGAGTTCATATCAATCGCGCAGTTCGATGCGGGGCACAAGTTTATGCAACGACTGGTTGAAAAGCTCGGCGCAGAGTAGCATTCAACACAGCATCAATTGTTCAGAGGAAGGTCTTGAGATGCCTGTCAAAAACAGACTTGCGGAAATGCACGGCGATATTGCCGCGTGGCGCCGCCATCTGCATGCGCATCCTGAATTGATGTATGACGTGCACGAAACCGCTGCTTTCGTTGTCGAGCGCCTCAAGGAGTTTGGTGTTGATGAGATCACTCCGGGAATTGGCAAGACCGGTGTCGTGGCCGTTATCCGGGGGCGGCAGGATACGACCGGGCGCGTGATCGGACTTCGTGCAGATATGGACGCATTGCCGATCGAAGAGGCGACGGGGTTGGATTATGCGTCGACCGTATCGGGCAAGATGCACGCCTGCGGGCATGACGGGCATACCTCGATGCTGCTTGGGGCCGCCCAGTACCTGGCCGAAACGCGAAACTTCGATGGCACCGTGGTTCTGATTTTCCAGCCGGCAGAAGAAGGCGGCGCGGGTGGCTTGGCCATGTGTCAGGACGGCCTGATGGACCGCTGGGGCATTGATGAGGTCTATGGCATGCACAACATGCCGGGCTTGCCGGTGGGCGAATTCGCGATCCGACCCGGCGCATTGCTGGCCTCATCTGATGAATTCGAGATCACGATCACCGGCAAGGGCGGACACGCGGCTGCACCGCATGACGCGGTAGACACCACGCTGGTAGCCTCGCATATCGTTGTGTCGTTGCAATCCGTCGTGTCGCGCAACGTCGATCCGATCAAACGCGTGGTGCTGACTGTGGGCACGTTCGAAACGGACAGCGTCGCGTCGAACGTGATCGCGCATACAGTCCGTTTGCAGGGGACCGTCCGGACACTCGACCCAGAATACCGCGCGATTGCAGAAGAGCGCGTGCGCAGGATCGCCGAGGATACGGCCTCGGCCTTCGGCGCAAAGGCGGATGTCGTCTGGACGCCCGGCTATCCGGTTACGGTCAACTCCGAGGCTGAGACGGCGTACGCTGCCGAGGCGGCCGAGGCCGTGGCGGGCAGGGTCAACGACAGCACTGATCCGATCATGCCCTCGGAAGATTTTGCCTACATGCTTGAAGAACGGCCCGGAGCTTACATCTTTATCGGGAACGGGGACACGGCCATGTGCCATCACCCGGAATACAACTTTGACGACGACGCGATTCCCGCCGGTTGCAGTTGGTTTGCCGAGATTGTGGAACGACGATTGCCGGTCGCATAAATCAGGGAGAGTGCCATGCCGATCAAGAACCGCCTTGCAGAGATGCACGAAGAGATCACAGGCTGGCGGCGTGACATTCACCAACACCCGGAAATTCTGTACGACACGCACCGCACCAGCGCGCTGGTGGCGGAAAAGCTGAAGGAATTCGGCTGTGATGAGGTCGTGACAGGCATCGGTCGCACCGGAGTGGTCGGGGTCATTCGCGGCAAAAGCGACACGCAGGGCCGCGTGATTGGCCTGCGTGCCGACATGGATGCCCTGCCGATGCAGGAACAGACCGGGCTGGACTATGCCTCGAAGACACCTGGCGCGATGCATGCCTGCGGGCATGACGGGCATACCGCCATGGTTTTGGGAGCGGCAAAGTACCTGTCTGAGACGCGCAATTTCGATGGCACTGCAATCGTGATCTTTCAGCCCGCCGAAGAGGGCGGGAATGGTGCCGAGGCCATGTGCAAGGACGGTCTGATGGATCGGTTCGGCATTCAGGAAGTCTATGCGATGCACAACGTACCGGGCCTGCCCACCGGGCAGTTCGCGATCCGTTCGGGCCCATTGCTGGCTGCGGCGGACGAATTTGACATCCATCTTGAAGGGCGCGGAGGTCACGCTGCGAAACCCCATGAGACGGTCGATACGACGGTGATGCTGTCGCAAATGATCGTGGCATTGCAGACGATCGTGTCGCGCAATGCGGATCCGATCCTGCAAGCCGTGCTGTCGGTGACGTCCGTTGAGACGTCTTCGACAGCGTTCAACGTGATCCCGCAATCAGCGCGGATACGCGGCACGGTCCGGACCCATTCCAACCAGATGCGTGATCTGATCGAACAGCGCCTCAAAGAGGTCGCCGAAGGGATTGCTGGAACATTCGGTGGTTCCGTGAACGTCAATTACACGCGTGGCGTTCCGGTGACGATCAACGCTGAAACTCAAACGGGATATGCGGCAGAAGCCGCGGTCTCGGTCGGGGGCAGCTGCATCGAGGCGCCGATGGTCATGGGGGGCGAGGATTTCTCGTTCATGCTGGAAGAACGGCCCGGAGCCTTCATCGTTCTGGGCAACGGTGACAGCGCAGGGTTGCACCACCCTGAATACAACTTCAACGACGAGATCATCCCGATCGGATGCTCGTGGTTTGCAGAAATGGTCGAGCGCCGAATGCCGGCGGCTTGAACTGAATTAGGAGAGAGAAGACATGCCAGTCAAAAACCGCTTTGCCGAGTTGCAGGATGAGATCACCGCCTGGCGACGGGATCTGCACGAAAACCCGGAAATCCTGTTCGAAACGCACCGCACCAGCGCAATGGTGGCCGAGAAATTGCAGGAGTTCGGTTGCGATGAGGTCGTCACCGGCATCGGGCGCACCGGCGTTGTTGGCGTGATCAAGGGCAAATCGGACAGCAGCGGCAAGGTGATCGGTCTGCGGGCGGATATGGACGCGTTGCCGATTCATGAGGCGACGGGATTGGACTATGCCTCGAAAACACCGGGCGCGATGCATGCCTGCGGCCATGATGGCCACACGGCGATGCTTTTGGGTGCTGCGAAATACCTGTCGGAAACCCGAAACTTCGATGGCACGGTCGTTGTGATCTTCCAGCCTGCCGAAGAGGGCGGCGGTGGTGGTCGTGAAATGTGTGAAGATGGCATGATGGACCGCTGGAATATTCAGGAAGTCTACGGCATGCACAACTGGCCGGGACAACCTGTGGGCAAGTTCGCCATCCGTCCCGGTTCCTTCTTTGCCGCAACCGATCAGTTCGACATCACTTTTGAAGGGCGAGGTGGTCATGCGGCCAAGCCGCATGAAACAGTGGATACCACGGTTCTGGCCGCGCAGGCGGTTTTGGCGCTTCAGACCATTTCCTCGCGCAATGCCGATCCGATCGATCAGGTCGTGGTGTCGGTGACGTCGTTCGAGACCTCGTCGAAAGCGTTCAACGTGATCCCGCAAACCGTTCAGATCAAAGGAACCGTACGCACCATGAGCAAGGACATGCGGGATCTGGCCGAAAAGCGGATCAATGAGATCTGCAATGGAATCGCGGCCACGTTCGGAGGCACCGCAAACGTGACCTACATCCGCGGGTACCCGGTGATGGTGAACAGTGAAGAACAGACCGAGTTCGCCGCAGCTGTTGCCCGGTCGGTATCCGGCGATTGCGACGATGCGCCTTTGGTCATGGGAGGCGAGGACTTTGCCTTCATGCTGGAGGAACGTCCCGGGGCCTATATTTTAGTGGGTAACGGCGATACGGCCATGGTTCACCACCCGGAGTACAACTTCAACGATGAGGCGATTCCCGCCGGGTGCAGCTGGTGGGCAGAGATCGTTGAGCAGCGGATGCCGGCGGCCTGATCGGACGAGTGGGGGCTCTGCCCCCACACCCCCGGGATATTTTCGGCCAGATGAAGAGGGATCCTGCACTGTCAAGTCAGGTTGAGCGAGCTGCACAGCGTTTCCACGACAGAGTCCAGCGCGTTGCTTTGGGTCTTGACGCAGGATTGGGCGGCGTTGCGGGCCTGGGTCAGGGCTTGGTCGTCTGAAAGCCAATGATCGACCGCCGCAGAGAGATCCTTTTCGGTTCGAACCTCGATGGCGCCACCGGTTTTGATCAGCGGTGCGAATGTTTCTGCAAAATTGAAGTATCCGGGGCCGGTAATCACGGCGGCTCCGGCCTGTGCCGGTTCGAATGGGTTGTGACCGCCGATGTCTTTCAGGGAGCCGCCCAGGAACACGATGGGACACAGCGCGTACCATGTGCCGGTCTCGCCCAATGTATCTGCGACATATACCTGGGTTTCGGTTTTGATAGGGGAAGTTTCGGATCGGAACGCGGCGTTGAGATCGGAGGCTTCCAGTAGTTTGGCGATATCGCCGCGTCGCTCGGGGTGGCGCGGGATCAGCAACAGCAGCAGATCGGGCCAGCGTTCCAGAAGTGATTGGTGCGCGGCCAGAACGGTTTCCTCTTCACCGGCATGGGTTGAACTGGCGATCCACACAGGTCTGCCAGAAATCTGAGAACCGATGTCATCCAGCGTGCCGTGGTCTATGGGAAGAGGGTCTGACATGGCCTTGAGATTGGTGCCGGGCCGGACGCGGCCGGCAGGGGCACCCATGGCTGTCAGGTTGGCTGCGGTTTTGTCGTTCTGCGTCAGGAACAAGTTGAATTTGTTCAGAATGAACCGCGCCGTTTCGGGGCGTTCTTTCCAACCGGCAACGGACTTGTCCGACAGTCGTGCATTCAGAAGGGCCAGCGGAATGCCCCGTTTGGCGCTTTCGACGATCAATCGGGGCCAGATTTCGCTTTCGACGAAAACCCCGCCTTCTGGTTGCCAATGGTTCAGAAAGCGTCGGACCGGACCTGCCGTGTCAAGCGGCGGGTATTGATGCCGTGTGCGGGGCGGCAGGCGTTTTTCGATCAGAGCCGCTGAGGTCGGGGTGCCGGAGGTGATCAGAAACTCGGCTTCGGGCAGGCGGTCTGCGAGCCGTCTGATCAGGCTGAGGACCGACAGGCTTTCGCCGACGCTGGCGGCGTGGAACCAGATCAAACGCCCATTTGGCCTGGGCAGGCTGGCATGGCCAAGGCGTTCTTGTTGTCGCTTGACTGGTACGTTTGCTGCCCGCAGCTTGTTCCGCACGACCCGCCATACCAGGGGCGCGGCAAGAGACGTGAGGGCGCAGTACGCATGGTACAACGCCGTGGGGCGGCCGTCGTGATCCGGCATATCAGCCGCCTGTGTGACTCATGTGACGGCTCATCCGGCCATCGACGGCTTGGCGGGAATAGTCGAAGTCATGCCCTTTGGGCTTGAGATTTATGGCGGATCGGATCGCGTCTTCAAGTGGCTGTTCGGTATCGGGATGATCGCGCAGGGCGCCGCGCAGGTCGGCCATGTCTTCCTGACCCAGGCACATGTAAAGTTCGCCCGTGCAGGTCAGCCGGACCCTGTTGCAGCTTTCACAGAAATTGTGCGACAGCGGCGTTATGAAGCCTATTTTCTGGCCGGTTTCCTCGAGCCGCACGTAACGGGCCGGGCCACCGCTGCGTTCGGCCAGATCGGTGACCGAATAGTGGTTTTCGTATTCTTTCCGCACGTCTTTGAGCGACCAGTACTGATCCAGGCGGTCTTCGTTGCCGATATCACCCATCGGCATGACTTCGATCCAGGTCAGATCCATATCCCGCTGGGCGCACCATTCCGTGATTTTCGGAAGTTCGGGTTCATTGAACCCTTTCAGGGCAACGGCGTTGATCTTGATCCGCAGTCCAGCCTTTTGCGCGGCGTCAATTCCGTTCAAAACCTGTTTCAGGCGCCCCCAGCGTGTGACCTTGGCGAACTTGTCATCATCCAGAGTGTCCAGCGAGACATTCACCCGGCGCACACCGGCCGCATACAGATCATCGGAAAATCGGTGCAGTTGCGACCCATTGGTTGTCAGCGTCAGTTCCTTCAATGCACCGCTGTCCAGGTGGCGTGTCATCGAGTTGAAGAAAGTCATGATGTTGCGACGCACCAACGGCTCACCACCCGTAATGCGCAGCTTTTCGACCCCCATCCTGACGAAGGTCGAACACATCCGGTCCAGTTCCTCCAATGTCAGCAGGTCTTTTTTGGGCAGAAAGGTCATGTTCTCGGACATGCAATACACGCAGCGGAAGTCGCAGCGGTCCGTGACGGAGACGCGGAGATACGTGATGGCGCGGGCAAACGGGTCGATAAGCGGAGCTGTCATGATGTAATAGGTAAAGCCGGAACATGGCCGCGACAAGGGCGAACTGTGCTTTGCGCTGGAACAGGTGGGCGCGGGGCTGTAGGTTTCCGGCATGAAGAAAATACTTGTTTTGACATGCGCAATGACGGCCGGATGCGACGCCGTGCAGTCAACGACTGACCGAGTGTTCGGCGGGGGCGACACGCCCGTCCAGACGGTGCCTGACGCGGAAACTGGCACCGCAGTTGCCGAAGAGGTGCTGCAACCCGAACCGGTTTCCGCGCGCCCGAACTGGGTTGGGGCGAAAACCACCATCGCCGGGCTCGGGGATCCGACCACTCCGGGGCGCTGGATGCAGACACCGCTGGTGGACAGCGAAGTTACGGCGCGTGTCGTCGTGCCGCGAACCGGGGCGCAGGCCTATATCACATTGGTCCCGGTTTCCGGTCCGGACAGCAGCGGCAGTCGCTTGTCTCTGGACGCCATGAGGGCCCTGCTGGTGCCCCTCGACGAACTTGTCGAGCTTGAGGTCTATATGGATTGATTTTTAAGGTATTTGCCTGCCTCGCGGCGGGCAAATGGCTTCATGGCATCACCGTGCTGTTTCAGAAAGGCGATCACGCGTTCCGGGTCATGTTTGGACAGTTCGCGGAGCCACCAGGCGATGGATTTCTGAATGAACCAGTTGCGGTCCGGAACATATCCGGCAGCCCAGCCAAGGATGCGGTCACGGCGGCGCAGGTCGTCAGGCTTGGGGTGGTTCTGTTTGGTCCAGGGCAGGGTTGCGACCAAGGCTGCGCGCCGGGTCCACATGTGATCGGACCGGGTCCAATGTTCGACCTGATCCAGTCGGTCAGGATCTGCTGAAAGTCGCTTTTGCATCGCCATGCACGCGTGATCCGCAACGGCCCACGCATCGAAATCCGCCAGCCAGCTTTGAAGCAAGTCCCAAACCGCCGCGTCTGGTCTGATGCGCGCCTGAGTCAAAAGCTTGGATGCAGCAAGACGCCCTTCGTGGATGTTCGTTCGCCATAATGCGTCCGCCAATGCGATCCGCGCCGGCACATCCAGTTCTTGCCGCCACGCCTTGGTCAGGTCGTTGAGAACCGGGTTCGCGACGCCCAGATAGATGCGATCCGCCTTGTGGTAACTGGCCATCTGGGTCGCCCGTTCGGGGTCACCATGCGCGTTGATCTGATCGAGATATCCACTCAGCATCGGACTCACATCGGTACGCCGGTTGGCTTTCCATCAATTGTCTGGCCGTTCCTTTCCACCCAGTAGGTACGGATTTCCTCGTCTGATTTTCCATCCACCCATTTCTGCATCGTGTCGCGGTCGGATTGGAATTCCATGAAAGGCACGGCATAGCCGCAAGAGGTCTGCACCATGTCGATCGACTGGTCATAGATTTGTCGTGCGCTTCGGTGATTTGGGAACAGGCCGGCAAGGTCGTTCCATCCATCATCCCCGACATGCAGGCAACGTGCCGTGCCATAGGTGCGCAGGATCATCGGACGTGTGGTGAAGGAACACCACATCAGCGTCATCCTGTTGACCTGCAAAAGATGCCCCGCCGTTTCATTGCCACTGCCGGTCAGGTTCATCCAGACGATGCGGTTCGGCCCCAGTACCCGCAGCGAATCCATTCCCTTGGGGGAAATATTGACCCGACCTTCGGCCCCGGCGGTGCCGACGAAGAACATATGCTGGTCTTCGATGAACCTTTGATGCGCTTCATCAAGCTGCGGGAACTGCTTGGCCATAAATCACTCCACCGTGACCGACTTTGCCAGATTGCGCGGCTGATCCACATCCGTGCCCTTGGCAACAGCCGTGTGATAGGCCAGCAATTGCGCGGGAATCGAGTAGAGGATCGGTGCAAGGCTGGTGTGAACATGTGGCATGCGGATGCTGCTCCAGACACCGTCGCCGGCCTCGTCAATGCCATCATCATCAGAGACAAGGATCACTTTGCCCTTGCGCGCCATCACTTCCTGCATGTTCGAGACGGTCTTGTCGAAAACCGTGTCACGCGGGGCCATGACGACCACGGGCATATGCTTGTCGATCAGGGCGATGGGGCCGTGTTTCAACTCTCCCGACGCGTATCCTTCAGCGTGGATATAGCTGATTTCCTTCAGCTTCAGCGCGCCTTCCATTGCCAGCGGATACATCAGGCCACGGCCCAGAAACAGGACGTCGCGCGCCTCGGACAGGCGTTGGGCGGCCTTGCGGATCGCCCGGTTCTGATCGAGTGCCGCGTTCAGCACGGTCGGCAACCCACGCAGCGCGGCGGCATGATCGGCGATGTCCTCATCCGTCAGCGTGCCCCGGTCTGCGGCAGCCTTGAGCGCCAGCATCAGCAGCACGCTCAACTGGCAGGTGAAGGCCTTGGTCGAGGCGACACCGATCTCGACACCGGCATGGATCGGCAAGGCGATATCGCTTTCTCGTGCAATCGAGCTTTCGGGCACGTTGACGACCGAAACGATCTTGTCTGCCTTGCCCTCGCAATAGCGCAACGCGGCCAGCGTGTCGGCGGTTTCGCCCGACTGGCTGACGAACAGCGCCAGTGTTCGGTCGGTGATCGGCGGTTCGCGATAGCGGAACTCGCTGGCGATATCGACTTCAACGGGCATCTTCGCCAGTTGCTCGAACCAGTATTTCGCGGTCAGGCAAGCGTAAAACGCGGTGCCGCAGGCCACCATGGTCAGACGGTCCAGTTTGCTGAAATCCAGATCCGTGTCCGGCAGGACCACGCGGTCGCCGCCCGTGGGCAGGTAGGACCGGATCGCCTCTGCCACGACAATGGGCTGTTCAGCGATTTCCTTGGCCATGAAATGCTTGTGCTCGCCCTTGTCCGCGCGTGCGTGATCCAGTTTGATCTTGCGCTTTTCCCGGTTTGCCAACTCACCGGCCTCGTTGCGGATTTCAAGTGACGTCCGGGTCAGAACCGCGCGGTCGCCTTCTTCCAGATATGTGATCTGGTTGGTCAGCGGGGCCAGGGCGATGGCGTCAGAGCCCACATACATCTCACCATCCCCATGGCCGATGGCCAGTGGTGATCCCTTGCGGGCCGCCACGATCAGGTCGTCCTCTCCGTCGAACAGAAAGGCCAGTGCAAACGCGCCTTCCAACTGGTCGATCGTCCTGAACGCGGCCTCAACCGGGGACAGGCCCGAGTTCAGGTGGTGTTCCGTCATAAGAGCGACCGTTTCCGTGTCGGTTTCGGTCTGGAAATCAACACCATGTTCGGCCAGTTCGGCCCTCAGGTCGCGATAGTTTTCGACGATACCGTTATGAACGACGGCCACAGGGCCCGCCTTGTGCGGATGTGCATTGTTGACCGATGGGGCACCATGTGTGGCCCAGCGGGTGTGGCCAATGCCGGATTTTCCGGGAAGAGGATCATGCACCAGAAGGTCGCTGAGATTGACCAGCTTGCCAACCGCGCGCCGCCGGCCCAATGCGCCGTCGTTGACGGTTGCAATCCCGGCGCTGTCATAGCCGCGATATTCCAGCCGTTTCAGGGCTTCTACCAGAATGGGGGCGGCCTCGTGCTGCCCCAAAACACCTACTATTCCACACATATCTCAGGCCTTTTTATCGCGGCGAGCCTTCTTCGCCTTCAACATGTCAAACAATTTACGCGCATATCCGGGCTTGTTTTCCTGCTTGGCGCGGGCCACGGCCAATGCCTCGGGGTCCACATCCCTGGTCACGACGGTGCCCGTCGCGGTCATCGCGCCGTCGCCCACAGTGACCGGGGCCACCAGCATGGTGTTCGAGCCGACAAAGACGTTCGCACCAATCGTGGTTTTATGCTTCATCACGCCGTCATAGTTGCAGGTGATCGTCCCCGCGCCGATGTTGGTCGCAGCGCCAACCGAAGCGTCTCCGATATAGCTGAGGTGATTGACCTTCGCGCCTTCGGCGATTTCGGCATTCTTGATCTCGACGAAATTGCCGACCCGCGTGTTTTCAGCGAGTTCGGCGCCGGGGCGCAGGCGCGCGTAGGGGCCGACGACAGCGCCCCGGCTGACATGGCAGCCCTCAAGATGCGAAAAGGCCCGGATCGTCGCGCCGCTTTCGACCGTGACGCCCGGTCCGAACACCACATTCGGTTCGATCACCGTATCGCGCCCGACCACCGTATCCGCAGCCAGGTACACCGTCTCTGGGGCCATCAATGTGACGCCCAGGTCAAGAAGCTCAGCTCGTGCGCGCGCCTGAAACACGGCATCTGCGGCCGCCAGATCAGCGCGAGAGTTCACGCCCAGCGTCTGCGCCTCGTCGCACGCGACAGCGGTCACGTTCAGCCCACGGCGACGCGCAATTTCAACCACGTCGGTCAGATAGTACTCGCCCGCAGCGTTGTCGTTTCCGACCTCGTCGATCAACGAGAACAGCAACTGCGCATTGCAGGCCAAAAGCCCTGAATTGCAGAAAGTTATGGATCGTTCTTCATCTGACGCATCTTTGAACTCGACAATGCGTTCCAGCACATCGCCATTCATGACCAGCCGGCCATAACGGGCAGGGTCGACCGCTTCAAAGCCAAGAATGACCAAGTCATTCCCGGACCGCGCCTCGATCATCCTCTCCAGCGTGTCGGGCTGCAAGAACGGGGTGTCGCCGTAAAGAACAACCGCATCGCCATCGAAGCCGTTCAATGCGTTCCGGGCCTGGGCGACCGCATGGGCCGTACCCAACTGGTCTTCCTGAACGGCGATTTGCACATCTTCATCCTCGGCCATTGCGGCCTTTGCCACAGCTTCGGACCCGTGGCCGGTTACGATCACAGTACGTTCGGGCGACAGGACAGATCCGGCGCGCATCGCATGGATCAGCATCGGAACCTGAGCGATGGGATGCAGGACTTTGGGAAGATCCGAATTCATCCTGGTGCCTTTTCCGGCGGCAAGGATGACAAGGGCATTGCTCATGAAATCGTTTTCTCTTTGTGTTTTGTTGCCGTCCGTTTTATCCGCTGAGGTCAAAGGCGCAAGCCGTTCGGCCATCAAACAAGATTGCCGATTGAAACAGGACACGGCGAAAACCTGCCGAGCAAGGGGGCGAAATGCGCACCGTCATCTTCGATCTGGATGGTACTTTGGCGGATACATCCGGCGATTTGCTGGCTGCCGCGAACCATTGTTTCCGCGAGATGGGGCACGGGGATGTCCTGGTCCACGGTGCAGATTCAGGTATAGCGCTGCGAGGCGGACGCATGATGCTGACCCACGGGTTGAAACGTGTCGGGGCCTATGACGAGGATACGGTCCAGGCCTACTATCCGGTTCTGCTTGAAGCTTATGCTCGGGACATCGACACCCACACCAGTTTCTACCCCGGTGCACTACAGGCGGTCGAGATGCTGAGTGACGCGGGTTACGGTGTGGGCATTTGCACGAACAAACCGGAACATCTGGCCGAATTGTTGCTGACGCGCATGGGGGTGCGGGACCGTTTTGCATCTTTGGTCGGGGCCGATACGCTGCCGGTCCGTAAACCGAACCCGGCGCCGCTGCGGGAAGCTGCGCGTCGTGCCGGGGGCGATCCGGACTGGTGCGTGCTGGTCGGAGATTCGGATACCGACCGCAACACCGCCAGGGCGGCGGGCGTTCCTTCGGTGCTGGTTACCTTCGGACCATCGGGGGATGACATGGCGGCTTTGGAACCCGACGCCCTGCTGCACCATTTTGATGATTTGCCCGGCCTCGTGCCTGATCTGATCGGTGCGGCAGCCTGAAACCTTGACCGGACCCTTTCGGAGCCTCAGAACAAGATCATGACCGACATATTCTCTGGCAGCTTTACGCAGCAGGAACCCCTTCCGGAAGATGCAATCGAAGCGGCATTGGCCGTTCTGCGCCATGGGCGTCTGCATCGTTACAATGTCGTCCCCGGAGAGTTGGGGGAAACAGCCCTGCTGGAGCAGGAATTTGCGGCGCAGATGGGGGCAAAATACTGTCTGGCGGTTTCGTCTGGCGGTTACGCTCTGGCCACGGCCCTGCGTGCGGTTGGCGTGCAGCCCGGTGACCCGATTTTGACAAATGCGTTTACGCTGGCGCCGGTCCCGGGGTCGATTGCCTCGGTCGGAGGGCGGGCAATTTTTGTCGGAGTGACGGAAGACCTGACCATTGATCTGGATGATCTTGAGGCCAAGCTGGATCGGGCGCGTGTGTTGATGCTCAGCCATATGCGCGGACATCTGTGTGACATGGACCGGCTGATGCAGATGTGTGACGCAGCCGGGGTGATCGTGATCGAGGATTGCGCACACACGATGGGTGCAGCCTGGCGCGGTCAGTTGTCGGGGCGGCAGGGCGCGATCGGGTGTTATTCCTGTCAGACCTACAAGCATGTCAATTCCGGCGAAGGGGGCTTGCTGGTCACCGATGACGAGGAACTGGCGGCCAAGGCCACGATGTTGTCGGGATCCTACATGTTGTATGAACGCCATCTTGCGGCGCCGGGGCCGGACGTGTTCGAACGGATCAAATATACCACGCCCAACGTCTCGGGCCGGATGGACAACTTGCGCGCGGCGATCCTGCGCCCGCAATTGCGGGATCTTGACCGGCAGGTGGCCCGGTGGAACGAGCGCTATCGCGAGATCGAAACCGGGTTGCGCGGCACTCCGGGTCTGACGATTGTCGAGCGGCCCGAGGCGGAAACCTATGTCGGGTCTTCGATTCAGTTCCTGCTGCTGGATTGGGCGCCTGAACGGATAGCCGAAGTCATCAGCCGTTGCGCGGCGCGTGGGGTTGAGCTGAAGTGGTTCGGCGGTGCCGAACCGACAGGTTTCACGTCGCGCTATGACAGTTGGCGGTATTTCGACAGCGAGCGGATGCCGGAAAGTGACCGCGTTCTGGCCGGCGTGATGGATATGCGCGTGCCTTTGACGTTTTCCCTGGAGGATTGTCGATTGATCGCACGGATCATCCGGGCCGAAGTGAGCGCGGTTTATCAGTCTTGACCAAGCGGAGTGCGCCTGCGGCGCACGCTCGATCTTTTGAAACGCCGCCCTTTTGGGGCGGCGTTTTCCGTTTCGGACGCGCTGTCACAAAGATTGACCGGCAGCAGATTCGCTGCTAGAGATTTATTGAACACTTGTTCATTAAAGCGGAGGGAAGACGCAGATGTTCATGGCCACGATGAAGTTTGATCTGGGTGAGGATGTGAATGCCCTGCGCGAGATGGTGCATCGCTGGGCGCAGGAGCGTGTCAAGCCGATGGCGGCCGAGATCGACGCCACGAATGCCTTTCCGAACGAGCTGTGGAAAGAAATGGGAGAGCTTGGTCTGTTGGGTGTCACCGTGCCGGAAGAGTATGGCGGCGCAGGCATGTCTTATCTGGCGCATACGATCGCCGTCGAAGAGGTTGCGCGTGCGTCGGCCTCGGTTTCCTTGTCATACGGGGCGCATTCCAACCTGTGCGTGAACCAGATCAAGCTGAACGGCAATGAAGAGCAGAAGCAGAAATACCTGCCGCGCCTGGTTTCCGGTGAGCATGTAGGGGCGCTGGCCATGTCAGAGCCCTCGGCCGGCTCGGATGTGGTGTCGATGAAACTGCGCGCCGAAAAGCGGAACGATCATTACCGCTTGAACGGCAATAAATACTGGATCACCAACGGGCCGGACGCGGATACTCTGGTAGTTTATGCCAAGACGGACCCCGATGCCGGATCGAAGGGCATTACCGCATTCCTGATCGAAAAAGAGATGAAGGGTTTTTCGACCTCGCCCCATTTCGACAAGTTGGGTATGCGCGGGTCGAACACGGCTGAGCTGATCTTTGAAGACGTAGAAGTTCCGTTCGAGAACGTGTTGGGCGAAGAGGGCAAGGGTGTTGCCGTGCTCATGTCCGGGCTGGATTATGAACGTGTCGTACTGGCAGGCATCGGGACCGGCATCATGGCCGCTTGCCTGGACGAAGTGATGCCTTATGTGGCTGAGCGCAAGCAGTTCGGCAAACCCATCGGTAGCTTTCAGTTGATGCAGGGCAAGATTGCCGACATGTACACGGCGATGAACTCGGCGCGGGCCTATGTCTACGAAGTCGCCAAAGCCTGTGACCGCGGTGACGTGACCCGGCAGGATGCGGCGGCGTGCTGCCTTTACGCGTCGGAACAGGCGATGGTTCAGGCCCATCAGGCGGTTCAGGCGCTGGGCGGGGCGGGCTTCCTGTCGGACGCGCCGGTCAGCCGGATTTTCCGGGATGCCAAGTTGATGGAAATCGGCGCAGGCACCAGCGAGATTCGCCGGATGCTGATCGGCCGCGAAATGATGAATGAAATGCTCTGAAAGAAAGAACGCCCTGCGGACGAGGAAACCGCAGGGCGTTTTGGAAACGGGATCAGAACCGATGGACGTAGGAAACACCGACCAGCCAGGGATCGATTTCCGCGGTGCCGATGGGGGCGCCGTTGAGCGAGACGTCCGAGTCGATGTCGAACCAGCGCACGTTCAGGCGGATCGCCCCGTTGTCGGTGACCATGTAATCCAGACCGGCCTGCAACGAGACGCCGAAGGAGTCATCGACCTTGATATTGCCCAGGGGCGATTGTTCGTCGAAGAAGATCGTATAGTTGAGGCCGGCACCGACATAGGGTTTCCAGGCGCTGTTGGTCGGGAAGTGATAGTTCAGCGACAGGGTGGGCGGCAGGTGCTTGACCGTGGCCGCGTCCGTACCGCCAAGGGCAACGGTGTGTTTGAACGGGGTCGCCGCCAGAAGCTCGATACCCAGGTTGTCGCGAATAAAGTATTCAGCAGTGAAGATCGGGCGGGTGTCCGCGTCGATCGTCGCTGGTGCACCGGCCAGCGTGCCGTTGTCGGATTTCGGGTCCAGATAGCCAACACCGATACCCAGCGTCCAGTCCCCTTGCGACTGGGCCAAAGCCGGAGCGGCCAGTGCGACCAACGCGGTAGACAGTGTCAAAGCGGCGAGTTTCTTTGTCATATTCTTGCCTTTGGTTATGTTGATGCTCTTGGTTTTGCAAAGGCGGTGTCCGGCCACCCTGATCTGCATCAAGTTTGCGTGATGTGTCCGCCCAAGGTCAGGTCGCGAAGCATCAGAAAAACAAGGGGAATTCGCGTTGCTGCACGCTGAGCGCATACCGGGTTTGCTCTCAAGACGAGGCTGGGACATACCGGACCGGCTGAACATGGCGCAGCAATGTCTGAACCATCCGGGTGAACAGGTGGCGCTTGTTGATCTGACCGGATCAGGGCGGCGGCTGATAACCTATGGGCAACTGGCACAGATGGCTGATGGGATCGCCCGCGCCCTGCTGGCCCGCGTCCAGCCCGGTGATCGGGTCGGAGTGCTGCTGAGCCAGTCTCCCTGGTGTGCGGCAGCTCATTTGGCGATCTGGAAGATCGGCGCGATTTCGGTGCCCTTGTTCAAGTTGTTCAAGCAGGATGCGCTGCGATCGCGGGCGGGCGATGCAGGCGTTCAGATTGTGCTGACCGATGCCGAAGGGGTGGATTTGCTGGGCGATCTGGCTGAACCTCTGATCGCATCCGAAATTGGCGTGGCGGGTCCTGCTCTGCCCTATGCCGCGACCGGGCCCGAGGATCCTGCCGTATTGATCTACACCTCTGGTACAACCGGCAGCCCGAAAGGCGCACTGCACGGGCACCGGGTTCTGACCGGGCATTTGCCGGGCGTCTCGATCAGCCACAATCACCTGCGCGAAGGAGACTGCCTGTGGACCCCGGCGGATTGGGCGTGGATCGGCGGGTTGTTCGATGTGCTGATGCCGGGCCTTGCGCTGGGCATCCCGGTTGTCGCGGCACGGCTTGAGAAGTTCTCTCCCGAAGCCTGCGCCGATATCGTTGCGGGTGGCGGGGTGCGGAATGTGTTCTTTCCGCCAACAGCGCTGCGGATGCTCAAGGCTTCGGATCAGGCGATCCCCGGGCTGCGCTCGGTCGCGTCCGGGGGTGAGCCGCTGGGGGCCGAGATGCTGGCCTGGGGACAGCAAGCGTTTGGCCTGACGATCAACGAGTTCTACGGCCAGACCGAATGCAATATGGTCGTATCCTCCTGCGCCGAGGATTTCCCCGTTCAACCCGGCTGCATCGGCAAGCCGGTGCCCGGGCATGAAGTCGCGGTTATCGACTATGACGGCAACCCGACCAGCGAGGAAGGCGATGTCGCCATCCGGCGCGGCTCGGCCTCGATGCTGCTGGAATACTGGAACAATCCGCAAGCGACGGCTGAGAAGTTCCGGGGTGACTGGCTGATCACCGGAGACCGCGGCGTGTGGGAGGGCGACTATCTGCGCTTTGTCGGTCGTGATGACGACGTGATTACCTCCGCCGGATACCGGATCGGCCCGGCCGAGATCGAGGATTGCCTGCTGACCCATCCGGCGGTGGCCACCGTGGGCGTGGTCGGCAAGCCTGACAAGCTGCGGACCGAGATCGTGAAGGCCTATGTGGTGTTGAAACCGGGGGCCGAGGCCACGGGTGCCGAGTTGCAGGATTGGGTCAAGGACCGTCTGGCGCAGTATTCCTATCCGCGCGAGGTGGCATTTCTGGAGGAATTGCCGATGACCGTGACGGGAAAGGTGATCCGGAAGGAATTGAAGCGCCGGGCGGTTAGAGAAAGCGTGCAAGAATGAGATTATTCGACAAAATAGGTGGGTTGAAATGCCCCACTTGCAACGCGCCTGTCACGTGGAATGTAGCGAATACGACTAAGGGTAGCGAGGGATACATACCATTCGTGATATGTGAAAACTGCAACGCGGAGCTCCGAGTCGCACCCGAATCCGGACTCGTTCACGCCCTCATACTCTGCGTTGTTGTTGCTGTATTCTGGTTCGTATTTGGAATGATGGAGTGGTTCGGTGTCACGGGTGTTTCATTGATCCCTAGTTGGATACCGATAGGTTTGATTGGCAAGTCGATCATGTTCGGCCTTTCGGTAGTTTTCATTGCGCTTCCAGTTGCCAACCGTTTTTTGATCATAGAGGTTTGCAAATGAAACTCACATCCAAAGCCATGCCCACCTCCGAGGGCTTCAAGGCCAACCGCGCAGCCCACCTCGACGCGCTGGCGCAAATCTCTGCGGCTGCCGAAGCGGCCCGCATGGGCGGTGGCGAGAAATCCCGCGCGCGGCATGAATCTCGTGGCAAGATGTTGCCTCGGCGCAGGGTGGCGAACTTGCTGGACCCCGGCTCTCCGTTCCTCGAGATTGGCGCGACGGCGGCGCATGGGATGTATGGCGACGCCGCGCCTTGTGCCGGGGTGATCGCGGGGATTGGTCGGGTGCAGGGGCGCGAGGTCATGGTGGTGTGTAACGACGCCACCGTGAAGGGCGGCACCTACTATCCGATGACCGTCAAGAAGCACCTGCGCGCGCAGGAGATCGCCGAGGAAAACCATCTGCCCTGCATCTATCTGGTCGACAGCGGTGGTGCGAACCTGCCCAATCAGGATGAGGTTTTCCCCGATCGCGACCATTTTGGCCGCATTTTCTACAACCAGGCGCGGATGAGCGCGAAGGGTATCCCTCAGATCGCTGTGGTCATGGGCTCCTGCACGGCCGGTGGGGCTTATGTGCCGGCGATGTCGGATGTGACGATCATCGTCAAGGAACAGGGCACCATCTTTCTGGCCGGGCCGCCTCTGGTCAAGGCCGCGACCGGAGAAGTGGTCAGCGCCGAAGATCTGGGCGGCGGCGACGTGCACACCCGCCTGTCCGGCGTGGCGGATTATCTGGCCGAGGATGACGCCCACGCGCTGGCCTTGGCTCGCCGTGCGGTCGGGTCGCTGAACCTGCGCAAACCGCAGACGGTGGATTGGGCCAGCCCCGAGGACCCGGCCTATGACCCCGAGGAAATTCTGGGCGTTGTTCCCGCGGATCTGCGCACGCCCTATGACATCCGCGAGGTGATTGCGCGTCTGGTCGATGGCTCGCGCTTTGACGAATTCAAGCCCCGTTTCGGGGAAACACTGGTCACGGGGTTTGCCCATGTCAAAGGCTGTCCGGTTGGCATTATTGCCAATAACGGCGTGCTGTTTTCCGAGGCGGCGCAGAAGGGCGCCCATTTCGTCGAGCTGTGTTCGCAACGCAAAATCCCGCTTGTGTTCCTGCAAAACATCACCGGGTTCATGGTCGGCAGGAAATACGAAAACGAAGGTATTGCGCGGCACGGGGCCAAGATGGTGACGGCGGTGGCGACCACCTCGGTGCCCAAGATCACGATGCTGGTCGGCGGCTCGTTTGGTGCTGGAAACTACGGCATGGCCGGTCGCGCTTATCAGCCGCGCTTTCTGTGGACCTGGCCGAATTCGCGGATTTCGGTGATGGGTGGCGAGCAGGCCGCTGGCGTTCTGGCCACCGTCAAACGCGACGGGATAGAACGGCAGGGTGGAACTTGGTCGGCCGAAGAAGAGGCCGAGTTCAAACGCCCGACGCTGGATATGTTCGAGGAACAGTCGCATCCGCTCTATGCCTCGGCCCGTCTGTGGGATGACGGCATCATCGACCCACGCAAAAGCCGCGACGTGCTGGCGCTGTCGTTGAACGCCGCGCTGAACGCTCCGATCGAGGAGACACGCTTCGGCGTGTTCAGGATGTAAAATGAGCGTGACTTTGAAAGACCTTATGGCCCGCTATCCCGGTGCGCAAACCTTCAAATTCGGCGACAACCCGGTGCTGAGTGCAGAGCTTCTGGCTTTGGTCCGTTCTGGCCGTAAAACAGCGACCTGCGATGCGCTCGGCAACTATCCGGACGGCAGCCCTGAAATGCCGAAGCCCGGTCGACGCGATATTGCGCTGAACTGGGATGACACACCGGCTTTGGTCATTGAAACCGTCGGTGTCTCGATCCAGCGCTATTGTGATGTGACCGAGGAATTCGCTTTGGCTGAAGGTGAGAATGAAACGCTTGAAGGATGGCGGGAAGATCATCGCCGTTATTTCCAACGAAACGGCGGCTTTGATCCTGAGATGAAACTCGTGTGCGAACGGTTCCGTCTCGTCGAAGATCTGGCAGTGGAAGGGTGAAAGACATGTTCAACAAAATCCTGATTGCCAACCGGGGCGAGATCGCCTGCCGCGTCATGGAAACGGCCCAGTCCATGGGCGTGTCCTGCGTTGCTGTCTATTCCGATGCGGACGCGGCGGCCAAACACGTTCAGATGGCGGACGAGGCGGTTCATATTGGCGGCCCCGCCCCGGCGGACAGCTATTTGAAGGGCGACGTCATCATTCAGGCCGCGCTGGATACCGGTGCACAGGCGATCCATCCGGGGTATGGCTTTCTGTCCGAGAACCCCGGTTTCGTGGATGCCGTGCAGGCGGCGGGGCTGACGTTCATCGGCCCTTCGGCGGATGCGATCCGCAAGATGGGCCTCAAGGACGCGGCCAAGGTTCTGATGGAGAAGGCCGGCGTTCCGGTCGTACCCGGCTATCACGGCGACAATCAGGACCCCGAGCATCTGGCCGGTGCGGCGGATGCGATCGGCTATCCGGTTCTGATCAAGGCCGTTGCGGGCGGCGGCGGCAAGGGGATGCGCCTTGTTGAACGCCCTGAGGATTTCGCGACCGCGCTTGACAGCGCGCGGGGCGAGGCCCGGACCGCCTTCGGCAATGATGCCGTGCTGGTCGAAAAATTCGTGGCCAAACCCCGCCATATCGAAGTGCAGGTGTTCGGCGATGGTACTCATGCCGTGCATCTGTTCGAACGCGACTGCTCGTTGCAGCGCCGCCATCAGAAGGTGATCGAAGAAGCCCCCGCCCCGGGCATGACGTCTGAGATGCGCGAGGCCATGGGTCAGGCCGGCGTGCGCGCCGCCGAGGCGATCGGCTATAAGGGCGCGGGCACGGTCGAGTTCATCGTCGATGCCTCTGACGGGCTGCGCCCCGACAGGTTCTGGTTCATGGAAATGAACACGCGCCTTCAGGTGGAGCACCCGGTGACAGAGGCCATCACGGGGATCGATCTGGTCGAGTGGCAGCTTCGCGTGGCCGCAGGCGAGAGCCTTCCCAAGAAGCAGGATGATCTTGCGATCTCGGGCCATGCGTTTGAGGCCCGGCTTTACGCCGAGGACGTTCCGAAAGGGTTCCTGCCCGCGACGGGAACGCTGACTCATCTGGTTTTCCCAGCCAATTGTCGCGCCGATAGCGGCGTTCGCGCCGGGGACACGATCAGCCCGTGGTACGACCCCATGATCGCCAAGGTGGTGGTACATGGATCGACACGTGCCGTTGCACTTGAGACGTTGAACCGGGTGCTGCAACAGACTGAAGTCGCGGGTACCGTTACCAATCTGGCTTTTCTCGGCGCGTTGACGCGTCACAAAGGATTTGCCTCGGGCGATGTCGATACGGGTCTGATCGGGCGGGACCTTGAAACGTTGGTACAGGAAGCCGAGCCGTCGGATGATACCGCGGTTGCGGCGGCGATGACGGCACTGGACCTGGTGGATGTCGATCCGGAAACCGGGTTTTCGCTGTGGGCGCCGCTGCATCGCGCCGTACAATTGTCCCGTCGTGACGACGTGCTGGATCTGGACGTGCAGGTCGACGGGTCGGATCGCCAGATTTGGCAGATTGGCGAAAACCGCGTCGTTGCGGAACGCACCGCCGGGCGCTGGAAGTTGAACGGCGCGCCGATGCCTCGCGTTGCCGCACATAACGGGACCCTGACGGTTTTCACCGATTACGGTCAGAGCTTCGACGTCATCGACCCGCTGGACCGGGATGCCAGCGCGACCGGCGACACCAATGTGATTGAGGCGCCTATGCCCGGTCTGGTCAAGGCCGTCTTTGCCACAGCGGGACAAACCGTGCAGAAAGGCGATCGTCTGGCCATTTTGGAAGCGATGAAGATGGAGCATTCGCTGCTTGCGGCGCGGGACGGGATCGTTGCCGAAGTGCTGGTCGAGGATGGTTCGCAGGTCGAAGCCGGGGCTGCCCTGGTGAGGTTGGAGGAAGAAGCTTGACCTGTACCCGCGCAACGCGGCGTGCCAAGGTCAGACGATATTTGCTTGAAACGACAACAATCCAGAAGAGGGGCGGACATGGGTGAGCTGGTCGAAATCTACGAGGTCGGGCCGCGCGACGGGCTGCAAAACGAAAAGCGCGAAATACCGGTCGCGGACAAGATCGCCTTGATCGACTGTCTCAGCCGTGCGGGGTTTCGCCGGATCGAAGTTGCAAGCTTCGTGTCCCCGAAATGGGTGCCGCAGATGGCGGGATCGGCTCAGGTGCTGGGCGGAATCACCCGAGTGGATGGGGTGCGCTATGCCGCGCTGACGCCGAACATGCATGGCTATGGTGACGCGCTGGCAGCCAAGGCGGACGAGATTGCCGTGTTCGCCTCGGCCTCCGAAGGATTCTCGAAAGCCAATATCAATGCCTCCATCGCCGAGTCGATCGAGCGGTTCACGCCGATTCTGGAGGCGGCGCGCCATATCGACCTGCCGGTTCGTGGCTATGTCTCATGCGTGACAGATTGCCCGTATGACGGTCCGACGCCGCCGGAAAAAGTGGCTGAGGTTGCTGATCGGCTTTTCGCGCTGGGCTGTTACGAGGTTTCGCTGGGCGACACGATTGGGCAGGGAACGCCGGACAAGGTTGCACATATGCTTCTGGCGGTGCGCGAAAGGGTTCCGGTAACGCGACTGGCGGGGCATTTCCATGACACCAACGGGCGCGCGATCGACAACATCGATGCGGCATTGGCGCTGGGCGTGCGGGTGTTCGATGCCGCCGTGGGTGGGTTGGGCGGTTGCCCCTACGCCCCGGGTGCCGCCGGTAACGTGGCCACCGAGGATGTTGCGGCACATTTGCAGCGGCTGGGATACGAAACCGGGCTGGATATCGACGTCATTGAAGAGGCCGCGCAGATGGCCAGGGCTTTGAGGGGCTGACATGTTTGAAACGATCACGATCTCGACGGATAAGCGTGGTGTCGCGACGCTCACCCTGAACCGGCCGGAAAAACACAATGCCATGTCGGGGCAGATGATCACGGAATTGACCGAGGCCGCATCGCAACTTGGTCATGATGACGCGGTCCGGGCGGTCGTTCTGGCCGCGGCGGGCAAGACGTTCTGTGCCGGCGGCGATCTGGGGTGGATGCAGGACCAGATGGCGGCCGACAAAAAAACGCGTTTTGTCGAGGCGCGCAAGCTGGCCGAGATGTTGCAGGCTCTGAACACGATGCCAAAGCCCCTGATCGGGGCGTTGCAGGGCAATGCCTTTGGGGGCGGGGTAGGCATGGCGGCCGTGTGCGATGTGGCGATCGGGGTCGACAGTCTGAAGATGGGGCTGACCGAAACGCGCCTGGGGCTGATCCCTGCAACAATTGGCCCCTATGTCATCGCCCGCATGGGCGAAGCCCGCGCGCGCCGGGTGTTCATGTCAGCCCGTTTGTTCGATGCGTCCGAGGCCGTTGATCTGGGCCTGCTGGCGAAAACCGTTTCGGCAGATCGGCTTTTGGACGCGGTTGAGGACGAAATTCGCCCCTATTTGTCTTGCGCGCCCGGGGCGGTTGCCTCTGCCAAGGCGCTGGTACGCGCTCTGGGTCCGCGCATCGACGATGCCGTGATCGATCAGACCATAGGCGAACTGGTCGAACGCTGGGAAACGCAAGAGGCACGCGAAGGGATCGCGGCGTTTTTTGAAAAACGAAAACCTGCATGGAATAAGTAGGTTTTACCAGGGTCCGCCACGCCAATGCCAAACGCCGGTGCTGCGATTCTATGCCGCGCTGTCAAGCGCAGGTTTGATCGCGAAGGGGGCTGTGTTCGGTTGACCCTCTGACCCCGCAGGGATAGAGAATGTCCAGTCAACACGCCAATTGACGGCGCACCCGACAAGATGCGTGCGCAGGAAAGGAGCTATTCGTGGAAGACCTGCTGCGGGAGTACCTCCCGATTCTGGTGTTTCTGGCCGTTGCCGTGGGCCTTGGGATCGTCTTGATCCTGGCCGCCGTCGTACTGGCCGTCCGCAATCCCGACCCCGAAAAGGTCAGCGCATATGAATGTGGTTTCAATGCCTTCGACGATGCGCGGATGAAATTCGACGTCCGATTCTATCTGGTTTCGATTCTGTTCATCATCTTCGATCTTGAAATTGCCTTCCTGTTTCCCTGGGCCGTGGGCTTCAAGGACATCAGCGATGTCGGGTTCTGGTCCATGATGGTGTTCCTGGGCGTTCTGACCATCGGCTTTGCCTATGAATGGAAGAAAGGGGCCTTGGAATGGGAGTGATGACGGGTGCCAACACTGCCGGTGTCGACAAGGAGGTCGCCACCCAGGCCCTGAACGCCGAGTTGCAGGACAAAGGTTTCCTGCTGACCTCGACCGAAGACATCATCAACTGGGCCCGTACCGGTTCGTTGCACTGGATGACTTTTGGCCTGGCCTGCTGCGCGGTCGAAATGATGCACACCTCGATGCCACGTTATGATGCGGAACGGTTTGGCATCGCACCCCGGGCGTCTCCGCGCCAGTCTGATGTGATGATCGTGGCGGGAACACTGACCAACAAGATGGCCCCGGCGTTGCGGAAGGTGTATGACCAGATGCCCGAGCCGCGCTATGTGATCTCGATGGGGTCCTGCGCGAATGGCGGTGGGTATTACCACTATTCCTATTCCGTCGTGCGTGGCTGTGACCGGGTTGTTCCGGTGGACATCTACGTGCCCGGCTGCCCTCCGACTGCTGAGGCATTGCTTTACGGGCTGATGCAGTTGCAACGCAAAATCCGCCGTACCGGCACAATTGTCCGCTGAGGAGAGATCTGATGAGCGAAGAACTCAAGGAACTCGGCACGCAGTTGGAGCTGAAACGGACTGATTGCGTCCTGTCATGGGACGTGACCCACGGCGAACTGAACGTGGACGTGGCTCCGTCGAATCTTGTGGAATTCGTCGAATTCCTGAAATCTGATCGCAGCTGCCAGTTTTCGACGCTGGTGGATATCACCGGCGTGGATTACCCCGAACGCGCCAAAAGGTTCGATGTGGTGTATCACTTCCTGTCGATGTACCAAAACCAGCGTATCCGGCTGCGGGTCTCGATCCGTGAAGAAGACATGGTACCGTCGATCGTTGACGTGCATCCCTCGGCCAACTGGTTCGAGCGTGAGGTGTTCGACATGTTCGGCATCCTGTTCTCGGGCCATCCGGACCTGCGCCGCATCCTGACCGACTATGGGTTCCGCGGGTATCCGCTGCGCAAGGATTTCCCGACTACAGGTTATACCGAGGTCCGCTATGACGAGGCGCAGAAACGCGTGGTCTACGAACCCGTCAGCCTGGTGCAGGAATACCGTCAGTTCGATTTCATGTCCCCGTGGGAGGGTGCGAACTACATTCTGCCGGGGGATGAGAAACAGGGGACAGAATAATGGGTGGCATCTGGTGGTTGATCCTGTCTGCGCTGACCATCATTCCGATGGTGAAGATTTTGCCTTTCTTCGGGATCAACAAATACTGGTGCCTGCTGTGTCTGGTTCCCTTTGGCACGATTGCCCTGCTGTGGTGGGTCGGGCTGAAACTGCAAGAGTTGGAGCGCCGCTGAGATGATGGGTGAACTGATCATTCTGGGCGCGTTGGGGGTTCTGCTGGCCGGGGCCGCAGCCAAGGCCGCCGAGGCGGAAAAGGTTCGGGTTCGGGCCGAAGCGAAAAAGAAACGAGGGCGTTGATGGACGGCTCAAGATACGATGACGGCAGCACGGACGCGCTGAGCGGAGAACAGAAGATCCGCAATTTCAACATCAATTTCGGCCCACAACACCCTGCGGCGCACGGGGTTCTGCGCCTTGTGCTCGAACTCGACGGGGAGATCGTCGAGCGTTGCGATCCGCATATCGGCCTGCTGCACCGTGGCACCGAAAAGTTGATGGAAAGCCGGACCTATCTTCAGAACCTGCCGTATTTCGACCGACTGGATTACGTGGCGCCGATGAATCAGGAACATGCCTGGTGTCTTGCCATCGAAAAGCTGACCGGTGTCGAGGTGCCGCGTCGGGGTTCTCTGATCCGGGTTCTGTATTCCGAAATCGGGCGCATCCTGAACCACCTGCTGAACGTGACCACGCAGGCCATGGATGTGGGCGCGCTGACCCCGCCGCTCTGGGGTTTTGAAGAGCGTGAAAAGCTGATGGTGTTCTACGAGCGTGCCTGCGGGGCTCGCTTGCACGCGGCGTACTTCCGTCCCGGTGGCGTTCATCAGGACCTTCCGCCCGAACTGCTGGATGATATCGAGGCATGGAGCCACGAATTCCCCGCCGTTCTGGACGACATTGACGGTTTGCTGACCGAAAACCGCATCTTCAAACAGCGCAACGCCGATATTGGCGTCGTGACCGAGGATGACATCCAGAAAAACGGCTTCTCAGGTGTGATGGTTCGTGGATCAGGCCTGGCTTGGGACTTGCGTCGCGCGCAGCCCTATGAGTGCTATGACGAGTTTGAGTTCCAGATCCCCGTCGGCAAGAACGGCGACTGCTATGACCGCTATCTGGTGCGGATGGAAGAGATGCGCCAGTCGCTGCTGATCATCCGTCAGGCCATCGCCAAAATCCGCGACTGCCCCGGTGATGTTCTGGCAAGGGGCAAGATCACCCCGCCGAAACGCTCGGACATGAAGACCTCGATGGAGAGCCTGATCCATCACTTCAAGCTTTATACCGAAGGCTTCCACGTCCCCGCGGGCGAAGTTTACGCCGCCGTCGAAGCCCCCAAGGGCGAGTTCGGCGTCTATCTGGTTGCCGACGGCACCAACAAACCCTACCGCGCCAAACTGCGCGCACCCGGTTTCCTGCACCTGCAAGCCATGGACCACGTCGCCAAGGGCCACCAACTGGCCGACGTCGCCGCGATCATCGGCACCATGGATGTCGTATTTGGAGAGATTGACCGCTAATGCTCCGCCGTCTTCACCCCGAACAACCCGATAGTTTCGCCTTCACCGCTGCCAACCGGCAATGGGCCGAAGCGCAGATCACCAAATACCCCGAGGGCCGTCAGGCCAGCGCGGTCATCCCGTTGCTGTGGCGCGCGCAGGAACAAGAGGGCTGGTTGAGCCGCCCGGCGATCGAATCCGTCGCTGACATGCTGGGCATGGCCTATATCCGTGTGCTTGAGGTTGCGTCCTTCTACTTCATGTTCCAACTGCAACCGGTTGGCTCGGTTGCGCATATTCAGGTCTGCGGCACGACGTCCTGCATGATCTGCGGGGCCGAAGATCTGATCGCGGTCTGCAAGGAAAAGATCGCCGCGAAACCGCATGAACTTTCTGCCGATGGCAAGCTGAGCTGGGAAGAGGTCGAATGCCTCGGGTCCTGCACCAACGCGCCGATGGCGCAGATCGGCAAGGATTACTACGAGGATCTGACCGCTGAGAGCTTCGGCAGGATCCTCGATGATCTGGTGGCGGGCAAGGTGCCGACGCCCGGCCCTCAGAACGGGCGTTACGCGGCCGAGCCGTTGAAAGGGCTTTCCAGCCTGTCCGAATATGAAGCCGGCAAGCCGAAATACAACGCAAGCGTTGAGCTGGCGACCGATCTGGGCGACACGGTCAAGCGCATCGACGGGACCGAAGTTCCGATCCTGACACCGTGGCTTGGCAAGGAAGGCAAGCAGGCGGGTGCGTCGGCGGCAGCAAAGCCTCCGAAGGCGCCTGAGGCTCCGAAACCGGCTGTGAAACAAGCGGCCGAGGCGAAAGCCAAACCAGTTGCGAAAGACGTTGAAGCCAAACCCGCGGACGTCAAAGAGGATCAGCCCGAGACCCTGACCGCTGCACGCGACGGCAAGGCAGATGACCTGAAGCTGTTGAAAGGCGTCGGTCCCAAGCTGGAGCAGACACTGAACGAGCTGGGTTTCTATCACTACGACCAGATCGCTGCCTGGACGCCGGAACAGGTTGCCTGGGTCGATGCGCGTTTGAAATTCAAGGGCCGGATCGAGCGCGATGATTGGATCGAGCAGGCGGCCAAGCTTGCGGTGGGTGAGGAAACCGAATTCGCCAAACGTGCCAAATCCGAGGGCACGTACGAAGACTAGACGGGTGCCCGTCCGGGGTATCAGGGGAAGATGGACAAGGACCAGGAACAGGCCATAGCCCGCAAGGGCCGACATATCGGGGTGGTCATCGCCGTGACCATGCTGATCTGGCTTGCGATGAACCTGTTCATTGGCCCCGCGCTGGGTTTGACGACCCGGCACGCTCTGCTGTTTGATCTCGCGGCTCTGGCTGCGTTCATCTATGCGGGGATCAACATATTTCAACTCTGGCGCATGCGTCAGGACAGCTGAAGGTAACACGCGATGCTGAAGGATCAGGACCGGATCTTTACCAACATCTACGGGATGCATGAGCGCACGCTGAAAGGTGCGCAGGCCCGCGGGCATTGGGACGGCACTGCTGGCCTGATCGAAAAAGGTCGCGACTGGATCATCCAGACGATGAAAGACTCGGGCCTGCGTGGTCGCGGCGGCGCGGGCTTTCCAACCGGTCTAAAATGGTCGTTCATGCCCAAGGAAAGCGACGGGCGCCCGTCCTATCTGGTGGTCAACGCGGACGAATCCGAACCCGGCACCTGCAAAGACCGCGAGATCATGCGCCATGATCCGCATACGCTGATCGAGGGCTGCCTGATCGCGTCTTTCGCCATGAACGCCCACACCTGCTATATCTACCTGCGTGGTGAGTACATCCGCGAACGCGAGGCGTTGCAGGCCGCGATTGACGAGGCCTATGACGCGGGTCTGCTGGGCAAGAACGCTGCCGGTTCGGGCTGGGATTTCGATATCTTGCTGCACCATGGGGCAGGGGCCTATATCTGTGGTGAGGAAACCGCGCTGATTGAAAGCCTCGAAGGTAAAAAGGGCATGCCGCGGATGAAGCCGCCGTTCCCCGCAGGTGCGGGGTTGTATGGCTGCCCGACGACCGTGAACAACGTCGAATCCATCGCTGTCGTGCCCACGATCCTGCGTCGTGGGGCGGATTGGTTCGCTGGCTTCGGTCGCCAGAACAACGCGGGCACCAAGCTGTTTGCAATTTCAGGCCATGTGAACTCCCCCTGCGTCGTGGAAGAGGCGATGTCGATTTCCTTCGAGGAGCTGATCGAGACCCATTGCGGCGGCATTCGCGGCGGTTGGGACAATCTGCTGGCCGTGATCCCCGGTGGATCCTCGGTTCCGTGTGTGCGCGGTGAGAACATGCGCGATGCGATCATGGATTTCGATTATCTGCGCAACGATCTGGGCTCCGGCCTTGGAACGGCGGCGGTGATCGTGATGGACAAGTCAACCGACATCATCAAGGCGATCTGGCGCCTGTCGAAATTCTACAAACACGAAAGCTGCGGCCAGTGCACGCCCTGCCGCGAAGGCACCGGCTGGATGATGCGGGTCATGGACCGTCTGGTGCGCGGCGAAGCTGAACTGGAAGAGATCGACATGCTGTTTGACGTGACAAAACAGGTCGAGGGTCACACGATCTGCGCGCTTGGCGATGCGGCAGCCTGGCCGATTCAGGGCTTGATCCGCAATTTCCGAGAAGAAATCGAAGACCGCATCAAGGCTCAGAAATCGGGCCGTATGGGTGCGATGGCAGCGGAGTGAACGGGATGGACATGTTTGCAGAATACAGCCACGCGATTTCATCGGTTGTGCTTTTCACACTGGTGGTTCTGTTCCTGGCCCCGTTTTCAGCTTTGGCCAAGCAGGGCAAGGGCCTCGCGCCGGGGGCGACCCCTGAGCAGGATTATTCTGACAAGGCCTATCGTCTGAACCGGGCCTATCTGAACGGAACGGAAACGCTTCCGGCGTTTGTGGCCGTTGTGACCGCGGCGGTTTTGCTGGGCGTCAGCCCGTTCTGGGTCAATCTCCTGGCGTCTGTCGCTTTGGTTGCGCGGTTGGTGATGCTGGTGGTGCACATCAATGGCATAGGTAAGCCAAACAGTGGCTTGCGGTCCGTGCTGTATGTATTGGGCTGGGCCTGCATGCTTGTGATTGGGCTTATGGCATTGGTGGCGGCGTTCTGATGGCGACCCGGCAGACGAGAACACTAAGAGGGATAGTATGACGGCCCCAAAAACCCTTGTAGTCCTGCTGGCACTGGCAAGCGTGTCCGCCTGTGGCATCATCAAGCCGTCGGAAGATCGTCTTCTGTTCGATGGGAAGTCGTTCAAGGCGAAGGCGAAGCCGGTCGACAAGAAAGCATCGCCTACGGACTTTACCGTTGTGGTGAAAGGCGCGTCTGCGTCCTTGGACGGCGCGCGTGAAGCCGGGCGTCATGAAGGGACCAAGTTCTGTGTGCAGAATTTCGGGTCTTCGCGGATCGATTGGAAAGTGGGGCCGGATACCGAACCGCAAAACCTGCGCATCAGTGATGATCAATTGACCTTCGCGGGAAAATGCCAACGGCCATGACGCGCGGTTTTGCATATCACGACATGGATCGCGGGCCGCTATTGCCTAGCAAGACCGGACCAGTTCGTTTTGGAACTTCCAAAACGAAAGGAAAACCCATGTCTTTTGCAAAGACACTCACCCTGGCCGCCTTGATCACGTTTCCCGCCGTCGCAGAAGCAAAGCCGCCCTTGAGGGATGTCAAAGAGATCGACGATGAACTCTATTACATCGCCATCGCAAATGAAATTTCGGAATATTGCCCCTCGATCAGCGGGCGGCGATTGAAAGCGATCAGTGTGATGTGGGGGCTGCGCTCCAAAGCGAACAAACTGGGGTATTCGGACAGTGAAATCCGCTCATATGTCGACTCGGATACCGAGAAAGACCGGATGCGCGCCAAGGGCGAGGCGTATCTGGCTGCGAATGGCGTGACCTATGACAACCCCAACACATTCTGCACTCTGGGGCAGAAAGAAATCCAAAGAAACAGCGCCATTGGCGTTTATTTGAGGGCGAATTGAGAGCCATGTCTGACCTCCGCAAGATCAATATCGACGGACAGGAAATCGAAGTCGATGGCGCGATGACCCTGATCCAGGCTTGTGAACAAGCCGGGGTCGAAGTGCCGCGCTTTTGTTATCACGAGCGTCTGTCGATTGCTGGCAATTGCCGGATGTGCCTGGTCGAGGTCGTCGGCGGACCGCCGAAACCCGCGGCGTCGTGCGCGATGCAGGTGCGTGATCTGCGTCCGGGGCCTGAAGGGCAACCCCCGGAGGTCAAGACGAACTCTCCCATGGTCAAAAAGGCCCGCGAAGGCGTGATGGAGTTCCTGCTGATCAACCACCCTCTGGATTGCCCGATCTGCGATCAGGGTGGTGAATGCGACCTTCAGGATCAGGCGATGGCGTATGGCATGTCCGGATCCCGTTTCAAGGAAGCAAAGCGGGCAGTCGATGACCTGGATCTTGGCCCGCTTGTGGGCACGGCGATGACCCGCTGCATCAGCTGCACACGCTGCGTGCGCTTCACCACCGAAGTTGCCGGGATAACTCAGATGGGTCAGACCGGTCGCGGTGAGGATGCCGAGATCACCTCGTATCTCAACCAGACGCTGGATTCGAACTTGCAGGGCAACATCATCGATCTGTGCCCGGTCGGGGCGCTGACCTCCAAGCCGTATGCCTTCACCGCGCGTCCGTGGGAGTTGACCAAAACCGAAAGCATCGATGTGATGGATGCGTTGGGATCGAACATACGCGTCGATACCAAAGGCCGTGAAGTTATGCGGTTCCTGCCGCGCAATCATGACGGCGTGAACGAGGAATGGATCAGCGACAAGACCCGTTTCGTCTGGGATGGCCTGCGCCGTCAGCGTTTGGACAAGCCCTATGTCCGTGAAAACGGCAGGCTGCGCCCGGCCTCATGGCCTGAGGCGCTGACCAGGGCCGCAGAGGCGCTGAAAGGCGCCGAGAAACCTGCCGGTATCGTGGGCGATCTGGTGCCGGTCGAGGCAGCGTTTGCGCTGAAACAGATGATCGAAGGGCAGGGCGGTGTCGTCGAATGCCGCACCGATGGTGCCAAGCTTCCGGCGGGCAACCGAGGCGCTTACGCCGGAACCGCCGCGATTGAGGACATCGATACTGCGGAACGGATCCTGCTGATCGGAACCAACCCACGTGACGAAGCGCCTGTCCTGAACGCGCGCATTCGCAAGGCGTGGGCGCATGGGGCCGAAGTCGCTTTGGTCGGTCCTGCGGTGGATCTGACATATGAGTACCACCATGTTGGCGATGATCGAACAGCCCTGCAAAAGGTCATCGACATGGGCGGCGACGATGAGATCAGGAACAAACGTTCGTTGGTCATCATCGGGCAGGGCGCTTTGCAGGAAGCGGACGGCGCCGCCGTGCTGGCTGCTGCGCAAGCCATCGCGGCCAATACAGAAAGCGGTCTGATCGTTTTGCACACCGCGGCATCGCGCGTAGGTGCGATGGATGTGGACGCCACGAACGAAGGCGGAATGGACGCGATCAGCGCAGCGGATGTGATCTATAACCTAGGCGCGGACGAGGTCGAGATCGGCGAAGGCGCCTTTGTGATCTATCAGGGCAGCCATGGTGATCGTGGCGCGCACCGCGCCGATGTGATCCTGCCAGGCGCGGCCTATACCGAAGAAAACGGCCTGTTCGTAAATACCGAAGGCCGACCGCAACTGGCGATGCGGGCCGGGTTTGCTCCGGGTGAGGCGAAAGAAAACTGGGCTATCCTGCGCGCCTTGTCCGCCGAATTGAACGCAACACTACCGTATGACACGCTGGCACAATTGCGCACGGCGTTGATCGAGGCGGTTCCGCATCTGGCCCGCATCGACGAAGTGATCGAGAACGACGTGAAAGCTCTCGATGCCGGTACTTTGGGCAACGCAACTTTCCGCTATGCGATCAAGGACTTCTACCTGACCAACCCGATCGCACGGGCTTCACAGCTTATGGCCGAGTTGTCGGCACTGGCACAGGCCCGCAAATCCGAGAAGATCGCGGCGGAATGACCCAGACGTTTTTCATATCGCAGATCGGCGCATCCGGTGCCGGGCGGCAGTTGGCCGCGCCTTGTTTGCGTGTGAAACCGAATATTAAGGGTGGCGCAATGGCGGCAGATGCTGTTTACACCAACGCGCCGACCCAGCCGCAGTTTGCGCAGGCTTCTGGCCTTTGCATCGCGCGCGGAAAACGGAATACCCACGGTGTGAGGACCAATGGCTGAATTCTTTAACACCCCAGGCGGAATAGCCATCATCATTCTGGCGCAAGTGCTTGCCGTTGTTGCCTTTGTGATGATTTCACTGTTGTTCCTTGTTTACGGAGACCGCAAGATCTGGGCCGCTGTCCAGATGCGCCGCGGCCCCAACGTGGTTGGCGTCTACGGCCTGCTGCAATCGGTGGCGGATGCCCTGAAATATGTGGTGAAAGAGGTCGTCATCCCCGCGGGCGCCGACCGGACGGTCTTTATCCTCGCGCCGCTGACATCCTTCGTTCTGGCGATGATCGCCTGGGCGGTGATCCCGTTCAACGATGGCTGGGTTCTGTCGGATATCAACGTTGCGATCCTCTATGTATTCGCGGTGTCCTCTCTTGAGGTTTATGGCGTGATCATGGGCGGTTGGGCGTCGAACTCAAAGTACCCGTTCCTGGGCTCGCTGCGCTCGGCCGCGCAGATGATCTCCTACGAGGTTTCGATCGGCCTGATCATCATCGGCGTGATCATCTCGACCGGGTCGATGAATTTCGGTGACATCGTGCGCGCTCAGGATGGGTCGTTCGGGTTCTTCAGCTGGTATTGGCTGCCGCATTTCCCGATGGTGTTCCTGTTCTTCATCTCGGCCCTGGCCGAAACCAACCGACCCCCGTTTGACCTGCCCGAGGCGGAATCGGAACTGGTCGCCGGTTACCAAGTCGAATACTCGGCCACGCCTTTCCTGCTGTTCATGGCAGGCGAATACATCGCCATCTTCCTGATGTGCGCGCTGACCTCGCTGCTGTTCTTCGGCGGCTGGCTGTCGCCGATCCCGGGCCTGCCCGATGGCGTGCTTTGGATGGTTGCCAAGATGGCGTTCTTCTTCTTCATCTTCGCAATGGTCAAGGCGATCACGCCCCGCTACCGCTATGACCAGCTGATGCGGCTGGGCTGGAAGGTCTTCCTGCCGTTCTCGCTGGCTTGGGTGGTTTTCGTGGCCTTTGCGGCGAAATTCCACTGGTTCTGGGGCGCGTTTGCGCGTTGGAGCGTAGGAGGCTGATATGACCCAAATCGACTATACCCGCGCTGCCAAATATTTCCTTCTGCAAGACTTCTGGGTCGGCATGAAGCTGGGGCTGAAGTACTTCTTCGCCCCCAAGGCCACCGTGAACTATCCGCACGAAAAGGGCCCGCTGTCCCCACGTTTCCGCGGTGAACACGCCCTGCGTCGCTATCCCAACGGCGAAGAACGCTGCATCGCCTGCAAACTGTGTGAGGCGATCTGCCCGGCGCAAGCCATCACCATCGACGCCGAACCGCGCGACGATGGCAGCCGCCGCACGACACGCTATGACATCGACATGACCAAATGCATCTATTGCGGTTTCTGCCAGGAGGCCTGCCCGGTCGATGCCATTGTCGAAGGCCCGAATTTCGAATTCGCCACGGAAACCCGGGAAGAGCTATTCTACGACAAGGAAAAACTGCTGGATAACGGTGAACGCTGGGAAGCCGAGATTGCCCGCAATCTGGAAATGGACGCGCCTTACAGATGACTGACAGCCCGACAAATCCGTTCGAGCTGATGATGAAGCAGGCTCAGGACATGGCCAAGGCGATGAATCCGGCGATGGAGAATTTCTCGCCCAAGGGTTTCGAGGCGCTGTGGCCGACCATGCCGAAAGAGGTCATGGAGATGATGTTCGGCAACACCGTCAACACCGACGGGCTGGATGCCAAAACCCGCCTGCTGCTGACGCTGGCCGGGCTGACCTGTCAGGGCGCTCAGGCGGACTCGGCCGTACGCCAGACTGTGCGCCATGCACTGGAGGCGGGTGCCAAGAAACAAGAGATCGTGGAAACGATCGGTCAGATGTCGGTCTTTGCCGGCATCCCGGCCATGACCCGCGCGCTGGATCTGGCGCAAGAGGTCATGGGCGACAACGAGGATGAGGATCAATGACTGTCTTTGCCTTCTATCTGTTTGCCATCAGCGCCATCACCGGCGGGCTGTTCACGGTGATCAGCCGCCAGCCGGTGCACTCGGTGCTGTGGCTGATCCTGTCCTTCCTGTCTTCGGCGGGGTTGTTCGTGCTGCTGGGGGCCGAGTTCGTGGCGATGCTGCTGATCATCGTCTATGTGGGCGCGGTCGCGGTTCTGTTCCTGTTTGTGGTGATGATGCTGGACGTGGACTTTGCCGAGCTGAAGGCCGAAATGGCGCGCTATATGCCGCTGGCCCTGCTGATCGGTCTGGTGATCCTGATGCAGTTCGTCATGGCCTTCGGGGCATGGGAGAGCGCGCAGGGTGCGGCGTCCAATCTGGCCCAACCGGTCCCGGCGGACCGTCACAACACCGAGGCGCTTGGCGTCATTCTTTATGATCAATACTTCCTTCTGTTCCAACTGGCGGGCCTGATCCTGCTGGTGGCCATGATCGGCGCGATTGTTTTGACACTGCGCCACCGCAAGGACATCAAGCGTCAGGACATCATCGGCCAGATGATGCGCGACCCGGCCAAGGCGATGGAGTTGAAGGACGTGAAACCGGGGCAGGGATTGTGATGGGTTCGCCTTTCAAATTCTTTTCGGCTGCGCTGTTAGTAGGTTTTGTGTCTTCAAGCGCTTCCGCCTGTATCGTGGTACCCCCGCGATGGTGGGAGAATGAGAAGGTCAAAACCGCCGAAGACTGTTCGTTCACTGGCGGCGGGCGAAACGACTATCTTATCGGTGATGCAGCTAATGATCTTGGTCGTGGGAGGGTTTACCAAATCCTACATGATTTCACTTCGGAAACTGCGGTTGTCACTGACTGCAAGGCGGTCGAGCAGGTTCAAGTATATGCGTCCGGAAAAGACGCACTGACGTCGTCATGTGACTCTGAAATTAAAGTTGTTGATCACCTGAAGCCCAATGGACCAATTGACTTGAGCTATGGGCAGAGCATTGAAGGCCTGTCTACCGAGGTCAAGAGATTGGGGTATCGCGTCAATCAAAGTGTCGCGTTCGACGACACAGGTGCACGGCCCCGCGACTACCCGGACTTCTTTTGCGGTTGCAAACTCTACTACCCCGACTCGCCAGGAGCGAAGCTATGATCGGACTTGAACACTATCTTACGGTCGCGGCGACGCTGTTCGTCATCGGCATCTTCGGTCTCTTCCTGAACCGCAAGAACGTCATCATCCTGCTGATGAGCATCGAACTGATGCTGCTGGCGGTGAATATCAACCTCGTGGCGTTTTCCAGCTTCCTCGGCGATCTGGTCGGGCAGGTGTTTACGCTGTTCGTGCTGACCGTGGCGGCGGCCGAGGCGGCGATTGGTCTGGCCATTCTGGTCTGCTTCTTCCGCAACCGCGGCACCATCGCGGTTGAAGACGTCAATATGATGAAGGGGTAAGGGATCATGGAAACCACAATCCTCTTTGCCCCGCTCGTGGGCGCGCTGATCTGCGGCTTTGGCTGGAAGTTCATCGGTGAGAAAGCGGCCATGTGGACGGCGACGGGCCTGCTGTTCCTGGCCTGTTTGCTGTCGTGGCTCGTGTTCTTCACCTTCGACGGGCACACACAACAGATCGAGATCATGCGCTGGATCGAAAGCGGATCGCTCTCGACCTCGTGGGCCATTCGTCTGGACCGGCTGACCGCCATCATGCTGATCGTGGTCACCACGGTTTCGGCGCTCGTGCATCTCTACAGCTTCGGCTACATGGATCACGACCCGCAATGGCGCGAAGGCGAAAGCTATAAGCCGCGCTTCTTTGCCTATCTGTCCTTCTTTACCTTCGCCATGCTGATGCTGGTGACGGCGGACAACCTGGTGCAGATGTTCTTTGGCTGGGAGGGCGTGGGTGTCGCATCCTACCTGCTGATCGGCTTCTACTATCGCAAGCCTTCGGCAAATGCGGCGGCGATGAAGGCCTTCATCGTGAACCGTGTGGGTGACTTTGGCTTTGCGCTGGGCATCTTTGCGCTGTTCTTCCTGACCGACAGCATCAACTTTTCGGACATTTTCGCATCGGCGCCTGCGTTGGCAGAAGAAAGGCTGCATTTCCTGTGGGGCGAATGGACCGCCGTCGAAGTCATCTGTGTTCTGCTGTTCATCGGCGCGATGGGTAAATCGGCGCAGCTGATCCTGCACACCTGGTTGCCCGACGCGATGGAAGGCCCGACGCCCGTGTCGGCCCTGATCCACGCCGCGACCATGGTGACGGCGGGCGTGTTCCTCGTCTGCCGCATGTCTCCGCTGATGGAATTCGCGCCGGGCGCGACCGGGTTCATCACCTTCCTTGGGGCTTCGACAGCGTTCTTTGCGGCAACCGTGGGTCTGGTACAGACCGATATCAAGCGCGTCATTGCGTATTCGACCTGTTCCCAGCTGGGATACATGTTCGTTGCCGCCGGTGTCGGCATGTACTCGGCGGCCATGTTCCACCTGTTCACGCACGCTTTCTTCAAGGCGCTGTTGTTCCTTGGCGCAGGGTCGGTGATCCACGCCATGCATCACGAGCAGGAGATGACGGAGTACGGCGGTCTGCGCAAAAAGATACCTTACACCTTCTGGGCGATGATGATCGGTACGCTGGCCATCACGGGTGTCGGCATTCCGCTTACCACGATCGGTTTTGCCGGGTTCCTGTCGAAAGACGCGATTATCGAAAGCGCCTATGCGGGCGGCACTGGCTATGCCTTCTGGATGCTGGTGATCGCGGCGATGTTCACCTCGTTCTACAGCTGGCGTCTGATCTTCCTGACCTTCTACGGCAAACCGCGTGGGGACAAGCACACCCACGACCACGCACATGAAAGCCCGATGACCATGCTGGTGCCTTTGGGCGTGTTGTCACTGGGTGCGGTGTTTGCCGGGATGATCTGGTACGGCAATTTCTTCGGCCATGCGGACAAGGTCGGCAAGTTCTACGGTATTCCGGTGGCAGAAGCGTCAGAACATGCTGAGGCCGGTGATCAAGCTGCGGCGGATGCTTCACACGATGAAGACAGCCATGCCGATGAAAGTCACGCAACTGACAGCCATGCCGATGAAGGTCATGGTGATAAGGATGCCAAGGGTGGCGACCATCATTATGTGTTCGCGGGCAAGCCGGGTGAGGGTGCTCTCTATATGGCACCAGACAACCATGTTCTGGACGACGCGCACGCCGCGCCGAAATGGGTCAAGTTTTCGCCGTTCGCTGCCATGTTGCTTGGCTTTGTGGTCGCGTACTGGTTCTACATCGTGAATACGTCGCTACCGGCACGTCTGGCCGCCAACCAGCGTCCTCTGTACCTGTTCCTGCTGAACAAATGGTACTTTGACGAGATTTACGATGCGATCTTCGTCAAACCCACCGTCGCGCTTGGCCGCTTCCTGTGGAAACGCGGTGACGGCAATACAATCGATGGCTTCCTGAACGGAGTAGCAATGGGCGTTGTTCCCTTCTTCACCCGCCTCGCCGGCAAGGCGCAGACCGGGTACATCTTTACCTATGCCTTCTGGATGGTGCTGGGCATCGCGGCCCTTGTGACCTGGATGTCGATCGGCGGAGGGGCCCACTAATGGACTATATCCTTTCGATCGTCACGTTTATCCCCGCCTTCGCCGCAGGCATTCTGGCCTTGTTCCTACAGGGTGACGATGCAGCGGCACAGCGGAACGCCAAGTGGACTGCTCTGCTGGCCACCACTGTGACCTTCCTGGTTTCCATCGGCATCTATACAGGCTTTGACCCGTCGAACCCCGGCTTCCAGATGGTGGAAGAGGGTGAGTGGCTGATGGGCCTCAAGTACAAGATGGGTGTTGATGGCATCAGTGTTCTGTTCGTCCTGCTGACCACCTTCATCATGCCGCTGACCATCCTGGCCAGCTGGAATGTCACGGATCGCGTCAAGGAATATATGGTTGCCTTCCTGCTGCTGGAAACGCTGATGCTGGGCGTCTTCATGGCGCTTGATCTGGTGCTGTTCTACCTGTTCTTCGAAGCGGGCCTGATCCCGATGTTCCTGATCATCGGGATCTGGGGTGGCAAGGATCGGATCTACGCCAGCTTCAAGTTCTTCCTCTACACCTTCCTTGGCTCGGTCCTGATGCTGGTGGCCATGGTTGCAATGTATGCCGATGCAGGCACCACGGACATTGCCGCGCTGATGACGCACCAGTTCTCGTCCGAGGGCTTCAGCGTGCTGGGTATCTATGTTGTCGGCGGCATGCAGACCCTGATGTTCCTGGCCTTCTTTGCCTCTTTCGCGGTGAAAATGCCGATGTGGCCGGTGCATACCTGGTTGCCGGACGCCCACGTTCAGGCGCCCACGGCGGGCTCGGTCGTACTGGCGGCGATCCTTTTGAAAATGGGCGGCTATGGCTTCCTGCGGTTCAGCCTGCCGATGTTCCCGGTGGGTTCGGCCGTGATGACCGATCTGGTGCTGTGGATGTCTGCCATCGCGGTTGTCTATACCTCGCTGGTGGCGCTAGTGCAGGAGGATATGAAAAAGCTGATCGCGTATTCCTCGGTCGCGCATATGGGCTTTGTGACCATGGGCATCTTTGCTGCGAACCAGCAGGGCATTGACGGAGCGATCTTCCAGATGCTCAGCCACGGGTTCATCTCGGCCGCGCTCTTCCTCTGTGTCGGCGTGATCTATGACCGGATGCACACCCGCGATATCGAGGCTTATGGCGGTCTGGTGATCCGGATGCCTGCATACGCGCTGGTCTTCATGTTGTTTACCATGGCCAATGTCGGCCTGCCGGGTACATCCGGGTTCATCGGCGAATTCCTGACCCTGATGGGCGCGTTCCAGGTCAACACCTGGGTAACGGCGGTGGCCGCGACCGGTGTGATCTTCTCGGCGGCTTATGCGCTGTGGCTCTACCGCCGGGTCGTGTTTGGCGATCTGATCAAGGAGAGCCTCAAGGCGATGACCGACATGAGCACGCGCGAGCGGTTGATTTTCGCCCCGCTGATCGTGATGACCATCCTGCTGGGTGTCTACCCGTCGCTGGTTACCGATGTGATCGGGCAATCCACAGCGGCGCTGATTTCGAACTATGACACGGCTCTGGCCGCGGCTGAGGCTGCGACCCAGACAGCCGCTTCGCATTAAGGGAGCTTTGGAGACATGATCCAGGCTGATCTGACAATTATCCTGCCGGAAATCGTTCTGGCGCTTTATGCGATGGCGGCGCTGCTGGGGGCTGTCTATACGACAAAGGACGGGCTGGCGCCTCTGCTGGTCTGGACCACGGCAGGTCTTATGGCCCTTCTGGCAATCTGGATTGCAACTCAGGGTGAGGGTACAAACGTCGCCTTCAACGGCATGTTCGTCGATGACGGCTTTGCCCGCTTTGCCAAGGTTGCCATCCTGCTGTCGGCGGGTGCCGTTCTGGTCATGAGCCAGGAATACATGGCGCGCCGTGATCTGCTGCGATTTGAATACCCGTTGCTGGTGGCACTGGCCGCCGTGGGTATGATGATGATGGTCAGCGCGGGGGATCTGATGTCCCTGTATATGGGCCTCGAGCTGCAATCGCTGTCTCTCTATGTCGTGGCGGCACTGCGTCGTGACAGTGCAAAATCGACCGAGGCAGGTCTGAAGTATTTCGTGCTGGGTGCGCTGAGCTCGGGTCTGCTGCTTTATGGTGCGTCGCTGGTCTATGGCTTCACCGGTACCACGTTGTTCTCGGGCATCATCCAGACAGTTCACCACGGCGATGTTTCGCTGGGTCTGCTGTTTGGCCTGATCTTCCTGATCTCGGGTCTGGCCTTCAAGGTCTCGGCTGTTCCGTTTCATATGTGGACACCGGACGTTTACGAAGGTTCGCCTACGCCGATCACGGCCTTCTTTGCCACGGCGCCCAAGGTTGCGGCGATGGCGTTGTTCGCGCGCCTGTTGCATGACGCGTTCGGCGGCATTGTCAAAGACTGGCAGCAAGTGATTGTCCTGCTATCTGTCCTGTCGATGTTGCTGGGGGCCGTGGCCGCGATCGGGCAGCGCGATATCAAGCGTCTGATGGCGTTTTCGTCCATCGCCCATATGGGCTATGCGCTGATTGGCCTGGCCGCCGGCACCGAGCTGGGTATCAAGGCGATGCTGATGTATCTGGCCATCTACGTGACCATGAATATCGGCACCTTCGCCTTCATTCTGATGATGGAACGTGACGGTAAACCCATCACCGACATTGACGCTCTGCGCCAGTATTCAAAGCGTGATCCGGGCAAGGCGCTGGCGGTGCTGATCCTGATGTTCAGCCTTGCGGGCGTACCTCCGATGCTTGGTTTCTTTGCGAAATTCGGCGTCTGGCAGGCCGGTGTCAGTGCTGGTTTGACCGGGCTTGTGATCGTCTCGGCCATCGCTTCGGTCATCGGGGCCTTCTATTACCTGCGGATCGTGTTCTACATGTATTTTGGGGCCGAGAACGAAGAGCCGATCGAAACCCGGTCGACCCCTGTTCTGTGGGTGGCATTGATGGGGTCTGCGGCCCTGATGCTGATCGGTATCTTCTATCAGTTCGGCGTCGAGGGCGCGGCAGCAGCCGCGGCGGCCACGCTTGTCAACTGATCGTATTGCACAACCGGAAAGAGGGGCTCGGTCGCGCGACCGGGCCTTTTTGATATGACAAAATGGCCCCAAGGCTATGGCCTGCACGAGGTGCAGGAAGTCGACAGTACGCTGAACGAAGCGGCGCGGATTGCTCCGAATGCGCGTGGTCCCGTCTGGATCATGGCGCATCATCAGACGGCCGCGCGTGGGCGGCGCGGACGAAGCTGGGCCAACCCGATGGGCAACCTGGCGGCGACCTTGCTGATGCGTCCTCAGGGCGCGCCGGAACAGGCGGCCTTGCGCAGTTTCGTGGCGGCGCTGGCACTTTTTGACGCGTGTGTCGCCGTTACCGGGCGGGCTGCCGGACTGTCGCTGAAATGGCCCAATGACGTGCTGCTGAACGGTGGCAAGCTTGCCGGTATCCTTTTGGAAAGCACGGGGCAGGGGCGTGGTGTCGCGCATCTGTCCATCGGCATCGGAGTAAATCTGGCCAATGCCCCGGATGCCGACGCGGTAGAGCCCGGCGCGCTCCGCCCCGTTTCACTTTTGTCGGAAACCGGTGCGCATGTCTCGCCCGAGGACTTTTTGACTGAACTGGCCGCGGCCTACGCCAACTACGAAACCCAATTCGTTACCTATGGGTTCGAACCGATCCGCACCGCCTGGCTGTCCCGCGCGGCCCGGTTGGGCGAGGTCATCACCGCGCGGACCGGAACGTCAGAAACGGTTGGGACCTTCGAAACGGTGGACGCAAGCGGTAACCTTGTCTTAAACACCGCCAAGGGCCGCGTGAGCATTCCTGCGGCGGATGTCTTTTTCTGAGAGGGGCGCAGATGCTTCTGGCCATCGATTGCGGCAATACCAATACCGTTTTCTCGATCTGGGACGGTGAGGAATTCCTGTGCACCCTGCGCACCTCGACCCACCATGCGCGCACGGCAGACGCGTATTTCACATGGTATTCGACGCTGGTGAAGCATTACGGGATCGAAGCGGACATCACCGACGTGATCATCGCCTCGACCGTGCCGCGTGTGGTGTTCAACCTGCGCATCTTCGCCGATCGTTTTTTTGGCTGCCGACCATTGGTCGTGGGTAAACCCGATTGCCTGTTGCCTGTCCCGCCGCGTGTGGATGAAGGCACGGTGCCCGGTCCGGATCGACTGGCCAATGCGGTTGGCGCTTTTGATCGTCATGGCGGCAATGTGGTTGTCGTGGATTTCGGCACTGCAACGAATTTCGACGTCGTCGCTGCCGATGGTGCCTATGTGGGTGGCATAATCGCCCCGGGCGTAAACCTGAGCCTTGAGGCCCTGCACCAGGGCGCGGCAGCACTGCCGCATATCGATATCACCCGACCGGACAAGGTGATCGGAACGAATACGGTTGGTTGTATCCAGTCGGGCGTGTATTGGGGATATTCCGGTCTGATCGAGGGGCTGATCGCCCGGATCAAGGACGAATACGGAATGCCGATGAAAGTCGTTGGCACCGGAGGGCTGGCCCCCTTGTTCGATCAGGCCGACGTGGGGTTCGACGCAATCGAAGATGATCTGACGATGCACGGGCTGACCGTGATCCATCGCTACAACAAGGATAATGGCTCCATATGAGCAGTGAAAGATTGATCTACCTGCCGCTGGGTGGCGCGGGCGAAATTGGCATGAACGCCTATGTCTATGGCTATGGTGAACCGGGGAAGGAACGCCTGATCCTTGTGGATCTGGGGGTGACGTTTCCCGATATGGATACAACGCCGGGCGTTGACCTTATCTATGCCGATGTCTCATGGCTGAAAGAGCGTGCCGACCGGCTGGACGGTGTTTTCATCACGCACGCCCATGAAGACCATGTCGGCGCCGTGGCCCATTGTTACGAAGCCTTGGGTGCGCCGGTCTATGCGCGTGCCTTCACGGCCAATATCGCGCGCCGCAAGATGGAAGAACACGCGCACCCGACCGAGGCGGTGACGACCGTTTCCGCCTGGCCTGAACAGGTGTCCGTCGGGCCGTTCACCGTTGGCTTCCTTCCGGTTTCGCACTCGATTCCCGAAAGTGCCGCATTGGTCATCGATACACCCGCGGGGCGTGTCGTGCATTCGGGCGACTTCAAGCTCGATGCGGCCCCAGTCGTGGGCGAGGCTTTTGATCCTGACCTGTGGGCCGAGGTCGCCAAGCCCGGCGTCAAGGCGCTGGTCTGTGACAGTACGAATGTGTTTTCGACCCATCCGGGACGTTCAGAATCCGAAGTTGGCCCCGAGATCGTCAAGCTGGTCGAAGGCGCGGAAGGCATGGTCGTGGCAACCACCTTTGCCTCAAACGTCGCGCGGGTCAAAACGCTGGCCGAAGCGGGTGCACAGGCCGGGCGTTCCGTCGTTCTGCTGGGTCGCGCGATGCGCAGGATGATCGAAGCCGCGACCGAAACCGGTATTCTTGCGGATTTCCCAAAGGTGATCAGCGCCGAGGAAGCTCTGGACCTTCCGCGTCAGAACCTGATGCTGATCGTGACCGGCAGCCAGGGGGAACGCCGTGCTGCCAGCGCCCAACTGGCCCGTGGCAAATACCGCGGTCTGGAACTGGCCGAGGGCGATCTGTTCCTGTTTTCCTCGAAAACCATTCCCGGTAACGAGCGGGGCGTGATCTTCATCATGAACCAGCTCAGCGAAAAGGGTGTGGATGTCGTCGATGACAGTTCGGGCCTCTATCATGTCTCAGGCCATGCGAACCGGCCGGACCTTGAGAAAGTGCACGCACTGACCGACCCGCAAATTGTTATCCCGATGCATGGTGAGCACCGCCATCTGCGCGAACACGTCAAACTGGCTGAGCAAGGCGGCAGAACCGGAGTGCTGGCGGTGAACGGCACCATGCTGGATCTCAGCGGCAATGCGCCTGTGGTCGTCGACTATGTCGAAACCGGTCGCACATATCTGGACGGCACCGTGAAGATCGGCGCCCTTGACGGCGTTGTGCGGGATCGTATCCGCATGGCTTTGAACGGCCATGTTACGGTGACGGTGGTTCTGGACGAAGAAGACGAACCGCTGGGCGAGCCGTGGTGCGACACCATGGGGTTGCCCGAAACCGGCACGTCCCGTGCGGCGTTGGTCGAAGTGCTGGAAGAGGATCTGAACCAGTTCCTGATGCGGGCCGCTGCCAAGACCCTGCGCGATGACGACAAGCTGGAAGAAGAAATGCGGCGCATCGTGCGGCAGACAGCCAAAGCCGAAATTGGCAAAAAGCCCGAAGTGACGGTGGTGGTCAGCCGGATGCGGTGAAACCGATCCCTCAGTCGTGGGTTGGCATCGGATAGCCCCTGAGACGCAGGAACAGGTTGGCTTCTTCGTTGTTTTTGTAGAATGGAACCGACGATGGCGGCTCGGGGGACGTAACCCGGGCCGCTATTTCCGCCAGAACGACCTCGGTGATAAACGGCAGATCCAGATCCCGTGCCCGATCCAATGGCACCCATTGCAGGTGCGACAGTTCATCCGAGGCGTGACTGAAATCATCCACGTCACCTTGCAGGGCTTCGGCGTCGACCAGAAAGAACCGCGCATCGAACCGGCGGGGACGGCCCGGTGGAGTTACCGCGCGAAAGACGAACTGAAGCGCAGCCGCAGTTGGCAGGTATCCCAACGCGGCAAAGCTCTGCCAATCGTAAGGAACATGACCGGGCCATGTGCCCGGCTGGCCAAGAACAAGACCGGTTTCTTCCCAAAGTTCACGTATGGCGGCAGCGGCGAGGGCGCGTTGAATCCCCGGCTCGGCCTGTTCGCCCAAACGTTCAAAGCACAAATCCGGCAAGTCCGTTGCCAATGGAACATCCGCGTCAGCCGGATCAACCGCGCCACCGGGAAAGACGAACTTGTTCGGCATGAACGCCGCCTTGGACCCGCGTTGCCCCATAAGGATCGAGGGGTTTGTCCATCTGTCCCGCAGCACGATAACCGTCGCTGCGTCCCGGATGGCGGTTTTGTCGGGTGTCATGTCCAAACTGATCAACTGGTTCGGTTCACGCGGATTTTTCAAAGCCATGCATGCGACGCGCCCATTGATACGCCACCACGGCACCTTTCAGGCGCGGCAACAGGAACAGGGACAGGGCAACGCAGGCGATGGAGAAGCCAATGGCCATCGTCCACGGATCGGGCCGCCAATGCACGTACGACACGTGCAGCGCCGGCGCCAGCAGATGGCCGACCAGCAGGATTGTCAGGTAGGCAGGCCCGTCATCAGCGCGATGATGAAACAGTTCCTGCCCGCAGTTCGAGCAGGAGTCATTGACCTTGAGATAGCTGTGCAACAGTTTGCCTTCCCCGCAGTTGGGGCATTTGCAGCGAAAACCCTTGACCAGGGCGGGCCATGTCTCACGCTCATCTTCAGAGGTCGTCTCGATCGTCTGATCCGTCATAATGTAACTCGCGCATTAATCTTTTGCGGATAATGGGGCTGATCGTAAAATTTTAAAAGGGGGGTGCGTCGCTTTGCAACGTCTGCCCGACACGTCGAATTGGGGCGATTCCGAAACTTTCAAAATAATATCGACTTCAGCGACGGAATTCCTGGCGCAGCCCGTTTGAATGGGTATGAGCGGCGGCACTCGGGCCGCGTCAACAAAAGGAAACGGAAATGAAAAACGTTACATTCATCTCGGCCATTGTCATGTCGGCGGTTGCGATTACCGGTACTTCTGTTCTGGCCGCTGGTCCGGGTGGCCGCGAGCCGGTGTCCTTTCAGGAACTGGACGCCAATGGCGATGGTCAGGTGACGCAACAGGAGATGGAGGCGCACCGCACCGCGCGTTTCACCGAGGCAGACACAAATGGGGATGGACAGCTGAGCCAGGAAGAAATGCAGGCCGCTGCCCAAAAGAAAGCAAGCGATCGGGTTGCCAGGATGTTCGAAAACAACGACGCGAACAAAGATGGCTTCCTCAGCCAGGATGAGTTGCCGAAACCGCGCCGGGCTGCCAAGATGTTTGATCGGATGGATGCGGACAACAGTGGCGGAATCTCGGAACAGGAATTTGCCGATGCCAAGGACCGGATGGGACGGCACCAAAAGAAAAAGCATCACAAGTCGAACGCAAGCGATAACTGATGCAGGATGGAGGACCTGACCTCCCACCCACAAGACGCTCGCGGTGCGGATTGCGCCGCGAGCACTCTCAGCGACGATGCGTTGCTGAGGCAATTCGCCGACGGCGAGGCGGGGGCTGCGCGGATCCTGACCGATCGTTTGGGGCCACGCTGTTATTCGGTTGCATTGCGCATGTTGGGTAATCGGGCCGAGGCGGAAGACGTGACGCAGGATGCGATGATGCGGTTGTGGCAGATGGCGCCGAATTGGGTGTCGGGTCAGGCCAAGGTTTCGACCTGGCTGTATCGGGTGACGTTGAACCTGTGTGTGGACATCAGGCGCAAGAAGACACCCGACAGGTTGTCGGACGTTCCCGAACCTGAAGACGGCAAGGCCAGCGTGGTTGACCGTATGCAGGATGAGGCGCGCAAGGATGCCTTGCAGTCGGCTCTGGCCGAGCTGCCCGAGCGGCAGCGACAAGCGGTCGTGCTGCGCCATATTGAAGAGCTGCCCAACCCCGAAATTGCCGGGATCATGGGCATTTCGGTAGAAGCAGTTGAAAGCCTGACCGCAAGAGGCAAGCGCAGCCTGACCGCGATTTTGGCCGGACGACGTGAAGAACTGGGGTATGAAAATGGCGGATGAAGACCTGCAACTGGATCATTTGTTTGCACGGGCACAGCGGCAGCGACCGGCACTGCCGGACGATCTTGCCGTGCGAATCCAGATGGATGCTGAAACTGTTCGCCTCGGTCGCCTTGCGCCTGCGCCGCGCCCGATGCCTTCGATATGGAACAGGTTGATAAGCAGTGTAGGGGGATGGCAGGGCCTTGGCGGGCTTGTCGCCGCAAGTGCTGCGGGTGTCTGGATCGGGTTTTCCGCACCAGCCTTTCTGCCGGACCCGGCCAACCTGTTGGCGTCGGAGGAGACATCCTTCCTCGTGGCCGACCTTGGATTTGACTCGAGTTTTCTGGAGAGCACGGAATGAACGCTGATCCCAAGCCCAAACGCAGGTGGGTTCCTGTCGTCCTGGTCCTGTCACTGGCGCTGAACCTGCTGGTTGTCGGTGTCGCTGTTGGAACGGTATTGCGCCTCAAAGGTGGGGATCATGCCAAATCACCGCCCGGCTTCGGCCCCGCGTTGTACCGGGCCCTGCCCAAGGATGATCGAAAGGCGATGCGGGGCGAGTTGACGGGCCTGCACAAAAAAGGGTCCAAGGGTCGCGCTCAGGATTTTGAAGCGCTCAGTCAGGCTTTGCGCGCAACGCCCTTCGACCCGGTCGCCGTTCAGGTTCTGTTGCAACAACAAGCACAGGCCACCGCCGATTTACAGCAGGCTTTGCAAACGCAATGGCTGGCACGTGTGACCGCCATGAGTGATGATGAACGGCAGGCCTATGCAGACCGGTTGCAGGAGGTCGTCAAACGCGGGCCGCATGGGCACAAGAAAAGAGACTGAGCAGATCAGGCGGCACTTTGCCTGATACTCACCTGATTGCGCCCTGCTTTCTTCGCAGCATAAAGCGCTTTATCCGCGGACTTGATCAGGTTTTCCACGCTTTCGGCCGCACAGTCTTGCCGGGTAAAACCGGCCTGAGACAGTTTCAACCCGATACTGACCGTCACATCAACCTGTGCCCCATGGTCCGGTAACAGGAACGGGGACTGACAAATGCTGTCACAAACGGTTTCGGCCAGGTTCAACGCCTGTTTGGGCGACACATCCGGCACCCCGATCATGAACTCTTCACCGCCGATGCGAGCGACAAAGCCACGGGACCCCAAGGCATTTTGCATTCGTTCCGCCGCTTGCGTCAAAACGTAATCGCCGCTTGCATGGCCATGGCCATCATTGATTGCCTTGAAGTGATCCAGATCGGCCAGCATGATGGCAAAACTGCGCCCCGTTCTGGCGGATTGGCGCGCGATCTGATCCAGCGCGCGCATGGCGTAGCGGCGATTGTGCAGCCCGGTCAACGGGTCGATCCAAGATTCCGCGATGCCCCTTTTGAGAGAGACCCGCATCTGATCCAGCCGCGTCTTGCGGGCAATCTGGTTTTCAAGCCGCAGCAGGATCTCCTGCGCGCAGAACCCGCCGAGACAGACGGCATCGGCCCCTCGGTCCAGAGCTTCCGAAGCCTGTCCGGCGTCTTCGTCTTTCAGCACCCCGATCAAAACTGTGTGCCGGGTCACGCCGCGTGATCTCAGGTCGGCAAGGATATTCAGGCCGGCCGGGTTCGACCCCAGCTCAACCACGATCGCATCAGGAACAGACCCGGACAATACACCACGCAGGTTTGACTGAAGATGCCAGTTCAGATCAAATTGACGTTGATCATTCAGGGCCTTTTGCCAAAGGGCACCGGTTCGGGCCGTGTGGGTCAGAATGTCAACCCGCGCCGCTTTGGAGGGTCTGATGATCGTCGGGGCCGGCTCTGCGAAGCCGATCGGTTGCGATCCGTTGCTGACCTGCAAATCCTGAGTGACCGCACGGGCACGCAAAAGGCTGCGAATGCGCGCCAACAATAAGGTGTCTTTGAACGGGTGCGTCAACACATCATCCAGCCCGTCCTTCAACGCCCGCAGCCGAGCGTCCCGGTCATTTTGCGCGGCAATCGCCACGACCGGAACGTCGTCAAGGCCGGGTTCCTTCACGATCGCCTTCTTCACATCCGCAGCGGTTCCATCCGGCAACGTCTGGGCCGTCAGAACCAGATCCGGTTGCGTACGCCGCACCAGTGCGGGCAAACCTTCAAGCTTTTCACCCTGCACCACGTGATACCAGGCCGCCGTCAGCTGTACCTTCAGCATGATGCGATTGGTCGATACCCCGTCGAGGACAAGGATGGTTCCCTGCACAGACATAGTTGTTCACCGTTGATTGCATGCGTGAACAAAGTGTTTATGACTCTGGTTAACAAACCCTTTCCAAGACCGAATCTGTCCCAAGTTTATGCCGATATCCTCTGATTCCGCCGAAACTCTTGCACTGACGGCCCTGGCCTGGCTGGTCGGCAATGACGAGCTTTTGCCTGTTTTTCTGGGCTCCACGGGGGCATCGATCGAGGATGTGCGCGATCGGGCAGGCGATCCCGAGTTTCTGGCGTCGGTTCTTGATTTTCTGGTGCTTGACGATTCGTGGGTCATGGCGTTTTGTGACGCCAATTCACTCGCCTATGATCTTCCCGCTCAGGCAAGGGCGGTATTGTCCGGCGGCGCTGAGGTACACTGGACATAACCCTATTTTTCCGCAGGAGCACCGGATGCCGATAGATGCGATCATCTTTGACAAAGATGGCACGCTGTTTGACTTTGCAAATACGTGGGGAGGGTTCGGACGCTCCATGCTGTTGCGCCTGTCCAACGGGGACGAAGATCGCGCGACCGAGCTTGGCCGTGTCATCGGATATGATTTCGAGCAAGGGAAGTATACCGAAGACAGCATTGTAATCGCCGCCACGGTCGAGGAAATCGCAGAGGTTCTGATTGCCCATGTCGATGGCGTGATCTTGCAGGAGATCATCGATTTGATGAACTCCGAGGCCGCCTCGGCCCCGCAGGTGCCCGCGGTGCCATTGGTTCCTTTCCTGGAAGGTCTGCAAAATGCCGGAATAAAGCTGGGCGTTGCGACGAATGACAGTGAGCATCCCGCTTTGCAGCATCTCGAATCTGTCGGGATAAGGGGGCATTTCGATTTCGTCGCCGGGTATGACAGCGGTCACGGGTTCAAGCCGGGACCGGGCCAGTTGCTGGCCTTTGCCGCCCATATCGGGGTCGAGCCATCTCGTATCGCGATGGTGGGTGACAGCCTTCATGATTTGCAGGCCGGGCGCGCTGCTGGGATGACCACGATCGGTGTTTTGACCGGTTTGGCCGAGGCCGATGCATTGGCTCCGATGGCGGATGTGATTTTGCCGGATATCGGACATATTCCCGAATGGTTGACCAAAAGTTGATTGTCAAACCCGGGTTTCGACGGAATGGAATGAAAAACCGACAAATTCTGTCGCAGACGGAGCGGCCATAGGCGTCTCTTCGGGGCTTGCTTGACGAAAGCAAGAACAGGAGGCACCGATGGCCGAGACCAAAACACGCAAGCGCCGCGGAGGAGGGCGTGCAGGGGCGGCTGCGCGCAGAGGCAGTGCAGCGATTGACCAGATGCCCTGGGATCCGCCGGTCAATATCGATCGACCTACGGAACCTCTGGATCAGGCCGGCATCGAAGCGATCCATGAAGGGGCGATGCGGATCCTCGAAGAGATCGGGATCGAGTTTTACAACGAAGAGGCAATAGGCATCCTGCGCGAAGCCGGTTGTACCATCGACGGCGAGAATGTCCGCATGGGGCGGGACTTTGTCATGGAGATGATCGCCAAGGCTCCCAGCCGGTTTTCGATCACCCCTCGCAATCTGGATCGCAAGATCGAAATCGGGGGGAAGAACATCCTGTTCGGCAACGTTTCTTCCCCGCCGAACTACTGGGACATGGAGATCGGGAAAAAAGTGCCGGGCAATCGCGAGATGTGCCGGAATCTTCTGAAGCTGACGCAATACTTCAACTGCATCCATTTCGCCGGCGGATACCCGGTCGAGCCGGTCGATATCCACGCCAGCGTCCGCCATCTGGACGTGCTGTACGACAAGCTGACCCTGACCGACAAGGCGATGCACGCCTATTCGCTGGGCAAGGAACGTGTCGAAGATGTCATGGAAATGGTGCGCATTGCAGGCGGTTTGAGCCACGAAGAGTTCGAAGCCGCGCCGCGCATGTACACCAATATCAACTCAACCTCGCCGCTGAAACACGATCACCCGATGATAGACGGATGCTTGCGCCTGGCACGGCGGGGACAAGCGATTGTAGTCACACCCTTTACGCTTGCCGGGGCCATGGCACCCGTAACCATGGCAGGCGCAGTGGCGCAGTCCCTGGCCGAAGCGCTGTGCGCCATTGCGCTGTTCCAATATGTGCGCCCGGGTATCCCTTGTGTGATCGGTACCTTCACGTCGAATGTGGACATGAAGTCCGGCGCGCCGGCCTTTGGAACACCGGAATACATGCGTTCGACCCAGATGACCGGCCAGATGGCGCGGTTCTATGGTTTGCCCATGCGGTCTTCGGGTGTTTGTGCGGCAAATGTGCCGGACGGCCAGTCGGTGTGGGAGACTTCGAACTCGCTTTGGGCAGCCGTGCAATCGGGCACCAATATGGTTTACCACGCAGCCGGTTGGCTTGAGGGCGGACTGATCGCCAGCCCGGAAAAGTTCATCATGGACTGCGAAATCCTACAGCAAATTCAACGCTATATGGACCCCGAGTTGACCGCCACAGGGCCGGACGAGATTGCCCTGGATGCGATCAGGGCAGTCGGAAATGACGGCCATTTCTTCGGCATTCAGCATACGCAGGATCGCTATACCACGGCGTTCTATCAACCCTTCCTGAGTGACTGGAAAAACTATGAAGGATGGGAGGTCGCCGGCGGTATCTGGACCGCAGAACGCGCGCATCACATGTTCAAGGAGATCATCTCAAGCTTTGAAGCCCCCCCGATGGATGAAGGTATTCGCGAGGAACTGGCCGCTTTTGTCGAACGCCGCAAAGCGGAAGGCGGCGCGCCCACGGATTTCTGACCGGACGGGTGGTATCGAGTTGATACTCGGTTGAATTCGCTACAACTCAGGGTGGATTTTGGCTATTTGTTAAGGTTTTTCCGGCCACAGTGCACAGGACACAAATCTGGGGCATCTGATGCATGGTCTGATCAATCGGGCGATACAGTCCTTTGTCTGTGCGACCTACGGGCGATCCTGCTGGTTGCGCGTGACCGACGCCGCGCGGCTGGGGTTTGTCGAGTTTGAAGCCATGCTCGTCTATGACGATGACATGACGTCCAAGGTAATGGAGGCGCTGAGTGCCGACCTCGATCGGCCGCAAGCCGAAGTCTTTGAGGACTTGGGAACGTATCTCGTGTCTCACCCGAATATGGAAGGGCTGCGCCGCCTTCTCAGGTTTGGCGGCGTCAGCTATGTCGAGTTTCTTCATTCGCTCGACGATCTGGCGGACCGCGTACGGCTGGCGGTGTCTGATTTGACCCTGCCGACCTTGGAACTGAGAGAGCTGTCAGCCACGGAATTTCAACTGAGTTGTTCCCCGGGCCTGCCCGGGTACTCCAATGTCATGGTTGGGGTCCTGCGTGCAATGGCGGATGACTATGGTGCGCTGGTGATGCTGTCACACGAGGGGCAGCAGCAAGGGAGTGACGTCATTTCCATCATGTTGGTTGAAAGCGCATTTGCTGAGGGGCGGCATTTTGATCTGGGGGCTCGGAACGGATGACAGATACCCAAGAACTGGCTGGTCTGCTGGAAACGCTTTGCCCGATGTTCCTGTTGGTGGACCAAAACGGGCATATTCAACAAGCAGGTCCGACCCTGCAAAAGTTGCGACCAGAATTGCCGCTGGTGGGGCAGGGTTTTCTGGATGTATTTGAACTGATCCGCCCCAGAACGATCACAACCGTTCCCGCCCTGATGTCAATGGCGGGGGCGAAGCTGCATCTTAGGTTCCATGATGAACCCCGTACAACCCTCAAAGGCCTGGTTGCTCCTTTGCCGCATTCAGGTGGTGCGGTCATCAATCTGTCATTTGGTATCTCGATTTTGGATGCGGTACGGGACTATGCGCTGACTAGTGCTGATTTCTCGGGCACGGATCTGGCGATCGAGCTATTGTATCTGGTCGAAGCCAAATCCGCCGCGATGGAGGCATCCCGCTCTCTCAACCTTCGGCTACAGGGTGCGATGCTTGCAGCCGAAGAGCAGGCCTATACCGACACGTTGACCGGACTGAAGAACCGCAGGGCAATGGATCACTTGCTCGAGCATTTGATCTCGGGAAATTCCACCTTCGCGCTCATGCATCTGGATCTGGATTTTTTCAAAGCCGTGAATGACAAGCTGGGTCATGCGGCTGGTGATTTCGTCTTGCAGCAGGCCGCCCGCATCATGCAGGAGGAAACACGAAGCAACGACACGGTGGCCCGCGTCGGCGGGGATGAATTCGTTATTGTTTTCAAAGATCTGACTCGGGAAGATACTCTGGCCTGCATTGCGGGGCGTCTGATATCAAAGTTGAATGAACCGATGACGTTTCAGAATCAAAGCTGTACGATCTCGGCCAGTATTGGCACCGCTTTGTCCACGCAGTTCGACTGCCCCAACGCCGCCGACATTCTTCACGCAGCAGATTTGGCCCTTTATCAGGCCAAACGTGACGGCCGGTCATGCCATCGCATGTATTCAGCGTTGAGCAAGGCGCAAACCTGAATTCGCCCGGGAAACACGATGGGCAACGTATCGGGGCTTCAGGCTGAATCGAATGCCTCATTTATCTTCTTGGCTATCTGTTGCCGGATCGGAGGCAACTCTCCCACCACCGGCAGGACCACGCCTGAAAACCCCGCGCGATCCAACTCTTGCGGGACGTCTTCCTGCACGTGCCCTCCGGCACAGGCAAAGAACGGAAGGCACAGCGCCTGATCTTCGGTGCCGTTGGCGGCGTCAGAAATGGAAGGTGGCTCTTCGACGAAACCGACGCGAACAGATTTGAAAGCCACCAATCCCGCAAGCTGTTTCGCAAACTGCAACGCCACGGACGACGGGTTCCGGCTGCGCCCGGAACCATGCGCGGCAATGACCAGATCGGTGGACCGAGCGGCCCAGTGTTTGTCGGACAATTCCCATTGCAGGGCCTCTGCGGTCAGGGCCGGCAGGTCCGGGTCAATTCCAAGCGGGTCCAAAATCTTTGCCGGATGGTGCCCAAGCCGTTTGGGTAACGCGCTGGTGACAAACCACCCCTTTGCCATGAAAAGTGGATAGATGACCGAATTTTCGGGCGCGCGGTCCAGCTTCGCCTCCAACGCGCCCGGCGCGGCCAGAGTGGCCGAATGCACCGCCACATGCTGGGTCAGCGCGTTGACCTTGGCTGCGAATGCAGCAAGTGCAGCTTCCGCCGGTTCCGGGTCAGACGGTTGGCCATGAGCGACGATAATTGCATGTGACATTCGGATCTCCTGCTGCGTTGCGCGATAGGTGTTTCACGTCGACCTGAAGTCAACACCACAGTTAGCCCAGAAGTGTCAGCCATAGCCAGACGGTCAGAATGGACGAGGCTGTTCCGATAAGCACGGCCGACGCTGCGACCCGTTTTGCGCGACCATACATATTGGCGAAAACATAGGCGTTGAAACCCGGAGCCATGGCGGCATTCAAAACCCCCGACCGAAACAGATCCTGCGGCAGGCCCGTGGATTTGCCGAACACCCACACCAGGCTGGGATGCAGCATCAAAGAGATACAGCAAACATAAGCAATGGTGCGCAGGTCGCCCTCGGGCTTGTATTTGACCAGCACACCGCCCAAGGCAAACAACGCCCCGGGCAGGGCAGCACGGGTGATCAACCCCAGCGCTTCGTCGACCACGGCAGGGATCGCCAGGCCGGACAGGTTGACCAGAAACCCAAGGGCGATACCAAGGATCAGCGCGTTCTTGAACATTGCGGACAAAACAGACCGTGCCATGCGCACGCCACCATGACCGCGATTTCGCACGACCTCCATCACCGTGATCCCGACGCCGTAACAAAACGGAGAATGGAAGGCGATGATCGCGTAGTTGCCGGTCAGGTTCTCGGGCCCATATGCGCGTTCGGTTATCGGCAAACCCAACAGGACAGAGTTTGAGAACAGGCAACAAAACCCGATGGCAACGCAATCTTCCCAATCGCGCCCGAAAATGATGCGTGCGCCGAACAGGCCTGCTGTGAAACACAGGGCGGCAGCGGAATAGAAACTGGCCAAAAGCCGGGGGTCGAAACTGGCGCTGAGGTCCAGATGCGCGATGGCCAGGAACAAAAGGCAGGGAATCGCAAAGCCTTGGGTGAACTTCATCAGCCCATCGACATGCGCTTCTTTGAAGTACCCTGTGCGTGTTGCCGTATACCCGGCCCCGATTACAAGGAAAACCGGAAGAATGACGCCGATCAGGCTTTGCAGCATGTGGCCCCCGTGCGACGGGCCTGCTGCGATATCATGCGGGCGGCGGGCAGCGGCCTACTGCGACTGATGGATCACCATCCCGTCGAAGGCGGGGGTGATGTGGTCGGGGGTTTCCGCATCGACGGTCGCATAGTCGAGATCGATATGCATGTTGGTCAGAACCGCGCGCTTCGGTTGTAGTTCTTCGATCCATCCAAGCGTCTTTTCCAGATGGGCATGCGTTGGATGAGGTGAACGGCGCAGGGCATCGATGACAAGGCAGTCCAGCCCTTTCATTTCGGGCCAGGCATCGTCGTAGATCTCGGCGACATCCGGAAGATAGGCGAGTTGCCCAATGCGGAATCCAAGGGAATCGATCGAACCGTGATTCACTTTGAAAGGACGAAACGGAATCGGGCCGCCGGGGCCGTCGATTTCAAATGGACCGTCGATGGACTTGAGCTCGAGTATCGGAGGATAAGGAGAGCCTTCCGGCTGAATGAACGCGTATCCAAACCGCCCCAACAAGGCGTTCTGGGTGTCGCCATCCGCCCAAACGGGAACGCGGGTTTTCATGTTGAACACGATCATGCGCAAATCATCGATTCCATGCACATGGTCTGCGTGAGAGTGCGTATAGACGACCCCGTCCAACCGCCCTGTACCTGTATCCAGCAACTGGCTGCGCATATCTGGTGTGGTGTCGATCAGAACCGAGGTTGTCCCATCTGGCCCGTCGCGTTCGACCAGCATCGAACAGCGGCGTCGGATGTTCTTGGGGTTCGCAGGGTCACAATCGCCCCATTGACCGCCCAATCGCGGCACGCCGCCAGAGGATCCGCAGCCCAGAATTGTAAATCGGAAGCCGGTCATGCGGCGGCCTTGTATGATGCCGCTTTGGTGAACAGCCGGTCGAAGTTTGCCTGTGTCTGGTCAGCAAAAGCGGCATAGTCCATGCCAAAGATTTCGGCCCCCTTTTGGGCCGTGTGCACAGTATAGGCCGGCTCGTTTCGTTTGCCGCGATAGGGCGGCGGGGCCAGATAGGGCGCGTCAGTTTCCACCAGAATCTTGTCCACCGGGGCGTTTGCGAAGATATCGCGCAACTCCTGACTTTTGGGAAAGGCTGCGATGCCGGACATGGACAGATAAAACCCCAGCTCCAGCGCGGCCTTGGCCAATTGAGCAGACGATGAGAAGCAGTGCATCACGCAGGAATAGGGTGCGTTGCGATATTCTTCAGCCAGAATGCGGGCCATATCTTCATCAGCTGCGCGGGCGTGAATGATCAGGGGCAACCCGGTGCGCTGGGCCGCTTCGATATGGATGCGAAGTGACTGTTTCTGCACTTCGGCACTGTCGGCGGTATAGTGGTAGTCCAAGCCGGTTTCACCGATACCGACGAATTTAGGATGCCGTGTCAGGGCGACCAGATCATCGACCGAGGCCAATGGCTCGTCCGCGGCGCTCATCGGATGTGTGCCGGCGGCATAGAAGACCGGCGCGTGGGCTTCGGCAATCGCACGGACGGCCGGTTCGTTGCGCAGTTTGGTGCAGATCGTCACCATCCGGGTCACGCCAGCCTGGGCAGCACGCGTGATGATGTCGTCCAACTGGCCTTCGAAATCCGGGAAGTCCAGATGGCAATGGCTGTCGGTAATCTGGGGGGTGTCGCTCATCTGTTCTGACCGGCAGTTTCCTGTATCTTGAACACCGTATCTAGGACCAGAGCGGCAGGGTCAAGGTTGACTGCCTGACCATGTCGCGCTCGGGTTGTGATCGTTGCGGCGACCTCGGCCCAGCGACGGGCTTGATTTGGCGATGCTGACAGACGCGCCAGTGTTTCACCCTCGTTGGGGGCGGCTTCAGGAAGCGGGGGCGTGCCCGTTGCCCCGGTCAGGGCCAGCCGTGACAGAGCGATGTCGATCAGGGTAAGCAAAAGTTCGAACCGGTCCGCCGCGCCGCGCTGTGCTGCCGCTTCGGCCAGGGCCAGCGCGCGCTGGCGATCCATGCGGGGCAGGGTGCCCAGAATGGCGATCAGTTCGGCATAGATGTCCAGACCACCCAGATTGATCAAACGCACGGCGTCTCCGACTGAACCTGCGGCAAGCGCGGCAAGGTGTTCTGTCTGCGCGGGAATTTCGGTTTCCGTTTGTGACAGGGCGGCTTGCATGTCTTGCGCGTTCAGCGGGCCGAGGCGCAGCGTGCGACAGCGTGAACGGATGGTTGGCAACAGGCGTGAGGGTTGATGCGATACCAGCAAAAGGGTGGTACGGGCAGGCGGCTCTTCCAGCATTTTCAGCAACGCGTTGGCGGCGCTGACGTTCATTTCGTCTGCTGAATCCACGATCACGACGCGGCGGCCGCCGTCCGCAGAGGACAGGCCAAAAAATTTCCCGAGCTTGCGGATGTCATCCACGACGATCTCACTGCGCAGCCGTCCCTGATCGTTCAGCGACCTTGTTATCGCCGCCAAACCCGGTTCTGCCCCGGCCTGAATGCGGTGCGACACCGGGTGTTCAGGATCGATCTCAAGTGTCTCTGGCGGCGGAGGTGCGCCAAACAGCCCTCCATCATCCACCGGTGGCGTTGCCAGCAGAAACCGTGCGATCCGCCATGCCAGCGTTGCCTTGCCGACGCCGCGCGGTCCGGTCAGCAACCAGCCGTGATGCAGCCTGTCCGAATTGTAGGCGGTCAGAAACGCCTGTTCAGCCGCGTCCTGACCAAAAAGCCGCGCGGTCTCACGCGGATGCGGCGCACCCGGCACCTGATCCGGAGAAGGGATATCGTCGTTCATCGTCTACCGCAGTGCTGCCTGGACGAGTTCTGTCACATCCTGCGCAACGCTGTCCATGTCCCTGTTGCCATCCACGATGTGAAACCTGTCCGGGAACTCATCGGCCAGCGCCAGAAAGCCGGCGCGCATCTTCTTCTGCAATTCCGGGCCAAAGTCCTCGAACCGTTCTTCGGTGCCTTGTCGCCCCTTGGCGCGTGCCAGGCCCGTTTCAGGGTCCATGTCGATCAGCAGCGTCATGTCCGGTTCGCGCCCGATCATCAGGCTGTGCAACTGATCCACCAGATTTCGCAGGTCGCCCCGGGACAGGCCCTGATACATACGTGTGCTGTCAGCAAAGCGGTCGCAGATCACCACCTTCCCTGCTGCCAGTGCAGGTTCGATGGTGCGCTCCAGATGGTCGCGGCGGGCCGCGGTGAACAGCAGAATCTCGGTCTCGGCCGACCAGCGATCCGGGGCGCCCTCCAAAACCAGTCTGCGAATTTCCTCGGCCCCCGCAGAGCCGCCGGGCTCGCGCGTCAGTACCACCTCGTGACCCTGCGCTCGCAGATGTTCCGCCAGCATCCGCGCCTGTGTTGACTTGCCTGAACCGTCAATGCCTTCGAAGGTCAGAAAAAACCCCGCTTTCGTCACATCGACTCCAGCGGGTTGTTGATCACGTCTTTCAATACGATACCGCCGACGGTCAGCATGCGTACCACAAACCCGCCAATCGCAACATCTTCGGCTGCCACCAGAGGCCGCCGGATTTCCGGCAAACCTTCGGGCTTAATCACCAGTTCGGCCAGTTGCTGACCTTTCTCGACGGGCGCGTTGATCGGGCCCTCATAGACCACTTCGGCCTCGACATTCTGGGTGCCCAGAACCGGGAAAAGCACATTCAGATCACCTTCGGGAACAAGCCCCACGGTCTTTTTCTCGCCCATCCACAGCTTGGCTTCGGCTATCGGCGTTTCCGCGGTGGCAACTGTCCTCTCGACAAAATTTCGAAACGACCAGTTAACCACGGCCTCAGCCTCCTCTGCGCGCTGGCCGGTGCTGTCGAGACCCGTCAGCACAAAGATCACCCGCCTGTCGCCTTGTTTGGCGGACCCGACAAGGCCATAGCCCGCTTCTTGCGTATGGCCGGTTTTCAGGCCATCTGCACCGATATCCAGCCGCAGCAACGGGTTGCGGTTGCGGGCGTTCGAGGGTGCGCGGCCATCGAACTCGAAAACCTCTTCGGCGAAAAGGGGGTAGTATTCTGGAAAGTCCGAGATCAGCCGATCCGCAAGAACGGCCAGATCATGAACCGACATCATATGCCCGGCGGCGGGCCAGCCGTTTGAATTTGCGAAGTTCGAATTGTTCATGCCCATCTGCTTGGCCCGCTGGGTCATGTATCGCGCAAATCCTGCTTCGGTGCCATCCGGGCTGAGCGCTTCGGCGATGACGACGCAGGCGTCATTGCCCGACAAAACGATAATGCCGCGCAGCAGGTCTTCGACACGTACGCGATCCTGCGTGTTCAGGAACATTGTCGAGCCGCCATAGCTCATCGCGTGTTCCGAAACAGGCAGGGTTTCGTCCAGCGTCAAGCGCCCGTCCCGCAATGCTTCGAATGCAACATAAAGCGTCATGAGCTTGGACATCGACGCAGGCGGCAATGGTTGGTCGGCTTCTTTCGACAGCAGCACGGTACCGGTGGTTTGGTCGATCACATAAGCCGCGCGGGCGGATGTATCAAAAGCCTGGGCAGGTATCGCCAGAACGGCAAGCCCAAGAGCCAGAACGGATGTTCGTATTGAGGATAGCATGTTACGCCTCCCTTAATCAGTCGGTTACCGTGAACGCGTCTTTGAAGCCAAGGTCTTTCACGTCCTTTTGAAAGGCTTTGCGCTCGGCCCGGGTTGCGGCGGGGCCAACCAGCACGCGCCAGACAGTACTATTTGCTGTTTTCAGTTCCCGTACAACTGTGGGCATGCCGTTCCGACGCACCTTTTGGGCGGCTGACTTGGCGTTCGCCTCTACGCTGAAGGTTCCGATCTGAACAAACGGTTTGCTCAGAGATGTCGCCGACGTTGTGGCGGCTGCGACAGGAGTGGCTTCTGACGCATCAATTGCGGCTGCGGCCCCCTCTATCGGGTCCAGTGGCGTTTCGGTGATCGCGGCGGGGTCTTTCTTTTGCCACCATTTCCGCTTGGCAGGTTGCTCGGCGGGGGGCGTGACCGGTGCATCCGACAAAGAGGGGGACGCCACGGCTTCGGCGGCTTCGGCGGCTACGTCTGCGCTGTCAGTTGCTGTATCTGCCGCGGCCACGGCAGTTCCCGCAGCCGCAGCTGCGGGGGCTTTCTTCTGCCACCATTTCCGCTTGGCTGGTTTTTCGGCAGGTGCTTCGGCCTGATCGTCCGCAGAAGTGGCCGTCTCGGCGTCTTCGCTTGCGGGCTCGACGTCTTCAGCCGTTTCATCCGATGCACTGGCCGCACCCGCTGCAACCGCAGCCGTACCCGCGGCGGCGGCGGCTGTTTCCTTTTTCTGCCACCACTTCCGTTTGGCCGGTTTTTCCGGCTCTGTGGACGCTTGAGTGGCGGCAGCTTCATCGGCACCTGCGGCCGTGGTTTCGGCTGCCGTTTCTTCTGCCTCCGGCGCATCCTCCGACGACGGTTCTTCGATCTTTTCACGGCGCAGTGCGACGACGCTGACTTTTGTCGGCGCGCCCGCAAGCATTCCCAACTCTTTCGCGGCAGCGGACGAGACCTGAAGCGCGGGTCCTGGCAGGTTGCGCTCGCGCCGGAACAGGGCGCCGGTCACAGATTTGTTGTTGGACGTGTTTCTGATCACGACACGTTCAGGTTGGGACGCATCCGGGTGCGCAACCCATATCCCGCCAAGAGACGGCCGGCCATCCCAAAGCCCTGCTTCGGTTGTCTGAAAAACCTCAGGGGCTTCGACATCACGCTGAGAGCCGGTGGCCACCTCGGGCAGGAGTTCCGTCTTCCCCGAATTGTCTTCCGGTTTCTCAGCCGATTCAGAAGTTGATAAAGCCTCTTCACATCCGGCCAGTATCGTCAAAGTCAACGCCAGATACGCCAGCCGTTTCGGCCCCGGGCGTGTCTCGATCGCTCGCTCCATCTGCTTATCCCTTGCCTGAAGGGGTTTCGTTTTCCGAACCCCGCTGCCGGTCTGCTGGTTCTGTATGCCAGCCTGTTGCGGTCTTTCGTGCGGATCATAACGTGGCTGAAGTGTCATGGAAAGACCGCTGCACAGGCTTCGGCAAGATTTCCCGATTTCGACTTGCCTCCGGTCGAACTTCGCCTTAGACCCTGCTGTCGACGGGGAGGTGGCAGAGTGGTCGAATGCGGCGGTCTTGAAAACCGTTGGGCGTGAGAGCGTCCCCAGGGTTCGAATCCCTGTCTCCCCGCCATAAAATGGCAAATTCGACCACACGCTGACCGTCTCTTGTTATTTTCCGAACCAACGGTTTTCCCGGAAGATTCCCATGTTCGGTTCCTGTTCTGGTCCCGCTTGGGCCGAGCCTGCTTTGCGAGTCGCATTTGGCCGGTACCTGCCGAGTATTCTAGAACCATAGAGAGGCTTTTGTGACCTGCGATGGCCGCAATCTGGAGGTGAGTACATCCGGCCTCGGCCAATTCGCTTGCTGCGCTGTATCGCAGGCAATATCGACATCTACAAAGACCACACCAGGATGATCGCCCGAAATGGGTTGGGGCAGGGGGGGCGGCCAATCGGCTCGGCAAAGTGCCGCCGGGACGCCCCGAAGGTTGCCGGGAAGGGTTCGCCAATATTTATGACGAAGCAGCCGAAGCCATTCCGGAGTGCAGAAACGGAAGTTCGCCTGACGCGTCTGCGGTCTATCCAACGGTCCAAGATGGGTTTGAGGGCGTCCGGTTCGTGACCGCATGCGCGCAAAGCTCGGCCAGAAACTCGGCCTGGGTCAAGCTGGAGTGTGGTTTTCAGCCTTGCGGGTTGAATTGCTGGCCTCGCACGAAAAAAAACCGGGTTGAGGCGGACAGGCGCCTCAACAATCGACGCGGCCATTCTGGGCGCGCAAGTTTGGGTCGTGTCACAAACATCGCGCTGTTAACACTTCCACGGCGTCATCAAAGGTTTGTACGCTGCTCTCGGCCCGAGCCGTCAGATGAGCGCCTTCCAGCAAGGCCAATGCCGCGCGTGCTTCTGCTTTCGGATCCGCAACCCCCGTGATCGACAGATCCGTTTTGCCAAGCGCAAAGACATTCTCGATCCACCGGGTCATCATGCGCCGGAACGCGCGGATTTTGTCGGTGACCTCGTTCGACAAGCTTTCCCGGCTGATGATCAGCGAGACACACAAGCACAGGGTTTTCCCGTCGTTCAAAGCCGCGCGATACAGCGCGATCAGTGCGCGCATGCGCGCACCCGCCTTGTCACAAGTTTCCTCGATCTCGGCGCAGCGCCCGGTAAGCTCGGTATGGTAGCGGTCCATCAAAGCTGCTGACAGCGCGGCTTTGGTTGGGAAGTGATAGTGGATCGATGCCTTGCGGATGCCCACATCATTGGCAAGGTCGGCATAGCTGAACCCGTCGAAGCCTTTGCTGCGCACGGCCAATTCGGCAGAATTGAGCAGAGCGGTCTTTGTGTCTATTTCCATGCCGCGTTCATCCTTAATGCGCTCAACAATGCTGCGGTGGTCTCTGCTGCTTCCAATGCACCTTCAAGATATCCCCCAAATTGCGCGGCTGTTTCAGTGCCGCTGAGAATGATCCTGTCTTCCCAGATCCGCGTCATGGCCTTCGGCAAGCCGTATTGCGGATGGGTATACAAAGGCTGAAGGTCCAGATCGGTCGCTGTGAAGCGGTCGAACGCCCAGTCTTTTAGGAAAAGCGTGCTGGGGCTGACCGCCTTGCGCCCGAACAATCGCCCCAGCTGCGCCAGAACCTGCTGCCGCAACACCCCTTCATCCCGGCGAGCATGCGCAGGGATGCCGATGAAACCGAACAGCGCGAAGGGACCACCGCTGGCAGGTGACGCGTCGTGGATTTCCACCATGGGGCCGCGTCGGCTCATGGCATCGCCAGACAGTCCGTCGTCACGCCAGAACGGAGTGTCATAGACCGCAAGCGCCTTGGCCTGACCTGCCATCCATGTCGGGATTTCCCGCATGGCTGATAACGTGCCATCGGGCAGGGTGGGCTCAAAGATCAACTCGGCCGCGATACGTGGGGGTATGGCAAGCACAACATGCCTCGCCCAAATATGCCGCCCAGATTGCGTGGTGACCCGAACCCCACCTTCGGTGCGCGCCAAGGCCGTGATCTGCGTTGACAGGTGGATTGCCCCATCCGGCAAGAGTGCCGACAGCGCATCCGTCAAGGCAGCGAGCCCCCCGATCAGACGATAAGACCCTTCCATGGATGAAAACCCCCGGCCGCGCTCAACACGGCCTTGTTCATCTTCGAAACTCAGCGCGCCGGAGCTGAATTGGTCAAACCTGTGCAGGCCCAGCCGTTCGATCAGCGCGGCAATCCGTGGTTGGCCGGGCCAGAACCAGGCCGGACCCATGTCGAAACGGCCGTCGCCCAGAGCCTCGGTCAGAATGCGCCCGCCCAGACGATTGCGCGCCTCGACGATCAGCACTTCCTGACCTTGATCCACAAGCTGTGTCGCAAGGCTGAGCCCTGAAAGCCCCCCGCCAATGATGAGCGTATCCGTGCGCATGGTTCAGAACCCCTCACTTGAAGAGCGCAGGTTCAGCTTTTGGGGCCCGCTCGACCAGGGGTGTTGCGCCAGGGGTTTTTGGTCACCCATCGGTTACACCGCCGGCGGTTGGGCAAAAGGCAGGTGGCCTGTCTTCATCCAGATCCTGGCCCCGTCCGGCCCCGCAACGGCCATCAGGCTGTGGCCTTCAGGCAGGCGCAGCCAATCGTTTTTGACCAGTTCATCCCCGCCTTCGGTGACCGACCCGTCGATGATCAGAACCTCGATCCCGCCAGGGGCGTCCGAGCGCAGCGTCGCACCCGCGTCTAGATGGGAGTAGGTCACGACCTCGCGCGCATCCTCATGCAGGACTGCGGTGGCGATACCATTTGCGGGCGCGCCCAGCTCATCCACCATGCTTTTGCGAAACTGGTTGCGATCGTCCATGTCGAACTGCCAGAGCTTCACGAATATCGTGCAGCCCGGTTCCGACCCCGGCGTGTGTTGCGTGGTGGGCGGATTGCGGACATAGGTCCCCGCAGGATAGTCGCCATGCTCATCCTGAAACACACCGTCAAGGACAATGAACTCCTCACCGCCAGTATGGGTGTGTGCAGAGAAATGACTGCCCGGCGCATAACGCACGATTGTGGTGGCCCGGGCGACCTCGCCTCCGATCCTGTCCAACATCCTGCGATCCACACCCTTCATGGGAGAGGCCTGCCACTCCAGCTGGTCTGAGTGAACGACGACGCGGTCAGAGAAGTCCGAATTGATTTCCATGGGGTCAGTTCTCTTTGATGGTTACGACATGGGAACTATCTACCAGTAGGTAGGCAAATGCCAGCTTCAAAGTTCGATTAAGCGCCACTTTTCACAGAGTGTTGAACCTGGTCTTGTCAGAAGGACCTCGTTGAAGTGGGTGGACAAAAACTGAGAGGAGGCTCCACGCCGCCTTTACGGACAGAGCGCGCGCAAACCAAAGAACCAGACGCAACCAGTGTTTGCTGAAAGGGGCCTTAGCGTACTGAAAAGGAAACCTGCCCGACCGCGTTGAGACTGGTGCGCTTTCTGCCCGGGCAATTCTTGTGCTCATTATACCTGAGGGTGCTTCCGGCTTTGGAGATGTCGGGCGCACCTCCTTGAATCGCAAAAAGTCGAAACCATGTTGCGATAATTCCGCATTCAAGGGGTAATAAAACGTATCTCTTGAAGGCCCACGCATCCACGTGCTTCACTTTTGGAGCCATGTAAGCCTGTGATTTTGCTGGCCCCAAAAAACCCGAAAGGCACGGCCTTTCAAGACCTGAACCAGAGCGCACCACGGCCCGAGAGGGTGAGAAAAACAAACGCGGAAGCTACCCAACACGGAGATATCAGATGAAAAAAACTGCAACGCTACTTGGAAGCGCGTCCTTCGCGATTGCCGGGCCGGTCATGGCCGCGGATATCGTGATCGGTGTGCCCAACTGGGCCTCGGTGAACGCCACGGCACATATTCTTGAAGTCGTGATCGAAGAAAACCTCGGCCTGGACGTGGAATTGCAAAACGGCACGAACCCGATTGTGTTTGAAGCCATGGACAGCGGTTCGATGCATGTCCATCCTGAAGTGTGGATGCCCAATCAGCAGAACCTGCACGATACCTATGTCAAGGAAAACGGCACCGTCGTCATGAACCAAAACCCGGTTCAGGCCGAGCAGGGCATGTGCGTGCCGACCTACATCGCGGAACAATATGACATCAAGTCGATCGATGATCTGAGCGACCCCGACAAGGTTGCGATCTTTGATACCGATGGCAACGGAACACCCGAGGTATGGATCGGTGCACCGGGTTGGGCGTCGACCGTCGTCGAGAAGATCCGGGCCAAGTCCTATGGCTATGACCAGATCTTCGAATTGACGGAATACGAGGAAACCATTGCCTATGCCAATTTGGCGAACGCGACAAAGGCGGGTGATCCGTGGATCGGGTTTTGCTACAGCCCGCACTATATCTTCGTGACACAGGATCTGACGGTTCTGGAAGAACCGCCCCACGACCCGGCCACCTGGACAATCGTTCAGCCCACGGATGATCCGGATTGGTTGTCCAAGTCCGAGGCGTCCTCGGCCTGGAACGGGGCAACGCTTCACCTGCACTATGCCAAGGAACTGGAAGAGAGCTATCCCGAAGTGGCCGCCCTGTTCAGCAACTATCAGATGACAGGCGACGATCTGAGCGCGATGGGCAAGGCGCTGGCCGTCGACAACATCGAAGCCGCTGAGTTCGCCAAGGAATGGGTGGCTGCGAATGAAGACACCGTCATCGGCTGGCTGACCAACTAAACAATCACTCTTTGGGCCGTCGCGCAAAACCGCGGCGGCCTTTTTCTGTCGGGCAGGGCTTCGCCCTGTGGGGGATAAATGGACGAACCTGTCGTAAAATTAGAAAACGTTTGGAAGATCTTTGGCTCGCGTGCAGAAGAGGCAATGGAAGCGGTCAGAAACGAAGGCATAGGCAAGCCGGAAGTTCTGGAGCGGTTCAACTGTGTTGTCGGCGTTCAGGGCGCCACGTTCGAAGTGCCGAGGGGTGAGATTTTCTGTATCATGGGGCTGTCCGGCTCGGGCAAGTCCACATTGGTGCGCCACGTGAATCGATTGATCGAACCGACGGCGGGTCGGATCGAAATTCTGGGTCACGATGTTTCGAAACTGTCGGAAGCCGAGTTGCGCCGCATTCGCGCCCAGCAAATCGGTATGGTCTTTCAGCACATGGCGCTGATGCCGCATCGTTCAGTGCGTGATAATGTGGCCTATCCATTGGAGATCCGAAAGGTTTCCAAGTCAAAGCGCTGGGCCGTCTCGGATCACGCGCTGAGCCTGGTGAATCTGACAGGTTACGAGGACCGCCTGCCCAAAGAGCTTTCGGGCGGGATGCAGCAACGCGTGGGGATCGCGCGGGCGCTGGCTTCGGACCCGGAAATCCTGTTGATGGATGAACCGTTCTCGGCCCTCGATCCGCTGATCCGTCTGCAATTGCAGGACCAGTTCAAAGCGCTTGTGGCGCAGCTGAAGAAGACCACGCTGTTCATCACCCACGATCTGGACGAAGCCATTCGGATCGGCCACCGGATTGCGATCATGAAGGACGGCGTCATCGTGCAGATCGGAACACCCGAAGACATCGTCATGAACCCGTCCGACGATTATGTGCGCGAATTCGTTCAGGGCATCTCAAAACTCAAACTGGTCAAGGCGCATTCCATCATGGAGCCGGTGGACAGTTATTCAGGGCCACTTGACGGTGCGCCCCGAGCGGACGAGGGCGCGGATCTGGATCAATTGATCGACCTGGCCGTGAATTCTGATCTGCCGGTCGTCATCACGGATGCGGGCGTTGATGTGGGCGTCGTGACCAAGCCGCGCCTGTTGCGCGGTATCCAGGGGGGCAAAAATGACTGATGCTGCAACAGAGATGAAAGTTACGGCCGCCTCTGATATCGAGGTCGATCGCGAGGCCCTGGACCTTTCCATCAAAGAGTTCGCGGGTCCGAACGGTGACTACTATGTCAACGCATTCCACAAGATTCATGATGCGACCAGCGCGATTCCCAACACATTCAACAAGTGGGCCGCGTTGCTGGGGCCATTCTGGTCTGCGTCACGCGCCATTTGGGGCATGTTCTGGACCTTTCTGATCCTTGAGATCATCGCGTGGGTTCAGATCGGCAGGGGCGCGTGGGGTAATCCCGGCGCCGATTTCGCGGACCGCGCCGCCCGTCAGCAGGAACGCGCGGCCGAACTGTTGGCGCGCGCAGCGGATGCCACGGAACAGGCCGATATCGACCGTTTCACCAAACTGGCCGAGAACATACAGAAAGCCGCGGCCACAAGCCTGGAAAGGGCCGCCGCCGCCCAGTCCGAGGCGGCAGGCATCCTGATTACCGGGTTGTTGATGTTGCTGGTGTTCAAGTTGGTTCAAGGGTTCTACGCCGACCGCGTCTACGAAAAACAGTATTCGAACTGGCGCATTGATCCGGACAGCACGGAAAGTGGGCGTTCGACCCGTAATATCGTCATGGGTGCGATCCTTGTCGCAGCAATCGGACCATTGATCGTGTACAAGTTCACCGTGAACGCATCCCTTCCATTGTTGGACGCGTTCCCGGAACAGCAAGTGTCTGCGATGTTTCTTGGCGAGGGCAACGGCACGCTGTTCTCGAGCCTGGCAAACTGGATGGAGGCCAGGATTGATGCTGCGGCGGCAGCTGGAGGCGACGTATTCGACGGGATCGTGGCGGGCGTGCGCTCGGTGCTTGATGCGCTGACGATTGCACTGATCGGGTCACCCTGGCCGGTGGTCATGCTGGTCATCTGTGTGACGGCCTGGCGTGCGGCGGGACCAAGGGTTGCCATCTTCACCGCATCTTCCCTGGCCTATATCGCGTTGCTGGGGTACTGGGACGTGGCGATGGAAACGGTTGCTCTGGTCGGTGCGGCGGTGTTGCTGTGCGTGGTTTTCGGCATTCCGCTGGGTATCTGGTTCGGCAAGTCGCAGCGCGCCTATCGCGCGGCGGAACCGGTTCTGGACCTGATGCAGACGCTTCCTGCCTTCGTCTACCTTATCCCGATCATCGCCTTTTTCGGCACCGGCAACCCGCCGGGAATTCTGGCCACCATCATCTTTGGCATGCCGCCAGTGATCCGCCTGACGGCGCTGGGCATGCAAGGGGTTCCGGAAAGCATCAAGGAGGCTGCGGTCGCCTTTGGCGCGTCGAAATGGCAATTGTTGAAGGATGTTGAAATCCCTCTGGCGCTGCCATCGATCATGACGGGTGTAAACCAGACAATCCTGATGTGCCTGTCCATGGTCGTGATCATCTCGCTGATCGGCGGGGGCGGCCTGGGCAAGGAAATCCTTGAGGCGCTGCAATACGCCGCCAAGGGGCCGGGCCTGCTGGGTGGCTTTGCGATCCTGTTCCTTGCCATGGTCATGGACCGGATCGTACAGGGCGCGTTCCGGCGAGAAGACGAAAAACTCTGAACGCAAACGCCCCCGGTTCCGATCGGGGGCGCTTTTCTTTGAACCGGGGAAGCCATGACAGATCCCTATGAACAGTCGATGATGGACAACCTGTATTGGTGGGGCGTGCCTACATTGTTCCGATGTCCCAATGTCGGGCCGGAAGGGCAGGATATCGCGCTGGCGGGCGTGCCGCATTCAACCGGCAACGGCACGACCGAACGGGACCAGCACCTGGGACCACGCGCGTTGCGGCATGTCTCGGCCGTACAACGCAGGGTGCATTCGGTCTTTGAAATTGATCCCTGGCAGAGCGCGCGGATCGCCGATGTTGGTGATGTGCCTTTTCCAAAGGCCAACGACAACGAAGACTGCATCGAACGCATCACTGAATTCTACAAGACCATAGACACGGCCGGAGCGCGCCCCGTTTCCGTCGGAGGCGACCATTCCATCACCGGTGGCATTGTTCAGGCCCTGGGTTGCGGCAAACTTGCGGGCGGACAGCCGGTCAGCTTTCTGCATCTGGACGCGCATACGGATGTGTTCACCAAGGTTGATCACTTTCTGGGGGCCAAGAAATCCGCGGCCCACTGGGGGGCCTATCTGGCCGATCAGGGGCAGGTGGATCCAACCCGGTCGATGCAGATCGGTCTGCGGGGCCATGCACGCAGCCTGGACTGGCTGCAACCGTCGTACGATTACGGGTACAACATCGTCACCATGCGAGAGTTCCGACAGCGCGGGTTGGCCGATGTGGTCGCGCAGACCAAAGAGGTTTTGGGTGACCGCCCGGTTTACATCACCTTCGATCTGGACTGTCTTGACCCAACCGTCGCGCCGGCCGTGTCCAATCTGGAGCCGGGTGAGAAGGGGTTTGACATCGATGAGGCGGTCGGCATCCTGCGCGCGGCGCGCGGACTGAACATCGTCGGCGGCGATGTGGTCTGCATGATGCCCACCAAGGACAGCCCCAACAACATCACCGCACTGACGGCGGCGGCGGTGATGTTCGAGATGATTTCGATGATCGCCGAGAACGTCGCGCGGGCCTAGCGCCGCTTGTCGATCGCCTGTGCCAGAACGCAAAGCAACTCGAACATCAGCGAGATGCCAAGCCACGCCGTTCCACCGTCGGGGTCGAATGGCGGTGACACTTCGACAAGATCGGCGCCGACAAGGTTCAGACCGGACATCCTGCGAATGACCTGCTGGGCCTGAAAGCTGTTGGGTCCGCCGATTTCAGGTGTTCCCGTACCGGGGGCGTAAGTTGGATCAACAAAGTCGATGTCAAAGGTGCAGTAGGTCGGCTGCATGCCAACGATCTCGTGCACTTCGTTCATGACGTCGTCTATGCCCCGGTCGAACAGCTCTTCGACGCGAATGATGCGGATGCCCTGCGCCTCGCCCCATTCGATATCTTCAGTGTTGTAGGCCGTGCCACGGATTCCGATTTGTACAAAACGCTTGGGGTCCACCAACCCTTCCTCGACAGCGCGGCGGAACGGGGTGCCGTGGGTGAACTTGTGACCTCCAAAATAGGTATCGAACAAGTCCGTGTGACTGTCGAACTGGATCAGGCCAACCGGACCCGAAGCGGCCAGGGCACGAAGGACGGGCAGGGTGGTCAGGTGATCCCCTCCGGCCGTCAATGGCGTGATGTTGCGGGCTTGAAGATCCGTGTAGAAACGCGTGATCCGATCCAGCGTGTCTTCTATGTCGACGGGATTGGGGGCAACGTCTCCTAGATCTGCGCAGTTCACCATTGCAAACGGTGCCACTCCCGTAACCGGGTTCATCGCCCGGATCATCGTGGAATAGTCCCTCAGTTGCCGCGGACCATGCCGGGCGCCGGGGCGATTTGTGGTTCCGCCGTCCCAAGGGATACCCACGAGGCCCAGTTCGACCTCCGAGATCCGTTCGTGTGCCAGATCCAGAATAGGCAGGCGCATGAATGCGGGAATGCCGGCAAATCGGGCCAGTTCCATGGCGGATACCGGTTGAAAAAATGAATCGGCCATGATGCCCTATCCTATGCAAGTTTCTCCAGTGACCCTAACGGTTCGGCAACGTGCTGGGAATGCCCGCCGTCATTCAGGGCAGGATACGAAAACGTCGGCGAATTTCGGCGTCTTGTTCTGAGGTGAGGTATTCAGGGTGATGCGTGCTCAACACCTTTTGAGCGACTTGCCGTGCGGATGACCATGCATCCAGTGCACCGTCTGTTTGCCACGTGCGAGGCTCCTGGCGATCGGCGAGTTTCGGATAGAAGTAATCTCGTTCCATGGCTTCATAGGTTTGTTCGCTGCCCAGAAAATGCCCCTCGCCCAGAACCGAATGGCAGATGGCGTCAAAGCCAAGGTTCGCTTCGGTGACCTCGATCCCGCGCAGGATGCGATACGTGTGCGAGTGCATTTCGTTGTCCAGAACAAAGGCCTCGAAGCTGACCCCGAGCAGAGATGCCGTCATCCCCGAACTTTCATAGATCAGATTGCCTCCTGCCAGCGCTGCCGCCAGCGACGTGATGCCTTTTTCTGCCCCATGCTGGGCGTCGATGGCCTTGGCATCGGCCATCGAAGCGGCCACACCCGATGGCAAACCCAGCCAGTTCGTGATTTGCGCTGACGCTGCATTCAGGATTGCGGTCTCACCGCTGCCACCTGCGAAAGAGCCGGTCCTGAGATCCACGATGAAAGGCCAGTTGGAAAAGACCATCGGAAAGCCGGGTTTGATCGCATTGACCATCACGAGGCTGGCCAGCGTTTCGGCCAGTGACTGCGCCAGAAATCCGGCCAGAGTTGCCGGGGCGGTTGCGCCCGCTTGCGCGGCCGTGATGCAGGACATCGGTATGTTATGGGCGATGCATTCATAAACCACATCCACGGCATCCTCGCCGTATCGCATCGGTGAAATGATCGGACTTATATGCGCTTTCAGGAAGGGGCGTTTGGCGAATTCCCCGACCCCTCCGGCGACGATGTCCAGTATCTCGACAATCGGGCCGACATGTTCCGCCAACGTGAAAGACGTTGCTATTGGTTTGGTTGTGTTCCGTACCAAAGCATAAACCGTGTTGACGTCCAGATCGAACACATCGGGGACGTCGGTCGCCACGCAGCACCGGGTGAACCAACTGACATTGGCCAGCGTATCCTGTAGCCGGGTGAAATCATGCAGATCCGCCAGGGTAGACGGGCGATAAAGCCCACTGTTCATATCAAGTGTCTGAACCGCAGCACCGCCGGTGCCAAAATACACGCGGTCGCCACCCACCTCGATGGACCGGTTTTCATCCCGGCCATGAAAGGTGAAGCTCTTCGCGGCCGAGGCGATGGCCTGTTCGACCATTGAACGGGGAAAAACCAGCCGGTTCTGTTCCCGGTCCTGAGCTCCAGCTGCCCTGAGGTCGATGGCCAGCCTGTCCGGCACGTCTCCCATCCCCAGCTCTTCCAGCAGACGCAGCGCGGTGTCGTAAATTTTCTCGATTTCCGAAATGCTTAAGGGCCTGAATGTCCCGCCTTTCTGACCGGGCGGGCAAGGGTCAAAAACGGGCTTGGCCGCACGCTGTGCGTGCCGTGCCTTTCGACCGCTTCTTTTGACGCTCTCCGATGGCATTCGTTTACGTTACCTTGCGTTTTCCTGCACCCTAGAACCCAACTTGTCCCGGTATCAAAGCAGAAGTGCCGTTTTCAGAATTCGAAATCGCGGTTTCGATTTTCCGGCACCCGCATCTGCCCTGTTGTATGCCCATCCCGTTATTCAGCAAGACTGGTGCCGAAAATGAAGGAGCAATGCCATGAAGTCGCGTACCAGAGCCGTTGTGATAGGGGGCGGGATCGCCGGGTGTTCGACGCTCTACCACCTGACCCAGGAAGGGTGGACAGATGTGGTTTTGGTCGAACGGAATGAACTGACCTCGGGCACGACATGGCATTCGGCGGCGCAGGTCACCAATTTCGGCATGAACCAGACGATGGTCGGCCTGAAATCCCATTCGATCCGTCTGTACAAGGAACTGGCCGACGATCCGGATTATCCTATCAACTATCACCACGCAGACGGTGGGATACGTCTGGCGAATACTGAAGGGCAGATGCAAGGCTATCGTCACTTCGCGTCCATGGCGCGGGGGATGGATGTACATTTCGAGGTGATCGACGCGGATGAATGTGCCCGGCGACACCCGTTGATTTCGACCGACAATCTCATCGGCGGGCTTTGGGATCCGCTGGACGGCGACATCGATCCAGCGCAATTGTGCCAGGCCCTTGCGCGCCGGGCACGCAAGGCGGGTGCCGAGGTGTATCGAAATACGCCGGTGACCGCGCTGACACAGCACAGCGATGACACCTGGACGGTGCATACCGAGCACGGGGATATCGACTGTGATGTCGTCGTCAACGCCTGTGGTTACAGGGTCAACGAAGTCGGCGCCATGATGGGTGTGCATCATCCTGTGTCGTCCATGGAGCATCAGTATTTCCTGTCCGAAGAGATTGAGGCTATCCGGGATGCCGGGCATCGGATGCCGCTGCTGCGCTGCCCGATCAGCGACTATTATTGCCGACAGGAAAAGAACGGGCTGCTGCTCGGGTTCTACGAGCAGGGATGCAAAACCTGGGGTATGGACGGTATTGATCCGAACTTCGTGAACGCGCTGTGCCCGGATGATCTGGACCGTGTAACCGATGTTCTGGAAGGGGCCTTTGCGCGCATGCCCGCCTTGATGGAGGTTGGCATTCACACCGTGGTCAACGGGCCGATCACCTACACAATTGATGGGGCGCCTCTGGTCGGTCCGATCCCGGGCAAGCGCAACGCGTACTGCATCATTGGCCTGCGGGCCGGGCTGGGTGAAGGTGGCGGTCACGGGTGGTTGCTGGCGCAGCAGATCGTACATGGCGAGGCGTGCTATGACATGTGGTGCCTCGACCCGCGGAGGTTTTCGGGTCACGCCAATGTGGAACTCACCGCGCTCAAGGCGATCGAGGATTATCAGAACGAATTCAGGTTTCATTTTCCGCATGAACACCGCCCCGCGGGCCGGCCCGCCAAGACGACCCCTCTGACGCCTGTTCTGGCATCTGAAGGGGCCGAGTTCACTGTGGTCAACGGGTGGGAAAGGGTGGACTATTTCAAACCCGATCCCGATTTCTCGCCAACGCTCAGTTTCGATTTTGACGAAACCTTCGATTTGGTGGCCGCCGAAGTCGAAAGCATTCGAACCGGCGTCGGGCTTGCCGAGGTCAACGGGTTCAACCGCATCGAGATCACGGGATCCGACAGGCACGCATTCCTGGACCGGTTGTTTTGCGGGCTTGTTTCTCGGCGTGAGGGGCGTGTCGGGTTGGGATACCTGTTGAATGACCACGGTATGATCAAGGCAGAAGCGACGATTGCCAATCTGCCCGCCAGCGACCGGGGTCCGGCCCGGGTTTGGTATGGCTCTGCCGCGGCAAGCGAGTTTCACGACATGGATTGGTTGCGCCTGCATCTGCGCAGCGATGAGGACGTTCAGTTGCACAGCCTGACGAACGATCAGACCATTCTGGTTCTGGCTGGCCCGAAATCGCGTTCTGTCCTGTCAGCCTGCACCAGAGGAGATTGGTCGGCAGATGCGTTCCCGTGGCTCAGCGTGCGCGAGTGCTTTGTCGGTATTGCTCCGGCGACGGTCATGAACCTGAGTTACTCGGGCGAGCTGGCCTATGAAATCCATGTTCCCAACGCCTCGCTCTATGCGGCCTATCTTGCCTTGTGCGAGGCCGGCGAAACGCACGGGCTGAAACTGTTCGGTGCCAGGGCCGTTGAATCCATGCGCATGGAGAAGAGCTTTTTGCACTGGAAAGCCGATCTGATCACCGAATTTGATCCCTTTGAAACCGGCCTGGATCGGTTCGTCCGGTTGGACAAGGGCGCCTTCGTGGGGCGTGATGCCCTGTTGAAACGGAAATCGGAAGGACCGCGACGCAAGCTGGTCCCCTTGCGCATCGATTCAACCCATGGCCCGGCGCATCCCGGCGCATCACTGATGCAGGATGATACCGTCGTTGGCACAATCACGTCGGGCGAATGGGGGCATCGCACGAAGCTGAATCTGGCGCACGCTTTCATCCATCCGTCCCTGACGCAGGTTGGCCGTGAAATGAAACTGGACAGTTGCGGGAAACGGATTGGTGCGACGGTTATCAGCCCAAGCCCGTACGACCCGGATTTTGTGCGGATGAAAGCCTAGAAACGACCCTTTCGATCAACTTCTTCATTGCCGCAGGGGCAAAACTTTGCTTCGCTAGTTTCGAACAAATCGAAACAATGGTTGGTTGCCGTGTCCAAATCTCTGAGTCTTCGATGGCTGGAAGTGTTTCAGCTGATCGCCAAATCCGGATCGATTCAGCAGGTCGCATCAGAAACAGATTTGTCGATCAGCACGGTTTCGAACCACCTGCGCAGCCTTGAACGCGCGTTGGGGATTGATCTGGTCGACCATGGGCGCCGCCCCATGGGCCTGACGCCGGCGGGCGAGGTATTTGCCCGCTATGTGCGTGATGGTCTGACTGTGCTGAAGCGTGGTGAGGCCGAAATTCGAACGGGAAACTGGCAGCATGCGACGGACTTGCGACTGGCTTTGGTCGATGATTTTGACAATCAGATCGCGCCCGATCTTGTTCGTTTTCTGGCACAGGCTCTGCCACGGTGCAATTTCCGCCATTTCACGCGTCCCAGCCACGAAATTCTTGCAAAACTCCAGGAACACAAGCTTGACGTGGGCGTCGCCACGCGACCGCTGGGTCGTACCGAAGGGCTGATCGAATACCCGCTGATGAGAGACCCCTTCATCGTCGTGGTTCCCAACAAGTTTGAAGGGTCTCCGGATGAGCTGTTCAACCCGGATGCCGAATTACCGTTGTTGAGGTATTCGCGCGACTATGTGATCGGCAAGCAGATCGAAACTCAACTGGCCCGGAGCAAATACAGCCTGCCCAACCGGTTTGAGCTGGAGTGCAATCAATCCATCATCGGCCTGGTTGCGCAGGGCAGCGGCTGGGCAATCACGACCGCCGCGTGCTTTCACCGAACGCAGAGGTTTCACAACAGCGTAAAGGCCATGCCATTTCCCGGCAGCAACTTCGTTCGCACAGTGTCGCTGTTTACAACCGAAGTATATCCGGCAACGACGTCGGTTCTGATCCAGAAGGCCATGAGCAAGTTGATACGTCAGCATTTCACAAGACCGATGTGTGCCCGGCACAATTGGCTGAAGAATGAGTTCCGCACCATGGAGATAGATAGCGTCTAGCCCAATCTGACCGGGTTGCCGAACGACTGGTGGCTGAGGGCGGATGCTCGCTGGGTTTTGAATGGACATGCCATGTTGGTGCTTGGGGAAACCGGACCGACATTCGAATTGCGGTCTGCGCTGGTCCGGGTTCTTTTTGACAAGGTGGCGAATTCGTCTCGCCTCGGGCTCAATGCGCTTCTAGTCTCTGAACTACAGGCAATCACGTCAACAGGAAGCCAAATGAGCTGGATCAGAACCATCCCATTCGAGCAGGCCACAGGCAGGCTGAAGAAACTCTATGACCGCGTCACGGGCCCGGACAACAATGTGGACAATATCATGATGGCGCATTCGTTGCGTCCGCATTCGATGGAAGGGCACATGGCGATCTACAAGGCAGTGCTGCATCACTCGGGCAACAAGATACCGAAATGGTTTCTCGAGGTGCTGGGCGTGTGGGTCAGCGCGCTGAACCGATGCGGATATTGCGTCGAACACCATTTCGCAGGGTTGCAGCGGTTGCTGGGCGATGAAGAACGGGGAAATGCGATCCGGGCGGCGATCGAAGCGCGCGATCCGGCGGCCGCGCCATTGGATGCAGCGCAGGTGGCGGCCATGACCTATGCACGCAAGCTGACCGAGGATCCGGGCAATCTGGTCGAAGCGGATGTGATCGCTCTGCGTGACGCGGGGTGGGGCGATGGAGAAATCCTCGAGATCAATCAGGTCTGTTCCTACTTTTCGTATGCGAACCGGACAGTTCTGGGGCTGGGATGTTCGACGGAAGGCGACGAATTGGGTCTGTCGCCCAACAACTCGGACAACCCTGACGATTGGGGGCATCGATAAAGCCTGAAGCAAGGGGTATCGGCAGATCCGGTGCGCTATACGGGCGCCAGATTTGGCCATGTTGACCGAGGGCGGTTCAAAAAGATGTCATTGAGAATTCAGGCAAGGTCCGCTTGGGCACAGCTTGAAAAACGGCGTTTGCATCGGAACCTCGGATCCGGTTTGGAATTCATGGGTTTTTGAGGCATCAATTTGACCCCAATCAAAGCGCATCCTGGGCCTTTCTGATAGCTCGCTTTCGGGACAACAGAAAAGGAAAAAATTTATGGATGCCATTGCTCGGGTCAAAGTAGATTCAACTCAGACCAAGACTGGGCCGACCCCGGTTGCAGAGGTCGCAGAGCCCAGCCCGGAAAAGATCCGGCAGGCGTTTGAAAGCGGCAAGTACCCTTACGGCCGCAAGATGGCGCGGTCGGTGTACGAAGAACAGAAGGCCAAGCTTCAGGCAGAGTTGCTGAAGGTTCAGCTGTGGGCGCAGGAAACCGGGCAGCGTTTCGTTCTGCTGTTCGAAGGGCGCGATGCTGCTGGCAAGGGCGGTACGATAAAGCGGTTCATGGAGCACCTCAATCCGCGTCAGGCCCGGGTCGTGGCCTTGAATAAACCCACTTGGGAAGAAAAGGGGCAATGGTATTATCAGCGCTATATTCAGGAACTGCCTACAGTTGGCGAAATGGTGTTCTATGACCGGTCCTGGTACAACCGCGCGGGTGTCGAGCGGGTGATGGGCTTCTGCTCTCCCAATGAATATCTAGAGTTCATGCGGCAGACGCCGGAGTTAGAGCGGATGCTGGTGCGGTCGGGCATCCAGCTTTACAAATACTGGTTCTCGGTCACGCAGGAAGAACAGCAGCGTCGTTTCAAAAGTCGCGAGACGGATCCTCTGAAACAGTGGAAGCTGTCACCGATTGACAAGGCCAGCCTCAGCAAGTGGGACGATTACACCGAAGCAAAAGAGGCCATGTTCTTTTACACCGATACCGCGGACGCGCCGTGGACGATCATCAAATCGAATGACAAGAAACGCGCGCGCCTGAATTGCATGCGGCATTTTCTGTCGACGCTGGACTATCCGGGCAAGGATCACGACATTGTGGGTGAACCCGATCCGTTGATCGTGGGGCAGGCGCATCACGTCATCCACCGGTCCGAGCATATTTTGGGTACAGCATTGCACCCGGACGCCCGTTAACCGCCACGGTGCCTGCTCTTGTCGTGTGAGTAGGCACCGGAGTCTCATATTGAAATTTTAGTGATCTTCTCTTGTCCCGCGCCAAGCCCGCGCATATGGCTGGTGCAATGACAAAAGTGATGACATATCCGGCCCACTTTCGGGCGATTGCCGTGCTTGGCCTGCCGTTGGTCGGTGGCCACCTGGCGCAGTTTGCCATTGGCCTGACCGACACTATCATGCTGGGCTGGTACGGGGTCGAGGCGCTGGCAGCCGTTACCTTGGCCAGCAGCTATTACTTCGTTTTGTTTTTGTTTGGCGCGGGGTTCGGCTGGGCCGTCATGCCGATGGTTGCCACTGCGGCGGCAGAAGGGGACGAAACCAGCATTCGCCGCTCGACCCGCATGGGGCTGTGGTTGTCGCTGCTGTATGCTGCGGTGGTCATGCCGTTGTTGTGGTGGTCCTATCCGATCCTGATCGCCATGAAACAAGAGCCGCATATCGCTGAAACTGCGTCGGAGTATTTGCGCGTTGCCGGTTGGGGGTTGTTTCCGGCGCTCATCGTGATGGTGTTGAAATCCTACCTTGCGGCTCTGGAGCGAACTCAGATCGTGCTTTGGATCACGGTTGCGGCGGCGGTTGTGAACGGGTTTACCAACTATGCGCTGATCTTTGGCAACTGGGGCGCCCCTGAACTGGGCGTGATGGGCGCAGCGATCGCGTCGATCGCAACGCAGGTCGTTTCGCTGGTCGCGGTTGTCGTCTATGTGGTTCGGACCTTGCCGGAACACAGCCTCTTTCAGCGCTTCTGGCGCCCGGATTGGGAAATGTTCATCAGCGTGTGGAAACTGGGCGTGCCCATTGGTCTGACCACCCTGGCCGAGGTGTCGCTGTTTGCAACATCAGCCGTGATGATGGGCTGGCTGGGTCAGGTCCCGCTGGCCGCGCACGGAATCGCCCTGAATCTGGCGTCGGCCACCTTCATGGTACATCTGGGGCTGTCCAATGCGGCCACCATCCGGGCCGGCAACGCGTTGGGCCGCCGGGACAAGGCGCATCTGGAAAAAGGTGCGATTGCCGTGACGGGCATGTCGCTGGTCATGTCCGTCGTGACCGTCATCCTGTTCCTGACATATGCCGAGCCGCTGATTTCCCTGTTCATGGAGGCCGATGATCCGCAGCGCGGACAAATCCTGGCTATCGGGACCGGATTGCTGGCCATGGCTGCCCTGTTCCAACTGGTCGACGGGGCGCAGGTGATTGCGCTGGGTCTGCTGCGCGGGTTGCAGGATGCCAAGATTCCCATGGTTATGGCGGCGCTCAGCTATTGGGTCGTGGGAATCCCGGCGTCGTATTATTTCGGCTTCGTCCGTCAGATGGACGGCATCGGTGTCTGGCTGGGATTGGTGCTTGGTCTGGCCTTCGCGGCGGTACTGCTGATGGCCCGGTTCTGGCTGCATTCGGTGCGGCAGATGCAGGCGCCGGCGGAACCGGCCTAGTCTTTGCTCAACCGGTCGGCCTTTTTCCGAACCAAAACCGTGCGCAGATCGTGCATCGCCATCAGCAACCTGTCGGTCACATCCTCAAGCTGTTCGTCGCTTGCCTTGGACTGCGCCCATTGCGTTGTCAGGTTCAGATAGTCGACAGCGCGGTGAATATCGTCAATGTCGCGCTGGGCCAGTACGGCCCGGCGCTCTTGCATCCATTGGGCGATCTCGGCCTGATCCCGTTCGGACAACGTCCGTTGCCCGTGCGGCTTGACCTCGCCGTTGCGGATGTTGACGACGGCAATCTGATCCATCTCGATCCGGCGTTGGCGGTTTTCCGTATCGATCCGAAACACGGCAGCCCCGTTTTCACGGATGCGAAAGTAGTATTCGGGAAGGTCGGCAGACATGTTCACCTCAGAGATGCACAAAAGCGCTGTATTCGACCGCAGGCTTCGGTCAGGGCTGCATCGGACGTAGCATAGCTGACCCGGAAGTTGGGTGACAGGCCAAAGGCCGCGCCAAACACGACGGCGACATCCGCCTCTTCCAACAGGGCCGTGGCAAAGGCTTCATCGTTTTCGATGACGGTTCCCGCGGGTGTTGTTTTGCCAATCAGCCCGGCGATCGAAGGGTAGACATAAAACGCGCCCTCAGGTGTCGGGCAGGTTACACCGTCAATCTCGTTCAACATGCGCACCACCAGATCACGGCGGCGTTTGAACGTTTCATTGTTCGGGGCCAGAAAATCCTGTGTTCCGTTCAGCGCTTCCACCGCCGCCCACTGGCTGATCGAGCAGGGGTTCGAAGTGGATTGCGACTGGATCTTGCGCATCGCCGAGATGAGTTCGACCGGACCGGCCGCATAACCGATGCGCCAGCCTGTCATGGCATAGGCCTTCGAAACACCGTTGCAGGTGAGCGTCCTGTCATACAGACCGGGCTCGACCTCGGCAGGCGTGCAGAATTCAAAGCCGTCATAGGCCAGGTGCTCGTACATGTCGTCCGACATGATCCAGACATGCGGATGGCGCATCAGAACATCGGTGAGGGCCTTGAGCTCATCCCGGCTGTACCCTGCGCCTGTCGGGTTGGAAGGCGAGTTGAAGATGAACCATTTCGTCCTGGGGGTGATTGCGGCTTCCAGTTGTTCTGCCGTCAGCTTGAAGCTGTTGACCAGCGTCGTTTCAACAACAACCGGCGTTCCACCCGCCAGCAAAACCATGTCGGGGTAGCTTACCCAATAAGGCGCGGGGATGATCACCTCGTCACCGTCATTCATTGTTGCCATCAAGGCGTTGTACAGCGTCTGTTTGCCGCCCGTTCCAACCGAGATCTGCGCGGGCGTGTACTCAAGCCCGTGATCGCGCTTCATCTTGGCGCAAACCGCCTGCTTCAGTTCAGGAATGCCGTCTGGAGCAGTGTATTTTGTTTTACCCGCTGCAATCGCTGCAACAGCAGCGTCTTTGATGTTTTGCGGGGTGTCGAAATCCGGCTCACCCGCGCTCAGGCCGATCACGTCGCGCCCGGCGGCTTTCAACTCGGCGGCCTTGGCTGTCATAGCGATTGTGGGCGAGGGTTTGACGCGTGACAGTGTCGCAGACAGGAAACTCATGGATGGCCTCGGTTTGTATGTTCAACCCGACTGTCATAGGGTGCGTCGGAATGACGATCAAGCCGTATGGACACTGTGAATTGGAGACCCGAATGAATGATGAAAAAGACTGGTATGGACCGGACTCTGCGACATTCGGGGACCGTTTGGCAGGCGCTCGCGAAGCGGCCGGAATGACCCAAGCCGAGTTGGCGCGCCGCCTTGGTGTCAAGAAGACGACGATCGTCGATTGGGAAAACGATCTGTCCGAGCCGCGCGCGAACCGATTGTCGATGATGGCGGGGCTGGTCAATGTCTCGATCATGTGGCTGCTGACCGGCGAGGGGGACGGCATGGATGCCCCGGTGGAAGAGGGTGAAGGCGGTATGGAACTGTCAACCGCCGTGGCTGAACTGCGCGCCATTCGGGGCGAGATGCGGGTTTGTGCCGAACGTGCGGCGCGGCTGGAAAAGAAAATGCGTCTGATGCTGGAGCAGAAGAATTGAGTGAACCCAGGGACGTACGCATCAAGCGAATGAAAATGCGATCCATGCGGCGCGGGATCAAAGAGATGGACATTATCCTGTCCGCTTATGCCGATCGCAACCTGGCCGATATGGATGCGGCCGGGCTTGATGTCTTTGACGCGCTGCTGCACGAAAACGATCAGGACCTCTATCAATGGGTCACAGGTCAGGTGCAGCCACCAGCGCAGTTTGCCAGTTTGATTTCAAACATCGCGCAGACCTTTCAGAAATAAGAAAAAAACCGGCTTAACCGATTTTTCGGACTTTCAGGTCATCGTGTCTCAAACAGCACGACTGAATCGGAGGGTCGGATGAGTATGGAAATGCAGGTCTCCGGGCTGGAAGCCAAGGGGTTCATGACCAGCTATCTTGAGGCGCTGGCCCTGGTGGAACGGCTGCACCGGTTGCTGCTGGACGTCATCAAGGATGAATTCGAGCGCGTTGGCGTGCTGGAAATCAACGCGGTTCAGGCGCTGCTGCTGTTCAATATCGGCGATCACGAAGTGACGGCGGGTGAGTTGAAAAGCCGCGGCTACTATCAGGGCAGCAATGTCAGCTACAACCTCAAGAAACTGGTTGAGATGGGGTATATGCACCACCAGAGATGCGAGATAGACCGCCGCTCTGTTCGCGTTCGTCTGACATCAAGAGGCAGGGAAATCCGCAATATCGTGTCCGACCTGTTTGCGCGTCACGCCGAAGGATTGCAAAGCAGGGGCGTGTTGGAGTTGGAAGGTATCGAAGACATCACCACGTCGCTGCGCCGCGTGGAGCGATATTGGACGGACCAGATCCGATACATCTACTGACCAGGGTTGTGCGTTGGGCAGAACCTAATCCGTCCTGCACTGATGCACAGGCCTGGCGGCCTTGTTCAAATGCCGGTCCAGAGAACTGGCCCGCAAAAGCAGCAATCAGGCGCGGATTTATTGCGGGTCTTCATCGAGCGCGCCAATCTGCAAACCGCTCAATTCCCGTTTCAGCTTTTTCCGCATGGCCCGCTCGAAATCCTCGAACCCCTGAGCGACTTCCAAAAAGGCGCCAGGACCATGCAGGACATTGTTTTCAAAAAAGGGGATCAGAAAAAGTTCGCCTTCAAAATCCGCCGCGTTGATCACGAGGCCATTGACCACCACATTCTGAAAAGCGAAGTGCCGATAGGCTATCCGTGGTCCATAGCCATCATTGTTGGAACCATCTCCGGACAGGTCAATCGTTTGAAACAAGCACTGGGGTGCCTGGCTCATCAAGGTTGACCCGAACGCCAGGGCATGGCCCATGGCGGTCGCTGATCCTGTATCTGACCGAACAGAGGCACTTATCTGACCTGAGGCGAAAAGCAGGTCGGCAACATCTTCGATCAGCAACCAATTCAAAATGATGTGCTGCGTGGAACGGCCGCTCCATTCGTAAACAGCCAAAGCAACCGGCATAGGAGAGGAGAAAAAGGCCTCCTGCACTTCGGGTGCGATCAGCGCAGCAGCCAAACCCTGCCGTTGCAGCAAGTCCTCGGCCTCATCGACCGAAACTGAAATGTCCATGGCCAGTGCAAGGGCCAGACGACACGGCTCGGCCTTGATCGGGCTGGCCAGCACGGCCAGCCCAAGTGTTATGACCCACCGGATCACCAGTGGCCAACGCTTTCCATGCTGGCCCAGGGTTCCTTCGGCTCCAGAGCATCGCCGTTTTGCAAAAGCTCGATCGAGATATTGTCGGGCGAGCGTACAAAGGCCATGCGACCGTCACGCGGAGGGCGATTGATCGTAACACCATTGTCCTGAAGGTGCTGGCAAACCTCGTAGATGTTGTCGAAGCCGTAGGCGAGGTGACCGAAATGGCGGCTGTCGCTGGGAAGGCCGTCATCACCGTCCCAGTTGTAGGTCAGCTCGATCGGCGCATCCTCCTGCCCCGGAGGTGCCATGAAAATCAGTGAAAACCGCCCGGCTTCGCTGTCATAGCGGCGTGTTTCCTTCAGGCCCAGAAGCTTGTAAAACGCCATGGATTTTTCCAGATCCTTCACGCGGACCATTGTGTGAAGATATGTCAGCGCCATTTTGGTCATCCTTTTCGACTCAGTTTGCAAAGAGCTTAGCGCCCCGACCCAGTGTGTCGAGACCGCCGGGTCTGGCGAACTGAATTTTGCGTGGGTTGCGGCATATATCGCGGTTTCGATGTTGCGATTGGCGAGATATAGTAGGGGGCGACTCATTGCCAGAAAGGAAAACTTGATGCCGCTGTCCGCTGACCAACAGGCCGAGATCGAAGCGCAACGTGCCCAATCGCATCCCACTCGTCGCGTCGTTTCAGCGGGAATGGAAGATCACCTTTATACCGCGCATCAGGTTCTGGATCACGGTTTTGTTCGCGTCATCGACTACATGGGCGATGACGCCGCTATCTGTCAGGCCGCACGTGTGTCTTACGGCAAAGGAACCAAATCGGTTCAGAATGACGAAGGTCTGATCCGGTATCTGATGCGGCACTGGCATTCGACCCCTTTTGAAATGTGCGAGGTCAAACTGCATGTGAAGCTGCCGGTCTTCGTGGCGCGGCAGTGGATTCGGCACCGTACGGCCAATGTAAATGAATACTCGGCGCGGTACTCGATTCTTGATCGTGAGTTCTATATTCCCGCACCCGAACATGTGGCCGCCCAATCAGAGGTGAACAATCAAGGCCGTGGATCCGCCCTGGAAGGCGAAGAGGCCGCGCGTGTTCTGGACATCCTGAGGGCAGACAGCGCCCGGTGCTATGACAATTACGAGTCGATGATCAGCCAGGACGGGCAGCAAGGTCTGGCACGAGAATTGGCGCGGATGAACCTGCCCGCGAACATCTATACGCAGTGGTACTGGAAGGTCGACCTGCACAACCTGTTCCATTTTTTGCGCCTGCGCGCTGACCCTCATGCTCAATATGAGATCCGCGTTTACGCTGATACGATGTGCAAGATCGTCGCCGACTGGGTGCCCTTTGCCTACAAAGCATTCGAGGATTACCGTCTTGGGGCCGTCAACCTGTCCGCTCAGATGGTCGAAAGCCTGCGACGCATGCTGGCGGGTGAGGACGTCACGCAGGAAAGCTCGGGCATGACGGCTCGGGAGTGGCGCGAGTTCGAAGAGATCATTCGCAAATAGTATTCGAATTTGCCCGGCGCCAATTTGTTCGGATTGTCATGCCAAGCGGCCCATCGCTTGGGCAGTGTGTGGGGTTTTGCGACGTATGCATGATGACCTGAAATCGGAACGACAAGCGTCGCAACGTGCCAGCGTTGCCCCGAGCAACCAATGAAAGCCTGGGAATTCCGGCATGAGGGCCGGGCTGAGGGCTGGCCGCAGGAACCCGGGGTATCCGACACCATTGCAACGGATACACATCATTGACGTCGCGCAAATGAACCATCCGCGCGCGGGTAATGGAACAGGCCCGGTAGGGGGTGGTTGACGGCCGGAAATTGGCCGCCATCCTTAATGGATTAATCCCGCGATCAGCGGCGATGTCGTTACAACGGCTTCAATTCCGCAGCCATTTGTCGGCCGTCGCGTCCGTCCTGCAACTCGTACGAGACTTTCTGATTGTCTGCGAGTCCGGTGAGGCCGGACCGTTCTACGGCCGAGATATGTACAAACACATCTTTGCCCCCTTCATCAGGGGCAATAAAACCATAACCTTTAGTGGTATTGAACCATTTCACGGTGCCGGTTGGCATGTCCCGTGTCTCCTTCTACTTGCGCATTGTCCCACAAATTGGTGGGGGCTGTGGTCAGCGTCACCACAAAAACGACTGTTTGGCAGTTCCTGAACAGTCCAATTCGTGTGTTTCGCCTTTTTCAACATTGCACGGTGAAGTAAAAAATCAAGAATAACCGCCTGAAAGTGGCAAGTTTGCCCAAAATGCAATCAAATGCAGGAGCAGAAAAAATATGCGCCTTTACGGACTGAAAACTTGTGACACCTGTCGCAAGGCATTGAAAACGTTGCCAGACGCAGAGTTCGTGGATGTCCGCAGCGATGGTGTGCCGGATGCTGTGCTGTCGCAGGCGCTTGCCACCTTCGGCGACGCTTTGCTCAACACCAGGTCCACAACATGGCGCGGATTGGATGACAACCAGCGCGCGAAAGCACCTTTGGAACTGTTGAAAGAGCATCCCACCCTGATGAAGCGCCCGTTGATCGAGAAAGATGGAGAGCTGTTTCTTGGCTGGACCACGGAAACACGCATGCAGCTTGGTATTTCTTAAGAAATGCTTATGTGCCTGCAAGCAACAGTGAGGACCTTCAATGCGTAATGCCGCCATGATCCTGGGCGTGATTGCCGGGCTGATCGGGATGATCGTCGGGTTTTTCGGATATGCGAAAGTGGTCGTGATCGATCACGTCGGCGAGATAGACGGCGTTCTGAGGCAGGTAGACAACCCTGATCTGATTCAGGCCGTGTCGATCATCGCGCCTTTGTTGGCTATTGTCGGGGGGGCGATGGCGCCCGCGCGCGCCCTTTTTGCCGGGATCCTGCTGCTGATTTCAGCAGGGGCGATGTATTATGCATTCGGATTTGGTGTCTTCACCATGTTCCCGATCGCATTTGCCGGGGTTGCCGGGGTGCTTGGGCTGGCAGCGGGTAAACCGGACCAGCCCAAAGCGCATTTCTAGGTCATTTCAGACGCAGAAGCCGATCAAGTGAGATGGGCCCCGCACCGTTGATCACGATCACCAGCATCAGGAACGTCCACATCGTGCGCTGATCCATAATGGATGGCGCTGCGTCGAACAGGCTGCCCAGTTTCACGCCATGGCCAGTAACATCGACCAGAGTCTGCACCCAGATGAAACCAATCATACCCAAGGCCGCCAGGCGGGTGAACAGACCGACAAGCAGCAGCGCAGGAAGGACGAATTCTGCAACCGTGCCCAAGAAAATGACGATACGTTGGAAGAACGTCATTTGGGATACGTCGTAAAGGACGGCTTCGGCGGCTTTGGGGAAAATCTGACCGAAGGCACCCGCCGAAGGTGAAAAGATCGAACCGTCGATCTTCAACATCGCCGAGTTCCAGTAATAGACCAGAAGGACAGCGACAAAGACCAGCCGCGCCAGCGTGGGTGTAAGCCAGTTGGACGCAAGGTCCACCTTTCCCAGAACGTTGTTGTGAAGTGAGATCAGGGCAGTCATGTCTCCAGCCTTTCGATAGTCACAGAAGTTATTGCACCGCCCTGCAAAAGCAGTGCCAGAGTGGTTCCAAGGTCAAATTCAGGTTGCTCCGCCGCTGTTTTCTCAAACGCTTCGCCGATCATGTCGCCACCTTGCATATAGGCGATCCAATCGGCGCCGCCGGTGGGCAGCAATTGGGCAACCGGGTCGAATTCCGGGCGTGTGATCAATACATCCTCGGCTTGGGCAACCGGTTTCGGTGCGTCGGATTCGGTGTTGAAGCGCCAGATCGCGTGAATGGGCCAGTCCGAGCGCACCACCCGCATGGCCGGGGCAAAACGCAGCCGGGCCCGCATGACCTGTTCGGGGTCTGCGGCCAGTGCGTCTGCCGGGGCGGGTTGGCTGTCGGCGGCGTGGTACGACTTGCGCAACGCAAGTTCCAGCCGCGCCACATCCGGCAGGTACCCAAGATGCGAAAGCTGCTGCATTCCAGCCAGAAAATCGGGAAAGGCTTCACCATAGAACATCATCAGAGGTGATGATGGCGGGTGCTGGCGCAGAAATATCCCGGCTAGCCCATCCATGTTCTGCGGCCCCAGCAACTTGGTGATGACTGGAAACGCCTGATGCATTGCCTCGGTCAAGGACACGGCGATATTGTTGCGATAGACGCTGAACCGACGACCGGCTGGCTGCGCCTCGGCGTCCAGCAAACCTTCGGGGACAGGGGCTGACGCATCCATCATGGCTGCGCGAAACTCGGATTGCGAAACGCTCATGCCGGGATCCGTTCCAGGGCGGTCTGCGCGCGAACGGCCTCTTCTCGCAAAACGGGCCAGTCGGGGACGTCGGTGTCCCATTCGACCAGGACGGGTTTCGGCCCCGTGCGTTCCAGCACGTAATCCAACAGCGCCCAAACCGGGTCGACCACTTCACGCCCGTGGCTGTCGATCAGCAGCGGATGGCCGTGATCGTCTTCATCTTCGTCATGGCCGCCAAGGTGAATTTCCCCCACTTTTTCAAGTGGGTAGGCATCGATGTAACCCTGAGGAGAGAAATCCAGATTGGTGGCAGAGACAAAGACGTTGTTGACATCCAGCAACAAGCCACATCCGGTACGACGTGCAATTTCGCGCAGAAAGTCGGGCTCGGACCAGGTGCTTTCCTCAAAAGCCAAATAGCTTGAGGGGTTTTCCAACAGCATCTGCCGTCCGACGGTGTCCTGAACCTGATCGATATGATCGCAAACGCGTGTCAGTGTTGCGTCGGTATAGGGCAGGGGCAGCAGGTCGTTGTAGAAATGGGTGTCATGGGTGGACCAGGCCAGGTGTTCGGAAAAGCTGGCGGGGTTCAGCCAGCCTACCAGATGTTTCAGCCGGGCCAGGTGATCAGGGTCCAGCGCGCCTTCGCCGCCGATGGACAGGCCAACGCCATGGACCGAGATCGGGAATTGTTCGGAAAGATGGCGCAGCTGCGCCAGAGGCCGCCCGCCATCGCCCATATAGTTCTCCGCATGAATTTCCAGCCATGCGACGGGCTGCGCGTGTTCAAGTATCTGAGCGAAGTGTTGCGGCTTGTAACCTACGCCCGGAGCTGCGGGCAGGCGGTTCGACCTGTGGGCATCATCCAACATGGGCCAGTTCCTTGATCACGAAAGGGAAGGGGCGGGCGATGGTGCCCGCCCCCTGAATTCGTCAGGCCGTTCTTATGCCGGCAGGTCGCGATCCTGAGCTTCCAGCGAGCCTTTGCGCGGGGTGCCGTCTGCCTGTGCGGGCAGTTCGATATCCGCGCAGGTGCCTGCATCGACCAGGGTCCATGCGTTGCCCTGATAATCAACGGTCGAGGTGCCCGCGCAGGTGGTGCCGGGGCCAGCGGCGCAGTCGTTCTGACCGGCCAGCGATACGCCATAGCATTTTTCTTTTGCCTGAGCGGATGCAGTGGTTGCGGCGCCCGATACGGCGGCTGCGACTGCGGTTGCGATAACCAGGGACTTGGCTGTGTTCGACATCTCGGTAATCCTCTTGATGACTGGGTATGTCTGCTTGTGACAATGACAAAGGTAGTAGCTTGGTGGACAGAGTTGAATTCACGAGCCCGTGTCTCACAAGCACGTCAGGGGGCGGCGTGCCCTCTTGCAGCGTAATGCATTGTTTTTGATGAAGAAAGGGGGGGATGTTTCAATCTGGCCCCAAATTGGGGGCCAGATTTCTTGCGATTTCCTGCCGATTGTTACAGCAAATCCGGTGGGGTGGCTGCCTGCGACAGCTCGTTTGTTACAACGTCAAGCGGTTGTACCTGCGTCTGTTTTTCACCCAGACGCCGGACACTGACAGTGCGGTCTTCGACTTCGCGATGGCCGACGGCCAGAATGACCGGAACCTTGCCGACCGAGTGTTCACGAACCTTGTAGTTGATCTTTTCGTTGCGAATGTCGGCTTCGGCCCGAACGCCGGCAGCACGCAGGGTTTCGACCACTTCGGCGACATAGTCATCCGCCTCGGAGGTAATGGAGGCGACCACGACCTGACGCGGGGCCAGCCAGAAGGGCAGCTTGCCGGCGTGTTCTTCGATCAGGATACCGATGAAACGCTCGAACGAACCCAAGGTTGCGCGATGCAGCATAACGGGACGGTGTTTGCCGCCGTCGGCGCCGATATAGGTGGCATCCAGCCGTTCGGGCAGCACGAAGTCAACCTGGTGCGTGCCGCATTGCCAATCGCGACCGATCGCGTCCGTCAGAACAAACTCCAGCTTGGGGCCGTAAAAGGCGCCTTCGCCGGGGTTGAGCTCCGGCTCGATCCCGGCAGCACGTGTCGCGCTGAGCAACGCGGCTTCGGCCTTGTCCCAGACTTCATCCGACCCCGATCGTTTCTCGGGGCGATCCGAGAATTTCACCGAGAAGTTCTCGAATCCCAGATCCTTGTAGATCCGGGACAGGAACCGGATGAACTCTGCGGTTTCTGACTCGATCTGGTCTTCGGTGCAGAAGATGTGTCCATCGTCCTGGGTAAAGCCGCGCACGCGCATGATACCGTGCAGCGCACCTGACGGTTCATAGCGGTTGCAAGACCCGAATTCGGCCATGCGCAGCGGCAGGTCGCGATAGGACTTCAGGCCCTGATTGAAGATCTGCACATGGCAGGGGCAGTTCATCGGTTTCAGCGCGTTGATCGCCTTTTCACGTGCGTGTTCCTCGTCCACTTCGACGATGAACATGTTTTCCTGATACTTGTCCCAATGGCCCGAAGCTTCCCACAGTTTGCGGTCCACAACCTGCGGCGTGTTGACCTCGACATAGCCGCCGTTGCGCTGCTGACGGCGCATGTAGTCCTGCAACTGGGTGTAGATCGTCCAGCCGTTGGGGTGCCAGAAAATCTGACCGGGGGCTTCTTCCTGCATGTGGAACAGGTCCATCTCGCGGCCCAGCTTGCGATGGTCGCGCTTGGCGGCCTCTTCCAGCATATGCAGGTGTGCTTTCAGCTTTTCCTTGCCGGTGAAGGCCACGCCGTAGATACGCTGCAACATCGCGCGGTCGCTGTCGCCACGCCAATAGGCGCCCGCGATGGACATCAGCTTGAACGCATCCCCCGGAACCTGACCGGTGTGTTGCAGGTGAGGACCACGGCACAGATCCTGCCAGTGGCCGTGCCAGTACATACGCAGCGGCTCGTCGCCGGGAATGGCTTCGATCAGCTCGACCTTGTAGGGTTCGTTGTTGGCCTTGTAGAACTCGATCGCGCGCTCGCGGTCCCAGACCTCGGTGGTGACGGGATCACGCTTGTTGATGATCTCTTTCATCTTTTTCTCGATGAGGCCGAGATCCTCCGGCGTGAACGGTTCTTCACGGTCGAAGTCATAATACCAGCCGTTTTCGATGACAGGGCCGATGGTGACCTTGGTGGCGGGCCAGATCTCCTGAACTGCGCGGGCCATGATATGGGCCAGATCGTGGCGGATCAGCTCGTTGGCCTGGGCTTCATCCTTCATGGTGTGGATGGCGATCTGCGCGTCGGATTCGATGGGCCATTGCAGGTCCCAGTGCTGGCCGTCAACGGTGGCCGAGATGGCCTTTTTGGCCAGCGAGGTTGAGATGTCGGCAGCCACCTGCGCGGGCGTGACGCCTGCGGCGTAGATGCGTGCATTGCCATCGGGAAAGGTGAGAGAGACGGATTGAGAATCCAGGGCCATATCGGCTCTCCTCGTCGGTTTGGCGCCCACTGAACGCCCGGTTGCGGGTTATGTGTGTTCGGCTCATGTGGCAGGTGGATGTGCCTGAGTCAAGAGTGGGGGCGAGGGGCCGGCCCCTCGCGCTCCCCGGAGTATTTGGAAAAAGATGAAGTGGGCGGAATTGCACTCGGGGGTGGGGCGTGCATGATGCAGTAAAAGGAAAGAAGGTGTCATGGCAGTGACGAATTTTCTGGAGACGCCGCAGGGGCGGCGACTGGCTTATCACAAGACCGAAGGGGCAGGGCCGACCATCGTTTTTCTGGGCGGGCTCAAATCGGACATGGAAGGCACCAAGGCCGTGCATCTGGAAGCCTGGGCGCAGGCGCGGGGGCAATCGTTCTTGCGGTTCGATTATTCCGGCCACGGCGAAAGCTCGGGCGCGTTTACCGAGGGCTGTATTGGCGACTGGCATCAGGACACATTGGCAGCGGTAAGGGCATTGACGGACGGACCCTTGGTCGTTGTCGGTTCGTCGATGGGGGGATGGCAGGCATTGCTGCTGGCCAAGGTCATGCCCGAGCGAATCGCAGGCATGGTCACAATCGCTGCCGCGCCTGATTTCACGGAAGACGGTTACTGGGCTTCGTTCAGCGACGAACAAAAAGCTGCGCTGGACACTGTCGGCCATGTCGAGCTGCCGTCCGACTATATGGAACCCTACATCATCACCAAGCGCATGATCGAAGACGGACGCCAGAATCTGGTTCTGAGGGGCGCTCTGGATCTGCCGTTCCCGGTTCGTTTCCTGCAAGGCACCGCAGACACGGCAGTTTCAACCGAAACAGCCGTGCGGCTGCTGGAACATGCTGCGGGTTCCGACATGCGGCTGCTGTTGGTCAAGGGGGCCGATCATCGCTTCTCGGACGAGAAGTGCCTGGGTTTGATCGGGACCGCGGTTCTTGATGTGTTGGGAGAAGCCTGATGCGGCGCTTTGGTTGGTTTCTGGGGCGCGCTCTTCTGGCGCTGGTTGTTCTTGGCGGCCTTGTCTACTGGTTCGGCCCGCGCGAGGAAGTGAACCTGCACCCGACTTTTGATTCTCGGAAATTTGGTGAAGGTGTTCAGGTTTATTTTGAAAGCACCGAATCTGCCTATGATGACATCGTTCCGGGTGTCGAAAAGCGCGTGGTCTGGCAGGACGGTTTCAAGGAACAGCGCACGCCGTATTCTGTTTTGTACATCCACGGTTTTTCGGCAAGTTCCGAGGAAATCCGCCCCGTGCCTGACCTGGTGGCTGACGCTTTGGGCGCCAATCTGGTCTACACGCGGTTGCAAGGTCACGGTCGGGATGGGCCGGCGATGGCCGAAGGCACCGCCTCGGGCTGGATGCAGGACACTGCCGAAGGGCTGGCAGCGGCGCGCGCGGTCGGGGAAAAGGTGATCGTGATTTCCACCTCGACCGGAGGAACGCTGGCGGCGGCCGCTGCGTTGGATGCCGCCCTCAGCCAGGACGTTCTTGGCATGGTCTTCGTCTCGCCGAACTTTGGTGTGAATACCGTCGCGGCGTGGGTGCCTTCGTTGCCTTGGGCAAGAAGTTGGTTGCCCGTTCTCATGGGGCCGGAACGCGATGTGTCAGGGCCGGACCCCGAGAAGAACAGGTACTGGACGTCGGTCTACCCGTGGGAAGCCGTCGTGCCGATGTCCGTGCTGGTGGATACGGTCTATGCGCTGGATTTCTCTGAGGCCATGATACCTGCGTTGTTCTGGTTTTCGGATGATGATCAGGTTGTGCGGCCGGACCGGACACACAAAGTGGCCGAGGCCTGGGGCGCTCCGGCAACGGTCGAACTGGTGACGATGGGGCCGGGTGATGATCCGTCTTCACATGTTGTCGCGGGGCGGTTGATGTCGCCGGGTCAAACCGATGCCACCGTTGCTGGTATTCTGGAGTGGCTCAAGGGCTTGGGGGTGGAATAAACCCCGATCGGGAAAAAGGATGCAAGATGCGTAAGCCGGGCAGCATGTGGAGCCTTGAGACCCTGGGTCGCGTCCGCCTGTCCCGGCATTTCTTCATGCGCGATTTTCTGTATTCGGAAATCGGGAATTTCCACCAAGTGCAGAATATTCCGGACAACCCGGATCTGGCGATCGAAACAGGCCGCGCGTTCTGCGAAACCCTTCTTGACCCTTTGGAAGAGACATTTGGCCGGGTCGCGGTCAGGTCGGGCTACCGCTCATCGTCCTTGAACCGATTTGGCAATGAAAACAAACTGAACTGCGCCCGAAACGACAATCCGTTGGAATGCCATATCTGGGATCGCGGGGAAGGGGATGCGCGGATCGCCGGGGCATCCATCGTCATCCCGTGGTTCGCGGATCAATATGCGCGGGGCAGGGATTGGCGGGATCTGGCGTGGTGGATGCACGATCATCTGGAGTATTCCGAAATCTGGTTCTTCCCCAAGCTATGCGCGTTCAACCTTGTGTGGCGGCCCAGACCGCATCGTCGGATCGACAGCTATATTGCTCCGCGTGGATGTCTGTTGAAGCCCGGCGCTGAGCCCGATGAAGACCTTGCGGCCCGGCAATCCCGTTACGCCGATTTCCCGGCATTTCGAGCAATCGCCTACCCGTGAAGTTTTCCTTGCCCGGTTGCGGCAAAACTTTCATCCTGACAACAATTGGAAGGACTCGGAAAACCGAGCAGATGGAGACCCCCGCGTGATCGAGCCGCTGGTGTTGTTGCCTGGATTGATGTGTGATGCCCGCCTGTTTCGGCCTCAGATCGAGGTGCTGTCACGGGTACGGCCTGTCACTGTTGCACCTGTTTCCGGAGGCGAACGTATTGAAGAAATCGCCTCGGGGTTGTTGGATCAGCTTCCCCATCGGTTTGCCCTGGTCGGCCTGAGCATGGGCGGTGTTGTGGCGTTGGAGTTGATCCGGCGGGCACCGGAACGGGTGTCGCGCCTGTGCCTGATGTCGACGGACGCTCAGGCGGATACACCTCAGATCGCGGCCAGTCGCGAGGACCTGATCATTGGTGCCCTGGGTGGGCGGCTGGAAGAGGTCATGCGCCAACTGGTCGGCACCGATACATTGGCACCGGGGCCCAGGCGAATCCCAATTCTGAATGATCTTTTGACAATGGCGAATGATATGGGCGCCGAGGCGTTCGTTCGTCAAATGCGTGCCTTGCAGCGCCGGCCCGACCAACAGGGAACGTTGCGCCGCATCAAGGTTCCCACTTTGATCATGTGCGGCGCCCATGACACGCTTACCCCGGTCAGACGGCATTCTTTCATGTCTGACCTGATACCGGAGGCAGCGTTGGAGGTCGTCGAAAATGCCGGACATCTTCTGCCGCTTGAAGCGCCCGATGCCGTGAACAAAGCCTTGCAAACCTGGCTGAACATCCCGCAAAGGTTTGTCTAGGGGTAAAGCGCCGCCCGTTCGTCTTTCGAAATGACTTTCGGTACGACCGCGGGCTTGCCGGTCTCAGGGTCGAAAAACGGCGTATTCTTCCAGCGTCCTGACAGGCGCGATTGCAAGGTGCGGCGCAAAAGGCCAAACGCCGCAAACCTGACCTTTTCGTGTTTCTGTTTGCCATCGGGCCGAGGGACAAACCCACGGGTCGTGACCGGCCCCAATGCGGAAACATCACCGGCAATCCTGCCGACAATAAATCCTGCAAAAGGTAAACGTGCGGTCTGTGGCGTCGTTGCCAGCGGGGCGTTGCAGCAGCTGGCATACCATCGCAGCATGCCGTTTGGGCCAAGCTTCATGGCTGAAAGGAATTGGCCTCCGGCGGTGATTTCGATTTCATCCGGTGCCATCTGGAAGATGTCCACCGGGCCTGGGGCCGGGTCGGGCTGCCTGAAATACAGCTGCGCCGCGCGGCAGTCATGACAAAAGCACTCGACATGGGTTCCAAGCCGAACGCCCCGGTCCGAGATGTGACCCTTCAACTGGCCGCAAATGCAGGAAAAGGCGAGACCAACATGTGTCGGCCCGCCCATGTTCTTCAGGCGACCTTGTTGCTGTTCGCTGCGCGGCGGCGTTTCTTGCGGCTGTTTTCGTTCATGAAATCAATCACAAGCGGGCGAATGTTGTCGCGCCAGCTGCGGCCCGCGAAAATGCCGTAATGGCCCGCGCCCGGTTCTACGTGGCTGGCCTTTTTGCTGTCTGGCAAACCGGTGCACAGATCCAGTGCAGCAATGCATTGACCGGGCGCCGAGATATCGTCATTCGCACCTTCGACCGATTTCACGGCAACATCCGTGATCTTGCCGATATCCACCTTGTGACCGGCGACAACAAATTCGTTGCGTGCGATCTCGCGGTTCTTGAAGACGCGTTCGACCGTCGACAGATAGAATTCGGCCGTCATGTCCATGACCGCAAGATATTCATCATAGAACCGGTTATGGGCATCCAGATCCGAAGCTTCGTCGCGGATAACACGCTGAATCTGATCCGAAAACGCCTTGGAGTGGCGATCGGCGTTCATCGACATGAACGAGGCCAGTTGCAGCAGGCCGGGATACACCATACGCCCGACGCCTTTGTACTTGAAGCCGACCCGTTGAATCATGGTCTCTTCCAGCTGACCCATCGTGACACGTCGTCCAAAGTCGGTAACGTCAGTCGGAGTCGCATCCGGGTCCACCGGCCCGCCAATCAGCGTCAGGGTACTGGGTTGAGCCTTGGGCTCCACCTCGGCCAGATAGGCAGTGGCCGCCAAAGTCAGCGGGGCGGGCTGACAAACCGCCACGACATGCGTGTCCGGCCCCAGTTCCTTCATGAAATCTACAAGGTAGAGTGTATAATCTTCGACATCGAACTTACCGGCAGACACAGGAATATCGCGCGCGTTATGCCAATCGGTGATGTAGACTTCGCAATTGACCAGCAGGCTTTTGACGGTCGAGCGCAGCAAGGTGGCGTAATGGCCGGACATGGGCGCAACCAGCAGAACCTTGCGCGGTTGTTCTTCCCGTCCATTGACGCGGAAATGAACCAGATCGCCAAAGGGGCGTTCCAGAACCGTCGTGATCTCGACCAGATGGTCTTTGCCGTCTTCGCAGGTGAAGGTTCGAATGCCCCAGTCAGGTTTGACGACCATTCGCTGGAAGGTCCGTTCGGTCACTTCGCCCCATGCGGCCATCCAGCTGAACGCCGGGTTGGGTGTCATGGAAAACAGCGGGTAGGACGCCATCGCGCTTGCGGTTGCACCAAGCCACTGGTTGGTGTTACGCATGGACTCCATCAGGTCGTAGGTCATCATATAGCGCATAAATGGGGCCTCCTGAGTGTCAGTCTGATAATTCGGACCATTCGTCGCTTTGCCCCCCAGCACCCACGACGTTATTCTGCATAGCAGCGAGGTTAGGGTGGAATTGTTAAAATGACAACTAGCGAAGGCCAAATGCCAGACGTGTCCGAAGAACATATTGAACGCATTAAAGAAAATATGGAAAAGGTCGAGCAGCTCTCGAAGCGCCTGATCGAGATTATGACGTCGAAAAAGCCTCACACCCCCGCGCTGGATGGCCCGAATCAAGAGCTTTTCGCACGAGCAGCAACGGCGTATTGGGCCGAGGCATGGCAAAATCCCGCCAAGCTGTTGGAACAACAGATAGAATTCTGGGGCAAGTCGGTTCTCAACTTTGCCGAAGCGCAGAAAGCGCTGACGACAAGTGAGTTGGAAACCGAGGAAACCAAGCCCGGCGACAAGCGGTTCTCCAATCCCCTTTGGGAGACAAACCCTTATTTCCGACTGATCCGGCAGCAATACCAGACAAACGCGGAGGCGATTGCACAGGCCGTCTCGTCGGTCGATGATCTGGATGCAAAGGACAAACGACGCCTACAGTATTTCTCGCAGCAGATCATCGACATGATGGCGCCCACGAATTTTCTGGCGACCAACCCGGATGCCCTGCAAAAGGCGGTCGAGACCGAAGGCCAATCGCTGATCAAAGGGTTGGAGAACCTCGTTTCAGACCTCGAGGCCAATGATGGCGAGTTGGTCGTCAAACTGGCGGATGAAAACGCGTTCGAGGTTGGCGGAAACCTGGCGACAACGCCGGGCGAGGTTGTTTTTCGCAACCGGATGATGGAGTTGATTCAATACAAGCCGGTGACCGAAACGGTTTACGAAACACCCATCGTTCTGTTCCCGCCCTGGATCAACAAATTTTATATTCTGGATCTGAAAGCCCAGAACAGCATGATCAAATGGATCACCGAACAGGGCTATACCCTGTTTGTCGTAAGCTGGGTGAACCCGGATGAAAGCTATGCCGAAACCGGCATGGAAGACTATATTCAGGACGGTTTCCTGACCGCAATCGAAACGGCCAAGAAGATCTGCAAGGTCAAACAGGTCAACGCTGTGGGCTATTGCATCGCAGGCACGACGCTGAGTCTGACCTTGTCCCTGCTGAAACAGCGTGGCGACAAGTCGGTCAAATCCGCGACTCTGTTCACGGCACTGACGGATTTCTCCGATCAGGGTGAGTTTACGCCATTCCTGCAAAACGACTTCATCGACGGGATCGAAGAAGAAGTAAAAAAGGAGGGCGTTCTGCGGTCGTGGATCATGGCGCGCACCATGTCGTTCCTGCGATCACGCGACCTGATTTATGGTCCGGCCATTCGCAGCTATATGATGGGGGAAGTACCTCCGGCCTTTGATCTGCTCTACTGGAACGGCGATGGTGCAAACCTGCCAGCAAAAATGGCCGTGGAATATCTGCGAGGTCTCTGCCAGCGCAACGAGTTCGCCACCGACGGTATTGAGTTGATGGGGCACAAGCTGAAACTCGAAGACGTGGATGTGCCGCTGATGGCCATAACCTGTGAAACCGATCACATCGCGGCATGGAAAGACTGTTACCGCGGCGTGCAGAAAATGGGCTCGCGGTCCAAAACCTTCGTGGTTTCAGAATCGGGCCATATTGCGGGCATCGTGAACCCGCCCAGCAAGAAGAAGTATGGCCACTACACCAACCCGGATATGAAACCCGACGCCAACACCTGGCTGAAAGAAGCAGATTATCACGAAGGATCCTGGTGGCCCATGTGGGACGCGTGGTTGAAGAAGCGGTCCGGCAAGCAGGTTCCGGCCCGTGAACCGGGTGATTCGAAGCACCCGAGCCTTGCACCCGCACCCGGAACTTATGTTGTGGCGAAACCAAACGCCTGATTTCATTTTGAAACTAAAAAATTCTGCACCGCAGCAAGAAAAAACTTGCAATGCTGCGGTGCAGCAATCATATTGTCCTCAAGCTGATGAAACCCGGGGTGGGCCCGGACCGGCTAAAAGGATTAGGACAATGGCAAAGACCCAAGACTTTACCGCGATCATGAAAGACATGATGGGTGCATTTCCGGTGGACACCACCGCAATGGAAGGTGCATTCAAATCGACCGCTTCGCTGAACGAGAAGCTGTCGGGCGTTGCTCTGGAAGCTGCTGAGAAATCGGCCGAGATCTCGAACAAATGGACCAAGGACACCCTGGCCAAGCTGAGCGAGATGTCCAAAGCCAAGGCAGAGCCTGCTGATTATGCAAAAGCCGCAACCGACTTCGCAAGCGCGTCGGCTGAAGTTGCAGCTGAAAACCTGGCCGCTTTCGCTGAAATCGCGAAAAAAGTTCAGACCGAAACCGTCGAGCTGCTGATGGCTGCCGGCAAAGACGTCGCGGAAGAAACAACCGCCGCCGTGAAAAAGGCGACCAACGAGGTCACCACCGCAGCCAAGAAAGCTGCAGCTGCAAAGTAAGAAACGTCCGCGAAACGCACCCAACCCTCCCATTAGGTGCAATCGCGTTGGGCAGGTCCATTGACCTGCCCTTTCTTTTTGTGCTGCACTCGCATAACCTGTGCTGCAACGCATCATCCTTGGGGAGGGAACCGGGTGTCGGACCAAGAAAAACCGCTGCTGATCAAGCGCTATGCCAGCCGTCGGCTGTATAACACCGAGACCAGCGATTACGTGACGCTCGAAGACATCGCGGGGTTCATCCGCGACGGGCGCGAAGTGCAGATCATTGATCTGAAAACCGGCGATGACCTGACTCGCCAGTATCTTCTGCAAATCATTGCCGAACATGAAAGCCGGGGTGAAAACGTGCTGCCGGTGAATGTACTGAATGATCTGGTGCGCAGCTACATGCTGCCGGGCGGGGGAATGATGCCCCAGTTTCTGCAAAGCTCGTTCGAGATGCTGCGCGAAAGCCAAAACAAGATGATGGAAAACATGAGCGCGATGAATCCGATGTCTCAGATGCCGGGTTTTGACGCGTTGCAGGCGCAGCAACAGGCTTTCCTGAAGGCGATGACCAGTGGGCTGTCCAGCGGATGGTCCAGCCCGGAAAAGGAAGAGGACAAGTCCGAACCGAAAGAGGATCTGGACGACATCAAGAAACAGCTGGCCGAGTTGCAGCAAAAACTGTCCAAGCTGAACTGATCCGTTCCGAACAAAGAAACAGGCCCGCATCGTGCGGGCCTTTCTTGTTCAAAGTGCCTTCGTCTTACGTGCCGTAAACCGGCATCGGGCCGGTCACTTCGCCAACCGATGCCAGCAGGATGTCTGCAATCACGTCCAGCTCTTCGCGGGTCAGGCGGACGGGCAGGCGCACGTCACAGGCCTTCATCAGCATGTCGCGCGTCTTGGGCAGGTCGAAAGATTCCGGAAGGAATTGCCAGTTCCAGAAGGCGCGGGCGTTGTCTTCGCTCAGACCAAAAACCTGAACCTTGACGCCGCGCGCCTCGGACGCTGCGGCAAAGGCGCGGATCTCATGTTCCTGCATTCCGACAAGATTGAACTGAATCGAGTCCGGCGCACGCTGCTCGGGGGGGAGCGGGGCGGGGACCTCGATATGAGGCGAGGTGTTCAGGCGGCCGGCCACGTAATCGTGGTTCGCCAGGCCATCGCGGACGCGGCGCGCCAGTTCCGGAAGCTGCGGACGGATCACGGCGGCGCTGAGGTTGCTCAGGCGAAGGTTGTACAGCGGCAGCTTGTTCTGCCAGCGGGCAAAGGCCTCTTGCAGTTCGGGTGAGTTGTCGCCCTGCGGACCTTTGTGCTTCTTCCAATTGTGTTCATACGCGCCCGACATGATGACGGCCCGCGCGACCAGATCTGCATCGTTCGTGATCAGGATGCCACCTTCGCCGGCATTGATCATCTTGTAGGATTGGAACGAGAAACATCCGGCCTTTCCGATCGTACCGATATTGCGGCCATGCCATGTGGTGCCCAGCGAATGCGCGGCATCCTCGATCACCGGAATGTTTCGTGCGTCGCACAAGGCCATGATCGCATCCATGTCTGATGTATGCCCGCGCATGTGGCTGATGATGACAGCCTGAATGTTGTCCAGCTTGGCTTCGAAATCGGCCATGTCGATGCGATAGTTCTCACCCACTTCGCACAGAACCGGAATGCAGTCGGCGTGGACGACCGACGACGGTACGGCAGCGAAGGTGAAGCCCGGGATAAGAACCCGCGCGTCACGGGGCAGGCCCAGAGCTTTGAGCGACAGAAACAGCGCGGCCGAGCAGGACGACACCGCCAAGGCGTACTTCGTGCCCAACAATTCCGCAAATTCTGCCTCAAGCAAGGCCACAGGGGCATCCTGCGGTGCTGTATATCGGAACAGATCACCTGACTGCATCAGGGCCTCGATCGCGTCCTTGGCGGCGGCAGGGATGGGCTCGGCGGCGTGAACGTTGGGGGGCAGCGTCATATTTGGATTTCCCGAATTCTATCTTTGGGAAAGATAAAGATATTCGGAAGGCAATCCAAGTCCCAATCGCCGGGCAGGCGAAAATTCACCAATCTGTCGCAATTTACGTGGATCAGATTCCAAGCCGGTCGCGCAGTGCGAACCACGTCATGGCCAGCACAAGCAGCGGATTGCGCAGGGCGGGGCCGCCAGGGAAAGACAGGGCGGGCACGCGTGCCATCGTGTCAAACCCTTCGGCCTGACCCTGAATGGCCATGGCCATGAGTTGTCCGGCATGGGTCGCAGTGCCGACACCGTGACCGGAATATCCCGAAGCCGAAAGGATATTGGGTGCAACACGGGCCAGATACGGCATCCGCCGCATGGTAATGGCCAGCGTTCCGCCCCAGGCATAGTCGATCTTCACATCCCGCAAATGCGGGAAAATTTCCGTCATGGGTTTGCGGACCTTGGCGGCGACATCCGATGGAAAGCGATAGCCATAGCTTTCGCCGCCTCCGAACAAGAGGCGGCCATCGGCGCTGAGGCGAAAGTAGTTCACCACGAATTTCGTATCCGCAACCGCCACATCCCGGGTCAAAACCCGCGCGGCGTCCTTTCCTAGGGGCTCGGTGGCCGCGATGAAATTGTTGATGGGCATGACCCTGGCGGCGACGGAACGATTGAGATCGCCCAGATACCCGTTGCAGGCCAGAATGACGTGCTTGGCCCGAACGTTGCCGTGTGCAGTTCGGATCACTGCCGTCTGGCCCTCGTCGATCCCGGTCACTTCGGTGCTTTCATGGGTGCGAACGCCCGCTTTGGCCGCGGCTTGCGCCAATCCCAACGCAAAGTTCAAAGGGTGCAGATGCGCCGCACCCGTATCCAGATACCCCCCGTGATAGGCTGGTGACGGGCACAGCGAATGACCCGCGTTTTCGTCCAGCAGCTCGATCTGGTCGTATCCATACCGCTCGGAAAGATGGCCGGCATGGTCATGCAGCTCTTTCTGCTCGGATTTGCTCAGGCCCAGAACGGCGACACCGGGTTTCAGGTCACACGCGATCCGGTGTTTTGCAATCAGGGATTTGACCAGATCCTTGGCGTCTTCGGCCAGTTCCCACAGCCTGGCGGCGTCGGCATCGCCAACAAGACGCTCGAGGTCTTCCTGGTCCATCCGCTGCGCACTGCCCAACTGGCCGCCGTTTCGGCCCGACGCGCCAAAGCCGACGCGGTGCGCTTCAAGCAGCACGACGTCGAACCCGGCTTCGGCCAGATGAAGAGCCGCGGACAGCCCCGTATAGCCGCCACCGACAACGCACACATCCGCCTTGGTGTCGTCTGACAACGCGGGAAAACGATCCATCGGATGTGCCGTTGCGGCATACCAGCTGTCAGGGTACTGGCCCTTGCGGTCATTGGAATAAAGCAGGTTCACGGAAGGTCTCAGACGTTGATCAGCAGATGTTCACGTTCCCACGGAGAGATGACCTGTAGGAACTCCTCGTACTCGGCCCGTTTGACGATGCCGTAAACGCGGGCGAATTCGGGGCCCAGAACCTCGTGCAGGGCGGTGGCCTCGTCGAACAGGTCCAGTGCTTCGCCCATGACCTGCGGGATATCGCCCTCGCCTTCATAAGCGTCGCCATAGAACTGACGACGTGGGCGCTCTTGCTGAACTAACCCCAGATAACCGCAGGCCAGCGACAGCGCGATGCCCAGATACGGGTTGCAGTCCATCCCGGCGATGCGATTCTCGACGCGTCGCGATTCCGGGCCGGACAGGGGCACGCGAATACCGGTGGTGCGGTTGTCACGGGCCCATTCCAGATTGATCGGTGCCGCGTGATCTTTCACATAGCGCCGGTAGGAATTCACATAGGGCGCCATGACGGCCAGACCGGCTGGCAGGTGGTTCTGCAAACCGGCGATGAAGTGATAAAACGCGTCCGTCTCACCCCCTTGAGGACCAGAGAAGATGTTCTGACCGGTTTCCATATCGATGATCGAGTGATGGATATGCATGGCCGAGCCCGGCTCTTCCTCGATCGGTTTGGCCATGAAGGTGGCAAAACAATTGTGGCGCAGCGCGGCCTCGCGGATCAGACGTTTGAAATAGAAGACTTCATCGGCCAGTTTCACCGGATTGCCGTGACGCAGGTTGATTTCCAACTGCCCGGCGCCGCCTTCCTGCGTGATGCCGTCGATCTCGAACCCCTGATGCTCGGCGAAATCATAGATGTCGTCGATCACCGGGCCAAACTCGTCCACGGCCGTCATGGAATAGGCCTGCCGCGCCGCGGCCGGGCGACCGGAACGCCCCATCATGGGCTTGATGCCCTGCGCCGGATCCACGTTGGGGGCAACCAGAAAGAATTCCATCTCTGGCGCAACAACCGGCTTCCACCCCTTGTCATGATAAAGCTGCACAACGCGTTTCAGCACATTGCGCGGGCTGTAGGGGATCGGATTGTCATCCCGGTCGTACGCATCGTGGATCACCTGCAATGTCCAATCCCCCGTCCACGGTGCAGCAGAGGTGGTCGAGAAGTCGGGCTTCAGGATCATGTCCTTTTCGATGAACCCGTCATCGCCGGCGGCTTCGCCCCAGCCCCCAGTGATGGTCTGGTAGAAGATGCTGTCGGGCAGGTGGAAATAGGATTGCTTTGCGAATTTTGTTGCAGGCACCGCCTTGCCGCGCGCAATGCCCGGCAGGTCCGAAATGATGCATTCAACTTCGTCCAGTCGTTGCCCGTGGAAATACGCCTTTGCGGCTTCCGGCAGTTTATCGGTCCAATCAGCCATCAGGCTCTCTCTTTCTTTAGAAACTCGGCCATGTGGCGCGCGATTCTGGCGTTGTCGTCCGGCGCGGTTTCGCGATTTGCGGCTTCGCGCATCAGATCCTCCGGGACGACGCCCTTGCCCCGTGTCCGCATCAGGCCCGCCACGAAGCCATTGGTGAACTCCGGGTGGGCCTGAACCGTCCAGATTGTGTCCCCATAAGCCAGCATCGCGTTTTCGCAGAAGGCATTCCGGCCCAGAACCCGCGCTTCTTTCGGCAATTCAACAACCTGATCCTGATGCCAGGCATTCAGCCATAACTTGTTGCCGTCATACTCGTATTCAGTACGACCTACGGCCCAACCTCCAGCGAACTTCTCGACCTTGCCACCCAGTGCCTGAGCAATGATCTGATGGCCAAAGCAAACGCCGATCAGAGGTTTTCCGCTTTCCCAGATATCGCGCACCAAAGCTTCCAACGGGGCGATCCAGGGAAGGTCTTCGTAAACCCCGTGACGCGATCCGGTAATGACCCACCCATCCGCATCATCCGCACTTTCGGGGAAATTGCCGTCGACGACGGCAAAGGTCACGAACTCGAACCCGTCGTCGCGCAGCAACGTGGGGAAAAGTTCGTCATAATCCCCGAATTCTTCCTGTAGCACTTCGGGGGTGTGGCCGGTTTGTAGAATACCGATTTTCATGTGTCACCAAATTTGATCAAATTAATCCTAACCGAGACTGGTTGATGCGGCAAGGGGGGTCAAACCGTCTCGAGATAGCTCAGCCAGTGATCCTCGGGCGGGATGCTCTCAAATCGGGTGATCTCTTGCCGCTTGGTCATGGTCAGATAGCGGATCAGGTCAGCGGGGAACAGCCGCGCCACCAAGGGATCCGTGGCAAACCTGTCAATCGCGCTCGACCAATCCGGCATCAGCTGAGGCAGGTCCGCGATGTCATAGGCGTTCCCCGTGATCGGGGCAGGTGGTGTCAAGCCGTCCTCAATGCCGACAAGTGCCGCGCCCAGAACCGCCGTCAGCATCAGATACGGGTTTATGTCTCCGCCGGCGACGCGGTGTTCGATGCGCCGCGCGGCCGGGGCTCCGCCCGGGATGCGAATGGCTGCGGTTCGGTTTTCATAGGCCCAGCAGGCGCCCGTGGGCGCATGTGCACCCGGTATGAGCCGTCTGTAGGAGTTGCCGTGGGGGGCAAATATCAGCGTACTGCCTGGCATGGCCGCGACACAGCCAGCTACGGCAGATCGCAAAACCTCGGTGCCTTCCGGCCCGTTGTTGTCGAACACATTGCGCCCGGTCTGGTCCAACACCGAGAAATGCACATGCATTCCGTTGCCCGCGTCATCGGCATAAGGCTTGGACATGAAGGTGGCCGCAAATCCGTGCCTGCGCGCCAATCCACGCGTCAATGCCTTGAAAAGCCACGTATCATCGGCACAGCGCATGGCATCCTGATGGTTCAGGTTGATCTCGAACTGGCCGATGCCGCTTTCCGAGATGGCCGTCTGCGCGGGGATGCCCATTGCGGCGCAGCCGTCGTACAGGTCGGTGAAGAACGCTTCGAACGCGTCCATTTCAGCAACCGACAGAACGGCTTCATCCGCTAGGCGCCGCCCGGTGATCGGATTCACTGGCGGTTGTGGTTGCGCGCCAGACGCATCAACCAGTGTGAACTCCAACTCCGTCGCGGCAACAACGGACCAGCCGCGTTGCGCATAGCGGTCGAGTATGGCGGACAGAGCATGCCGCGGGTCGCCCGGGAACGGTACGCCGTCATCATCATACAAGCTCATTGGCACCAGCGCCGTTTCCGTATCCAGCCACGGCACGGGGACCGGGCCGCGTTCGGTCGGGCGCAGCACCCCATCCGCGTCGCCGGTTTCAAAGACCAGCGGGCTACCGTCGATATCTGCGCCCCACAGATCAACGTTCAGTGCCGAGAATGGCATTCGTACAGCCCCCTTCTCCAGTTTGTCCGCATAGACGGGGGGCACGCGTTTGCCGCGCATCTGACCATTCAGATCACATGCGGCAACGCGGAAATTGTGCAGGGCGCTCAGGTCCATTGGGGGCTCCGTCGGTGAAACTCCCCAGTGATTTACTTCAATGGATCTGCTTTGTCATCAAATTTGATCAAATTTTGCTTGGGGGTCGTGGAACGTCCGCGCCGGTTCTGACCGGCGCGGAGAGGTGCTTTTAAGCGAAGCTGACACCATGCGCTTCCATGGGCAATTGCGCCACATGCACACCTGACAGGGCATTGATCGCATTGGCCAATGCAGGCGCTGACGGTGGCGTGCCGGGTTCTCCGACACCGGTTGGCGCTTCGGCTGATGGCACGATATGTACGTCAATTGCGGCAATATCCCCGATACGCAGCGGTTCGTAGTCCGGGAAGTTGTATTGATCCACAGCACCGCTGGTCAGAGTGATCTGGTCACGCATCACGTGGCCAATGCCATAGCCGATGCCGCCTTCCATCTGCGCGCGCACAACATCCGGGTTCACGGCAATGCCGCAATCCACGGCACAGGTGACCTTTTCAATCTTGATGCCACTTTCCGGATCGCCCGAGATTTCGACCACTTCAGCTGCGTAAGACCCAAAGGACTTGTGAACGGCAATCCCCTGCGACCGACCTTCTGGCGCATTGCCCCAGTTTGCCTTTTCGGCCGCCAGCTTCAAAACAGCGGCTTTTCGCTGCTGGTCCGCGTTGCTGCTGTCGGACAGATGGGCCAGACGGAAGTCCACCGGATCGCGCCCTGCCGCTTGGGCCACCAGATCCATCATGGTTTCCATCGTATAGGCCGTGTGGGTGTGCCCCACCGAGCGCCACCATAGTACCGAGGTTGCCTTGGGCGTATCTGTTAAACCCAGCGCCATTCCCGGAATCTGGTAGGGGCTGTCCGCGATACCTTCGACCGAGCTGTGGTCGACCCCGTCATGCACTGCGAAGGCCTCGAAGGCCGTGCCTTTCATGATTGATTGGCCAGCTACCTGATGCTGCCATCCGACGATTTTGCCATCGGCATCCAGCCCGACCCGGACCTTGTGGCCAAAGGCGGGGCGGTAATACCCGCTGCGGATATCGTCTTCGCGCGTCCAGACCAGTTTCACTGGGCGCGAGCGGTCAGTGACGACAAAGGCCAGGGCGGCCTCGACCTGATAATCCGCATCCGGGGTGGCGCGGCGCCCGAAAGACCCGCCTGCCAGCATGGTCTTGATGTGGATCTTCTCGGCGGGCAGGCCAAAGATCTGCTGGTAGGCCATATGAGGCCCCGTCGGCATTTGTGCCCCGTCATGCAGAACGATGTCCCCATCGGCTGTTTGCTCGATCGTGCAGTTCAGCGGCTCCATCGGGGCATGGGCCAGCAGTGGGAAGTAGAACGTTTTTTCAACGACCTTGTCCGCACCGTCGATGGCGGCTGCCACAGCTGCAAAATCCGCCTTGTTCACGTTATACGTGGGCTCAGCCTCCAGCGCGGCCATGATCTCGGCCTTGATCTGGTCCGAGTTGCGGGTTTCCGCGCCGGACATGTCCCACTCGACCTCAAGCGCATCGCGTGCTTGAATCGCGGCCCAGGTGTTTTCGGCATAAACCGCGACACCGGCCTGATTGGGCAGAACCGCGGCGCTGATATAGCCTTTGACCTCTTTCGATGCGCTGTCATCAAAGCCCAGGGCGATGCCGCCCTTCGCTTCCGGGCGTTTGATCATGGCGACCATCTGGTTGGGCAAGTGAACGTCCATGGCAAACATCGCCTGGCCGTTGCCCTTGATTGCCGAATCCTTGCGGCGCACCGTTTCATTTCCGATCAGGCGGAATTCCGACGGGTCCTTCAGGCGCGGCTCTGCCGGAGCGTCCAGTTGCGACGCAGCGGACACGAACTCAGCGATCGGAGCCGACTTGCCGCCTGCCTTGACGATGCCGTCTTCGATGGTGATGGCGGATGCATCCACGCCCCAGCTTTGCGCGGCGGCGTTGATCAGCATCTCGCGCGCAGCAGCACCGGCCTGACGGTATTGCAGCCACGAATTCGCCATCGCGGTCGAACCGCCGGTGCCCTGGAATGGACCAAACAGCAGGTTGTTGTAAACATTCGGATCCGAGGGGGCGAACTCGTATTCGATCTGGTCCATGGTCAGGCCGATTTCTTCGGCAATCAGCGTCGGCAGGCCGGTCGCTGGGCCCTGACCTTTTTCAAAGTGTTTGACGATGGCGGTCACGGTGCCATCGGCATCGATCTTCACAAATGGATTGAACTGCGCGGTCTCGGACGAGGCCGCGGCCAGTGCTCCGTCCGGACGGGTGCCGACCAGCAGTACGGCACCGGCAGCGGCGGCACTTTTCAGAAACCCACGGCGAGAGGTGTTGATGGTCATGGATCAGGCCTCCAGAATTTCAGACGCGCGCTGGATACCGGCGCGGATGCGTTGATAGGTGGCGCAGCGGCAGGCATTGCCGGACATGTACTCGTCAATCTCCTGAGCCGACGGTTTCGGGTTCTCGGACAGCAGCCCGACAGCCGACATCACCTGACCCGACTGGCAGTAGCCGCACTGGACGACATCCAGCTCGACCCAGGCCTGTTGTATGGCAGCGCCGATCCTGTCGTCACCGACAGCTTCGATGGTCGTGACTTCGGCGCCTTCGACGTCTTCAATGAAAGTCTGGCACGAACGGACGGGTTCACCGTTCAGATGCACGGTGCAGGCCCCGCAGGATGCAACGCCACAGCCGAATTTCGTGCCGGTCAGTTTCAGTTCGTCTCGGATCACCCAGAGAAGAGGCGTTCCGGGTTCGGCCTCAACCTCGTGGGTCTTGCCGTTCAGGTTCAATGTAAGAGCCATGATGAGGGGGTCTCCTGTTGGTGCTGGTTTCCGCAATTGGTAAACTCGCGGGTTTACTCATGGCATATAATTTTGCCTCTGTAAACTTCTGCGTTTACCTAGTGTTTGACCAAGGCGCGTCAACAGGTCTATAGCTCTGACATGAACGAATGCAGCGCACATAATGCGTCCAAGCGCGCACAGATCATCGAAGCTGCCGTGGCCGAGTTCCAGGAAAAGGGCTTTGCGGCGGCCAGTATGGACCGCATTTCAGCACGGGCCGAAGTGTCCAAGCGTACGTTGTACAAGTACTTTGAAAGTAAAGAGAACCTGTTCCGCTCCATCGTGGTCGAATTGTCCAGTCGCTTTGCTGAAGTGCTGGAAATCCGGTATGAAAAAGGTCGCGATATTCGTACGCAACTGACCGAACTGGCCTGGGCCGAAGGGCGCATTCTGATGCGGCCCGATGTTATTGCGATGGCCCGGATGGTGATCAGCGAAACCTTGCGCAACCCGACGCTTGCGGCGGAAGCTCAGGGCAAGCTGGACAAGACGGCGACGTTCATTGCCATGCTCAAGGATGCGGCAGAGGATGGGCAGCTTCGGATCGATGACCCGGAACGGGCCGGGCGCGAATTCATTGGCCTGATCAAGGCGCGCGCCTTCTGGCCGCTGCTGTTTACGGGTGGGGCGCTTGGCGAAGCCGAGATGACGGAAACGATCGAAAGCAGTGTCCAGATGGTGATGAGCCGATATGCTGTCTGATCGGAAACAGCTGAATCCCGACGGCCGCCGTCGGGACGCCGTCAGAGGAATGTGTTAGGGCTTTTTGACTTGATTCGGGTGGGCAAGACCACTGACAGGCCATCGGATTTCGAAGCATAGCAGGACGGAGGCGTTGCTGTGACAGGCAAGGCAACACAGGCTGCGCGTTTAAGCGTGGCACCCATGATGGATTGGACAGATCGCCACTGTCGCTATTTTCATCGGCTGCTCAGCGCGGAAACGTTGCTGTATACCGAGATGGTGACGGCGCCGGCGCTGGTGCGGGGCGGGGCGGTGCATCTGTTGGACCATTCTTCTGAAGAACACCCGGTTGCTTTGCAACTCGGCGGCTCTGACCCGGAAGAACTGGCGCAGGCCGCGCGTTTGGGGGCTGAGGCCGGGTATGATGAGATCAATCTGAACTGCGGCTGCCCGTCGGATCGTGTTCAATCCGGCACTTTCGGCGCGGTTTTGATGAAAGACCCGGCCCGCGTTGCCGACTGCGTGACTGCCATGCGCGAAGCGGTGAACGTGGATGTCACCGTTAAATGCCGCATCGGGGTCGATGACCAAGAGCCCCAAGATGTATTGCCCGCATTTCTTGGGCACATCAGCGCGGCAGGGTGCCAAAGGGTGACGATCCATGCCCGCAAGGCGTGGTTGCAGGGGCTGAGCCCCAAGGAAAACCGGGATATCCCGCCTTTGGACTATGACCTTGTGCATCGGATGAAGGATGAGTTTTCGGATCTTCACATATCGATCAATGGCGGCATCAACACGCTGGACGAGGCAGCCGCTCATCTGGAAGCCGGTCTTGATGGCGTGATGATCGGTCGGGCCGCGTACCATCAGCCGGGCGATGTCCTGTCGGATGCTGACCGACGCATCTTTGGTACCGGAAAAACGCGTGATCCGTTCGCGATCGTTCAACACATGGTGCCTTATGTGGAACGGCATCTTGCCAATGGCGGGCGTTTGCACCAGATCACGCGTCATATGTTGGGCCTTTTCGCGGGTCGTCCCGGAGCCCGCGCATGGCGGCGCGCCTTGTCGGAAGGGGCCGTGCAGGATGGGGCCGGACCCGAGGTGATGCTGCGGGCGCTGGATCAAGTGGCGCCCATGGCAGAAGTTTAAGCGGCAGGGGGAACGATGCCCGAGACGATGTTGCTGGCCCAGATGCTGGGCCTTTTGCTTGTGATCGGAGCGCTGGCCGGCGTACTTGCCGGATTGCTGGGGGTCGGCGGTGGAATCGTCTTGGTGCCCGCCTTTTTCTATGCGTTTCAAACTCTTGGCTACGGCGGTCCGCAGTTGATGCAACTGTGTCTGGCCACGTCGCTGGCCACGATCATCGTGACGTCGGTCCGATCCGTTCTTGCGCACAACAAGAAGGGTGCGGTGGATTGGGATATCCTGCGCGGTTGGGGGCCGGGGATCGTCGTCGGTGCGATCATCGGGGTTCTGGTTGCCTCGGCCCTGCGCACCGAGGCCTTGCAGGCACTGTTCGGCATATTGGGAATGGTGATCGGGGCCTATCTGGGGCTGGGGCGTTCGGAATGGCGGCTGGGTGATGTCATGCCCGGTGGGTTGAAGCGGGCCATCCTGTCTCCTGCGGTCGGGTTTCTTTCGGTTCTGATGGGAATAGGCGGCGGCAGTTTTGGTGTGCCGCTGATGAGCCTCTACAACACGCCGATCCACCGTGCCGTGGCAACCGCGGCCGGATTTGGTGTGATCATCGCCGTCCCCTCGGTCATCGGTTTTTTGTTTCTGGATATCGCACCGGAACACCGGCCTCCGCTGACCATTGGGGCGGTCAATCTGGTGGCCTTCGGTATCGTCGTGGCAATGACGATGATCACCGCGCCCTGGGGGGTGAAGCTGGCCCATGCGATGGATCCGAAACCCTTGAAGCGCGTGTTCGCCGTGTTCCTTACGCTGGTGGCGCTCAATATGCTGCGCAAGGCGGTGGGTTTGTGAAGGATTTTGACGTCAGGGGGTGGGTGAAATTCCCCTATGATCCAGTGCTTGCGGCCTGGGTGGGCCATGCGCTGCCTGCCGCACGGGCCTCGGTAACGGACCCGGCCCATGCTGACTGGCTGGATTGTGACGGGACGTGGTTCATCGGTGTTGACGCGTTGCCCAATGACGCGCAGGGCAGGGTTGGCCGTTCGGGGCCTTTGGCAGGAACCGCCATGTCATTCATTGCTGGGCGTTATGGGCAGTTGCCGCTTCACAAAGGCCAAGTCTCGGTCATGCATCCGGGATATCCACGCCCGCGTCGGGGGGAAAACGAAGCCGCCGCGCGGTATCGCAGAAATCGGGACGCGGCCCATGTGGATGGCTTGCGCCCAATGGGGCCGGATCGCCGCCGCCGGGTCGATGAACCGCATGCCTGGATTTTGGGCATACCGCTGACCGAGGCCAGCCCGGATGCCTCGCCCATGGTGTTGTGGGAGGGCAGCCATCATATCCTGGGCGCGGCGTTCAGGCGCGCCCTTGCGGGGAAGCCACAAGAACGTCTGCATGAAATCGATATAACGGATATCTACCAATCCGCCCGTCGCGAGGTTTTCGAAACCTGCCCGCGAATCGAACTGCCTGCAAAACCGGGCGAGGCTTACGTGTTGCACCGCCATTGCCTGCACGGGGTTGCCCCTTGGGCAGACACGGCAAACGCTGGGCCGGATGGACGGATGATCGCCTATTTCCGCCCGGAATGCGCCGGGGGTGTGGCGGAATGGATCGAATCCTCTTAACCTCCTGTCATTGTTTGGCTTTGGAGGTTTTGACCGATGATTACGGTCCATACGAATTCTGATGGTGCGTTGATTGAAGTCGAGTTGTCGGGGCAGGTCACCAGCGCCGACTACGCGGACATCTTGGTTCCTGCGATCGAAGCGGCGCTCACCGAACACGATTCCGTTCGGCTGCTGGCTATCGTGCAGCCGGAGTTCAAGGGGTATGATTTGGGTGCGGCCTGGTCCGACACCAAGCTGGGGCTCAGCCACTGGCGGGGGTTCGACCGGATCGCGGTTGTTGCCGATCAGGGCTGGGTGCAAACCAGCATCCGACTGGCGGCCCCGATCCTGCCGTGCCCGGTTCAGGTATTCGAATTGGCCGAGCTTGAGGCCGCGCGCCGCTGGATGCGCGAGTCGCTGGGGTCCATTCACGTGACCGATCTTGAGGGCCCATGCGTGCAGATCAGCCTTTTGGGAAAACTGGACCCGGAGGAGTACAAGCAGGCAGAGCGCGACCTGGACGCTTTGTTGCACGATCGATCCGGGTTTCGGTTGCTGATCGACCTGCGGGAATTTGATGGCTGGCAGGGGTTGTCCGCTCTTGCAGCACATTTTCGTCTGGCCAGCCGCCATATCGGGCAACTGGATCGCGCGGCCATCGTCGGGGACAAAAGCTGGCAGCACATGGCACAACGTGTCGCCAGTCATGTCTTGGGCACGCGGACTCAGTTCTTTCCGTCCGAGGAAATCGAAAACGCAAAAACCTGGTTGGCCGCCGGGTAAGGACCTGCTCTGCGCCCTAACCTGCATCTTGTGATCTTGCTGCCAACGAACGGCTTGCGTGCTTTGTTCTCTGGTCAGAACAAAGCACCTTTGAGCGTGAATTGACCTAATCTGATTGGCTTGTTTCGCGGAACGAAACTCTCCACATGTTTTGAAACCGGTCTTGATACCTTGCCGGTCAAGAATTGTGACGTAAGGGAACTGGTGGGTTTTTCCGTGGAATATCTGACCTTAAGGTCAACACGGACCAAAAACCGCGTGTTTTCCCCCTAAATCTGACCGGAAATGCCCTTACCTACGCCGTGTCGCTGCGGGCCTCCACTCACGTTGAACAGATGCGTTCATGAGCTGGCCCCTCTTGGAGCTCGACCTCGGTCCGCGGCGGCACAGTTATTGGAAGCGGGAAGTTTGCGATGACATTTAAGTTGTTGATGGAAAGATTTGCTGCACGCAAGACGCCGGCATTCAAGACGGACAAGACCAGCACGAAGCATGTCCAACATGCAGCGAAAAAATACGGGACTGCAAAAACAAGCAGATCCGAAATCGCAGCTCTGTTCGAGTCAGAGCTGCGCGGGCACGAGCCGAACGGACCTGCCCGCGACAATTCTTGAGAACACAGGGATTTGCCCCGATGCAGACCGGTTGAATTCAGGAACCGTTCAGCCGCGCTGCACGCCCGCCACGACGTTTGCTAAGGCGCGGCTTTCTGGTTGGCAGGTTTTCCATGATTTCGGCGCGTTCGCGGCCGTCCATCTTGGACCAGCGGGTGATTTCATCAATCGTGCGATAGCAGCCGGTACAGATACGTTCAGTCGGGTGAACGACACAGATCTGGACACAAGGGCTTTCGACCTCATTCCTTTTCCAAACCATATTCGTCATCACTGGTCTCCGACCCGTTGCAAAAAGCGCAGCCTGTCCAGCGCCCCTTGCAAGATATAGCTGGCCGCAACGTGATCAATAACCTGTCCGCGACGTTTTCGTGTCGTATCCGCCTCAAGCAGTGCTTTTTCTGCCGCAACCGTGCTGAGCCGTTCGTCCCAAAATCCGATGGGCAAATCGGTCAGGCGGGACAAATTGCGCGCAAATGCCCGCGTTGACTGGCATCTTGGCCCTTCGCTGCCATCCATGTTCTTTGGCAGGCCCAGCAAGATGCCCCCGATCTCGCGATCGGTTACAATTTCGATCAGGCGCGCGGAATCGAGCGTGAATTTCTTGCGCCGCACCGTTTCCAGCGGGCTGGCGACGCCGCGCATCCGGTCGGACACCGCGACTCCGATTGTCTTTTCCCCTAGGTCCAGTCCCATCAGGGCACTCATAGGTTGCAGCGCTGCTGCAAAATCTTCGATAGCGTCATGGATCATTGAGCGATCCCGGCCTGAAGGGCCGCCGCATCGATGATCTGCAACGCCTCTGAGTTGCCGGCAAACACTTCCATGGCCTCATCGCGAATATCGATGGCACGCTGGCCCTGGCCCAGAACGCCCAAGGCGGCGATCAGGCGGGCCCATTCCTCGGGGGACCCGCCTTCTGTCGCCAGACGGTCAGACAACTGGTCCACCATGCCCTGAATCATCTGCTGCCGTTCTTCGGGGCTCAGCTCTGCGGCGGCGGCCATGTCTTCCTGGCTGGGGCCGGGTGCCGTGCTCAGATCCGGTGCATTGAATACACCGGCCCGAAAGGCCAGTTCGTCGATCTGAGCCCGAATTGCTTCGGCCCAGGGCGCACCTGCCGGGGATTCCCGCAACGTTTCGACCCACATGCGATAGGCAAGGTCCGGCCGCCCGATCTGGGCCAGCATCTGCCCCCAATAATAGCGCGCCGGGCCGTGACGGGGGTCACGGTTCAGCGCTTCGATCAGCGCCTGTTCCGCTTCGGGTGAGACATATCCACCTGCGGCCAGAATCATCATTTCTGCCAGGTCCGCATAGGTATCAGCCGTGGCACTGTCGCCGGACAGCTCAATCACCTTTTGCTGTGCGGTGTACCCGTCCTTGAAGTTGCCCGCATTCGTCTCGTGCTGCGCCAGCAACATCTGGCCTTGCAAATCATCCGGCCGGTTCGCAACCGTTTCACGCAACTGCTTCAGCAGGTTCGCATAGCTTTCGTCCAGCTGCGCAGGTTGGGGCGGGGTCGCCAGCTCTTCCGCGGCGCTTTGGGATGGCCGGTTGGCGCGCACTTCCTTGGCCAGTTCCAACCGTGCGGTCAGCGGCATATCGGGCAATCCGACGGCCCCGGTGCGATGATACATCGCCAATGCGCCACCGATCAGAAGCAGCGAGATGGCCAGGATCGACAACGCTGAAACGGTACGAGAAGGCCCGGCGCCGGCGCCCTCTTTCTTCATCTGGTCATCTGCGGCCAGAATGCGACGGGAAATTTCCGTGCGCACCCGTTCCGCGTCGGCCTCGCCAATGACGCCGCGCGCCAGATCCCGGTCCACACCGGCCAACTGTTCGCGATAAACCCGCAGATCGTATGCGGCCGCGGGTTCATCCCCACGGCGTTTGCGCAGCAGGGTAAAGCTGAGAAAAGCTGCGATCAGCAGCGCGACAAGAAAAATCAGAACCCAGAACGTCATGGTCCCTCCGAGGATGCTGCCCTGACTTAGACCTGTGAGGCGTCCGACAAAAGGGACAAATGGCCGCGAATGAGCGACATGTCGCAATAGTGCTATATTGCGGCGTTGCACGGCAGGGCTAAAATGCACTCACACGGCATATCTGCGCCCAATCACCGAACCGGATGGATTCGCACATGAAACACTATTCAGCCTTTGCTGTGGCGCGGGAAGCTCTGCGCTATCACACCGGATGGGAGCGCGCCTGGCGCTCACCCGAACCCAAGAAGCGTTATGATGTCATCATCGTTGGTGCTGGCGGTCATGGTCTGGCGACCGCGTATTACCTTGGCAAGAACTATGGCATCCAGAATGTCGCGGTTATCGAAAAAGGCTGGCTGGGCGGCGGCAATACCGGCCGCAACACGACGATCATCCGTTCGAACTATCTGCAAGACCCGTCTGCCGCGATCTACGAGAAAGCGCGCAGCCTTTACGAGGACCTGAGCCAGGAGCTGAACTACAACATCATGTTCAGCCCGCGCGGTGTCATCATGCTGGCACAGACCCAGCACGAGATCCGCGGCTACCAGCGCACGGCCCATGCCAATGCGCTGCAAGGTGTAAAGACGGAATGGATCGGTCCCGAACGCGTCAAACAACTGGTGCCTATCATCAACCTGGACGGCCCCCGGTATCCGGTTCTGGGCGGCCTTTGGCAGGAACGCGGGGGCACGGCGCGCCACGACGCGGTGGCGTGGGGTTATGCGCGTGCCTGTTCGGCGATGGGTATGGACATCATCCAGCAATGCGAAGTCACCGGTATACGTTCGGATAACGGTCGCGTCGTCGGGGTCGACACCACCAAGGGTGCCATCGATTGTGACAAGCTGGGTATCGTCGTTGCGGGCCATTCGGGTCAGTTGGCCGAAATGGCGGGCTTCCGCCTGCCGCTGGAGGCCGTTGCCTTGCAGGCGCTGGTATCCGAGCCGATCAAACCCTGCATGGATGTGGTGGTGATGGCCAACACCGTGCACGGCTATATGTCACAATCCGACAAGGGCGAAATGGTGATCGGTGGCGGCACCGACGGGTTCAACAACTTCACGCAGCGCGGGTCGTTCCATCATATCGAGGAAACCGTGCGGGCGCTGGTCGAAACCTTCCCGATGATCTCGCGTCTGAAGATGCTGCGCCAGTGGGGTGGGATCGTGGACATGACAGGTGACCGCTCGCCCATCCTGTCGAAAACACCGCTACAGGGCTGCTTTATCAATGGCGGCTGGGGTACCGGTGGCTTCAAGGCGATTCCGGGTTCAGGCTGGGGGATGGCACAGTTGATGGCGACGGGTCATTCACCGCTGACCGAAGCCTTCTCGATGGACCGCTTCAAAGAAGGCCGCTTCATCGACGAAAGCGTCGCCGCCGGGGTGGCGCACTAGGGGGATTCCCGAAGGTGCCAGAAAACAGAATTCAGGTCGGCCCCCGCGCCGACCGACCGCCAAAAGGATGACAACATGCTAATCCTGAATTGCCCCTATTGCGGCGTAGACGCCGAAGAAACCGAACTGGCTGCCGGCGGCGAAGCGCATCTGAAGCGTTTCGGCCCGGGCTCGTCCGATGACGAATTCCACGACTATCTGTTCATGCGTGAAAACCCGAAAGGTGTTCATTTTGAACGCTGGCGCCACGCCAATGGCTGCGGCAAGTGGTTCCACGCCGCGCGCTGCACGCAGACACTCGAAGTGTTCGGCACCTATTCCGCGCAGGTCACCGAGCCGCCGCAGGACATCAAGGATGCCATCACTGCCAAACGGCCCGGCTGGACGTGGAGAGAGTTCTCCTGATGCTTCATCTTTTCAAAAATACTCCCGCCGGAGGCTTTGACGCCTCCACATGCGAAAGGTCAGCGACATGAGCACCCGTCTCGCAAAACAAGGCCGGCTGATTGACCGGTCGAAAAAGGTATCATTCACCTTCAACGGAACCTCGATGCAGGCATATGAGGGGGATACGCTTGCCTCGGCCCTGCTGGCCAATGACCAGATGATGGTTGGCCGGTCGTTCAAATACCACCGACCCCGCGGCGTTGTCGCCAGCGGCGCGGAAGAGCCGAACGCGCTTGTCGGTCTGGGACAGGGCAACCGGTTCGAACCGAACCAGCGCGCCACCACGACCGAGGTGTTCAACGGCTTGACCGCAATCTCACAGAACCATTGGCCAAGCCTTGAACATGATATCGGCGCGGTCAACACGGCCTTTGCCCGGTTCCTTCCGGCCGGCTTCTACTACAAGACGTTCATCCACCCCAAACCCTTCTGGAAACACGTCTACGAACCTTTCATCCGGCAGTCGGCGGGATTGGGTAAGGCGCCCGACAAGGACAACCGGGATGCCGACACTTATGAGCACTTCTACGCCTTTACCGATGTTCTGGTGATCGGCGGTGGTGTGGCTGGTTTGCAGGCGGCCAAGGCGGCGGCACAATCCGGTGCCAAGGTTCTGCTGATCGAGCAGACCGCGCATTGGGGCGGTCGCGCTCCGGTTGACGGCGGCACCGTCAATGGTGAGCCTGTGGATAAGTTCGTGGAGCAATTGGTTTCCGAACTCGAAACAATGGACAACGTCATCATGCGCAAGCGCTGCATGGGAGCGGGTGTTTATGACCATGGTTATGTGTTGGGATACGAACGTCTGACCGACCACACGCCGGGCGTGCAAGGCCCGCGCCATCGCTTGTGGCGCATTCGTGCCAAGCAAATTGTAACGGCAACGGGTGCAATTGAAAGACCATTGTCCTTTGCTGGCAACGATGTTCCGGGTGTGATGCTGGCTTCGGCCATGCGCGATTATGTCGTGAACTGGGGGGTGACGCCGGGGGATCGTGTCATCGTCGCCACCAACAATGACGACGCTTACCGCACCGCGATCATCCTGAAACAGGCCGGTGTGGATGTTTTGCGTATTGTTGACGCACGGGCAACGGCTGGACCTCTGGCGGAAGAAGCCCGCCAGTTGGGTATCCGCGTCGACCCGGGCAAGGCCATTGCCAAGGTCAAAGGCGGCAAGCGCGTCAAAAAGGTTGCCATCTGCAATCAGGAAGGTGTCGGCGGCGCGCGTGAAGAGGTCGAGGCGGATGCGGTCGCCATGTCTGGCGGCTGGTCTCCGGTCGTGCACATGTGGTCCCATTGCGGAGGCAAGCTGATCTGGGACGACGCGAACGCGCATTTCCGGCCGGATCCCGAGCGTCCGCCGCTGGGGGCCGACGGCAAGGGGTTCGTTGTTGCTGCTGGCGCGTCCAACGGTCCTCTGGCGTTGCAAGATGTACTGACAGACGCCCATGCCGCCGGCAAGGCGGCTGCCAAGGCGGCTGGCTTCAAGCCCAAGAACACCAAGGCGCCCGCAGGTGAGACAACCATCGAGGCGCCGATGGAAGCGGTCTGGCTCATGCCGGCAAATGCCGAAGTTCAATTGCGCATGAAATCGTGGCTGGATTTCCAGAACGACGTCAAGGTTTCTGATGTCCAGCTGGCCGCGCGCGAAGGGTATGAAAGCGTCGAACACACCAAGCGCTACACCACTCTGGGCATGGCGACCGATCAGGGTAAATTGAGCAATATCAACGGATTGGCGATCCTTGCTGATGCACTGGAATCCGAAATCCCCAAGGTTGGCACAACCACCTTCCGCCCGCCTTATACGCCCATCTCGATGGGCGCGATCGGCGGTGAGGCACGCGGCGATGTATTCCAACCGATCCGTCAGACACCGATGCACAACTGGCACGACAGGAACGGCGCCGATTGGGAGCCGGTCGGTCACTGGCGCCGGGCCTATGCCTATGTCCGCCCCGGTGAATCCGTGCACGACGCGGTCAATCGCGAGGTCAAGAACACCCGCGAGAACCTCGGCCTGCTGGATGCCTCGACGCTGGGCAAACTGATCGTCAAAGGCCCGGATGCCGGCAAGTTCCTCGACATGATGTACACCAACATGATGTCGACGCTGAAGGTCGGCAAGTGTCGCTATGGCCTGATGTGTTCTGAAAACGGCTTTCTGATCGACGACGGCGTTGTCGCCCGCATCGACGAGGACACATGGCTGTGCCACACCACCACCGGCGGGGCCGAGCGTATCCATGGTCACATGGAAGAATGGCTTCAGACCGAATGGTGGGACTGGAAAGTCTATGTCGCCAACGTGACCGAGCAATACGCGCAGGTCGCCGTGGTCGGCCCCAACGCCCGCAAGGTGCTTGATAAGCTGGGCGGCATGGATGTCAGCAAAGAGGCGCTGCCCTTCATGGAATGGCGCGATGGCAAGATCGGAGGCTTCGATTGCCGGGCCTACCGCATTTCGTTCTCGGGCGAGCTGTCTTATGAAATCGCCGTTCCCGCCAGCCAGGGTCAGGCGTTCTGGGATGCCTTGATGGAGGCAGGCAAAGAGTTTGGCGTCATGCCGTACGGAACCGAATGCCTGCACATCCTGCGGGCCGAGAAGGGCTTTATCATGATCGGGGACGAGACCGACGGCACCGTGATCCCGCAGGATCTGGGGCTGCACTGGGCGCTGTCCAAGAAGAAAGAGGATTATCTGGGCAAACGCGCCCATTCCCGCAGCCACATGGCGGATCCCGCGCGCTGGAAACTGGTCGGTCTCGAGACTGTGGATGGATCGGTTCTGCCGGATGGTGCTTATGCGGTGGGCGAGGGCGTCAATGCCAACGGTCAGCGCAACATGATCGGCCGTGTGACGTCGACATATTACTCGGCCAATCTGGGCAAAGGCATCGCCATGGGGCTGATCAAACACGGCCCCGACCGCATGGGCGAGATCGTCGAGTTCCCGGGCACCGACGGCAAAACCTACAAAGCCAAGATCGTGGACCCGATCTTTTTTGACAAGGACGGGGAGAAGCAGAATGTCTGAACCCATCAGCGCATTGAACCACGCAAGCTATGACGGCATCGCCAAGGTCAAGGAATGCGGCCTGCAAGGCATGATCACCCTGCGCGGCGACCTGTCCGACAAGGTGCTGGCCAAGGCCGTCAAGGATGCGACCGGCCAGAAAGTGCCGGGTCAGCGCGAGGCGCTTGTGACCGGCGACACCGGCGTGGCTTGGATGTCGACCGACGAGTTGCTGGTTCTGGTGCCTTATGCCGAGGTCGAAGCCAAACTGGCCGACATGGTCGGTGCCCTGAGTGGCACCCACGCTTTGGCGGTCAACGTCTCGGATGCCCGCGCCGTCTTCAGCGTCTCTGGTGCCAGCGCCCGCGAAGTTCTGGGCAAGGTCGCACCTGTCGATCTGTCGGCGGATGCTTTCCAGCCTGGCCAGATCCGCCGCACGCGTCTGGCGCAGGTGGCTGGTGCTTTCTGGATGGATGATGAACAGACCTTCCGCGTGGTCTGCTTCCGTTCGGCAGCGGATTATGTGTTCAAACTGCTCAAGGTGGCAGCACAGCCCGGCAGTGAGGTCGGGGTCTACTGAACAAAAAAAGCCCCGGTTCCACCGGGGCTTTTTCTTACTTGACTGTCGAACAGGTCCCGACCCCAAAAGGCTTGTTCGCGAAGTTTCCCTGAACAAATGCCATGCGGACGGCGACTGTGTTGTCGGATGGTTTCAGGTTCGCTTGATATCGAACACGGACATTGCCGCCGGCAGCCATTTTTTGATCGAGGTTCCAGATAATACGATACCCCTTGGCGCCGCGGTTTTTGAATTTTGCCTTGGCCCAATCCTGGTACGACGTGGCGGCCATCGCCGAAGTTGCGGCGGGGTCAATCTGGAAAGCATACTCTGGCGCGATCCAGCCATGGGCGTCCTGTTTTGTCATTTTGCAATGATAGGTAACTGTTTCGGCGGCAGCGGTTTGTGCAAGCACCGCGGCGGCGACAATCAGGAAAAGTCTTTTCATTTTATCCGGTTAGCTGTGATTTCTGATGTAGGCACTCAAAGCGATACATCTCAGAGATGCAAGCAGGACTTCGCGTAAGCGAAGAAAAAACCGGCTGACGTTCTACCCTTGCAAGAGAACGGTGTGAAAACGGCTCAGACCGTCTTTGGTCAGCAAGTCCGAAACCTTCAGGGGGTGCGCTTTGTCGTCCGACAGCCCCGAATAAAACCCCAGCTCATCCATCAAAGCGCTGACACGTTCGTGCCTCTCGTTTTCCGGCAGCAGAGGTGCGTGAAGAGACAGAAGAAGGGCGGGGCGGTGTTCCTTCAGCCACGCGGACAAAGTGGGTGCGACAATGAATTCCGCCCCTTCGATGTCCATCTTGACCAGCGACACCCGCGACAAATCGTTCGCCGCTTCGAACTGGTCCCAGGCGATCGTCAAAGCATCAGACCCATGCGCCCCGTCGTGCAGAAGGGAACTGGTGGAATCCCCGGGTTCACCGCGTACAGAGGCCATGCGAGCCACGGCAAACCGATCTGACAGGGCGACCCCGAAGGCCGAGACGTTCTGAATGCCGTTCAGATCAAGGTTCCATGCCAGGTGCCGGAACGCGGTCGGGTCAGGCTCAAAACACCAGACATGCCGCGCCTTGCGTGCGCCGTACAGGACCGTCGGGCCAATCCACGCCCCGATATCCAGATAGTCGCTTTGCGGGGACAGGAACCGGTCAAGAACTGCAAATGTTTCAGGTTCCCACGCGCCCGAAGTGGCCTTGCGCCAGAACTTCGAATGATACGGGTCCAGACGAAAGGGCTCGCCGTTCAGGTTGCCCGCATAATATCCGCGGGCGCGGTAGAACATCTTGCGCACCTGTGTCAGCATCGCCTGCCTCCGGGTTTTCTTGTCTCGGCCCTTGACCTGCGGCGGTTGCCAAAGCATTTAACCTTGGGAACCGCAACTTACATTTAAACAGGGGGCCGACATGGCTTTTGAACTTCCTGATCTTCCTTATGCACATGACGCGCTGGCAGCCAAGGGTATGTCCGCGGAAACGTTGGAATATCACCACGACCTGCACCACAAGGCCTATGTCGACAACGGCAACAAGCTGATCGCCGGCACCGAGTGGGACGGCAAGTCGCTGGAAGAGATCATCGTTGGCACTTACGACGCAAACGCCGTGGCACAAAACGGCATCTTCAACAACATCAGCCAGTTGTGGAACCACAACCAGTTCTGGGAGATGATGGGGCCGGGCGAGTCCAAGATGCCGGGCGAGCTGGAAAAGGCTCTGACAGAAAGCTTTGGTTCGGTTGACGAATTCAAATCGCAATTCAGCGCTGCCGGTGCCGGTCAGTTCGGTTCGGGCTGGGCGTGGCTGGTCAAGAATGCAGATGGCTCGCTGGCCGTAACCAAAACTGAGAACGGTGTTAACCCGCTTTGTTTTGGTCAGACCGCGCTGCTGGGTTGCGATGTTTGGGAGCACAGCTATTACATCGATTTCCGCAACAAGCGCCCGGCTTACCTGTCGAACTTCCTCGACAATCTGGTGAACTGGGAAAACGTCGCATCACGGATGTAACGTATTGAACCGACGTCGGTTCATAAAGGGCCTGCTGGCGGTGACGCTGGCAGGCCTTGTCACGGCCGCCTACGGGTTCGTCATTGAACCCGCGGTTCGTTTGCGCGTGCGCAAATGGCGCATTCAGCGGGACGACTGGACAGCGCCGCCGCTCAGAATCGCCGTACTGTCCGATTTGCATGTCGGCGAACCTTATGTCGGCCTGAACCGCGTAAAGCAGGTGGTCCGCCGAACCAATGCGCTGGCTCCGGACGTGATCCTTCTGCTGGGTGATTTCTTTGCAAGCCACAAAGGTGTGTCGGACACGGTCAAGATGCAGGACCTGGCACCCGTGCTTGCCGGGCTTGAGGCAAAGAATGGTGTCTTTGCCGTGCTGGGCAATCACGACTGGTGGGATGACAGGACGGCACAGCGGCGCGGATCCGGGCCCAATCGCTATGCCAAGATCCTGGAACAGAATGGCATTTCGGTGTTGTCCAATGCTGCCATCAAACTCGAGGCCCCGGGCATCTGGCTGGCCGGGCTTGAGGATCAGCTGGCGATCTGGCGCAAAGGCAAACCACAGGGATTGGACGATCTGGCGGGTACTCTGGCGCAGATCACCGATGACGCTCCGGTTGTGATGATGGCGCATGAGCCCGATGTTTTTCCCACTGTGCCCGAGCGGGTGGCCTTGACCCTTTCGGGGCACACACATGGTGGCCAGGTGCGCCTGTTCGGCTGGTCGCCCGTCGTGCCGTCGAAATTCGGCAATCGCTATGCCTATGGCCATGTACGCGAAGATGGGCGCGATCTGGTGGTGTCGGGCGGTATCGGATGTTCAATTCTGCCGGTTCGACTGGGCGTGACGCCCGAAATCACCGTTGTCGAGATGTCCGCCTAAAGGGTTGATGACCGACCGGTGAAAACCCGCCGATACGTGCGCTTTCTGCATGACGGTATCTTGTTTGCTGCTTTCCAATGCACATCTCTGTAAGGCAGAGGGAGAGAACTGCTTGTCAATTCAAACAATGATCGGGCTGCGCACTGCTGGTGCGTGAACGACCCCGCATGTCCGGCAGGTCGAGGGATACCCAGAAAACAACCTTAACAGGAGATCGCAATGGTCGCACTTACACAGGGAACTTGGGTTATTGTTGCAGATGGAGAGAAAGCGCTGGTGATGGAGAATATCACCGATGCCGACGATCCCAACCTTGTCGTCGTCGCTGTTGAAGAACAAGACGGCCCGACCGGGAAACCGACTGACCGCGCAGGTCGTCGCAACGACGGCGGACCGAAACAGAAATCGGCAGTTGAAGAACCCACGTGGAAGGCACACGCAAAATCTCTGTTCGTGCAGGATCTGGCGAATCTGTTGAATCGGAAGGGGCTGAAAGGGGCCTATGACCGGCTGGTTCTTGTGGCAAGCCCACAGGTTCTGGGTCTGTTGCGGCGTCGTTTGCACAGCGAGGTGCTGGGAAAGGTCGTGGCCGAGGTCAACAAGACCCTGACCAATCATCCTTTGCACAAGGTCGAGCAGGTGGTACGCCACAGTCTGCAACCCAAGGCCAGACTGGCCTGATCAATACGGCGGGCGGCTCAACCGCCCGCACGGCTTTCCATCCTCAGGTCAGTTTGTCTCGCAAGGCGCTCATGGCTGTATCGGCGTCTTCTACCCAGGTGATGAAATCCGCCAGAGACGTGTCGGCAAAGCCTTGCCCGATCACCTGGTCCAACAATGTGTGCAACGCGTCCCAATAGCCATTCACATTGACCACGACGATGGGTTTGTCATGCAGCCCAAGCTGGCGCCAGGTCAGCGCCTCGAACAACTCGTCCAGCGACCCCGGACCGCCGGGCAGAACAACGACGGCGTCGGCGTTCATGATCATGACCTTCTTGCGCTCGTGCATTGTCTCGGTGATCACGAAATGGGTCAGATCCGTCTTCCCGACCTCACGCTTGACCAGATGCACCGGAATGACGCCGAAAGTTTCACCACCGGCATTCTGTGCGGCACGGGCCACTTCACCCATCAAACCGACATCTCCGGCTCCGTAGACCAGCCGCCAGCCTTCCTGCGCCAGCAGGCTGCCAAACTGCCGTGCAGTTTCAGAATAAGCCTTCTCGGCTCCATTGCGTGACCCGCAGTACACACAGATTGATTTCTGAGACATCAAAGGGGGGCTCCGGGGTTGTGTCAGGGGTTTTGACCCGTGATAGCGGGATTGATAGATTGGCTCAACTGTCCGTCGGAAAGCTTTTCAACGCAAAGCTTTTGCCCGGCGGAATGAAAGGAAAATAATGGACGCCAAATCGGGAAACGGAAGCTCGGGCAATTTCATCTGGGGGGTGATTGCGGGTCTTGTTGCGATATTGGGCGCGGGTGGATTGTATTTGTCTGGCGTCTTCACCAAAGCGCCCGAGCCGAGCGCCCCGCAGGAAACCGCATCCGCCGTAGCCCCGGAACCTGAAAAGCAGGAGACGCAGGTCTCGGAACCGGAAACGGCTGAACAGGCAGTTCCTGCGGATGAAGGGCCCACGACCGAGCCTGCCGAGGACACACGTGAAGCGGCCGAAGCCTCTGACGCGGATACTGCCGCTGCTGAGCCGGAAGATTCCGCGCCTGCGCCAGCGGCTCCTCCGGCGCTGGATCAGATTTTTGTTCAACCAGATGGCACGACGTTGTTGTCCGGCGATGCCGAGCCCGGCAGCCGGATCGAGGTGCTGCTGAACGGAGAACCCCTGCACACATTTACCGTGGACGGCAGCGGCCAGTTTGCCGAATTCGTTTCGATCCCGTTCAGCGACGCGGCTCAGGGGTTGGTCCTGCAAAGCAAGGATGGCGAACGGATCGCACGGTCCGACGATTATCTGATTGCGGCTTTGCCAAAGCCGGTCGAAGAAGCACCTGTATCTGAAGAATCGCCGGCATCCGATCCGGACAGGCCGGTCGATGCCGAAGACGCCACCATCGCGACGGCCGATGCAGACATTGAGCCCGAAACGGCGACCGAAGTCCAAGCGGCGGAAACTGACGTGACCGGAACCGAAACCACGGTGCCTGAAGCCGAGGAAACGCAAACCGCCGATTTGCCGGCAGAGGCACCCGAACCGGATCAGCAGATTGCCGTGCTGCGGTCCGGCGAAGAAGGCGTTGAACTGGTGCAGCCGCCTGTCGTGCGGGATACGCCCCCCGAACAGATCGCACTGGATACCATCGGATATTCTGAGACCGGCAATGTTCAGTTGACTGGACGTGTGCAGGACGGCGCAGCCGTTCGACTGTACCTGAACAATCGTCTGATCGCCGATCTCGACCCGCAAGAGGATGGATCCTGGCGCAGCGATCTTGAGGGGATTGATCCAGGTGTCTACACCCTGCGCGTGGATGCGGTGAATACGGACGGGACGGTGCTCAGCCGGGTTGAAACGCCGTTCAAGCGGGAACCGGTTGAAGTGTTGGATGCCGCCGTGGCGGCCAGCCAGGCCAATGCGCAGGGGGAAGCACCAGCAATTCGTTCGGTTACTGTTCAACGGGGCGACACGCTGTGGGCCATCTCGCGCGACCGGTTTGGCGACGGGATCCTGTATGTAAGGCTGTTCGAGGCCAATCGCGACCTGATCCGCGATCCGGATCTGATCTATCCGGGGCAGGTCTTCACAATACCTGAACAATAATCGACTCTGGCCCAAAAGGGCCGGGGTCAATCTCTGACCGCAGTTAAGGTACGTGATGAGACGAACATCTGCTATGACCTCGGACGATATGGTGCCGCGCGACGAGCGAAGCTCGGGCTGGCGCACGATCCGCAAAGTGACCCCCTATCTTTGGCCGCAGGATGAGCCATGGGTAAAGCGCCGCGTGGTGATTGCCATGGTCATGCTGGTGCTGGCCAAGCTGATCGCGGTCTACACGCCGATCCTTTACAAGGGAGCGGTTGACGCGCTGGCAGGTGAGGGCGTGCCACCGGTGGCGCTGGGCGCAGTCGGGCTGACGGTTGCCTATGGCGTGGCGCGGATGTTGACCGTGGGTTTTCAACAACTGCGGGACGCGGCCTTTGCGCCCGTGGGGCAAAGGGCCCTGCGGGCGCTGGCGCTCGAGACCTTTCGGCATATTCACAACCTCTCGATGCGTTACCATGTGTCCCGCCGTACCGGAGGTCTGAGCCGCATCATCGAACGGGGCGTCAAAGGCGTCGAGTTCCTGTTGCGCTTTCTGCTGTTCTCGATCGGACCGCTGATCCTGGAGCTGCTGCTGGTGGCGATCATCCTGATGTGGCTGTTCGATGTCTGGTATCTGGTGGTCGTCGCTGTCACAATCGGTCTGTATATCTGGTTCACCTTTGCCGTGACCGAATGGCGAGTGAAGCTGCGGCGCGAGATGAACGATCAGGACACCGAAGCCAATCAGCGCGCCATCGACAGCCTGCTGAATTTCGAAACCGTCAAGTATTTCAATGCCGAAGAGCGCGAAGCTGAACGGTATGACGTGTCGATGAAAGCCTATGCCGGGGCGGCGTTGAAAACGGCATATTCGCTGGCATTTCTAAACTTTGGCCAGTCATTCCTGATCACCTGTGGTCTGATCGGAGTGATGGTTCTGGCTGCAATCGGGGTTCAGAGCGGAAACCTGACCGTAGGCGATTTTGTCATGGTCAACGCCTACATGATCCAGATCACCGTACCGCTGAATTTTCTGGGGACGGTCTATCGGGAAATCCGGCAATCGTTGGTCGATATGGGGCAGATGTTCGATCTGCTCGAACAGCCTGCCGAAGTTACCGACAAGCCCTGTGCGCCCAACCTGAAGGTAGATGGCGGCGAAGTCACTCTGGACGATGTGCATTTCGGCTACGATCCGGAGAGGGAGATCCTCAAGGGTGTTTCATTGACCGTCCCGGCGGGGCAGACCGTGGCCATCGTGGGGGCAACAGGGTCGGGCAAGTCCACCATCGGGCGGCTGCTGTTCCGGTTCTACGATGTGACCAAAGGGGCGTTGAAGATCGACGGGCAGGATGTGCGGGATGTGACACAGACCAGCTTGCACGCGGCCATCGGAGTCGTGCCTCAGGACACGGTATTGTTCAACGACAGCATCCGGTACAACATTGCCTATGGCCGCGATGGAGCCACCCCGGAAGAGGTCGAGGACGCAGCCCGAGCCGCACAGATCCACGACTTCATCACCTCGCTGCCCGACGGCTATGACACTATGGTGGGTGAACGGGGGCTCAAACTCTCCGGCGGTGAGAAACAACGTGTGGGCATCGCGCGGACCTTGCTCAAGAACCCGCCGATCCTGTTGCTGGACGAGGCGACCTCGGCCCTGGACACCGATACCGAGCAGGACATCAAGGATGCGCTGGCGCGCGCAGGAGAGGGGCGTACGGTTATCACCATCGCCCATCGCCTCAGCACCATTGCCGAAGCCGACCGGATCGTGGTTCTGGAAGCTGGCGAGATCATCGAACAGGGCACGCATGACGAGTTGCTGGCGCGGTCGGGGCGGTATGCGCAACTGTGGAACCGGCAGCAATCTGACGGCGAAGCAGCCTGAGGACCCAAACATGATGCGAAACATGGTAGGATGCAACAAACCAGAAGGGTGCCTGCCATGATGAACCGACTGAAATCAAGACTGTCGTCCATAGTGATCGCGATTTGTCTGCCGGTCGTTGTGGCGGCCGATCCCATCGTGGGTGTCTGGAAAACTGAACCTGACCGCAAGAACCTGATTTCGCATATCAAAATTACGGCGTGTGGGGACAAGTTCTGCGGTCGGATCCTTTCGGCCTATGACGCGTCCGGCAAGGAAGTCCAGACGCCGAATATTGGCAAGAAACTGTTCTGGGACGTGGCCGGTGAAGGCGATGGAAAATATGGCGGGGGCGAGTTCTGGGTCCCGTTGATCGACGTGGATGCCGTGCCACAGATGACGTTGCAGGGGGGCAAGCTGCTGGTCAAAGGATGCGAACACGAGATTTGCGCGCATCAAACGTGGTCCCGGTTGTGATGATGGTCAAATGAAAAAAGGACCGGGAAAACCGGTCCTTTTCGTTTATTCAGCAGCTTTCAGCGGCGGGCCAGAGGGGCGGTCAGACTGATCTGATCGACTGTCCTGTTCCGGTTCTTCGGAACGCATATCGTCTTCCCACACGATTTCGGTGGCCTGCACCTTGCGGGCAGAGCGCCCAATCGCCATGTCCTGCGCGATCTGGCTGGAGCGACCGGCAGTCACACGGGCCAGAACGCGGCTGAGCCAAATCGCATAGGTCGTCACCCAGACCCGCAGTGCCAGAAGCGACGGGGTGACGATCAGCGTCAGGACAGTTGCGATGCCCAGACCAAAGACCACAGCCGTGGCCAACTGCTTCCACCACAGGGCGGTGGGGCTGTCGATGGAATAGCCGCCGTTGATGAAATCCAGCGACAAGCCGAACATCATCGGCGTCAGACCGGCCATCGTTGTCAGTGTGGTCAGCAGAACCGGACGGATACGCGATTCCGCGGTGCGGATGATCGCCTCGATCCTCGGCATATAGCTGCTGTATTCCTGATAGGTGTCGATCAGAACGATATTGTTGTTCACCACGATACCCGCCAGCGCCACGATGCCGGTCCCGGTCATGATGATCGAGAAGGGCTGTTCCATCACGATCATGCCGATCAGAACCCCGGTGGTGGACAGAACCACCGCCAGCAGAACCAGAACCGAATTGTAGAACGAGTTGAACTGCGCCAGCAGGATCACGAACATCAGCCCCAGGGCGCCCATGAACGCGTTCACCAGGAAGGCACCGGATTCTTCCTGCTCTTCCTGATCACCAGTCCATTCCCAGCTGATCGCGTTGGCGAACGGGCCGGTTTCCAGCCATTCCGTCAGCACCGCAATACGCTCGTTCGGGTTGATCAGCGCAAACTGCGCATCCCCGTCTTCAATCACACCGCGCAACTGATCGACGCTTTCTGCACCGGTCAGTTGAACCAGTTCGTATGATTTTCCGCCCGCCGCGTTCAGCACCGTGCCAGTAGGTGTGTAACCTTCCGCCACTTCACGCACGACAGCCAGCCGCACCTGTTTTCCATCGGGGCCTTCGGTCACGACCTTGCTCAGCCCCGGTTCGACATCCGCTTTGACGTCATAGTACCGCTGTTGATCGACGCGGTTGATCTCGGCCAGCTTGGCCACGGGTTTACGTGTCACGAAATTCGACAAGGGCACCAAACCGTCCGGGGTACGGACCTTGAGCGCATCCAGCGTCGACAAAACGCGGTCTTCTTCCGGCAGACGAACGCGAATTTCGATCTCTTCATCATTGCTGTCCGGGCGCATTTCGCCCAGGAGGATGCCGCGCGTGACCAACTGGACCATGGCGCCAACCGTGGCCACGTCGGCTCCGAACCGACCGGCCTTGGCGACATCCACGTCAATCTGCCAGTCGATACCGGGCAGGGGCAGGGTATCTTCGGTCTTGATCAGGCCCGGCGTGGTGTCGAAAACCTCGCGGGCGGTGATCGCTGCCGAGGTCAGGTCTTCCCACCCGTCACCCTTGATGCGCAGATGCACAGGCTTGGCCGAAGCAGGGCCTTGCTCCAGTGGCAAAATCTCGACGATGATGCCGGGGATCGTTGCAAGTTGGGCATTCAGCTCATCAATCACGAAGTCGCCGTCATATTCGGGCGCCACGAAGTGCCGCTCGAACAGGCCCCACAGGGCGGATTCCGAGATGTTGGGGCGATCCTCCCAAGGGATGATTTCGAACTGAACCCGGCCCACTGTATCGGCCGGCGCCTGAGCACCACCGTTGTTCTGGTTCAAACCGCCTTCGCCCGCAAAGGCAAAGACATTGATGACCGCGGGATGAGATCCGATGATCTCTTCTGCCTGAAGAACCATCGCGTCTTTTTCCGCCAGGGACAGGTTCCCGCGGGCCCTTACATATGCGGTGGCCTGTTCAGGTTCGCTTTCCACGAAGAATTCCACGCCTCGGGACTCCTGGGGAAACCAGAGGAAGGCCACGAAATACACCGCTGAGAAAACCACCAGCAGTGATACAATCGGCATGATCGGGTTGCCGACAAGGAACCGGACCACGTGGCCAAACAATGTGTGTTCGTCCGCAGTGTGAACATGGTCCTCTTCGGCGCGTTCAATTTTTGCCGCGCTCAGGGTTACGGACCCGGCAAAAGCCCCGAACAGGAACAGCAGCGCCCCGGCGATCGCGCCACCGGGCAGCAGGTAGTCGGGGTTCAGGACCTGCATTGCACCCAGAAAGATCATGTACAGCGACGGCGGCACCATCAGCACCCGCACCCACCATGGCGTGCGGGCCCGCAACCAGACCGAAGACCGGTCGAAGATGCGGCTTAGCCGGCCGGAAACACCGCCCATGACCGGCAGATAGATCAGCGCCACGATCAACGAGGCCGACAGAACGAAGATCAGCGTGACGGGCAGCATTCCCATGAACTCGCCGGGAATACCGGGCCAGAACAACATGGGCAGGAACGCACACAGCGTCGTTGCGGTCGAGGACACGATGGGCCAGAACATGCGCTGGGCGGCCTCGACATAGGCGTGCATCGGGCCCACGCCTTCCTTGATGCGTTTGTCGGCGTATTCCACAACCACGATGGCACCGTCCACCAGCATCCCCACAGCGAGGATGAGGCCGAACATCACGATGTTCGAGATGCTGACGCCCATGACGGCGAGAAACGCAAAACACAGCAGGAACGAGGTCGGGATCGCAAAACCCACCAACAGGGCAGCCCGCGTCCCCAGCGAGGCCAGAACCACGATCATCACCAGCGCGATCGCGGTCAGAACCGAGCCTTCAAGCTGGCTGACCATCGAGCCGACGATGCGGCTCTGGTCGTTCGATGTGCCCAGGTCAACCGCCGCCTGAAGCTCGGGCGGCCACTTGGTCTTTGCATGGGCGATGGTCTCCTTCACCTGCGCGACGGTGTCGATCAGGTTGTATCCCTTGCGTTTGACCACTTGCAGCGCAACGGTCGATTCACCGTTGAAACGGGCTGTCCCTTCGCGGTCTTCGAAAGTGTAGTTGATCTGTGCCAGCTCACCCAATGTAACGACCCGGTCACCATTGACCTTGATCGGCAGGCCGTAAACATCCTGTGCGGTTTTGAACGACGACGGTATCTTGACCGAAAAGGTGCCCTGTGCGGTTTCAACCTCACCGGCCGCGATCAACTGGTTGTTGTTGCGCACCACGTTGATCAGCTCGTCCGCCGTCACGTTGTACGCCTCAAGCCGCAGCGGATCGATCACGACCTCGAGCATCTCGTCGCGATTGCCTGCGATACCGGCTTCGAGAACGGAATCCAGAGCCTCAAGATCGTCCTGCAGATCCTTGGCGACACGGGCCATCGTGCGTTCGGGTACGGGACCGGTCAGGTTCACGATGACGATCGGGAATTCGGAAAAGTTGATCTCAGTCAGGGAGTATTGCTCTGCGCCTTCGGGGAAGTCCGCCTGAGCTGTGTTCATCGCGTCACGCACATCGGCCATGATCGCGGTTTTATCCCAACCGAAGTCAAATTCCAGCGCGACCCCTGCATAGTTTTCGGCCGCGGTCGAGGTCATTTCCTTGAGCCCGTCGAGATCCGCCAGTTCGGTCTCCATCGGCTTGATCAGCAGGTTTTCAGAATCCTCTGCGGAAATCCCGGGAAACTGCACTGAAACGAACAGGGCGGGGATTTCGATATCCGGCTCGCCTTCTTTCGGAAGCGAGACATAGGCAAATCCACCGATAACCAGCGAGATGGCGATAAACGCCAATACCATTCGGGCCCGATCAGCGGCCCATGCGACGATACCGGTCATTGTGATGCTTCCCGATAGGTCGGCGCAACGGTTACTCCGCGTGTAACGAATTCCTGACCGACAACAATAATATCCGTCGTTTCGGGAAGGCCGTCGATCCACACGCCCTCTGCCGTGTCACGCAGAATGCGGACGGGCATGAAATCGACGACATTGCCGGTACCGACCGTACGGACACCCAGTTGACCTTCGTTGTTCAGGGTCAGTGCGGATTGAGGCAGCAGGTGCGCCTTGGTGCCCTCGGCTGCGATGCGGATGGTCGCGGTCTGACCGTCGCGAATGGTCAGATCCGGGTTCGGAACCGTGATTTCAACTTCGAAGGTGCGTGTTGTCTCATCCGCCGAGCGGCTGAGGAACGTGACGCGGCCGCCAAGCTGCCGACCGGTGACCAGTGTTGCCGACGCTTCGGACCCCACCTGGACACGGTTGACCTCGGTTTCCGGAACATACCCGACCAGTTTGATCGGATCGAGCTGAATAACAGTTGCGCAAAGGGATCCCGGCTGCATCAGGCTGCCCAATTCGGCGGTGTCACTTTCCAACAGGCCCTTGAACGGGGCCTTGATGGTCAGGCGGCCAACCTCTCGCTGCGCGGCTTCGACGGCGGCTGCGGCTGCTTCGATTCCGGCCCGGGTGGCCTCCAGCTCGGCTTCGGCGGATTTTACACCTGCTTTGGCAGTGCTCATCGCAGCCTCGCTGGAAATCCGGCGGGTTTCCGAAGCAAACCCGGTTTCCGCCAGTTTGCGCGACGCGGTCAGGTTGATTTCGGCCTCGGCCACACGGGCATGCGCCTCTTGCAAGCGGGCTTCAGCCTCGGGGATGCGGCTTTCAGCTTCCAGTTTGCCAGCCAGTGCTTCGGCCAGTTGCGCCGGGCGCGTGCCGGGGTCGAGTTCACACAGAACATCCCCGGCCTCGACAAAGGCACCTTTGCGCTTGGGTTCCGAGATGACCGTGGATGTGGTTTCAGACAGAACTTCGACCTGCCGGTTCGCCTTGGTTTGTCCACGCAGCAGAACCGCACTGTCAATTTCGCGCGCCTGCGATCGCAGGGCGACGACGCCAACGGCAGCAATATCGGTATCGTCGGATTCAACGGCTTCTGTCTGCGCGGCTTCTTCAGTGTCCCCACGCCCGGCGAAGGCGAACAAAGAGTCGCGCTCAAAAACGAGATAATAAAGCGCAACAATAACCAGAAGGGCGTTGATGAAAGAAATCAAACGCATACAGTATTTCTCCTAGAATTCGGTGCCAACAAAAGCGGGCCTGTCTCGCTATGAAATGGGGCGTCGGCCGTGTAATTTCCACACTAAACTGAATAGTTCGGTTTGGTTTTTTTCGCAAGAGAGAAGCCAAGCGGTGAAAATGCGCAAAATCGGACCCTTGGCTTGGCGTTGGTGCCGGGGTATGACATGGCGCACTTATGCAAGACACACAGCCCAGGGGGCAGGAATGAGCGACACCGACAGTTTCATTGATGAGGTCACGGAAGAGGTACGCCGTGACCGGATGTATCTGCTGCTGCGCCGCTGGGGCTGGGTTGGCGTGGCGGTCGTCGTGCTGATTGTTGGCGGGGCTGCATTCAACGAATACCGCAAGTCCCGCGACATGGCGCAGGCGCAGGCTCTGGGTGACTCGATTCTGGCAGCTCTGTCGGAAAACGATTCAGATGCTCGGGCAGCCGGGTTGCGGGATATCGAGGCGCAGTCGCCGGGCGGGGATGCAGTATTGAAGATGCTGCTGTCTGCGTCGCAGGTAGAGGCCGGATCGCGCGACGAAGCGGTCAACAGCCTGAACGCGGTTGCTATGCAGGGGGACCTGCCCGAGATTTATCGCGCGATCGCAAGCTTCAAGGCGCTGCTGTTGCAAAGCGACACCTTGCCTGCTGCCGACCGTCGACAACAGTTTGAGGCGCTGGCTGCGCCCGGTGCGCCTTTGCGTCTGCTGGCCGAAGAGCAACTGGCCCTGATTGACGTGTCCGAGGGCAATGTCGATGCGGCACTGGACCGCTTGCAAGCGCTGCGTCAGGACGCCGAGGTCGGTATTGATCTGCAACAGCGTGCGGCCCAGCTGATAGTCGCTTTGGGCGGCAAACCCGAGCCATTGGTGGCGCAACAGGGCTGACCAGGCGGGACAAAAGACTTTATGACAGGCGAGTTCGGAACACCATGGTAACAAGAATTATTTCCCGCGCGGGATGGCCGGTTGCGGCACTGGCTTTGACCGCATTGACCGCCTGTGAACCTCCCGAAGCGATCCTGCCCGGAGAACGTGAGGACATCCGTCCGGCGTCTGATCTGGAAACGGTGGAAAAAAGCGGCTCTCAGCCCATTAGCCTGCCGGCTCAAAAGGCGAATGCCAGCTGGCCGCAAAGCCCGGGGACGGCTGCTTACCGCACCACGAACGCGGCCTTGCGTGCCACGCCGCAGCGGATCTGGTCCGCTTCCATCGGGCAGGGCGACTCGCGCAAGCAACGGATCACCGCCGAACCGGTGGTTGCGGGTGGGTTGATCTATACGCTGGATGCGGGGGCGACCGTGTCAGCGGTTACTCCGCAGGGCCAGTTGGCCTGGGATACCGACCTGATTCCGCCAAGCGACGGCGATGCGGACGCCACAGGTGGGGGCATGGCCTATTCGGACGGTGTTCTCTATGTGTCGTCCGGGTTTGGGCGACTGACCGCACTGGACGCAAAAACGGGTGCAGTGCGCTGGCAGAAGCGACTGGAAGCAACCGGGAGCGGCGCGCCGATGGTCAATGACGGGCTGTTGTACCTGGTCGCGGGTGACGAAACCGGTTGGACCATCAATGCCAAGGATGGCAAAATTGCCTGGCAAATCGAAGGCACGCCCAGCGTCGGTAACGTCCTGGGGGCTCCGGCACCGGTGATCGCTTCGGACCTGGCAGTGTTTGCATTTGGGTCCGGCGATGTTGCGGCCACCTTCCGCCGTGGCGGAATCCGTCGCTGGAATGCGTCGGTCGCAGGCGGGCGGCGGGGGCGGGCTGCCGCGCAGATCGTTGACGTGACCGGCAGTCCGATGGTTGTCGGAGACACAATCTTTATCGGTAACCATTCTGGCCGGACCGTAGCCTTTGACGCCGCCACCGGTGAACGCCGCTGGACCGCCGATGAAGGCGCGGTCGACACTGTCTGGCCCGCGGGCAACAGCATTTTCCTGATCAGTGACCGCAGTCAGCTGGTGCGCTTGAACGCGGCCGATGGCTCGGTCATCTGGGCGCAGGATCTGCCAAGCTTTGTCAAGGACAAGCGAGGCCGTCGCGGGCCGATCTTTGCACATTACGGTCCGATCTTGGCCGGAGGCCGTATTGTGATCGCGTCCAATGACGGGTATCTGCGCTTCTTCAATCCGGTTAACGGAGCACTGGTTCACCAGGTCGAAGTCCCCGGAGGCGCAACAACGGCGCCGGTTGTCGCCGGGCAAACGCTGTATGTCGTTTCCTCCAAGGGTGATCTACACGCTTTCCGTTGACGGCAAGATGCGCTAAAGGGCGCTTCTTGAGTCTTGAAAGTTGAGTATCATGTCGCTGACCCTCGCCATCGTGGGGCGCCCGAATGTGGGCAAATCCACCCTGTTCAACCGCCTTGTGGGCAAACGTCTGGCCCTGGTCGACGACCAGCCCGGCGTGACGCGTGACCTGCGCGAAGGCGAAGGGCGTCTGGGTGATCTGCGCTTTACAGTGATTGATACGGCGGGTCTTGAGGACGCGACGGATGACAGTCTTCAAGGTCGGATGCGCCGCTTGACGGAACGTGCCGTGGACATGGCTGATGTCTGCCTGTTCATGATCGACGCGCGCGTGGGTGTGACGCCAACGGATGAGATGTTCGCCGAGATCCTGCGCAAACGGTCCAAGCACGTGATCCTTGCGGCCAACAAGGCCGAAGGCAATGCCGCGGATGCGGGTGTTCTGGAAGCTTACAATCTGGGTCTGGGTGAACCGGTCCGCTTGTCAGGCGAACACGGTGAAGGGATGACGGACCTGTATGCGCAGCTGATGCCTCTGGCGGATGCGGCAGAAGAAAAACAGGTCGAGGAAGCCCCGCAAACGGAAATTGAGCTGGACGAAGACGGTGAGGGCGAGACGCCGCTGATCACCGCGGCCAAGCCCTTGCAGGTTGCGGTGGTGGGGCGTCCCAACGCGGGCAAATCCACCTTGATCAACAAGATCATTGGCGAAGACCGTCTGTTGACGGGACCAGAGGCTGGCATCACGCGTGACGCAATCAGTTTGCGAATCGACTGGGCGGACCCGGACGGCGAAAGCACTCCGATGCGGATCTTTGACACCGCAGGGATGCGCAAGAAAGCAAAAGTACAGGAAAAGCTGGAAAAGCTTTCCGTGTCGGACGGTCTGCGCGCGGTGAAGTTTGCCGAGGTCGTCGTTGTATTGCTGGATGCCGCGATCCCGTTTGAACAGCAAGACCTGCGGATTGCCGATCTGGCCGAACGCGAAGGCCGGGCCGTTGTTGTCGCCGTGAACAAGTGGGATATCGAGGACAACAAGCAGGAAAAGCTGCGCGAGTTGAAAGAGTCGTTTGACCGGCTGCTGCCGCAACTGCGCGGCGCGCCGCTGATCACGGTTTCCGCCAAGACGGGCCGGGGGTTGGAGCGTTTGCGCGCCGCGATCCTGCGCGCCCATGACGTCTGGAACCGCCGGGTGCCGACTGCCGCTCTGAACCGCTGGCTGACCGCCATGCTGGAACAACATCCGCCGCCAGCCCCGCAGGGACGCCGGATCAAACTGCGCTACATGACGCAGGCCAAGACCCGACCTCCGGGGTTCGTGGTGATGTGTTCGCATCCCGACAAGATGCCAGAAAGCTATACCCGTTACCTGGTGAACGGTTTACGGCAGGATTTCGACATGCCCGGAACACCGATCCGCCTGACTCTGCGCGGGCAGGGGGACAAGAACCCCTACAAGGGGCGGCGCAAGAAAAACGCGGGCGCATTGGCCAAGCATCTGAAGGGGCGCGGGTAAGCTGCGCACCGGAATCAGGGCTTTGATGACACAGGCAGACTGATTTAATCGTGCCCAAGGACGAATGCGCGGTTCGCTTCTGCGGCGTTGGCGATACGCTCTGACGTCCCATTGCCCTGTTCAATGGCCGTCGCCAGTTCGGCCGCGGTCCAGCCGGTCGTGAAGATCGATGCAATTCGCGTTCGACCTCCGAAAAGACCTTTGGAAGCGTCGGCATTGTCATAGGTCAGGTCAAATGTCGAAACCAAACTGACCGCCTCGTCATCGGGTCGTTTGTTTTGATTGCGCGATATGGGCGGAACCAGCGTTGTCACGCGGCGCCGTACACCCGCGTTGACTTCGACAGGCAGGGCCTTGGCAGGATCAGAGCGTACGCGATGTTCACGCCGCTGCGTTCCCCATAGACCAAACTGCGGTCCTGAATCGAGGTGCAGCCCGCGACCACGCAACTCGTGCACAACTGTATTGCCAGTCACGATGGCGGCTGTGGATGAGGTGCCAAAACCGTTATACGAGCACCCCGCAAGCGCGGCGCAGATTAATGGCGCCAATGGCAATATATTTCTCGATAAAGTCAATCAATAGGCCTTAAAACACTGCTTCTTGCTCTGACCGGAAGTTTCCCATGCGTCAACTCGGAGGCATGTGAATACTGTTGAAGCGTTCTGAGACACTGCGGGGCTTTGTTCTTCGGGCGCATCCCTGTTGTCAGGGGCGTGTTTTTCGGTGCCTGTGATCGTCACGCAAGCGCGTAACTGCGCCAATATTCAGCGTTTTCGCTCTGAGGGCGTGACAGCCCCTGTTCTGCGCGCTAGCATTCACGTGTGTGCATCTGTCAGCACATGCATTGTTTTCACGCGGTCAATCCGCGCCTGGATTTTGAACGGATTATAACAGGGCCATCGTGGGGAGCGGACTGGATGGATCTGAGGGAATACACAAGACACTATGCAGTTCAGGACAACAGATTGGCTGCACTGAGCTATTTTGGCACGTTTGCGGTGTATTTCGCATCGCTGGCTGTGGCTATCATATTCGTGGATCGCTGGTACATCATGGTCCCGGCCGGGATCGTCTTCGCCTTTTCGGCAGTGCGCCTTTATGTGCTGCAACATGATTGCGGGCACCATTCGCTGTTTGAAACGCGAATGCAGAACGAATGGGCGGGGCACGGTCTTTCCCCCTTCACCTTTGCGCCGTTCGAGGTGATGAAGCAGAACCACAATCTGCACCATGCTGGGATCGGAAACCTCGAGCATCGCGAGACCGGTGAAATTCACACCATGACGTTGCGGGAATGGAATAACGCGGACTGGAAAACACGTTTGTTTTACAGGCTGTACCGAAACCCCTTCATTCTGGTGCCGGTCGGTGCCCTGTTCACATACTTCATTCGCTATCGCTGGCCCAAGAACACTGTTCGTTTCGGTGTCAAAGGCGTTTTGCTGCACAATGCCTCGATCATCGTATTTTTGGGCCTGTTGTATCTGATCGCGGGCATGACCGGTATTTGGGTCTGGTTGGTGTTTTCTTTCCTGGGCGGAATGCTGGGTGTGTTCCTTGTGTATCTGCAACACAATTTTGAAGACACCTATTGGGATCGCCGCCCTGATCTGAACCCGCAGACCGCGGCGCTTCATGGGTCTTCCGCGCTGGATTTCGGATGGTGGTTCGATACCGCCGTAGCCTGCATCACGCTACATGACATCCACCATTTCAATGCACGTATCCCATCTTATCGGTTGCGGGCCTGCCACTATAACCTGCCGCCTGAATTCACCCCTCGCCGGATCAAGTTCCCCGAGGCAGTAGCGGCTTTGAACCTCAAGCTTTGGGATGAGGATGCGAAACGCCTCGTGCCGTTCCCGAAAAATGACCGAACCGCTGGGCTGACGCATAGCTGATCCATTGGTTTTGGCAAGGCAAGCGCTGAACTTGCGGATGTGCATATCCAGTGTATTTGCGATGAGGCAGGGCGATGGAGAAAGGACCCTTGGATGACCGTAGTGAACAACGTTAAAGGTGTGGGAGAGGCGCTGAAAAAAGCCCTTGCAGCCAATGGCTTTAAGACCGCAGAAGCGATAGCGAAGGCGTCACCCGCAGATCTGGTCAAGGTTCCTCGGGTCGGAGAGAGCCGCGCCGCCGTATTGATCGAAGCCGCAAAAGCGGCAATAGCTGCAACGCCCGCAGCCGGGAAGCCTGGCGCGCGCAAGGCGCCGGCCCGAAAGCCGGCGGTCCGTAAACCAACAGCTGCAAAACAAGCCGCCCGAAAACCAGCCGCCCGAAAAGCCACCGCGCGCAAGACCGTGGCCGCTGCGGCTGCCGAAAAACGGGCGGAAGAGGCCGCACGCAAAGCGGCGGAAGAAAAAGCGGCAGCTGAAAAGGCTGAAGCTGCGGCCAAGAAAAAGGCTAAGGCCAAGGCCAAGGCTGAAAAAGCCGCCAGGAAACGCAAAGAAATGGAAGCCGCGTTTTCCAAGGCCAAGGATAAAGTGAAAGCAAAGTCCAAGAAGGACAAAAAGCCGAAGACGGACGACAAGAAAAAAGACGCCAAGAAGGGCAAAAAAGACGCCAAGAAGGCCGAGAAAAAAAGTGACAAGAAGAAAAACCGCAAGAAGGACAAGAAAAAGGCGAAGAAATAAGTTCCTTCGCCCCGTCTTTCTTTGTGAACCGGCGCCTGGTGGTGCCGGTTGCGTTTTTCAGGCCAGTGTGCCGTCCAGTTGCAGGGTCAGTTTGCCGCCCAGATAGGGGCTCAGGACTTCGGGCAAGGTCACGGTGCCGTCCGCGTTCTGGCCATTTTCCAGCACAGCGATCAGGCAACGCCCAACAGCCAAACCCGAACCGTTCAGCGTATGGACGTATTCCGGCTTGCCGCCACCTTCGGGGCGGAACCTTGCGTTCATGCGGCGGGCCTGAAAATCACCACAGGTCGAAACCGAGCTGATCTCGCGATAGGTGTCCTGACCGGGCAACCAAGCCTCGATATCATAGGTGCGGCGGGCGCCAAAGCCCATGTCACCGGTGCACAGGATGACGGTGCGGTAAGGAATGCCCAGCTTTTCCAGAATGCCCTCGGCGCAGCGCAGCATGCGCTTTTGTTCTTCGTCCGATTTGTCCGGATGCGTGATCGAAACCATTTCGACCTTTTCGAACTGGTGCTGCCGCAACATCCCGCGGGTGTCTTTGCCCGCGGATCCGGCCTCGGACCGGAAGCACAGGGAATGCGCGGTGTATCGGCGGGGCAGATAACTTTCCTCGATCAAAGTGTCGTTGACGATATTGGTCAGCGACACTTCGGAGGTCGGGATCAGCCACCAGCCTTCGCGGGTCTGATAGCTGTCTTCGCCAAATTTCGGCAATTGGCCGGTGCCCTGCATCATCTCGGACAGAACCAGAACCGGGCCGTTCACTTCGGTCAGCCCGTTTTCGGTGATATGGGTATCCAGCATGAACTGCGCCAAAGCGCGATGAATACGGGCAACGCCGCCGGACAGCAGCACAAATCGCGAGCCGGATAGTTTGGCTGCGGTTTCGAAATCCATGCCTGGCTGAACGGATTCGATCTCGAAGTGTTCCTTGGGCGCAAAATCCAGTTCGCGCGGCGTACCCCAGCGGCTGACCTCGACATTGTCGTTTTCATCCACGCCATCCGGCACGTCTTCGGCGGGCAGATTTGCGATGCGGATCAACTGATCTGTCAGCAGGGCGTCCAGATCCTTGGCCTCGGTCTGCATCCGTGCGATCTCGGCCTTTTTCTCGGCGACCAGCGCGCGCAGACGCTGAAACTCGGCTTCGTCGCCTCGAGCTTTGGCCGCGCCGACTTCCTTGGACGCTTTGTTCTGTTCGGCCTGCGCAGTTTCGGCGGCCAGAATCTTGGCGCGGCGACTTTCGTCCAACCTGAGCAAATCTGACGACACCGGCGCGTCCCCACGGCGCGCTAGAGCGGCGTCGAAAGCGGCAGGGTTTTCGCGAATGGCGCGGATGTCGTGCATGTCTCAGATCCTTGAATGCGTGAATCACTGAAACCGCTTATGCACCATCTGTCGGGCGGGGTGTAGCACCGGTTACGACTTATCGACCTCGTCGTGGATTTCATGCGCCAGATGTCCGTCCCATTCTTCAGTCGGGATTTTTGGTTTCGGTGGATCAGCCATGTAAGACGGCGTCATGATCTGCACTTTGTTCTCGTTGAATACGGCGACAATGTTGCGATGCAGGTCCGAGCGGATTTTCGGAATGATGCTTCCGCGGGTGGTATAGCCGTTGATCTGATAGTTGATGGCGTAGTCGGCCAGCGCCGTCCACAGCACGAAAGGTTCCGGCTTGGCCTTGATCCCCTTGGTGCGGTTGGCCGCCTCGATCAGCATTGCTTCGATCTTTTCGGGCGGTTCTTCATATCCGATGCCAACCGTCGTGTGCAGCAGCAAACCACTGCCATCGGTTTTCTTCGAGAAATTCACGACGTCCGAATTCATCAATTGGGCATTCGGGATCGAAATCAGCTCGTTCTTGATGGATTTCAGATGCGTCTCCATCAGTTTGATCTGAACCACGTCGCCTATATGCTCTCCGATCTGAATGCGGTCGCCGATTGACGTGGAACGGCGATAGATCACGAACAGCCCCGCCAGCATGTTGGACACGACCGAGTTGGCCCCCAGCGACAGCATGGCGCCGACCAGAATGGTCAGTCCCTGGAAGGCGGCCGAATCCGAACCGGGAATGTAGGGAACGGCAAAGACCAGCGCGATCAGAATCACGACAACCCGTGCGATGTTGAACGTCGGATTGACCCAGTGCTTTTCAAAATCGCCCATTTCGAATGAACCGGCTTCGACCGCGTCGAAGAACACGCGCATGCCCTTGATTATGTACAACGTGACCCATGCGATCAGGCTCAGCATAATCAGGTTCGGGATATAGCTGAGTATTCCCTTGAATATCAGCAGCACCGGTTCTGTCAGATAGGTCAGCAGCAGCTGCGCGAAATAGCGTGTTTCCGCAAAGGCCAGCAGAACGAAGGACAGGTAGTAGTAGAAGCCAAGAAAGAAGATGACCAACAGGACAAAGTTAAGCCCGTATCGGATCAGGGCGGCAATTGCCTCGGCCTGAACGCTTTTGGCCGTCGCCGTTTCGACGTCCTGCAAATAACGCTTTACCAGTTTCAGAGTGCGCCGCCTGATCCGACGGTGCAGCCATAGGATAACCAGCACGAAGACGACAAAGCCAATGGTCCATGCCGCAGCTTCAATCGCACCGGATACCCGCGCCTGCTCTGTACGGTTGGATCGGTAGGCAAGGATGGCTTCTTCGATGGCCTGACCATGGAGAAAGCTAAGGACGTCCAGCTCCATCTGGTCCAGTTCGGCATCGGCGACGGTCACGATGGATACGATCTCACCGTCGGCGCGAATGCGTATGCCCAGATCGGTCTCTTCAAAGGTGATGTCGACCGTGGGGCTTTCCGAGGCTTCGGCCACCTCGATAATTTTCTTCTGAACGCCTTCGGCCCGTTCCGGCGCGGGCAGGGCGCTGGAGCCGCGCAAGAAGAACAACATGTCGCCGTCGACGATGACAGGTGCCTTGAAACCTTCGGTTTCTTCCGCATCGGGCTCGGTGATTTCGGCAGGTGCTTCCTGGGCCTTTAGCGGCACTGCCAAGCACAAGAACAAGGTCAGCAGAGACAGCAAAAGCGTCAACGATTGGAACAGCTTGTAACGAGTTTTCATTGTCCCCCCTGACGTCTGACTATAGCAAAACTGAAATATCTGCATAGGACATATCTGCAACGTTCAAACGGTTCTTGAGGCACCTTTGTCAGGTTGCAGCCGGTCACATGACCACCTTTGCTTGCAAACACGCATTTCAAAGCATAGGTTCCGGCCAAATTTGCGGAACGGTGCCGCAAGATCTGAATAAAGGAATATCCCATGGAAGGTGGCGCAATCGCCCAGTTTCTCCCGCTGATCCTGATCTTTGCGATCATGTATTTCCTGCTGATCCGTCCGCAGCAGAAGAAAATGAAGGAACATCAAGCCATGGTCGACGCCGTGCGTCGCGGGGATCAGGTTGTCACCCAGGGCGGGCTGATCGGCAAAGTGTCGAAGGTCAAGGAAGGCGACAACGAGATCGAAGTTGAGATCGCCGAAGGTGTAAAGGTGCGTGTGGTCAAGTCGACCATTGCTCAGGTTCTGAACAAAACCGAACCCGCGAAGTAATTCCACCTTACAATTCCTTGAAAAGGCAGGGTAATGCTGCAAATTGATACCTGGAAGCGGGTTCTGATCTGGCTGGTCTGCGTGACTGGTCTGCTCATGGCCCTGCCAAACGCGTTTTACACGCGGGTTGAGCAATCAAACGACGCCAAGGCCGCGATAGAGCTGGGCGTGGACACGCCTGAAATGCAGGCCGAAGCCGGGCAATGGCCGAACTGGTTGCCCTCATCACTGGTCAATCTGGGTCTCGACCTGCGCGGCGGTGCACATCTGTTGGCCGAAGTTCAGGTGCAGGACGTCTACGAGACCCGGATGGAGGCGATGTGGCCGGAAATCCGTGACGCCCTGCGCGATGAGCGCTCGACGGTCGGGACGATCCGCCGTCAGGAATCGGCTCCCGATGAGATTCGCGTGCGCATCAGCCAACCCGAGGGCATGGCGCGGGCATTGGAAGTCGTGCGCGGTCTTGCCCGTCAGGTGCAGACCCTGACCGGTGTCGGGGCAACGGATATCGAGGCACGTGCCGAAGGCGACACGATTGTCGTTCAGTTGTCCGAGGCAGAAAAACTGGCCTCAGACGACCGCACGGTTCGTCAATCGTTGGAAATCATCCGCCGCCGGATCGACGAAGTGGGCACCCGAGAGCCCACCATTCAGCGTCAGGGTGCAGATCGTATCCTGATTCAGGTGCCAGGCATCGGCAGCGCGGGTGAGTTGAAAGAGATCATCGGCACTACGGCACAGCTGACCTTTAACCCGGTTGCCGGACGAGGCACCGACCCGGATGCCGTTGCAGGCATTGGCGAAGAAATCGTGCCGTCGATTGACGAAAGCGGTGTTTACTACACCATTGAATCCGCTCCGGTTGTTACCGGCGAGGAACTGGTGGATGCGCAGCCCGCATTCGACCAGAACGGCCGCCCTGCGGTCAACTTCCGGTTCAACACGTCTGGTGCGCGCAAATTCGGGGATTACACCCGCGACAACATCGGAGCCCCCTTTGCCATCGTTCTGGACGACGAGGTGATATCGGCCCCCGTGATCCAAAGTCATATTCCGGGCGGTTCGGGCATTATCACCGGCAACTTTACGGTTGAGGAAAGCACCAATCTGGCCGTTCTGCTGCGAGCGGGCGCACTGCCTGCCGGTCTGGAGTTCCTCGAAGAACGCACCATCGGGCCCGAGTTGGGGCAGGACAGTATCGACGCGGGCAAAGTCGCCACCATCGTGGCCTTTGTCGCGGTGCTGGTATTCATGGCGCTCAGCTATGGTCTGTTCGGGATCTTCGCCAACATCGCGCTGATCATCAACGTGGGCCTGTTGTTCGGTCTGCTGTCCATGATCGGGGCAACCCTGACCCTGCCGGGTATCGCGGGCATCGTGTTGACAGTTGGTATGGCGGTGGACGCCAACGTGCTGATCTTTGAACGTATCCGCGAGGAACTGAAATCGGCCAAAGGTCCGGCGCGCGCAATCGAACTGGGCTATGAAAAGGCGTTGTCGGCCATTCTGGATGCGAACGTGACCACATTCATCACCGCCGTGATCCTGTTTGCCATGGGCAGTGGCCCGGTGCGCGGCTTTGCAATTACTCTGGGCCTTGGCATTCTGACCTCGGTCTTCACCGCAATCTTCGTGACGCGCCTGATGGTCGTGATGTTTTTCGAACGCCGCCGTCCGAAAACGATCGAGGTTTGACATGAGACTGAAACTCGTACCCCAGAACACCTCGTTCGATTTTTTCAAACACTGGAAGGTCTGGTTGGGCATCTCCGGCCTGATGATGGTGGTTGCCTTCACCTCGTTCCTGTTGCAGGGGCTGAATTTCGGCATCGACTTCCGAGGTGGCACCACGATCCGGACGCAAAGCGCGGTTGAGATCGATGTGGGCACATACCGAGATGCCATCGCCCCTCTGGAACTGGGTGACGTGACCATCACCGAGATTTTCGACCCAACCTTTGCGGATGACGAAAACGTCGCAATGATCCGCATTCAGGCGCAAGAAGATGCCGAGGCTGTGGAAGCTGCGACCATCACCGCCGTGGAAGAAGCGTTGCAGCAGGTTGTTCCCGACATTCAGTTCGTGTCAGTGGAATCCGTGGGGCCCAAGGTCTCGGGCGAGTTGATACAGACCGCCGTCATCGCGGTGGCTTTGGCGATCGGCGCGGTGCTTGTGTATATCTGGCTTCGGTTCGAATGGCAGTTCGCGCTGGGGGCCGTGGCGGCACTGGTTCACGATGTGATCCTGACCATCGGTATCTTCTCGGAACTGCAAATCCGCTTTGATCTGGCCATTATCGCGGCCCTTCTGACCATCGTCGGTTATTCGCTGAACGATACCGTGGTCGTCTTCGACCGGGTGCGTGAGAACCTGCGGAAATACAAAAAGAAAGACCTCAAAGAGGTGCTGAACATTTCGATCAACGAGACCCTCAGCCGGACCGTCATGACCTCGGTCACCACGTTGCTGGCGTTGATCTCGCTTTATGTTCTGGGCGGCGATGTGATCCGCGGCTTCGTATTCGCGATGATCTGGGGCGTGATCGTGGGCACCTATTCATCGGTCTTCGTGGCCTCGACCATCCTGCTGTGGCTGGGGGTCAAGCGCGACTGGTCCAAGCCGTCCAACACGGCGGGCAACCAGTTTGCCAATATCGATGCCTGAGGCGTTGCAACAGGCCTTGTCCCTGCCGGGGCTGGGTTGGTTGATACTTACCATCGGAGCCGCGGGACTTGTCCGCGGCTTCACTGGTTTTGGCACCGCGATGATCTTTGTGCCGGTGGCCACTCAATTCCTGCCGATTGCCGATGTCGTCTTTCTGATGGCGGCCACCGGGATCGTCTCGACCTTTGCGTTGGCGCCGCAGGCGTGGCGCGAATGCGACAAGATCGAAATCAGCACTTTGGGCATTGCAGCGACATTGACCGTGCCACTGGGGCTTTGGGTCATGGCACAGGCCGACACGGTCGTTCTGCGCTGGATCGCTTGTGGCATCACCGGCGTGACCCTGTTGGCGATCGTCACTGGCTGGCGCTGGCAGGGACGACTGGGTGTGCCCGGACGGCTGGCCATCGGAGGCAGCGCGGGCGTGATCGGCGGCATGACCGGACTGACCGGCCCGGTCGTTATCGTATTCTATCTGGCCAGTTCTTCAGATGTGCGCAAGATTCGCGCCAATACGATCATCTTCCTGGCGCTGCTGGATGTGGCCATCGTTTTCAGTATCCTGATCGGAGGCGCTGCGGATCTGTCGATCCTGTGGATTGTCCTGCTGCTGGGTCTGCCCTATCTGACCACCACACTGATCGGCAAGGCTCTGTTCGATCCAAAGCTCGAACGGATCTATCGCGCTGCGGCTTATTCGGTCATTCTGATAGCCGTCGTGTCCGGTTTGCCGATCCTGGATTGAAGGAGGGAAGAAATGCGCCTGAACCAGGTTACGTTTTCAGATGCCAAGCCGGTTGATGGCTATGGCCCCGGTTTTTTCCGCATCGGCGGTGATGTGTTCGAAGGCGCCGTTCTGACCGGTCCCGCAGGACCTGCCACCTGGGGCGGCTATGAAGATTCGCAGCCACTTCTGGAACTGGCCGATGAAATTGACGTTCTGCTTGTCGGTACCGGCAAAGACATGGCTCACATTCCCCAGTCTTTGCGCAGCCGGCTGGAAAGTGCCGGAGTCGGCGTCGAAATCATGAATTCTCCGGCTGCGTGCCGCACTTACAATGTCTTGCTCTCTGAAGGTCGCCGCATAGCGCTTGCTCTGATCCCGGTCTGACGGGACCCCTTCATCTGGCTGAAAATATCCCGGGGTGTGTGAGGGGCTGGCCCCTCACTCGGACCTCTCTGCTCAAAGCTCCCGTAACCGAACTGCGGCAAATCCCACCTTTTGCCTCTGATGACATTCCGATAAGCGGGTCTCATGACTCTGATAGTAACCGACCTGTCGATCACCCGTGGTGGCATTCCCGTCCTGGAGCATCTCAGCTTTCAGCTGCCTCCGGGCAAAGCGCTGATTCTGCGTGGGCCGAACGGGATCGGCAAAACAACCCTTCTGCGCACATTGGCCGGGTTGCAGCCGCCGCTGGAAGGTCAGATCCAGGGCGCGGAAGACCAGATCGCATATGCGTCCCATTCGGACGGGCTGAAACCGACGCTGACTGTATCCGAGAACCTGACGTTCTGGGCTTCTGTCTTTGGCACCAACGGCATCCAGACGGCGCTGGACGCGTTCCAGTTGAACGAGCTGGCGGACCGCCATGCGGGGAACCTGTCGGCTGGTCAGAAACGGCGGCTGGGGCTGGCACGCATGCTGGTCACCGGGCGGCCGATCTGGATGCTGGACGAGCCGACCGTTTCGCTGGACAGAAATGCGGTGCAAATGTTCGCCGATGCAGTCCGCGCGCATCTGGGGCAGGGTGGGTCAGCCCTGATCGCGACCCATATCGACCTTGGTCTGGATGGCGAGGTTCTGGACGTCGGCCCGAACAAGGCCAAACCCAAACCCATTGACGATTTCGACGGAGGCTTCCTGTGATCGCCCTTCTGCTGCGCGACCTGAAACTGGCCTTCCGTGCAGGCGGAGGGTTCGGATTGGGATTGGCCTTTTTCCTGATCGTGACCGTGATGGTGCCGTTTGCAGTGGGGCCACAATCCTCGCTGCTGTCCACCATTGCACCCGGAGTGCTCTGGCTGGGGGCGTTGCTGGCGTGTCTGTTGTCTCTCGACCGTCTTCTGGCGCTGGATTGGGAGGACGGATCGCTGGACCTGCTGGCCACGGCGCCGCTGCCACTGGAATCAGTTGTGACCATCAAGGCGCTGGCCCACTGGCTGACCACAGGCCTGCCTTTGGTTCTGGCCGCGCCCTTTCTGGGGGTTTTGCTGAACCTGCCTGCACCGGGCTTCTTCTGGCTTGTCATCTCGCTGCTGATCGGAACCCCGGCCATGAGCGTGATCGGCACATTCGGCGCTGCCCTGACCGTCGGCCTCAAGCGTGGCGGGCTGCTGTTGTCGCTCTTGGTGCTACCGCTTTACGTCCCCACCCTGATTTTCGGGGCCGAAGTCGCCCGGCGTGGGGCAACGGGGATGGACGTGCAGACGCCGTTGTTGATGCTGGCAGGGATCACGGCTGCGACGATAGCATTGTTGCCCTTTGCCAGCGCGACTGTGTTACGTATCAATCTGCGGTGAACCGTCCCAACTTTGACTGATGTCAATTGAGAAAACCCCCAACTCGGACTAGATAGGGCCCATGTCGATAGCAGCCAAAGCCAATGCCCTCTGGGAATACGCCAACCCGCGCAAGTTTCTTGCGACCAGTGAACGTGTCCTGCCGTTTTTCTGGATCGTCTCGATCTTCTGCATCGTCGTCGGGCTGGTCTGGGGGTTCTTCTTCACACCGGACGACTACAAGCAAGGGTCGACGGTCAAGATCATCTATCTGCACGTCCCGGCGGCGCTGATGGCGATCAATTGCTGGCTGATGATGCTGGCGACTTCTCTGGTCTGGCTGGTGCGACGTCACCATGTCAGCGCGCTGGCGGCGCGGGCGGCTGCACCGATCGGGATCGTGATGACCCTGATTGCGTTGCTGACAGGGGCGATCTGGGGACAGCCCATGTGGGGCACCTGGTGGGCGTGGGATCCGCGTCTGACGTCGTTTCTGATCCTGTTCCTGTTCTATCTTGGCTATGTCGCGTTGTGGGAAGCCATCGAGGATCCGGACACCGCGGCGGACCTGACCTCGGTTCTGTGTCTGGTCGGATCCGTGTTCGCGCTGCTCAGCCGATATGCGGTCAACTTCTGGAACCAGGGCCTGCATCAGGGCGCATCGGTCATGCGAGCGGCTGCCGTGACCGGGACCGATACGGAAGAAAAAGTCAGCAATATCTACTTCTATCCGCTGTTGCTGTGCATCATCGGATTTGTTCTGCTGTTCATTGCTTTGGTGCTGTACCGCACCGGGACTGAAATCCGCGCGCGTCGCATCAAGGCGTTGCAGGCGCGGGAAAGGGTGGGCGGATGATCCCCGATCTTGGAAAATACGCTGACGCGGTTTTGTCGTCTTATGCCGTGTCCATCGTGCTGCTTGTGGCATTGATCGTGTTCAGCGTGATGCGAGGGCGCAAGATACGCACTGAGATGGAAAAAATCGAACAAAGGATTTCGCGCAATGGCTAAGATATCGCCCCTGATGATCGCGCCGCCTTTGATTTTTGGCGCTTTCGCCGTGTTGGCCGGGATCGGTATGTTCCGGGAAGACCCCAACGCGTTGCCCTCTGCCCGCGAAGGCCAACCGGCTCCGCCCGTGGTTCTGACCGAGTTCCCGGAAAAGAAGCTGTTCGACGATGCCACGCTGCGGGATGGAGAAGTCAAACTGGTCAACTACTGGGCCAGCTGGTGCGCGCCGTGCCGTGCCGAGCATCCCAATCTGGAAGCGCTGGCCGCCGAAGGCATCCCGGTCTATGGCATCAACTACAAAGACCAGTTGGGCAACGCCCAAGCGTTCTTGACCGAGCTGGGTGACCCCTACGCCGCGATTGGCCGTGATGAGAAGGGCCGCATGGCATTGGATTGGGGTCTTTACGGCGTACCCGAAACCTATGTGGTTGATGGCGACGGCACAATCATTCTGCGCTTTGCCGGCCCGATTACGCAGCGCGTGATTGAAAACACTCTGCGTCCGGCGTTGGAAAAGGCTGCGGGCGGTTGAGCAATTTGGAAAACGAGGTTTAAGCCACCTTACAAGCGATACCCTCCGGTCACGCCCAGAACCTCTCCGGTTACGAACCCCGCCGCGTCCGAGGCCAGAAACCGAACGACCCTGGCGATGTCTTCGGGTGTTCCGATCCGGCCCAGCGCCGTTTCCTTGACGAAAAGCGATGTCAGATCGTCAGGACGGGGGGCTTCGGGGATGTTGATGGCACCCGGCGCAACCGCGTTGACACGGATGCCTTCGGGGCCGAGCTCTTTCGCCATGGCCCGTGTCCAGAGGTTCAAAGCGGCCTTGCTTGCCCCATAGGTCACGGCGTCGCGCGGTGGCAATGTCGCGTTCATCGATGAGATGCTGACGATCGAAGCGCCGCGGTTCAGATGCGGCAATGCCGCAGCCAGCAACGCGGCCGGGGCCAGCAGATTGAGGTCAAGAATAGCGCGATGGTCTTCAACCCTGAACGCTTGTTTCGGAGTGGCGCGAACAAGACCCGCGTTGTTCACGATCACGTCCAGTCGTCCGAAGTAATCGATGACCTTTTTGACGACCTGGGTGGGTTGGTTGTCTTCGGTCAGGTCCGATTGAATTGCCAGAACGTCGCCTTTCAGCACTTCAGAGTCCGGCTGGCTGGCCAACCAGGTGAAGGCAACATGGTGATCTCGGCTCAGGTCTTCGACTATTGCCCGCCCGATCCCACGGGCACCACCGGTTATCAGTGCAACTTTTTCCATGAACTCAGATGACCGGCAAAGCGCCCAGGATTCAACGTTGTTTTTTGCGCTGTCGAAATGCTGTCACTTGCGCAGCAATATCCAGAGCATTGCCGCGATGAACGCAAAAGTGACAAGGTTCATCAGAGTGTCCGTGAGATCACCGATCAGCATTGCGTTGTCCCTCCTCTCTGAGCCCGCGGAACAAGCACACCATCAGCAGGACTGAAATGAAGACAAAGGGCAATGCGCCAAGCGAGATGAGGATCTTCACCGAGTCCACGGATCCCGAAAGGATCATCGCGACACTCAGCAGCCCAAGCAATCCTCCCCAGATCAGCCGGACGCGTGGCGGGGGATTCTCGTCCCCGCCCGTCGAGAAGGTGCCCAGAACAAAGGCCGCACTTACGACGCTGGTCACGATGAACAGAAAGGCGGCCAGTACCGTTGCAAGCGTGGTGATCACGGACAGTGGAAGCCGGTCGAGCAGGGCGAAGGTCACGCGTTCGATGTTTGTCTGCGTATAGGCCAGCAGTTCGCCCGCACCATTGAGCGCCTCGAACAGGCCAATGCCACCAAAGGCGCCGAACCAGAGGATTGAAAACAGCGTGGGGGCGAACAGGACCCCGATCACGAATTCCCGTATCGTGCGACCGCGAGAGATGCGGGCGACAAAGACGCCCACAAACGGGCCCCAGGCGATCCACCAGACCATGTAGGTAAGGGTCCAGTCGCTGAACCATCTGGTGACGTCATCGCCGAAGAACGTAAAGGTCTGAAAGCCCCTGGGAATGACATTGGTGACATAGTCGCCGAACCCCTGAACGATGGTATTCAGAAGGTATTCGGTGGGGCCAAGGACCACGGTGTAGGCAACAAGGCCGATTGCGATCAGCATGGCGGCATTGGACAGGCGCGCCATGCCCTGACCCAGGTCGATCAGGAGTGCCGGGATATAGGCCGCAACCATTGCCAGAAACACGGCGCCAATCAGAAGGGCGCCGACGGTTTCCCGTCCGCCGAGAACGGCGATGCCGTCTGCCACCTGAAATACGCCCATGGCCATGGAACCGCCGACACCAATGGCAATGGCGATGATCGCCATGAAATCCGAAAGCCAGCCGACACGTTCAGCCCAGCGTTCGCCGGGAAACAGGCTTTTGATCGGCGCGCTGACCATCATTCCGGTGCCGCGCCGAAAACTGAAAAAGGCGATGGAAAGCGCGGTTGAACCGTAAATGGCCCAAGCGTGTAAGCCCCAGTGAAAGTTCGTCGCCAGCATGGCCTGCTGCGCCGCGATGAAATCCGGTGCCATGCCGTTGATAAAATTGAAATGGGTCAACGGTTCTGCCACTGCCCAAAACAGAAGACCGACGCCCATACCGGCGGAAAACAACATCGAAATCCATGTAGCCGTGGAAAACTCTGGTTCCTCGTCATCCCGACCAAGGCGAATATTGCCATAGGGTGAAAACGCCAGGAACAGGCATCCGATCAACATGCCCGAAGCGGCGAGCATCACGAACCAGCCGCGGCTGTGGAAGGTCTGTTGGACGATGCCACTGGCCCAGGTCACCAGGCTTTGAATGTCCACGACACCCCATATCCCGATCACTGCAATTACGCTGAGCGAACACACCAGCAGGGCGTTGGGCTTCTTCATGGCGATTGGTTTTCCGTTGATGACGTTCCCCAACAGTTTCAGGTTTTCGAATAAATTACCAGAATACAAAAAAACCCCCGGCAGATGGCCGGGGGTTTGAATTGAGCGCTGTGCTATCGGTTACGATGCCTTCGCAAGATTGCGCAGGACGTAATGCAACACGCCACCGTTTTCGATGTATTCAATCTCGGGCGCGGTATCGATACGGCATTTCAGGGTGATGGTCTTTTCGGTTCCATCGCCATAAACGATGGTGCAGGGGACTTCCTGTAGCGGCTCGATTGTATCCAGCCCGTGTATCGAAACGGTTTCATCCCCTTTCAACCCCAGGGTTTTGCGGTTGTCGCCTCCTGTGAACTCGAACGGAATGACACCCATACCAACAAGGTTCGAACGGTGGATACGCTCAAAGCTCTCGGCGATGACTGCCTTGACGCCCAGCAGAGCCGTGCCCTTGGCCGCCCAGTCGCGGCTTGAGCCCGCGCCATATTGCTCGCCACCGAAGACAACCAGCGGGGTGCCTTTCGCCTGATAGGCCATCGAGGCGTCATAGATTGACATCTGTTCGCCGTCCGGACCCTTGGTGTAACCGCCTTCGACGCCGTCCAGCATCTCGTTCTTGATGCGGATGTTGGCGAAAGTGCCGCGCATCATCACCTCGTGGTTGCCGCGGCGTGAACCATATGAATTGAATTCACGCGGCTGAACCTGACGTTCGATCAGGTACTGGCCTGCGGGCGAGGTCGTCGCAAAAGACCCCGCAGGTGAGATATGGTCGGTCGTGACCATGTCGCCCAGAATGGCCAGAACCTTGGCACCTTCGATGTTGGAAATCGTGCCCGGTTCGGGGCTCATATCCTGGAAGTAAGGCGGGTTCTGGATATAGGTCGATGTCGGCGGCCAGTCATAGGTTTCTGCGTCAGTGGTTTCGACCGACTGCCATTTTTCGTCACCTTTGAAGACGTCGGCGTATTTCGACTGGAACGCTTCGCGTGTCACCGTCTGTTCGACCAGTTCCGCGACCTCCTGCTGGGTTGGCCAGAGGTCTTTCATATAGACGTCATTGCCGTCCTTGTCCTTGCCGATCGGCTCGGATGTCAGGTCGATATCCATGGTGCCTGCCAGCGCGTACACGACGACCAGTGGCGGCGAAGCCAGATAGTTGGCGCGCACATCGGGCGAGATCCGACCTTCGAAGTTGCGGTTGCCGGACAAGACCGAGGTGGCGACAAGATCGCCTTCCGCAATGGCCTCCGAGATTTCTTTCTGGATTGGCCCCGAGTTGCCGATACACGTGGTGCAGCCGTATCCGACGAGGTTGAAACCGATCTTGTCCAGATCCTCCTGAAGGCCTGCGGCCTCGAGGTAAGCGGATACAACCTGCGACCCCGGTGCCAGCGAGGTCTTGACCCAAGGTTTGCGGTCCAGCCCCAGCGCGGCTGCCTTGCGCGCCACGAGGCCCGCTCCGATCATCACGTAAGGGTTCGACGTGTTGGTGCAGGACGTGATCGAGGCGATCACGACCTTACCCGATTCCATGCCGTAGTTTTCGCCTTTGACCTCAACCTGTTTGCCCATCGGGCGCTTGAAGGTCTCGGCCATTTCCCTGGTGAAGGCGGCCTTGGCGTCGGTCAGCGCAACATAATCCTGCGGGCGTTTGGGCCCCGAGATCGCCGGAACAATCGTGCCCATATCCAGCGACAGGGTGTCGGTGTAGATCGGCGCATAGTTTTCATCGCGCCAGAAACCGTTTTCCTTGGCGTAGGCTTCAACCAGAGCGACACGATCTTCGTCGCGCCCTGTGTTGCGCATGTAACGCAGCGTTTCACCGTCAATCGGGAAAAAGCCGCATGTCGCGCCGTATTCCGGTGCCATATTGGCGATGGTCGCACGGTCGGCCAGCGGCAGACGATCCAGGCCTTCGCCGTAGAATTCGACGAACTTGCCGACAACGCCTTTTTCGCGCAGCATTTCCACGACTTTCAGAACAAGATCTGTACCTGTTGTACCTTCGACAAGATCTCCGGTCAGTTCAAAGCCCACGACTTCGGGGATCAGCATCGAGATTGGCTGACCCAGCATTGCGGCCTCGGCCTCGATCCCGCCAACACCCCAGCCCAGTACGGCCATGCCGTTGACCATGGTGGTGTGGCTGTCGGTGCCCACCAGCGTGTCGGGATAAGCGACTTCTTCACCGTTCTGGTCGGTGTCGGTCCAGACGGTCTGGGCCAGATATTCAAGGTTGACCTGGTGGCAGATACCGGTGCCGGGGGGGACAACGCGGAAGTTGTTGAACGCGCCCTGACCCCATTTCAGGAACTGGTACCGTTCCATGTTGCGTTCATATTCACGGTCCACATTCATCTGGAACGCACGCGGATTGCCGAATTCGTCGATCATGACCGAATGGTCTATGACCAGATCGACCGGGTTCAGCGGGTTGATCTTTTGCGCGTCGCCGCCCAGCGCCTTGATGCCGTCCCGCATCGCGGCCAGATCCACCACGGCGGGAACGCCGGTGAAATCCTGCATCAGTACGCGGGCAGGGCGATAGGCGATTTCACGGGGGTTTTTGCCACCGTTCGCGCCCCATTCGGCAAAAGCCTTGATGTCATCGACCGAGACCGAGAACCCGTCATCCTCGAACCGCAACATGTTTTCCAGCACTACCTTGAGTGCGGCAGGCAGTTTGGAGAAATCGCCCAGGCCCGCCTCTTGCGCGGCGGGGATGGAATAATAGGAAATGGATTTACCATTCACGCTCAGACTGCGGCGCGTTTTGGCGGTATCCTGTCCGACTTTGATGGGCATCTGTGGCCTCCCTCTCAAATGACTTGGATATTAGGATTTGCTGAGTGTTATCTGCATCACCAAGCCCCCGTGTTCAAGGTCCAACAGGCGTTGAGAGGTAAATTTGTATACTATTGTACACTTTTTTCCTTGGGGCGTGTGTCAATGTCTCAAGAAACCTTGATTGGTCGTTGAGTGGCAAAGCAGCTATCCCTGAGATCCAACCGCTCAACCCGAGAGTTCTCATGTTCAGATCCATTGCCTTGACCACCGTGTTTTCCTGCCTTGTGGCGGCAAAGGTCGCAGCCGGGGAAGACCCGGTTGTGGTCGAGCTGTTCACGTCTCAGGGGTGTTCATCCTGCCCGCCGGCGGATCGGATCATGCATGATCTGGCCAAGCGCGACGACGTCATAGGGCTGGCTCTGCATGTCGATTACTGGGACTATATCGGGTGGAAGGACGAGTACGCAGACCCCGATCATACCCTTCGGCAGCGGGCTTATGCGCGCGAGGGGGGGCGTTCCATGATCTACACCCCGCAGATGGTGATCAACGGGCAGCACGACATCGTCGGGGCGCAAGCCCGGGAGCTTGATCGATTGATCGAAGCACATCTGAAAGCAGCGCCCGAAGCGCTGGTGACGGCCGTGCGCTCGGCCGATGAGGTGACAGTGGATGTGACGCCCGTCGAGTTGCCGAAAGGCGATACCTATGACGTACATGTGGTTCAGTATTCTCCCATGCGGCACGCTTCGATCCGCCGTGGAGAACTGGCCGGACACGAACTGGACTATGCCAATGTCGTTGAGGCCTGGCAGATTGCAGGGCAATGGGATGGAACTGCGCCGCAAACATTTGCGGTACAGCTTGGTTCAGATTTGCCGGCTGTCGTTCTGATTCAAAGGGCCGGGGAAGGGCCGATTGTTGCCGCCACCCGGGTCAGGTGATCAGGGCATCTCTTCCGGTTTGATGCCCAACCCGTTCCAGTGTTTCCAGCGGCGGTGAATCCAGAACCATTGCCCCATATGCTGCCGCACCATCTTTTCCAGATCGTCATTGGTGAACTGGGTCATGGTTTTTGGGTCGGTGTGCGGAACCGGTTCGTGCAGAACGATCTCAAAATCGAGACCGTTGGGCTGACGCACCGCGTAACACGGTATCAGCTCGGCTTTGTATTTGATGGCCAGCTCGGCGTTCAGCACGGATGTCACCGCGGGTTTGCCGAAGAACATCAGTTCCTCACCGCCCATTGCGTGAAGATCGGAAACGATGGCAATGATCCCGCCCTTTTTCAACGAGCGTACCATCTCGACCATACCACGCCGCCCCTGTTCGAACATCGGAGCCCCTGTCTTGTAGAAGGCCTCGACATAAGCGTCGTTGAAATACGGGTTGGCCATCCGCCGATACAGGCAGCCGATGGGCTGACCGCTGTAGGTTTGCAAGGCGATGCGCGCTGCCAGGTAGTGACCGAAATGCGCCGTAATCATCATGATCGGACGCCCCTCGGCAACAGCCGCGTCAAATGCAGCAATGCCTGGGCCTGAAATCTTGGCTTTGCTCTGGCGTTCGATGAAATCTTCCGGAGAAAAATGCTCCATGATTGCACGACCGGCATTGTCCGGCACATCGCGGCAGATCTGCCTGACTTCGGCTTCAGGCAAGTCCGGGCAAGTCAGCTTCAGATTCCGACGGACACGTTTGCGAAACCCGACAACAGGTGCCAGAGACCGCACGATGGCCCCCATTGTTGGAATACGCCGCTCATAGGGAAGCATGCGCATAACGCGGATGACCCCCTGAAGAAACAGGTTGGCGACATAGTATTTCCCAAGCTCAAACCGGCTGAGCTCCGACTTTTCAACGGGCATGGAGGTGTCTCACCGCGTGTTGCGAATTGCTGAGAATGACATACAGCCCGATGCCTGCAAGCTCAAGCGCCCAGACGGGCGGAAAACCTGAGCCCGCAGCAGGTGGCCGGACAGAGCAAAACTCCTGGTTTCACGTATCAGGCCGTATCTTCCTCATCATCTTTTTCGATCAGAGTAATTGAACCGGCGTCGACCAGAGTGCGAATGGCGGCCACGACCTGTGTCATGGCGTCTTCGGCTTCCGATTGTTTGACGCGCCCACGTTCGGCCATTTCCTCGCGCAGATTGTCGGCCATGCGGGACGAAATGTTTGACAGAATGAATTCAACGGATGCCTTGTCATCATCCGCGGCGGCCCCTGCCAGTGCGGTGACAAGAACCGGCTGTTCCACTTCACGCAGGATGGCGGGAACATCGCGGGCCGCGATACGGCTTGGGATATGGGCAAAGGTGAAGATCGACTGGCGTACCAGATCCGCAAATTCGGCGTCGTCCTCGTCCAATGCGTTCAACAAGTCGTCGCGTGTTGCGGCCGCCGACTGGTTCAGGATCGCGCCGACTCGTGCGTCGGGGCCATTGTCGAAAGCCTGAGCAGGCCGCCGATCCAGTTGCGCGGCCAGCGACCAGCCAATACGTTCAACAGCTTCGGGGGTGACATTTGTTGTTTTCGAGATGGCATAGGTAATGCGCCGCGCAACCGGGCCCGGCATATGGGCCAGCATCTGTGCCGCCTGCGCGGTATCCATCTTTGAAAGCATGACGGCCGCCACCTCGGTGCTTTCCGCCTGAGCCATTTTGGCAAGATCCTCAACGGGTACGTCACGCAGGCGTTGCCATGGATCGCCGATCTGGCGCACCCCGGCAAGCTTGCGCAGGCGCGCGGCTGTCGATGGTGCGATCTTTCCGTTCACCGCATCCAATGCACCTGCAAGCCCATGCGGAAATGCCAGCCCGATGTTGTCCAGAGCTTCGCTGAATTCCCGGGCCACCGCGCCCAGAGTTGCCCGATCCACAAGGCCCATTTGCCCAAGCTGATGGGTCAATGTCTCTTGCAGGTCGTCGGGCAATTCCTCAAGTGGAATATCGGCGCCTTCGTTCAACAGAAGGCGCACGACAACGGCCGCTTTTTGCCGGCCGGTCAATGTTCGCGGAACAACTTGCGGCGCGCCGTCATCCCCCGCGGCAAGCGGCGCTGACCCCCCATTTGCCATTTGTATCAAAGCGTTTGTGTCCTGCATCTGCCCGTAGTGCCAAGTTTTCCGAACCACGGGCAGAATAACGAGAGTCGGGTTAAATAACCCTGAAGCTCAGTAGCTGTAGGTCAGCCCCGTCCGGATGGCCTCGCGCAGGGACGTCTCGGCCCAGGTCCCTTCGCCGCCGCGGGCCTTGATCTCGCGCCATTGCGCGATTGCCAGATCGGTTTTGCCTTCGGCTACAAAGCCTTGCGCCATGTAGCTGCGCGCCAGAAGATTGTCGGGATTGGCATTGATGGCATTCTGGTAAAAGACGTTCGCCAACTCCAGCTCGCCCATCTTGCGGTAGGTAAAGCCCCAATAGGTCTGCACGCGGTCATCGTCCTGATCCATGATCCGCAGGATATCCTGAGCGTGCCCGTATTGCCCGTCATAGGCCAGTTCGCGGACGGCGTCGTATAGCTGATCTTCCGACAGGTTGGTCTTGTTGGGTTTGACGCACCGGCCTCTGGCTTCGTCATAGACCCGACCGAACAAACATTTCTTGGTCGTATTCGTCGGTTTCGGTGGGCTGCTGCTGTCGCCGCCTGCGGCGTGGACCGCCGGGGCAAAGGCGAAGGCCTGCAAAGCGAGGGCTGAAGCTAACAAAAGGCGCATATTCTTACTCCGTTCTCGGGGCTGCTCTCAAAATCATAGTGCGATCTACAAAAAAGCTAACAGTGGAACGGTTGCTTTTATTCACAAGTCGGACAGAAATTCGTCAGCTATTGACCGATTTCGTGCAGCTTTGCGTTTCAGTGTCCCAGGCTGTGCCCGGTGCGCAGGATTGCGTTTGTTTGGAATGAACGCTGCATGCAAGGCCGGCAGACGCCGCGCAAACAAGTGCAAGTGAGCAAAGAACGGTACGGATCATGGTGCCTCTCTCCAATAGTTCATCCACAGAATAGCCGATTTCGGGCGGTCTGGCAAAAACAAGGCCCGGCCTGCGAATTGCGGGCCGGGCCGTGCGAACGGGATGTCGACACGCAGCTTATTCGCCGAATACCCGGGCGAAGATCGTATCCACGTGTTTGGTGTGATAGCCGAGGTCGAATTTCTCTTCGATTTCCTCGGGGCTGAGCGCGGCAGTCACGTCGGCGTCCGCCAGCAGTTCCTCTTTGAAATCGGTGCGGTGTTCCCAAACCTTCAGCGCGTTGCGCTGGACCATGGCATAGGCGTCCTCACGGCTGACCCCTGCCTGGGTCAAGGCCAGCAGAACGCGCTGGCTCATGACAAGGCCCGGGAATTTGTTCATGTTTTCCAACATGTTTTCGGGGAAGATCAGCATCTTGTCGATCACGCCAGTCAGACGGGCCAGCGCAAAATCCAGAGTGATCGTGGCATCCGGACCGATCATGCGTTCGACGGACGAGTGCGAGATATCGCGTTCATGCCAGAGCGCGACATTCTCCATTGCCGGGATCACAGCTGCGCGCACCATGCGCGCCAGCCCGGTCAGGTTCTCGGTCAGCACGGGGTTTTTCTTGTGCGGCATGGCGGACGAGCCTTTCTGGCCCATCGAGAAGAACTCGGCCCCTTCCAATACCTCGGTCCGCTGCATGTGGCGGATTTCGATGGCGATGTTTTCGATGCTGCTGGCGATGACGCCCAGCGTCGCAAAGAAGGCCGCATGGCGGTCACGCGGGATCACCTGGGTGCTGATCGGTTCGGGCACAAGGCCCATTTTGTCACAGACATGTTCCTCGACGGCGGGATCGATATTGGCAAATGTACCGACGGCACCGCTGATCGCGCCAGTTGCGATTTCCGAACGGGCGTCGCGCATGCGGGACAGGTTGCGGTCCATCTCGGCATAGAACCGGGCAAAGGTCAGGCCCATTGTCGTGGGCTCTGCGTGGATGCCGTGGCTGCGGCCGATGCGCACCGTGTCCTTGTGTTCAAACGCGCGGCGCTTGAGTGCAGCCAGAAGCCCTTCGAGATCGGCGATCAAGAGGTCGGCCGCGCGCGTCAGCTGGACGTTGAAACAGGTGTCCAACACGTCCGAGCTGGTCATGCCCTGGTGCACGAACCGGGCCTCTTCACTGCCAACATGTTCAGCGAGATGGGTCAGGAAGGCGATGACGTCATGTTTGGTGACGGCTTCGATCTCGTCGATGCGGGCGACGTCGAATTCCACATCCTTGGCTTTCCAGACGGCTTCTGCATTCTCGCGCGGGATCACGCCCAGATCGGCCATGGCATCGCAGGCATGCGCCTCGATTTCGTACCAGATGCGAAACTTGGTTTCGGGCGACCAGATGGCAACCATGTCAGGGCGGGAATAACGGGGAATCATTGGCGGCAGCACCTTTATGTGATTGGGATGAGGCGTTGGCGCGGGGTTTAGCCGCCCGTGCGCAAGGGAACAAGATGTGAGAGCAGGTATGAGACGGTTTGCCCTGATTTTCGCCCTTTGGCCGGGTGTTTTGGTGGCAGGAGACTTCCAGAAACTGTCCGGAGAGGAAATCCTGACGGCCTTGGCGGGCAAGAAGCTGGAATACGGCGCGGGTGTTTGGCAGGCTTTCGAAGCCAGCATGATCACGCAGTACTTCTCGGGCGGGCCCAGTGTCGGGCGCTGGGCGGTGAGAGGTGATCAATACTGCTCGACATGGCCACCTGCCGATTTGTGGGCTTGTTACGACGTCTGGCGAAATGGGGAAACGATCCGTTTCGTTGATGATGCAGGCGGCCAGACCGTCGGGGTTTATGCAAAATAGATTTCATGCGTTTGTCTGCAAGCTGGGGTGCGATGCTTGCAAAAGTCAGACAACATGTGTGGTAAACGGCAATACCTGATCGCGGTTTTCTTGGGTCTTTGCAACGCAGTGCTGGACAAGTCGCTCTTTCAGGGGTCAAGCTGAGGGCGAAGAAATTATCAGGTTATTGAGATATGCGTTTCTTATCAGCTCCGATTTTTGCCGTTTGCGCCGCTGTCTGGCTGGGTGGGGCAGGATCGGCATTGGCCGACACTCCGGTGACATATACCGAGGATGGTCGCGCGCTGTTTCGGTTCGACGTGCCCGATTTCTGGGTGCTGCGCACCGGCGGCCCGCGTGAGATCGAAGACACCGGGTTGGATGATCCGCGTGCGGTGGCTCGGGTCATGGGGCTGCGTCCGGTAACGGACGATATGGTCTGGATGGGCTTTGTTTCGCCTGCCGGGGTTGCAACCATCCAGGATGGTGTCCGGTACTTGCAGGATATCGACAAGTTTCTGGTCAAAGACCCGACCATCACCAGCACCAGCGACACCCGCATCGGAGGGTTGCCTGCCCGGGTCTATCGCGGGACCGGGCGCAGGGATGGCAAGGGAGTGAGCTTTACAGCCACTGTCATTGACTTGCCGCGCAATCGTGTCGCCATAGCCGTTGCCATTTTGCGAGACGGGGCAAACCCGGATTATGCAGACGATCTGAATGCCGTATTCGCGTCGTTCCGGTCGCTTCTGTGAGGTGGGGTAAGATGAGCTTTAGACTGATCAAACGGATTTCACTCGCATTGGGTCTGGGGGCTGCGACTTTGACGCTGTCGGCCTGTGACGGCGTAACGGTTGGCGTCGGATATGGGTATGACCCGTTCTATGACTCGATGCTGTGGAACGACTACTATCACGACGTTGATGTGGATGTTGATATCAACCGCCCGGAGCGCCCAAATCGACCTGATCGACCGGTGCGTCCCGAGCGCCCGAATCCACCGGTTGCCAAACCTCCTGCGCGGCCGCGGCCCCCGGTGGCCCGGCCACCTGCCGCGCGGCCACCAATCCATCGCCCGGCACCACGCCGCAGATAATCAAAAGGCCGCCTGTCCGGCGGCCTTTTCTCAGGAAAGAAGTTCGGTCGTGATATGCGCCGAGCCTTCAAGTGTCCGGTGAACAGGGCATTTGTCCGCGATTTCCAGCAGACGTTGTTTTTGTTCCTGATCAAGCGGGCCACTCAGACGGATCTTGCGGCGGAACTGATCCACTTTGCCCTCATTTGCCAAACCGGCATCCTGAGCATGAACTTTGTCATGGCAAACATCGACGCTGACACTGGTCAGCGGCCATTTTTTGCGGCGCGCATACATCCTTATCGTCATGGACGTGCAGGCGCCGAGACCGGATGAGACAAAGCCATAAGGCGACATGCCCTTATCCGTGCCGCCATAAGAGGCAGGCTCATCTGCAACTGCATGATGGTGCGGACCTGCCTGAATATCCTGCATGAAGCCATTCGGATCCGCCTCGGTCACGCGAACGACACCTTCCGGCGCACCCGGAGGTGGCGCGGGTGGGCAAAGTTTCAGATAGCGCGAGACCCAAGCCGAGATGACATCCGCGGCATATTCAGCATCCGAGGCTCGTGTGATCAGGTGATCGGCATCGTCGAGGGTGACGAAGCTTTTCGGGTGTTTTGCCGCCAGAAAGATGGCGCTCGCGTTGTCGATACTGACCGTTTCGTCCCGAGGGGCGTGCAGGATCAGCAGAGCGGCTTTGAGATCAGCGATCGCGGCCGACAGGGCCGTTTCAGCAATGTCATCCACGAATGCCTTGCCAATTCGAAACGGGCGTCCGCCCAAGGTGACCTCGGCGCTACCGTCCAATTCAATCTGGGGCAGGGCATCTTCGAAATGATGGGACACATGAGAGGGATCGGCCGGTGCGCCCAAGGTAACCACCGCCTTGACCGTCGGAATTCCCGCACGCGCCCGCAAAACCGCTGCGCCGCCAAGCGAGTGACCGATCAACAGGGCAGGGGCCATGTTTCGTCCGGCCAGATAGTGCGCGGCCGAGATCAGATCCTCGACATTCGACGTGAAGGTGGTGTTGGCGAACTCTCCCTCGGAATGACCCAGGCCGGTGAAGTCGAACCGCAGCACCGCTATCCCCATGGCCGCCAGACGGGCTGAAATGCGCCGGGCCGCAGGTATGTCCTTGGAGCAGGTGAAGCAATGAGCAAACAGGGCCGTCGCCAGGACCGGACCATCCGGTAAATCCAGCCGCGCGGCCAGTTGGCTGCCGTCATGTCCGGCAAAAGTGATGCGTTCCGTGGGCATGTCGGCTCCTTGAGCGGTTCGGGGAAACATCCCCAATACTGTGGTCAAGCCCGCCGGGTCACAACCCTTATGTCAAACGCGTCACGGGAAGGTGAGCACGAAGCGAGCGCTTTGCAATCTGACAGATGCCTCGGGTGGGGGCAGAAGCGGTCGTACCCCTGGGGTAGGTTGATGAAATCAAGAATTGTGATGAGATCGACAACAAACATTCGTTTCACTTATGCCACTGTCAGGCCCATCTACTGACCACAGCAATTGATAAAGGAGACACAGATGACACATGCAGACACCGCCGTACACCTTCCCAAGATACTTCCAGGTACAGTTCTGGCGATTGTTCTGGCTGGCCTTTTGGGCTTCGCCGTCGGGCAATCCCGGCCCGCAGTTTTCAGCGGGCCGCAGGCTCAGGCAAGTCCAGCTGTCGAAGACTGGCACGGAAACGTGCGCCGGTCACATTGGTCAGAATGAGGTGCCGGCCTCACTCGAGCCCCATCAACCGGGCATCGAAGGGGTACTTCGTCAGGTTTTCATATCCGTCTTCGGTTATGAGAACCTGATCCTCCAGCTTGATGCTGAAATCGCCACCGACTTCGCCCACGCAGGCCTCGACACACAAGACCATTCCAGGTTCCAGCGGATAATCGTAAGCCCCCTCGACCGCCTTGTCCGGATAAGCAACCAGCGGCCATTCATCGCAAAGGCCGACGCCGTGCATCAGGCAGCCATACTTCTGCGCCTGAAACTTTTCGTCCAGCCTGTGGGAATCTGCAGTCAGTTCCGGGATCATCACGCCGGGTTTGAGCATCTCCATATTGGTCATGATGTGTTCATGCGCGTGTTGCATGGCATAGATCATGTCCTCGCGCGGCTTCTGATCGCCGATCCACCAACTGCGGGAAATGTCGACGCAAATCCCGTAGGATCCGATAAGGTCGGTGTCGAACGAGATGATCTCGTTCTGCTGAGTGATCCGCGGGCCGCATTCCTGAAACCAGGGGTTGGTCCGCTGACCCGAAGCCAGCAGGCGGGTTTCGATCCACTCACCACCACGCTTGATGTTTTCGGCGTGAAGAACAGCCCAGATATCATCTTCCGAGGTCTTGCCATCGCCTACATTGGCACGGGCAAACCGTTCCATTTCGGCAACGGCGGTTTCGCAGGCATGGCTGGCGCAACGCATGGCGAGGATTTCGTCGGGCCCTTTGACGGCGCGGGTCTTTTCGGTCAGCTCTTCGCCTTCCATGATGTCGAACCCCTGCGCCTCAAGCGCGCGCAATCCGTGCAGCATGATCTTGTCGACGGCCAGGCGCTTGTTGCCGCCGCCGTGTTCTTCGATCAGTACGCGTACCTCGTTCGAGAACACGTCCGCGGCCACGTCAACCTTGTCGCCGCGGTCAAAGTAGAACAGGTCAGCGCCCGAGCGCTGCTCGCGTACAAGCGGATTGAAGGTGCTGAGGAAAGGCGAGTTCTTGTAATCCCAGATTACCATATAGCCATCCGCACACAGCAGAACCGCCCGAAACGGATTGTGGGTGTTCCACAGCTGCATATTCGTGCTGTCGGTGGCATAGCGGATATTCAGCGGGTCAAAAATCAGCAAGCCGCCATAGCCGCGGTCCACGATGGCCTGTGTCAGCCTCTTCCAGCGGTGTTCCCGCATCCGTGCCAGATTGGGAAGTTCCAGCCCCGCAGCGGCCCATTCGTCAAACGCAAGCTGCGTCGGCCCAATCTCGATCCTGTCATTTTCGTTTGGTGTACCATCGCCCAGTGTCGTGCCACGGCTGGGGTCTATCTTGCGCGTGTCTCGGTAGTGCTGGTTCATGGCTGGCCTCATCGCTTGTTCCAATTACAATTCATCCGCCACAACCAATCGTCTGAGAAAAATGCGACGGCGAGGTTGTCGTTTTCGACCGACAAGAAAAGCTGTGCATGCTAAGCCACTGGCATGAAGCGTATTCTACAAAACAAAATCCCGTATGATGTCGGTAACCCACGCGCTTTGCCGGGTATACAACCGGCAACGATGGAAAGCTGGCTGCATCAGGATGAGGCTTTTGCCGACCAGATGCGGCGCCGCGAAGAAATTCTGGCCGAGCGGCGTGACGACGTTCTTGCGCTTGACCCTCAGGCCAAGCCTGCTGCCGTGGAATTACTGGATCTGGTGCTGATGCAGATCTATCCCACGGCCGGTGCAGAGGTCGTACGACCGGATGGCGTATCCGTCGCGATCGATCGGGATCGTCCGCTTGATACACTGTGCAGGCTGGTGCAGGAGGACTTCTGTATCCTTCAGAAACGGGGAAATGAGCATGTTCTGACGGGTGCCATCCTGTGTTTTCCTGCAAGTTGGCGCTTGTCCGAGAAATTCATGCGACCGCTGATTGATATCCACGTGCCCGTGGAAAGCTATGACGCCAATGTCGCGAAACGGGTGCAGAGACTGTTTGACGGTATTCAACCCGGCCGGCCGCTGTGGCGTTTCAATGCCCTGTGGTACGAAGACCCGGAGCTGTTCCAGCCTCGCAGTGCCAGTGAGCCGCGCGAAATACGAGACCGGCGTCAGGCGTCTTACCTGCGAAGCGAGCGGCAGACGTTGTTGCGGTTGCCGAAAACCAACGCGGTCGTGTTTTCCATCCACACTTACGTTCTGGCCGCAAACGCGATCCCGGAAACGGAAAACCCCGCCTGATGGCGGGGCCTCCTAGGAGGGTCTTCGGTAATTCTTCTACATGCCCAAGGCGCCCGCTACATCGGCGAACGCGTTGCTGGCGTTCAGCGCGACAATGGCGAAAGTGAACACAAGCACCTGTGTGTTGAGGCGGAAATCCTCGCCCCGGATCAGGTTGACTGCGGCCATCGATACGGCAATCGGCGCGGAAATGCTGGCCAAAACTCCGGTCATGCACCAACTGCTGAGACGCAGGATGTCGCTTGGCTTGTCATCATCATCCGCGATGGCCGCGCCTGCATCCCTCTGGGCGGGCAGGTCTGGCTCGTCGTTTCGGAACGCGATGCTGAGCAATTGTTCATCCGTCAGTTGAATCGGACGCGCGGCAGGAGCGTGAAGGGCAGTGATCGTGTCATCCTGTTCAGACTGCTGCATCCCGGCGAACTGGCCGGTCAGTGATTTAAAGATCTGCTTTCGATTCCGCGTTGTTCGGCTTGGTGTCAGGGTGTCAAAAGCGCTCATGAAGTGCTCGACGGTAAGAACCGTGTGCGGCGACAGCCATTCAACCCGCCGGGTCGAACAGATATCGACCATGCGATAAAGAGTGACCACCAGCATCAGTTCGGAAATCTCGGCGTCGTCCAAAAGTGGCGAGACCGGCGTGAACGTCACGACCAACCTGTTTTGGGGATGCGACACGCGGGGTTTCGTTATGGTTTTCAACCCCGCGGCGCGATCCATGCGCTCGTATCGGTCCTGCTGCCCGGAGCTGCCTGTATCCAGAGTCATCCTCACAAGATACTGGCTCGAGACGATGCTGGCCTCGGTTGCGCTGAGCAGGGTCTTGCGCTCGACCAGATGACCGTAGTCTTCCAGCGTCGTGGCGACGATCGTTCCAAAGCGCTCTATCGCGCCGGTTGCGTCGCCATCAAATTGCAGGCCGCCATGGTAGCTGTGCTTCCGAGCCACTGCCCCGTCCTTTTTTACGTTCTGTCAGCCAAAGGTTAGCACCCCTTCTTGCAGAGAATTTGGCGAAAAATGCAAAAAAGTGAAATTTCCCGGTGATTGGTTACGCTTTGGAAACCAAGCAACTAAAGGCTTTTGTTTGTCACTGTGGCGGAAATGTGGCGAAATCAGGCGCGGCACGTGGTGCCGGTGCGGCGGCGCTAATTGTCGATTCGGGCGGCCATTATAGCGATGGATTGCTGATAGACAGAGGCTGCATTCCACTGCTGCAAGACGCGAAAATTTGGTTCTCCGGGTTGATAGCCGCGCCCCGGTTTCCACCCCTTCTTGCGAAGAAAATTGGCCGTTGAGGCCAATGCATCCGTCATGTTGTAGAAGTCCACGCGCCGGTCGCCCGTAGCATCGACACCATAGGCCAGGGCGTTGCCGGGCAGGAATTGCGTGTGGCCCAGTTCGCCATGTTTTGCCCCTTTTGTCGCCATTGTGATGCTGCCCATGTCGACCAGTTTCAGTGCCCCGATTGCGTGTGGAATAAAGAACTCGGACCGGCGACAATCATAGGCCAGTGTTGTGATTGCGGAAACAACCTGACTGTCGCCCATGAAATTGCCAAAGCCGGTTTCCATGCCGTGAATGGCGATCAGAACGCCGGCAGGAACACCGTATTGCCGTTCGAAGGCGGCATAGTAGTTCGGGTTGGCGGCTTTGCGTTTGCGGCCCTGAGCGACAATCGTATCGGCCCCCCGGACTCGCATGAATTTGTCCAGCGAGTATTTGAAGCTCTTTTGATTGCGGTCCGCGGCGATGGTGCGCGTGGCATATTGTGTCTGGGACAGCGCTTGCAGACCTTTCTTCTTCACCCCCGCCTTGCGTGCCTGTTTGGCAAAATCGGCCTTCCACGCCTCGAATCCTGCGCTGGTGTTGCCACAGGGGGCGGCCAGAACCGGGGAGGTCAGGGAAAGAGAAAGGGCAAGAATGGCGGTCAGGCGAAACATGGGCGTAATCCGATTGATCTGAAATCTGATATTAGCCTAGCGTGAGCCTTGGCTCCGGCAAAGCGGTTAGTGGAAGCCAGCGCGGCCTTTTCCTTGAGCGTTTCCATTTTGCCGTGAACATTGGGAATTACACTGACGGGCAGCTTCTTCAGCGTATTATGGAACGTGCCGACACGCTTTTTTTTCCCGGACGATCCGGGATAAAATCCGGGTATCGGACAGCGTCTTAACAAAGCCAGGCCGCATGCGGTTGTTTCCGACAGGGAGTATCCACATCAGCCTGTTGGATCAATGGCGGTGCGTCAAATCCTGTGGGCGGAAATGAAAAGGGCGCCCGAATGGACGCCCTCCTTGCAAGTCGTTTTCGAATGCAGCTCAGCAGCTGTAGTACATGCCGTACTCAACCGGGTGTGGCGTGTGCTCGTAGGTTTCCACCTCTTCCATCTTCAGTGCGATGTAGCCGTCGATCTGATCTTTGGTGAACACATCGCCCTGAAGCAGGAAGTCGTGATCGGATGCCAGAGCTTCCAGAGCCTCACGCAGGCTGCCGCAGACGGTCGGGATGTCGGCCAGTTCCTCGGCGGGCAAGTCGTACAGGTTCTTGTCCATCGCCTCGCCGGGGTTGATCTTGTTCTTGATACCGTCAAGGCCGGCCATAAGCAGGGCGGCAAATGCCAGATAGGGGTTGGCTGCCGGATCGGGGAAGCGGGCCTCGACACGTTTGGCTTTGGGGCTTTCGGTCCATGGAATACGCACACAACCCGAACGGTTGCGTGCCGAATAGGCCCGCAGAACGGGGGCTTCGAACCCGGGGATCAAGCGCTTGTAGCTGTTGGTCGACGGGTTGGTGAAGGCGTTCAGGGTCTTGGCGTGTTTCAGGATGCCGCCGATGAAGTACAGCGCCTCGTCCGACAGGTCGGCGTATTTGTCGCCAGCGAACAGCGGCTTGCCATCTTTCCAGATCGACATGTTCACATGCATGCCGGTGCCGTTGTCACCTGCGATCGGCTTGGGCATGAACGTGGCCGATTTGCCGTAGGCGTGCGCGACGTTGTGGATGACGTACTTGTACTTCTGCAACTCGTCGGCCTGCTTGGTCAGGCTGTCAAAGATCAGGCCCAGCTCGTGCTGGCACGAGGCCACTTCGTGGTGGTGCTTGTCGACCTTCATGCCCAGACGTTTCATGGTCGACAGCATTTCCGAGCGCAGGTCCTGCGCTTCGTCGATGGGGTTGACCGGGAAGTAGCCGCCCTTGACGCCCGGACGGTGGCCCATGTTGCCCATCTCGTATTCGGTGTCGGTGTTCCACGACGCATCCGTTGCATCAACTTCGAAGGATACTTTGTTGATGCTGTTGGAAAAACGAACGTCATCAAACAGGAAGAATTCAGCTTCGGGACCCATGTAGGCAACGTCACCGATACCGCTGGACTTCAGGTAGGCTTCGGCCTTCTGCGCGGTTCCGCGCGGGTCGCGGCCATAGGCTTCACCGGTGTCGGGCTCAACGATCGAGCAGTGCAGACACAGTGTCTTTTCAGCATAGAACGGGTCGATGTAAGCCGATGTCGTGTCGGCGATCAGTTTCATGTCCGAGTTTTCGATCGACTTCCAGCCTGCAATGGACGAGCCGTCAAACATGAAGCCTTCCTCCAGGAAGTCTTCGTCGACCAGATCGACATCCACCGTCACGTGCTGCAGCTTGCCGCGCACGTCAGTGAAACGGATGTCGACATAGGCGACGTCTTCTTCGCGGATTGTATTGAGAACTGCGTCTACGCTCATTCCCTTGGTCCTTCTGATAGATGTGTCAGTAATCTTGTGGGTTAGAGTGCGTCCGAGCCGGTTTCACCGGTCCGGATGCGAATGGCTTGGTCGACGGGGGACACGAAAATCTTGCCGTCTCCGATCTTGTCGGTTTTGGCGGCGGACACGATGGCTTCGATCGCGGCGTCGACCTGATCGTCGTCCAATACGACTTCGACCTTAACCTTGGGCAGAAAATCGACGACATACTCGGCGCCGCGATACAGTTCTGTATGGCCTTTCTGGCGACCGAAGCCCTTGACCTCGATGACGCTGAGGCCCTGGACGCCCACATCCTGCAATGCCTCTTTTACTTCGTCCAGTTTGAACGGCTTGATGATCGCTTCGATCTTTTTCATCCCGGTTCACCTTGAATGGTTGTCTCAGGGGCAGTGATCACGTCTAAGATCGGGCGGCAATGTGATTGCGATATCGTGCGGGTCGGGATGCTTGGAAAAACGGCTTGGTGCTAATTTTTGAGCGATTTGCACAAAAAGTAATCAGAACTGAATCGAGCAAGGGGTGGAAGGATGGAATTGCTGACAGCGGCACAGATGCGGACCATTGAGCAAGCCGCCATCAACTCTGGTGACGTGACCGGTCTGGAACTGATGGAGCGGGCCGGGCAGGGTGTTGTTGACGCGATTTTCGAGGAATGGCCCATGTTGGACGGGCGAGGGGCCAGCCCCTCGCGCTCCCCGGGATATTTGGGGCCAGATGAAGAGGATCCGCTGCGCGCAACAGTGCTGTGCGGACCGGGCAACAATGGGGGTGACGGGTTTGTCGTGGCGCGGCTTTTGCAGGCGCTGGGGTGGGAAGTTGAGGTGTTTCTGTACGGGAACCCGGAAAAACTGCCACCGGATGCGCGGGTGAATTATGAGAGATGGGGGGCAAAGAACGAGGTTCGCGTATTCGCCGTCGACTCTGCCCCATTAGAAGGTGATTTTCTTCGCCTTCCAGAAGACATGGACCTGGTTGTCGATGGGGTTTTTGGCACTGGTCTCACCCGGCCATTTGCAGGGGCGTTTTCCATGTTGGCCAATGCGTCAGTCAGGGCCCTGCTGCGAGAGCGAGGTGTAAAGGTTGTTTCAATTGACGCGCCAAGCGGCTTGTGCGCCGACAGCGGTCGTATTCTTGGTCAGGCGATTGTTGCAGACATGACGGTGACGTTTCACAGCAAAAAGCTTGGGCATGTTCTGGGTGATGGTCCGGCGACCTGCGGGACGGTCCGAACCAAGTCGATCGGGCTTGAAACACAGGAAGACGGTCAGATCGTTCACACGACCCAGGCCGACAGGGTGAAGCTTTCGAAAGTTTCGGTTGGCCACAAATACTCGCATGGCCATGCTTTGATCCTGTCCGGGGGCTCGGGCAAAACAGGGGCCGCGCGGTTGGCGGCGCGGGGGGCTTTGCGGGTTGGAGCGGGGCTGGTGACGCTGGGCGTGCCGCCGTCTGCGCAGATGGAGGTGGCCAGCCAGATCACGGCCCTCATGTTGCAGAGGGTTGATGGGGCCGATGGATTGTCTGAAATCCTGGAAGATACGCGCCTGAATGCGCTCTGCCTGGGGCCTGCGCTGGGATTGGAGCGGGCGCGGGCGCTGGTGCCGATGGCCTTGGCTGCGCGGCGGGCGACCGTGTTGGATGCGGATGCTTTGTCAGCTTTTGCCGAGGATCCCGGTGGTCTGATCGCGCGATTGCACGACCAATGCGTTTTGACGCCGCATGGCGGGGAATTTGCACGGGTATTCCCAGACATCGCCGAGCAGATGAAGGCGCAACCGATCAAGGGCCCGGCGTTTTCCAAGGTGGACGCGACGTGTGCTGCGGCAAAACGGGCCGGGTGTGTGGTTCTGTTCAAGGGCCCGGACACGGTGATTGCCGCACCGGATGGACGATGCGTGGTCAACGCGGCCGTATACGAAAGAGCGGCCCCCTGGCTGGCGACGGCCGGGGCCGGCGATGTGCTGGCGGGGTTCATCGCAGGTCTGCTGGCGCGAGGCTTGGCACCGATGCAGGCGGCGGGAACTGCGGCGTGGCTGCATGTGGAATGTGCGCGCCAGTTCGGGCCGGGTTTGATTGCCGAAGATTTGCCGGAACAGGTGCCGGAGGTTTTCAGAAAGTTGAATATTTGAGTTCGTTGGGCGTGGAACGGCTCAATTCGCGGCGAGTCAGCGGAAATCCGCCGTCAAGGTTCGCAATAATGCAGACCGAATGTTTGCCAGATGCATAGCTGGACGTCACAATTTATTTGCACACTGTGCCGTGGATTTTCGAATGGATTCGTAACCGTATGATATAAAATACGAAATAGTCGTTTTTCGACATGCCATGTTGCGAATTTGCAATGCTTGCGAGGGAGTGTATGCGGGCCACTGGAACGCTCGCAGTTCGTAAACAAATGGACAGTACCTGAACCCCGAACCATTCATGGTGAGTGAAATGAACCTTAACATTAAACCGATATCTGTAGCCGCTGTTCTGACTGCGACGACCGCAATCCCGGCTGTGGCCGAGCTGAAGTACGAAAACAATAGTGGCGGGTATGTGCTGCTGTATGGACAGCTGAACCCAGCCTTGATTTCGGTAGATGACGGTCAGGATACCGAGACCCGAGTTCTCGACAACGATCTGTCGAACAGCCGTGTCGGCCTGCGTCTGATGCAGCCTTTCGGACAGAACGAGTTCACCTTCCGATTTGAATCTGCGCTGGGGTTACCGAACTCGACCGAGTGGAACCAGAACGGCACGAATTTCAGTGGCTGGACCCGTGAAGACATCCGCCACGTGGATTTTGCCATGAAGGGCAACTACGGCAAATTCTCGGCTGGTCAGGGCAGCATGGTGTCTGATGGTGCGGCGGAAACGGACCTGTCCTATGTCGGAACGGCGCTGTATTCGTTTACCAATGACGAAAACTCGGGCTTCTTCTACCGCGCTACGAACGGAATGCTGAGCGGTATCACGGTTGGTGACAGTTCCAGCAACTTTGACGGCGCGCGCCGTGGGCGGGTGCGGTATGATACGCCATCGTTCAACGGGTTTTCCGCTGGATTCGCTTATGGTCAGAACATTTTGTCCAGCAGCGACGATGACGATTATTACGACGTCGGCCTGTTTTATGAAAACACCTTTGCCGGTGGAGTGGAATTCGCGGCAGCCGTTGCCTATTCGGTGCGCGAGCGCGATGACAATTCGGGCGACCGCAAAGACACCATTGGTTCGGCGTCTGTTCTGCTGCCCAGCGGGCTGGGCTTTACGATCGCGGGCGGTACACGTGACGACGATCAGGCCGGCGCTACGGATCCGAACTATTGGTATGGTAAGATCTCGTACGAAGGCAACTGGGTGTCCTGGGGCAAGACCGGCGTCGGCATCGATTACTATGATGGCTCGGATTTCCAGAGCAACGGGTCAGACACCAAAGCCTGGGGTATCGCGGTCGTGCAGAAAGTCGAGCCGATCAACACGGATGTCTATCTGAAATACCGCAACCACGATTTCGATGACGGCTCGTCCTTCGACAACAACGAAGCATGGGTTCTGGGCGCACGCTGGAAGTTCTGATTGTCAGGCTGGGCCAAGTGCGAGCGCCCCGGTTTCCGGGGCGTTCTTTTTTGTGGTTTTGGTGATCAAATACCACTGGATTCAGCCTTTGCCCCTTGCACGTGGGCGGCTGGGCAAATAGAAGGCTTCAAATTTGCCCGGCGCGCCCTATTTGCGCGCCCCGAATCCTATGGGGACTACCATAATGCAGGTAACCGAGACGCTGAACGAAGGTCTGAAACGTGGCTACAACATCGTTGTATCAGCAGCCGAGCTGGACGAGAAGGTCAATGAAAAGCTGACCGAAGCGCAGCCGGAAATCGAAATGAAAGGTTTCCGTAAAGGCAAGGTGCCAATGGCGCTGCTGAAAAAGCAGTTTGGCCAGCGCCTGTTGGGCGAGGCGATGCAGGAAACCATCGACGGCGCCATGAACAAGCATTTCGAAGACAGCGGTGATCGCCCCGCGCTTCAGCCCGAGGTCAAGATGACCAATGAGGACTGGAAGGAAGGCGATGACGTGGAAGTCGCCATGTCCTACGAAGCGCTGCCAGCGATCCCTGAAGTTGACCTGAAATCGGTCAAGTTGGAGAAGTTGACCGTCAAGGCCGATGACGCCGCCGTCGAGGAAGCGCTGAACAATCTGGCGGAAACCGCTCAGGATTTCAAAGCGCGCCGCAAGGGGTCAAAAGCCAAGGACGGCGACCAGATCGTGTTCGATTTCGTCGGCAAGGTTGACGGCGAGGAATTCGAAGGTGGTTCGGCAGAGGATTACCCGCTGGTTCTGGGCTCGAACAGCTTCATCCCCGGCTTCGAAGAGCAACTGGTTGGCGTGAAAGCCGAAGAAGTAAAAGACGTCAACGTCACGTTCCCTGAAGAGTACGGCGCCGAGCATCTGGCCGGCAAAGACGCTGTTTTCACCTGCACAATCAAGGAAGTCAAAGAACCGGTTGCTGCGGAAGTGAACGACGAGCTGGCCAAAAAATTCGGTGCCGAAGATCTGGAGGCTCTGAAAAAGCAGATCGCCGAGCGCCTGGAAGCTGAGTATGCTGGTGCATCGCGCGCCGTGATCAAGCGCGCCTTGCTGGACGCGCTGGACGAGATGGTGTCGTTCGACCTGCCGCCGTCGCTGGTTGAAGCCGAAGCCAAACAGATTGCACATCAACTGTGGCACGAAGAAAACCCTGAAGTCGAAGGCCACGACCACGATCCGATCGAGCCCACGGACGAGCACACCAAGCTGGCCGAGCGCCGCGTGCGTCTGGGTCTGTTGCTGGCTGAACTGGGCCAGAAGGCCGAGGTTGAAGTCACCGACGCCGAGATGACACAGGCGATCATGAACCAGGCACGTCAGTACCCGGGTCAGGAACGTCAGTTCTTTGAGTTCGTTCAGCAGAACGCGCAGATGCAACAGCAGCTGCGGGCGCCGATCTTTGAAGACAAGGTCGTGGACTACGTGTTGGAGCTGGCTCAGGTCACTGACAAGGAAGTCAGCAAAGACGACCTTAAGAAAGCTGTTGAGGCACTGGAAGAGGAGTAATCCTCTTCCTTCCCTTCCTCAGAGGAAGGGACAAAAAAACGGAGCCGCCTGCATTCAGACGGCTCCGCATGGATGGCTTTTGTATCTATGAGGTGAGGGGGTCAGGCCTCATGAGCAAAAGCACGGGGGGTTTCCAAAAGAGCGGTTCTTTGCTCGGGCGTGAACGTATCCGTAAGCGCTTCGATCAGCTTGAGGACGTCCTGCCGTTCAGCTTCGGTTTTTGCAGCGCTCATCTGTTCCACAAAGTATTTCTCTAGATCGGTGAGTGGTTTGTGATCCTGGTTCGCCGGGTTCTTGGCCGCGGCATTCTTCGCGGCAAACAGGGCCAGCGCCTCTTCGTCGTCCATGAAGACGTCGTTGTGAATGTCCGCGAATTCACGCAGGCCGGCGATACGTTCTTCGGTGCAGTCCAACAAAGCGGCCAATGCGTGAACCTTGCCCATTGGAACCGTCTTGCCGACGTAGTCATAAGGCGCGCAATTCGAACGCTTCAGCACGCGATCCATGACCGGATCGATCACGGTGATGATGTCCTGAATACCTGCGTTCTTCGCATATTCCAGAGATCCGATCATCAACTCGCAAGTGGCGTAGGAGACCGAGTTCTTTTCCTTGCCACGCGTGAGGCGTTGGGTGTCTACGCAGAAACGGGTGGATTCCCACATGGTTGCGCTGCGAAGAGGTGCTTCGCCGCAAAGAATGGCGGAAAAGACATCCGACAACATGTGAGGTCCGGTGGTCTGGAGGGCACGCACGGCTGCGACGACATTCCCCTCATCGTCGAGTCCGATTACATATGCCGGGTCCAGTTGATCGAACTCGTCGATTTCTTTTCCGTCTTGAATGTTGACGTCCCATCCCAGGCGTCCCCCAAAAACACGTGCTCTCAACTCGAACATTTCGTCAAGAACTTCGCTGAACAAATGTCTGTTCAGGCCATCTACCACGATGATCATTTCTTCCCCCTTCGAGTGGTTGTTCGGTAACTTAGACGTTACCGGACACAGGGGATTTTTCTATTGGGGGTTTCCCGTATTTTGGCGAAATTTGGCGATTTTTTTGTTTAACTTGGGGTAATAAGCCCAATCGCGATCGCCCGGCCAACGGCCTGAGGGGTGGTCAGCGCACTAAGCTTTTCTCGGCTGGAACGCAAGTGCACTTCTACGGTTCGGTGCGAAATTGACAAAATATCGCCGATATCCTGCTGCGATTTCCCCGCCGCGACCCACTGCAAAATCTCTGTCTCACGTCTGGAGAGCGTTGGATGATACAGCGCGCTGGTCAATTCGTCTGATGAAACCACGTTGTCATGGATGTGCACTGCCATCGACTGCAAGTCACTGATGACATGCGTGTAAAGCTTGCGCCATTCCTCTTTGCTGCAATCGCGCGTTGCGCTCAGCAGGCCGATATCCCCGTAGGGACCGCGCACGGGAATTGTAACGCCTTGGTTCGGCAATCCAAAATCATGGGCATCCCGGAATACACGTTGGAAGTCGGGGCTACGCTCCAAGCGACTCCAATCCACTGGCGCAATGCTGCGGCGGGCCATATGGATGGTGGGGTCGATCATGATCAGACCCTGGTTTGTGTAGTGTTCATTCCAGGCGTCGTCATATGTCACGAATCCTGCTACCGTACCGGCCGCAGGGTTCATGCCAGCATATGCAGCATGATCCATATCATGCTTCTCACAGATTTGCCTTAGAAATTCGGTGTATCGAACTTCTGAATCCGGCAGAGTGCTCAGATCGACAATTTCCATGTGGCGCCTACTAGCTGCGGCCCATCTTACAGCCCGATGGTGTCGTCGAGCATGCATATAACACAGAGTGGAACCCGTTTACCTCACCGGGTCAGAACACCACACTTTCCTAAACATGACAAGGCGAGGTACTAATTGTCTGCGCAATTCCAATTATTGAGACACTCAATAGAACATTTTTGTCACTATTCGGCAAAAAGTGCTAATTTCACGCGGTTTTCTGACGCTAATCACCGTCATTTGGCCGGTTTCAACCCAGTTTCCACCAGCAATCCGCGCGCTTTGGCTTCGGGGTAAAAACCCTTGGCATAAAGAAATATGGCCCGATCCTGGTTGCCATCAGACAGAAGCCAGGCACCGCGAAGGTATTTCCCGGCAAATTCAAGATTGGTGTCGGCGTCCAAAAGGCCTTCGGCGTTTCCGGTGTATCCCATGGATCGTGCGGTGGCCGGAAGGATTTGCAGCAGCCCATAGTAGGGTCGGTTGACCGCCCAGGGGCGATGTGTGCTTTCGCGAATGGCAAGCTTGTGAACAAGCTCTCGCGGAAGCTGGTAGTGGTCGGCCCATTTGTTTATCGACGCGCGAAGTTCCGGCGTTTCGTTCGGATAGAGCGGAGGATTGAATTGTTGTGTCTCCGCCTTGGATACTTCTCCTGCACCGCAGGCAACCAACGGGGCTGTCAGTAAGAGTGCCAAGAGATTGCGACGGTTGAACAGGGGCATTGGTTTCTCCGGAGTTTCGAGTGGCAATGATATGGTCTGAGTATTTAGCTGCAAGATTATGGACGGAGTTGGGCTGAAATTCGCTGGTTTGGCTCGGCGACAAGAAAAAAGGCCGCGCTGAAGCACGGCCTTTGTTTTGTTCGAAACCTTGCCGGATCAGGCTTTGGCTTCGTCTTCCTCGGCAGGAGCGGCTTCCGGGGCCAGCTCTTCGTCCTCGGACGCGGCCGAGCCGATGTCGTCGAACAGTTCAGCGATCTCGAATTCAGCGGCTGCTTCTTCTTCTGCGGCCAGTTCCTGGATCGATTTGCCCGAGGCCTGAAGTTCGGCTTCTTCTTCCGAACGCGCCACGTTCATCTTGATTTCAACTTCGACTTCGGGGTGCAGCTTGACTGCAACCGAGTGCAGGCCCAGTTCCTTGATCGGATTGATCAGGATAACCTGCTTTTTGTCGACGGTGAATCCGGCTTCGGTTGCAGCGTCTGCGGCGTCACGCGGGGTGACCGAGCCGTACAGAGCGCCAGCATCCGATGCTGAGCGAATCACGATGAACTGCTGTCCGTCCAGCTTTTCAGCCAGTGCTTCAGCTTCTTTCTTGGTTTCCAGGTTGCGTGCCTCAAGCTGCGCTTTCTGGGCTTCGAACGACGCGATGTTGGCGTCCGAGGCGCTCAGGGCTTTGCCCTGGGGCAGCAGGAAGTTGCGGGCGTAGCCGGGCTTGACGTCAACGACGTCACCCATCTGACCCAGTTTCGCAACGCGTTCCAGAAGGATAACTTGCATGTCAGTCTCTCCTTACTTCACGGCGTAGGGCAGCAGGGCGAGGAAGCGGGCGCGCTTGATAGCACGGGCCAGTTCACGCTGCTTTTTCGCCGAAACGGCGGTGATGCGCGAGGGCACGATCTTGCCGCGCTCAGAGATGTAGCGCTGTAGCAGACGGGTGTCCTTGTAGTCGATTTTCGGCGCGTTCTCACCCGAGAACGGGCAGACCTTGCGGCGGCGGAAAAATGGTTTTGCGGCCATGGTTTAATGTCCTTTCCTCAGGCGGTGATCAACGACGCTCGCGGCGGTCGCCACGTTCGTCACGCTTCTGCATCTGAACCGACGGGCCGTCTTCGTGACCGTCAACCTTGATGGTCAGAACGCGCATGACGTCATCATGCAGGCGCATCAGGCGTTCCATTTCCTGAACCGCACCCGAGGGCGCATCGGTCTTCATAAAGGCATAGTGGCCCTTGCGGTTCTTGTTGATCTTGTAGGCCATCGTCTTGACGCCCCAATACTCGCTGTCGACAAGCTTGCCGCCGTTGTCAGCCAGTACGGTGCCGAAATGTTCGACGAGGCTTTCCGCCTGCGCGTTGGACAGATCCTGACGCGCGATCATTACATGCTCATACAGTGGCATGTGCACTCCTGTTTATGTCAAGGCGCATTTCATAGGCGGGGCCATCCGGTCCTTCGCGACCCTGCCACGAGAGGCTGCGCGATTCATTTGATTGCGAAGGATGGCCCCGTATACACGTTTGAACCGCAGGAGCAAGCCCCGCCACATATGCCTTTGAGACGCCGCCCAATTTCCTTTGGGGTGCCCAAATGCTGACGCTTTTCGGCTCAAAGTTGTTTTGCATACCGGACGTTACCCGGACCAAACAGAAATTCGACAGTAACCTGATAAAGGGTGAAGTGTTATGACCGCGACAAATACAAACACATACCGGGAAGAGGCGGCAAGCTCGCGCTTTGAGCATTCGGTGCCGGTAATGATTGCCTTCGCGCCAAACTGGAAGGCCCGTTTGATCCTGGCGCGGTTGGTCGGAGCGTTCCTGATCTTTTCCGCGTTTTCGATGTGGCTGATGCCGGGTTCGATCGTGGGTGCAGATGTCTGGCCGATCAAGATGGTGGCCTCGATGCTGTTTCTGATCGTCGGTGTCAGTTTGCTGACGATCGAAGTTCTTGATCAGCGCCCGGATGCCTATTTTGATCCGATCCGCCGCGAAGTCCGTGTTCTGCAAAAGAACGAAGACGGGCGCCCTCAGACAGTGCTGCGCCGCAGCTATGAATCGCTGGGTGGTGCGCGTTTTGAAGAAAACGAAGTTCACCTGTTCGATGTGGATGGAAGCCTTTTGATGAAGCTGCCCCTTGAATCGGCGGATGTCAGCCGAGCGTTGAAGGGACAATTGAGCAAGAGCGTAACAATTTTCGGCTGAACTTTATTCTGTTCAAAAAGGAACAGATGTTGTGACTCGAAAAAGGTTGTGTGCCGCCGATAGGCGGCACATTTTGTTTGTGAGCAACCCAGACGGTTTGCATTCACAAAAACGCGGAGATTGTTATGAAATCCACCCTTCTTGCTGCTGCACTGGCCGTATCGGCGACCACGGCATTCGCCAGCGCCGAGAAATACGTGCTGGACCCGAGCCACAGCCAGGTTGTCTTCAGCTATGACCACTTGGGCTTTTCAACCACAACCGGCATGTTCTCGGGCTTTGAGGGCGAGATCATGTTTGACCAGGAAAATCCCGCCGCCTCCAGCGTGAGCGTATCGATGCCGGTACTGGAAATGTTCACCGGCTGGAAGCCGCGTGAAGATCACTTCATGACCGAAGATTTCTTTGGTGCGACCGAGGGCGATCTGATTACCTTTACCTCGACTGGTATCGAAGTGACCGGTGAAAACACTGCCAATATCACCGGCGACCTGACCATGAACGGCGTGACCAAATCTGTTGTTCTGGACGCCAAACTGAACAAGGTTGACACCCACCCGATGGCAAACAAGCCATGGGCCGGTTTCAACGCCACCACGACCCTTGTCCGTAGTGAATTTGATCTGGGCCAGTTCGCACCGTTTGTAAGTGACGAAGTGCAGGTGCAGATCTCGGTCGAAGCGCAAAAAGCCGAATAAGCGCAAGACAACGAACACGAAAACCGCCGGTGATCCTGTCACCGGCGGTTTTTTTGCATTACTGACTGCGGGACGCGGCGAGTTCCACAGCGACTGTGACGGTGAAGCCGAGCGAATCTTCGGTGGGTTGCGATGCGCCTATGCCGAAATCCAACCTGTTCAGATCAACCGAGCCTGTCATGGTCGCGGTGTTGTCCTGAAGCTCCAGTGAAAACGGGAGTATGATATCGATCGTCTTGTCGCGGATTGTCAGCAGTCCGCGTGCCTCATATCCGCTTTCGGTTTTGAAAAGGTCAGCCGTGAACTGGGCCGTCGGAAACTGGGCGTTGTCGAAGAAATCCGCCCCCATGGCCTGTTCGGTTACGGTTCCGAGGCTGAGAGATCCTATTGCAATCGTGACGTCGACGGCCCCGGCCGGGCCGGGGTCAGTAGGCTCGTCAAAAGCAATTGCTGCCGTCCAGTCGGAGAACGAGCCGGTGACCGGGCTGCCCAATTGCGAGATCGTAATGGACAAGGTGCCGTTCTGAACCTGCCAGTCTGATTGCACCTCGGCCAGTTGGACGTCGGCGTCATCATCGTCGGCCTCACGCGCAAATTCGCCGGAGACCCAGCCGCCGGTGAGGACAAGCGCCCAAACGGCCACCGCAGCGACGGCGGGGACCAGGGAATGATGCTGGCGTGGAGGTTCCGGTGCGTCCGCCCCACCCGGCAACATCCTGCGCAACGTGCTGTCCTTGTCTATGACATGATGCTTCAATGCTCCGGCAACATGCAGGACCAACGCGCCGACGAGCGTCCACATGAACAGCCAATGCAGGACACCTGTCACCTCCGCCACAATGGTCGATTTTGGTACGAAAGGCAGGTTTTGGCCGAAGGGCCAGAGGATCGGAGCAAAGCCTTCGGTTGCGGCGTGGTGCACCCAACCGGTCAGTGGCACAAGCACCAGTGACCCGTAGAGGAGCCAGTGGACAGTTTCGGCGGCGAAAGCCTCGGGCTTGTTGTCGGCATTCAACAATCCGGGCTTGGTTTGCGTGAAAGCCCACACTATCCGAGCCAAAGCAACGAAGAACACGGTGACGCCCACGGTCTTGTGCAATGAGAACATGCGCGCTGCGCGTGCGATTTCGGCCTCGCTTGGGGCTGTGGTGGCATGCAATACGGCGTGGGCCAGGTTGTCCGCAATCCAACCGAGCGGCAGGGCCGTGAAGATCAACAACGCGGTGAGCCAGTGAAACGTCTTTGCGACACTTCCGTAGCTTGAGAAGGAATTGGTCGAGGCCATGGGTGCAACGCTCCGGGATTCTGTGCTGCGCTCAAGTTAAGGTTATCGGAGGTCGACACAAGTAAGCGCTTGTGCACAGCCAAGGTGCCAGAATGCAGAACACAGGCAGAGCTTGTGCCAGACGATCAGTCAGTTTACACCCCGCCGCAACCTGACATCATCCATGAGGTTGCAATGACACTCGCGTTCGTTTTTCCGGGGCAGGGCGCCCAGACCATCGGTATGGGCAAAGCACTGGCCGATGCCTATCCGGCGGCGCAGGCCGTCTTCGATGAGGTGGACGAGGCGCTGGGAGAGAAGCTGAGCCACGTGATCTGGGAAGGCGACATCGCCGACTTGACGCTGACTCAGAATGCCCAGCCGGCTCTTATGGCGACATCCATGGCGGCAATGCGTGCGCTGGAAGCCGAAGGCGTTTCGGTTGGTCAGGCGGCTTTCGTGGCAGGTCATTCCTTGGGTGAATACTCGGCCCTTGCAGCTGCGGGGGCTTTGTCGGTTGCGGACACCGCGCGCCTGCTGCGCACCCGCGGTCTGGCGATGCAAAGTGCCGTACCGGTCGGCGAGGGCGCAATGGTGGCCATTCTTGGATTGGATCTGGAGGCGGTGCGCGCCGTTGCTGAAGAAGCCGCGCAGGGGCAGGTCTGTCAGGCTGCCAATGACAACGATCCAACCCAGGTCGTTGTGTCCGGTTCCAAGGCTGCTGTCGAGCGTGCCGCCGAGATTGCCAAGGAAAAAGGTGCAAAGCGTGCCGTCATGTTGCCTGTAAGTGCTCCATTTCACTGTGCGCTGATGCAGCCTGCGGCAGATGTCATGGCGGAAGCGCTTGCGGCCGTCGAGATAAAGGCGCCTTCCGTGCCTTTGGTAGCCAATGTGCGCGCCGAAGCCGTCAGTGATCCGGATCTGATCCGCCAGTTGCTGGTGGAACAGGTGACGGGGTCGGTTCGCTGGCGTGAAAGCGTGCAGTTCATGGCGGCGCAAGGCGTGACCGAGACATGGGAAATCGGTGCTGGCAAAGCGCTGTCCGGCATGATCCGCAAGATCGATCGTGCCATTTCGGGCAAGGCCGTGGGCACCCCGGAAGATGTTCAAAAGGCCGTTCAGGCCGAATCGTAAGCTCAAAACGCGTCGTGGCCGACGCACCAAGAGGAAAACCGAATGTTTGATTTGACAGGTAAGAATGCGCTGATCACCGGTGCTTCGGGCGGTATCGGAGGCGACATTGCACGTGCGTTGCACGGTGCTGGCGCAGCAGTCGGATTGTCCGGTACACGGGTCGAGCCATTGCAGGCTCTGGCAGATGAACTGGGCGAACGCGCGCATGTGTTGCCTTGCAATCTGAGCGATCCGGAGGCCGTCGAAGCGTTGCCAAAGCAAGCGATCGAAGCGATGGGATCGGTGGACATCCTCGTGAACAACGCCGGTATCACGCGCGATAACCTGTTCATGCGCATGTCTGATGAGGAATGGCAGAGCGTGATAGACGTGAACATGACCTCGACCATGAAACTGTGCAAAGGCGTGATCCGGGGCATGATGAAGTCACGCTGGGGCCGGATCGTGAATGTCTCGTCCGTGGTGGCCGTAATCGGTAATCCGGGGCAGGCGAACTATGCGGCGTCAAAAGCCGGAATGATAGGGTTTTCCAAGGCTTTGGCGCACGAAGTGGCAACGCGCGGAATTACCGTGAACGCCGTGGCGCCGGGTTTCATCACGACTGCAATGACCGAAAAGCTGACCGAGGAACAGAAAAAGGGTCTGTTGTTGAAGGTTCCGGCGGGCCGCATGGGTGATCCCGAAGAAATTGCAGCGGCTGTTCTGTACCTTGCCAGTCCCGAAGCGGGCTATGTTACCGGAAGCACCTTGCATGTGAACGGTGGTATGGCCATGTTGTGATCGCCACAGGGGCAGCGCGAAAGCGTTTGCCTCTTGCGTCGACTATGCTATAGGCGGCGCATCTATGCGGGGCCGGTTGTTCAGGTCGGCCTTCGACTTCCCGGTTCGCCGGGACCCAAACCGCCCGAAACGGGCAAATCAAAGCCAACCCGTGCGGGCAAGGGCAGAATCGGGCAGACCGCCCTGTAAAGGAATGAGGAATAGACATGAGCGACGTCGCAGATCGCGTTAAGAAGATCGTTGTTGAGCACCTGGGTGTTGAAGAAGATAAAGTCGCGGAAAACGCGTCCTTCATCGATGATCTGGGCGCAGACAGCCTGGACACCGTTGAACTGGTCATGGCCTTCGAAGAAGAGTTCGGCATCGAAATCCCCGATGACGCAGCCGAGACCATCCAGACCTTCGGCGACGCGGTCAAATTCATCAGCGAAGCGTCCTAAGCGTTTCCTTCTGATCAAAAGCGGCGCTTCCGGGCAACGGAGGCGCCGTTTTTTTGTGCCCGCTCAAAATTCATGCTTGCGCGTTTATATTCGGATACGCACTGTTTCCATTGAGGCAAAATTCAAAGTGGACAAGGCATGATAAGATCCACTCCCATGATAAATACCGCGCGTTTGACGCTGTGTGCCATGCGCCCGGAGGACTTTGACCGGTTCGCCGAGATCTGGAGAGATCCGTGCGTCGTTCAGCATGTTGGCGGCTCACCCCGATCGCGCGGAGAAGCATGGGATTCCTTTTTGCGCAATGCCGGGCATTGGCAGATGGCCGGGTTTGGACAATGGGGTGTGCTGCAACAATCGAATCGAAAGCTGATCGGACAGGCCGGTTTCTTTTACGGAAACCGTCAGATGGGCGAGGATTTCGACGGCTTTCCCGAGGCGGGCTGGGTTCTGGCGCCCGAGGCGCAGGGGCAGGGCCTGGGGTATGAGGCGGCCAAGGCAGCGCATGACTGGTTTGACCGGGTGATTCCCGGGCCATTGGTTGCGATGGTGAATGCGTCCAACGCCTCGTCGCAGAAACTTGCCAAAAAGCTGGGCTATGTATTGATGCGGGAAGGGGTGTATAATGAAACCCCGGTGCATTTGCTTCGGCGCAATGGGCCACCAGCGCTGGCGTGAATCCGCCACCTCGACACTATGCCGCAAAATGGCCAAACTGTGCCGATCCCAGTGATATTGGGAGGGCGTTACAGGTGTATGCTTCCGGGGATTTTCAGAGCGATTGAGCGGAGGACCGAGCTCATGAGGATATACCCCACTATGGAATTGCAGAACGGCCGGTGTGTCACGTTGGACAAAGGTCGTTTGGACAACGCCATGATTTGGCATGTAAACCCGGTCGAAACGGCGCGAAGCTGGGCCGAAGCGGGCGCCGAATGGATGCACCTGACCGATTTCGACGCGATCGAGGGCAAAGATACCAACGTCGAATTGATTGAAGAGATTATCCGCGCAGCCGAAATCCCGGTTCAGTTGGCAGGTGGTATGCGGACCCGCGAACAGGTCGAACGCTGGATCGACAAGGGCGTCGGTCGCGTTGTGATCGGGACGCTGGCAGCGCGCGAGCCGAAACTGGTCAAGGAGTTGGCCACGCTCTACCCGGATCAAATCGTGCTGTCGGTCGATGTCTGGCAGGGTTTTGTAATGACGGATGGCTGGCGCAGCCAAAGCGTATTCACGCCCGAAGCGTTTATCGACGCATTCGAAGGGGCGCCGTTTGCTGCTATCGTGGTGACGGATATCGACAGCGATATGGAGGACGTCGAGGCTCAGCTCGGCCTGATCTCGGGGCTTGCCAGCCATTCGCGCACCCCGGTGATAGCAAGCGGTGTTGTGCGTACTGCGGATGACATCTCGCGGCTGGCCTATATTCCCAATATCTCGGGTGCGATCGTGGGACGTGCACTGTTTCGCAAGACACTTGACCTGAACGATGCACTGGAAATGGCGAAAACGGCGCATGAGCCGGTGGCACAGTTCCAATAAACACGCTTCGCCCTTTCAATCGGATCCGAGAAAGGGCGGGCACCTGTTTCCGTAACCCAAAGCGGTACTGCTTCGGTTGCCCGGCGGCGGGAAGCCCGCCTGAAATCGCCGTTGCTCTTGCCCCCGCACCCCGGGCCGGGGTAAGAGCGGTTCTCATAACAGGAAGCAGGCAAGAGGCACTTCATGCGCAGAGTCGTTGTAACCGGTCTTGGATTGGTCACTCCTTTGGCCAGCGGGGTCGAGGAAACCTGGTCGCGGCTGCTGGACGGAGAGTCCGGCGCTGGTCCCATCACGCATTTTGATGCGGAAGGCAGTGGTGTCACCACGACCTACGCCTGCGAGGTCCCCCGCGGGGACGGAACCAACGGGACCTTCAATCCCGATGACTGGATGCCGCCGAAAGAGCAGCGCAAGATTGAGGACTTTATCCTGTATTCCATCGCAGCTGCGGAAATGGCCTGCAAAGATGCGAACTGGTTGCCGGAAGATGAAGAGGACCGGCTGCGAACAGGGGTTCTGATCGGTTCCGGCATCGGGGGGTTGGGTTCGATCGCGAATACCGCCAATCTGATCCGCGACAAGGGCCCGCGTCGGGTTTCACCGTTCTTTATTCCGGGTGCTCTGATCAACCTTGCATCAGGTCAGGTGTCGATCCGGCACGGCTTCAAGGGGCCGAACCATTCGGTCGTGACGGCGTGTTCGACCGGTGCCCATGCCATCGGCGACGCCAGCCGCATCATTCGCGCAGGGGACGCAGACGTCATGGTCGCAGGTGGCGGTGAAGGCTGCATCTGCGAGATCGGCATCGCCGGGTTCAACGCATGCAAGGCGTTGTCGACCAAATATGCCGATAACCCCAAAGCGGCCAGCCGACCCTATGACGTGGACCGCGACGGGTTCGTCATGGGCGAAGGTGCGGGCATTGTCATTCTGGAAGAGTATGAACACGCGAAGGCCCGCGGTGCGAAGATCTACGCCGAGGTGCTGGGCTATGGCATGTCGGGTGACGCGTATCACATCACGGCACCGTCCGAGGATGGTGACGGGGCAGAACGCTCGATGCGGGCGGCGCTGCGCAGTGCGGGGCTGGAGCCGAAAGATCTGGACTATATCAACGCCCATGGCACCTCGACCATGGCGGATACGATCGAGCTGGGCGCGGTTGAGCGTTTGCTGGGTGACCACGCCGCGAACGCCACCATGACGTCGACCAAATCGGCAACCGGTCACTTGCTTGGTGCTGCGGGCGCGATCGAGGCAATCTTCTCGATTCTGGCGATCCGTGATCAGGTAGCCCCGCCGACGATCAACCTGGACAACCCTGCGGTAGAGACACCGATTGATCTGGCCCCGAACGCAAAACGCGAGCGTGAGATCAATGTGGCCTTGTCGAATTCGTTCGGGTTTGGCGGCACCAATGCCAGCGTGATCTTCGGAAAGGCCAGCTAAATGTGGCGGGCCATTGCTTCGAACGCGCTGACCATTCTGGTGGTCGGCCTGTTCCTGATGGGCGGACTGATCCTTTGGGGGCAGAGCCAGTACAAGGCCGAGGGCCCGCTTGAAACCGCAATCTGCCTTCAGGTCAGAAGCGGATCGAACATGACACGTGTCAGTCAGCAGCTGCAAGAGCAGGGCGCGATCAGCAGTGCCACGATCTTTCGGATGGCCGCGGACTACACGGATCGGGCGCAGCAGTTGAAAGCAGGCAGCTTTCTGGTACGGGAAGGTGCGTCGATGGAGCAGATCATCGACGAGATCACCAGCAGCGGTGCCAGCACCTGTGGATCCGAGATTGAGTATCGTATCGGTGTGACGCGTGCTCAGACCCGTGTGCGCGAGTTGAACCCGGCGACCCTGGATTTCGTAGAAATCGCGTCGTTTGATCCCTCGGAAGACGAGGTGCCTGAGGCTTATACCGAGAAACGCAACGAGGCGGACACCCGTTACCGCGTATCACTGGCCGAAGGTGTGACCTCGTGGCAGGTGGTCGAGGCGTTGAAGGCGTTCGACGCTTTGACAGGTGAGGTGACCGAGATCCCGGCCGAAGGGATGCTGGCGCCGGACAGTTACGATGTTGTGGCGGGCCAGGACCGTAACGACATTTTGCAGGCGATGCAGGACAAGCAACAATTGCGGATCAATGCCGTTTGGGAAAGCCGTCAGGACGGGTTGCCGCTGCAAAGTCCCGAAGAAATGCTGATCCTTGCGTCGATCATCGAAAAGGAAACCGGAGTTCCGGAAGAACGCGGGCAAGTGGCCAGTGTTTTTGTGAACCGGCTGAAACAGGGGATGCGGTTGCAGACGGACCCGACCGTCATTTATGGCGTTACCAAAGGGCAAGGCACGTTGGGGCGCGGGCTGCGCCGCAGCGAGCTGAACCGACCAACGCCGTGGAATACCTATCAGATAGACGGTTTGCCGCCGACGCCGATTGCCAATCCGGGCCTGGCCAGCCTAAAAGCTGCTGTTGCGCCGGATGACACGGATTTCGTGTTCTTTGTTGCCGATGGCACGGGCGGTCATGCATTTGCCGAAACCTTGCAGGAACACAATCGCAATGTCGCCAAATGGCGCCAGATTGAGGCAGAGCGGAATTCGGGAAATTGATCTGAACGAAATCTGTTTTCGTTCATCGTGTTGCGCCAACGCCGGTCATTGAACCGGCGTTGGCTTTTTTGTGCCGTTCCGACCTTACGCCGCCGGACGTTTGCCGCGTGGGCGTCGCCGCTTGTTTGCCGCGGGTTTTCCTTCCCCGTAGGCGGGTTTGGGTTTGAACCCCCGGCGGCGGTTGTTCGGGCGGCGCGCCGGTTTTTCAGGTTGCACAGCTTCGGGCATCGAGCCACTGGCAACTGGGATTTCGATCTTCATCAGCTTTTGGATCTGGCGCAGCAGATCAACTTCTTCCGCGGAACAGAAGGCGATGGCTTCGCCTTCGCGCCCTGCGCGGGCGGTGCGCCCGATACGGTGGACGTAGTTGTCAGGCACCTCGGGCAGATCGAAGTTGATCACGTAGGCGACGCCCGGAATGTCGATGCCTCGGGCCGCAACGTCGGTGGCCACTAGAATGTTGATTTCACCCGCGCGGAACGCCTTGATCGCGCGATCGCGCTGACCCTGGCTTTTGTTGCCGTGGATGGATGCGGCGTTGTAGCCGTCTGCTACCAGGCCCTTCATCAGCCGTTCTGCACCATGTTTGGTGCGCGTAAAGACCAGTGTCAGGGCATCCACATCTTTCGAAAGGATTTCACGCAGCTTGATTGGTTTTCCGGGTTTGGAAACGAAGTGCAACGACTGCGTAATCTTGTCGGCCGCTTTGCCCGGAGGCGAGACCTGCACCCGCTGCGGGTTGGTCAGGTAGGCGCGGCTGAGCTCTTCCATCTGCTTCGGCATGGTGGCCGAAAACAGCATGGTCTGGCGTGGAGTGCCCAGTGCCGGCGCGATTTTACGCAACGCATGGATAAAGCCAAGGTCGAGCATCTGGTCAGCTTCGTCCAGCACCAGATGGCGGACCGCTCCGAGATTTACTGCACCACGTTCCATCAAGTCTATCAGGCGACCCGGTGTGGCGACCAGAATATCAGTGCCACGAGAGAGGAACATTATCTGCTTGTTGATCGACTGGCCGCCTACAACGGTGGCCACGCGCAGCTTGGTGCCCTTCGTCAGGGTGCGGAGGCTGTCGGCGATCTGGTTCACGAGTTCGCGGGTGGGCGCCAGGATCAGCGCCTTGGAGGTTTTCGGGTCGGGCTTGCCGGGTTGGGCCAGAAGGTGATCGATCAGTGGCAGGCCGAAAGCCAATGTCTTTCCGGTGCCGGTTTGCGCCAGTCCCAGAATGTCGTGACCATTCAGAGCAAGCGGAATCGCCTGGTTCTGGATCGGTGTGGGTTGAGTGAAATTGGCGCGTTTGAGTGCCTCGTTCAGTGCCGGGGCAAGGCCCAGCATATCAAAGTCGAACAAATAACTATCCTTTACAGCCCGGAGCGTTGGCCCGCGGACAGGTCATGACAGGTCGCGCGTTGGCGACCGGCAGGGGTTGTGCGAGACCTCGGAACGAGCAGGTGCATCCTGCGCCATCCGGCCGTCGCGTCAAGAACCCTGCGTGATGGGGAACTGGAATGATGAGTTGGCGCTGTGGGGCGGACGAGGTCCGCTCGGGCTCACGCATCAGCGCTGTGATGTGGGGCACATGAGGGTTTCGCAATGGAATGTCAAGCACTGGTAAGTCTTCTGGTGGTCTTCTGAGTTGAAAGAGGCACTGTTCGCGGCACCGGACTGCCATTGAATTAGTGCGTTAAACCAACGGCCCTGTTGATCGCCATTCCAGTATTCACGGCTTGATAGGTTGGAAATGGCATCCTCTCGGCTGTGTAAATGTCGCGTCGGATCCAGTTTTGTGCTTCCAACTGGTGAAGGGATGAGGACAGCGCCCGATCTGTAATAACCGCAAGACCTGATTTGATGGCCGAGAAACGATGCGGGGTGCCTGCCAACGCCAGAACTGGCACAGTCCATGATTTTCGTAGAAGTTTGATTTCATCCTCAGAGCGGGCGGTAGTAATTATCTTGCTGGCGACCGTGGCGGCCTGGGTTCCGAATGGCGTAAGTCGAAATTCTGGACGTAAAGGGTGCCCATGGCCGGGATTTCTTTCGATCATTCCAAGTTCAATAAGATGAGAAAGGCTGGCTGCAAAGGCCGTTCGGCTAGCGTTGGTCGCTGCCAAAAGCGGGGCTTGCCGGCCCGGAACTTTGGCGTGCAGCAGGGCAAGAATTTTCAGGGACCAAGCCCGCGATGTCAGCTTGACAAGTGTATTTATGTCCATAAAGTATAGTAGCTATATTTTAGATAAAAAGGAAGCCTCATGCCGCTCGTTTCATTGAAAAACACTATCACACTTGCGATGTCGGTGCGGGATCGACATGCCAGCGCGGAATGGTACGCTGCCAAGCTAGGATTTAAGCTTATCCACCACATTGATGAAGCAGGATGGAGCGAAATGCTGACGAATGTCGACGGAGTCACTTTGGGGCTGGGCGAACAGGCCGAAGCCTCTCCGGGGAATTGCGTGCCTGTCTTCGAAGTCGCGGATATCGTGGATGCGCGCAGAAAGTTGGAGGCGGCTGGAGTGGAATTTGACGGCGAAACGGACACGATTGAGGGGATGGTCAGCACGGCCACGTTCTATGATCCGGACAGGAATGCGCTAATGTTGGCGCAGGATTTGACAAGCCAGGGCTGAGAGCATCAGGTAAAGGAATACTCAACACAGCGGTCGCCCTGCGTTGCGCTCGTGTTGCGTAACTTATTGACATTACGTGCGTAATTCCGTACTAATTATGCCATGCTAGAAGAAGTGGGCAACGGCCCCGGGGCGACCCGGTGGCCGTTTCTTGCTTCTCTCGTGCGGAGAAAACTCACGCATGAGGTCACAGGCAAACATGACTTTGATTACCCCGGAAGAGCGGATTTCCCAGACGGCTGAATTGTTGCAGTCGCTTGAGAGGTCCATTCGCGATCTGCGGCAAGCGGCGGAAGACCTGCGCAAACAGATCGGAGCCGGGGAGGATGCAGATCTTGCTGGTTCAGCCAAGCAACTCGGGCAGTTAGAGGGGCTGATCCGAAGTTGTCAGAAAGTGGAGACAAGCTTTGTCGAACAACATCACAGACAAGCCGGAATTGCACAAGGTGGGTACGCGCTCGACCTTGACCGAGCTCGGTTTGAAGTCGGGTGCAGGCTGGCTCGCCTCCGCGCCTGTTGCGGTGCAGAACAGATTTCTGAGTGAGATCGGGGAGGGAGGGCTGTGTGCCCTCCCTTTCCTGTTCGAATTCTGGGCGCTGCCGCATCAGTTGCCGCCCGAGGGCGACTGGCGGTCCTGGGTGATCATGGGCGGGCGCGGTGCGGGCAAGACGCGCGCCGGGGCCGAGTGGGTGCGACAGATGGTCGAGGGGTCTTTGCCGTTGGATCGTGGCCAGGCCTGTCGGGTGGCCTTGGTGGGTGAGACATTCGATCAGGTGCGCGATGTGATGATCTTTGGCGACAGCGGGATATTGCAATGCTCGCCCCCGGATCGTCGGCCGCAGTGGAAGGCATCAGAGCGCAAGCTGGTCTGGCCCAACGGGGCCGAGGCGCAGGCCTTTTCCGCGTATGACCCCGAGGGGCTGCGCGGCCCGCAATTCGATGCGGCCTGGGTTGATGAGCTGGCCAAGTGGAAGAAAGCGGGTGAGACCTGGGACATGCTGCAATTTGCGTTGCGGCTGGGCGAGCGGCCTCGGGTCTGTGTGACGACCACGCCGCGTAACGTGAAGGTTTTGAAGGATTTGCTGGCGTCGCCCTCCACCGTGCAGACCCATGCGCCGACCGAGGCGAACCGGGCCAATCTGGCGGACTCGTTTCTGGAAGAGGTGCGCGCGCGCTATGCCGGCACGCGGCTGGGGCGGCAGGAGTTGGACGGGGTGCTGCTGTCGGATGCCGAGGGGGCGCTGTGGACGGGGTCCATGCTGGAAGCGGCGCGCTGTGCGCAGGTGCCCGATCTGGATCGGGTCGTTGTGGCGCTGGATCCGGCGGTGACGTCCGGTTCAGGCGCGGATGCTTGCGGGATCGTGGTGGTTGGCGCGCAGGTGCAGGGGCCGCCCGAGGCGTGGCGGGCCTATGTGCTGGCCGACCGCACGGTGCAGGGCGTGGGTCCTGCGGGCTGGGCGCAGGCGGCGATTGACGCGATGGATGAGTTCGGGGGTGAACGGCTGGTGGCCGAGGTCAATCAGGGCGGGCAACTGGTGGAAGAGGTCGTGCGGCAGGTAGACCCTCTGGTCCCTTATCGGGCGGTGCGGGCGTCACGCGGTAAGGTGGCGCGGGCCGAGCCTGTGGCGGCTTTGTACGAGCAGGGACGTGTGAGCCATGTGACCGGGCTGGATGCACTGGAGGAGCAGATGTGCCAGATGACCGCGCGCGGGTTCGAGGGGCAGGGCTCACCCGACCGGGTCGACGCGCTGGTCTGGGCGCTGCATGAGTTGGTTGTGGGGCCTGCCGGGGCGTATCGGCGACCGAGGGTGCGGGTGTTGTAAGGATTGGGATTTCTTAAGTCGCAAAAACCAATCAACTGCTTTGAGCCCTATTCAAAAACGCTCAAATGGCATTCGGCATTTTGCTTCGCTACTTTTGCCTGAAAAAGAAGTTCAAAAGCAGAACCTTTCGGCTCAATTTGACTGCTACAGAATAGTTAGAATACGCTTCTGGAAAAGGAGGACGAAGTGTATTTTACGATTGTTCTGTCATTTGTGTTTCTTATTTTCATTTCGCCGTTGGCAAACGCTGAAGTCGGTTGGCGCGAGGGAGCTGTTTCACACCGGAAGTTGCCACCCCCGGGCATAACAGAGTCTTACGTCAGATTAGATGTTCCTCATATAAGGCAAGGCGAAAATCTGTGCGTACCAACTTCGGCGGCAATGGTTGTTCAGTATTTTGGGGGTAGGATTGATCCCCTTGAGCTAAAAAACATTGCTGAAGGTCACAAGCCCAAAAGCCAAAGAAATTCAAAGTTTACATATTGGAGAGATGCCAACTACGCTCTTCGCAAGTATGGGTATCGGTGGAAAATTCGCGATTACCCAAAATCATCCTCCGGCTTTAAATCTGGTCTTCGCGATATAAAGGCAAGTTTGAGAAAAGGCCGCCCGGTACTTATCGATGTCCATCAAGATGAAGGTCACACGTTTGTCGTCATGGGCTTTAATGATGAAGCACAGGTTGTCTACATTCGCGATCCAAACTTGCCAGGAAAGCAGTCTCGCATCTTGAGTTATGCGGTACTGAAGGAAAATTGGCACAACCATAGGTTCGCGAACAACCGCAGTGCTTTTTTCGCTTATCCGAAATAGTCTGGGTTAAACTGCTGGCTTCGTACTGCTCATCCGGAAAAGAGTTTTGAACCCGTAAAACTCAGAGTTCGTTTGAAGAAAGCGAACAGTGGCTTTTTCTGTGAAGCGGCAGTCTCAAACTATGGCTGTGATGGATCGTGGCAAAGGGCTGAGATAGGCGTTGCCCAACCCCCGAACGCCCCATTCCCGAGGTTTAAACTTCTTTCCGTCATAACTCCTTTCAACAAGCCGGGCAGAGCGGCGGCAGAAAGGAGCACAGATGGTATTCGATTTCTTGCGTCGTGGATCGGCTGAAGCGGCGCCCGAGGCAAAGGCAAGCGCGGCGGGGCCGGTGGTGGCGTTGCAGACGGGCGGGCGCGTGGCCTGGAGCCCCAGGGACGCGGTGTCGCTGACGCGGACGGGATTTTCGGGGAACCCGGTGGGGTTTCGTTCCGTCAAGCTGATTGCCGAGGCGGCGGCGGCTCTGCCGTTGGTGTTGCAGGATCAGGCGCAGCGGTTTGATACGCATCCGATCCTGTCCCTGATGCGCCGTCCGAATGCGGCGCAGGGGCAAGCGGAGTTGATGGAGGCCTTGTTCGGGCAATTGCTGCTGTCGGGCAATGCTTATGTCGAGGCGGTTCAGGCCGACGAAGGGTTGCCGGTCGAGCTGCACGTGCTGCGATCTGATCGGATGAGCGTGGTGCCGGGGGCGGATGGGTGGCCCAAGGCGTATGACTATGCGGTTGGCGGCAAGAAGCATAGGTTTGCGGCGGAAAACATCTGCCATATCAAATCGTTCCACCCTCAGGATGACCATTACGGGTTCTCGCCGATGCAGGCGGCGGCGATGGCGATTGATGTGCATAACAGCGCGTCTCGTTGGTCGAAGTCGCTGCTGGACAATGCGGCGCGGCCTTCGGGGGCGCTGGTGTGGAAAGGCGATGGCCACGGGGTGATGGCCGAAGATCAGTTCCGGCGTCTGTCAGACGAGATCGAGCAGAACTATCGCGGGGCGCGCAATGCAGGCCGTCCGATGGTTCTGGAAGGGGGGCTGGATTGGAAGCCGATGGGGTTCTCTCCGTCCGATATGGAGTTTCAAAAGACCAAGGAAGCCGCCGCCCGCGAGATCGCGCTGGCCTTCGGCGTCCCGCCGATGCTGCTGGGGATACAAGGCGACGCGACCTATTCGAACTATCAGGAGGCCAACCGGGCGTTTTATCGCCTGACTGTTCTGCCTCTGGTGACGCGGGTGGCAGCGGCGGTGTCGGACTGGCTGGCGGGCTTTACCGGCGAGGAGCTGGTGTTGAAGCCTGACCTGGATCAGGTGCCTGCGCTGTCCGCAGAACGGGATGCGCAATGGGCGCGGGTCAATGGGGCCGACTTCCTGACCGATGCCGAGAAGCGTGCCTTGCTGGGCCTGCCGGAGCGTGCGGATGGGTGAGGGGTATCCCTCGTTCGAGTGCGCGCCAGGTCTGCGTCTGGCTGCGCATGAGCGGGTGGCCGAGATCCAGCATGCACATCTGTGCCGGCGTCTGGATCAGATCGAAGAGATGATGGAGCGGCTGGAGCGCCGGCTGTGGCTGACAGTCTATGGCGTGGCGGCGGTGATCCTGGCGCAGGCGTTTCAATCCCTCTTGGTGGTGGCGCCATGAGTTCAATGGGTTACATGGAGAAGTTCATGGATTTGGAACATAAGTTCGCACGGTTCGGCGACGGTTTGTCGGTTACGGACGATGCGGTAATCGAGGGCTATGCGAGCCTGTTTGGGCAGGTCGATCAGGGCAGTGACGTGGTCCAGCGTGGGGCGTATCAAAGCTCGCTTGACGGGCTGGCCAAGGCGGGGCAGCGGGTCAAGATGCTGTGGCAGCATGATCCAGCCCAGCCCATCGGCGTGTGGGACGAAGTACGCGAGGACGACAAGGGGCTGTGGGTCAAGGGGCGTCTGCTGGAGAGCACGCAGAAGGGCCGCGAAGCGGCAGAATTGATCCGGGCGGGTGCGATGGATGGTCTGTCGATCGGTTATCGCACCAAGCGGGCCGTGAAGAATGACAAGGGCCAGCGGGTCCTGACCGAACTGGAGCTGTGGGAGGTGTCATTGGTGACCTTCCCGATGCTGCCCAGTGCGCGGGTGGCGGCGAAGGGAAGGACACCTGACGCCGAGGAAGCCCTGCGCTGTATTGCCGACGTATTCAACGATGCCCGGCAGGAGCTGGCGCGGAACTAGCGCGCCTCAAAACCACTCAGAACAGGACATGCTGATGAGCAAGACCGAAACCCCGGCCTTGACCGGAGAGGGTGCGCCCCTGGTTCAGGAGGTGAAGCAGGCGATGGCTGGCTTCGTGAATGAATTCAAGGGCCTGAAAGCCAAAGTTAACACAAAACTGCAACAGACAGAAGAGCGACTGACCATGCTGGATCGTAAATCAACTATCGCGGCACGCCCGCATCTTGCCGCTTCGATCGAAGACGGAGCCCCGCATCAGAAGGCATTTGACGCCTATGTGCGGTCCGGCGAAGATGACGGGCTGCGCGGCCTCGAGATGGAGGCCAAGTCCCTGTCCACCGCGGTCAACAGCGATGGTGGCTATCTGGTTGATCCGCAGACCGCCGAGACGATCAAGTCGGTTTTGAACTCGACGGCCTCGATCCGTTCGATTGCATCGGTTGTGAATGTCGAGGCAAATTCGTTCGACGTGCTGATCGATCACACCGATGTAGGTGCGGGCTGGGCGGACGAAAACTCGGCCACGGCGGAAACCGGAACGCCGTCGATCGATCGCATCTCGATCCCGCTGCACGAGCTGAGCGCGCTGCCCAAAGCGTCGCAGCGTCTGCTGGATGACAGCGCCTTCGATGTCGAGGGCTGGCTGGCCGGGCGTATTGCCGACAAATTTGCACGCGCCGAGGCGGCGGCATTCATCAACGGTGATGGCGTCGACAAGCCCAAGGGGTTGATGATCCACCGCGCGGTTCCGAATGATGGCTGGTCCTGGGGCAGCCTTGGTTATGTCGCGACCGGTATTGATGCGGGTATTGATGCGGATGCGATTGTCGATGTGGTTTATGCGCTGGGCGCGCAATACCGGGTCAACGGGACCTTCGTGATGAATTCGAAGACCGCAGGTGTGATCCGCAAGTTGAAGGACAGTGATGGCCGCTTCCTGTGGTCCGATGGTCTGGCCGCAGGTGAGCCGGCGCGTCTGATGGGCTATCCGGTTCTGATCGCCGAGGACATGCCGGATGTGGCAACCGACAGTTTCTCGATTGCCTTTGGTGATTTCCAGGCCGGTTACACCATTGCCGAGCGTCCTGATTTGCGCGTGCTGCGCGATCCGTTCAGCGCCAAGCCACATGTCCTGTTCTATGCGACCAAACGCGTCGGCGGCGATGTCAGCGATTTTGCTGCGATCAAGCTGTTGAAATTCGGCACCGCCTAACGCGGGCTGAATCCGGGGGGCCCTGGCCCCTCGGACGGCGGGCGCGGGCCGGAGTGAGATCCTCTGCGTTGTCTAGCTGCTCCCCTCCGTCCGAGCAACGTGGGGCGGCGCGTGCCCGCCAATTTCCAAAGATGGGGCCCTGGAGGGGTCCGAGATTGCGGAGTGAGTGGATGATGTTGATCGAAGAGACCGCCATCGCGGATGCGGCGCTGCCGGTGGATCAGTTCAAGGCGCATCTGAGGTTGGGCACGGGCTTTGCCGAGGATGATGTGCAGAATGAAGTGTTGAAGGGGTTCCTGCGGGCCGCCATTGCGGCGATCGAGGCGCGCACTGGCACGGTTCTGATCACACGGGATTTCTCGTGGAGTTTGAACAGGTGGCGCGACCCGTCGGGCGAAGTGCTGCCTGTGGCCCCGGTGGTTTCAGTTCAGGCTGTGACGCTGACTGACAAGCAAGGAGCCGAAACAGTTGCAAACGCTGCGACCTATCGGCTGGAGCATGACAGCCAGCGGCCCCGGATACGCCCATTAGGATCCAGCCTGCCTGCCATCGAAACGGGTGGTTCCGTAAAGATCTCGTTTGTCGCGGGGATGGCGCAGGATTGGGGCGGGCTGCCTGCCGATCTTGGGCAAGCCGTGCTGCTGCTGGCGGCGCATTACTATGAATACCGGGATGAAACCTCGTTGGGCGCGGGTTGTATGCCCTTTGGTGTCACCAGCCTGATCCAGCGCTATCGCATGGTGCGTTTCGGGGCGGGGGTATCGCAATGAACACGCCGCATCTGAACCGTAAATTGGTGCTGGAGGCGCCAATGCGAACTGCTGATGGGGCGGGGGGCTATACTCAAACATGGGCTGCGATGGGGACACTGTGGGCCGAGGTGACGGCGCGCAGTGGGGCGGAACGGCAGATCGCCGGAGCGTCCGTGTCGCGTGTCGGGTACCGCATCGTGGTACGCGGTGCGCCCATGGGTTCTTCGATGCGCCCCGCGCCGGATCAGCGGTTTCGCGAGGGAAATCGCTGTTTCGTAATCCGCGCCGTGGCCGAGCGTGACCCGCGCGGCAAGTTCCTGACCTGTTTCGCAGATGAAGAGGTGGCGGCATGAGCTATGGCGTTTCCGCCGCATTGCAGGCGGCCGTGTATCAACAGCTTGCAGCGGACGCAGCAGTCAGCAGCCAATCGGGGGGCGCGATCTATGATGCCGTACCCGCGGGAACCGTGCCGCAGACCTATGTGACGCTGGGCCCCGAAGAGGTGCGTGACGCGTCGGACCGAACAGGCACGGGCGCGATACACCGCTTCACCGTTTCGGTGGTGTCCCAGGAGGCAGGGTTCGGTGCTGCCAAAACACTGGCCGGCGCGGTGTGTGACGCGCTGGAAAACGCGCCACTCAACCTGGTTCGCGGGCGTTTGGTGGGGCTGTGGTTCGAGCGGGCCTCGGCCCGACGCACCGGGACCGGCGGCACCATCCGCCAGATCGACCTGAAGTTCCGCGCTCGCGTGGAAGATGACTAAGCAATCAACGGAGAGAGCACATGGCTGCCCAGAACGGAAAAGACCTGTTGGTCAAAATGGATATGAACGGTACCGGCCTGTTCCAGACCATCGCGGGGCTGCGGGCCACGCGCATAAGTTTCAATGCTGAAAGTGTGGATGTCACCAGTCTGGAAAGCCAGGGTGGATGGCGCGAGCTTTTGTCCGGGGCGGGGGTCAAATCGGCTTCGATCTCTGGCTCTGGCGTGTTCAAGGATGCCGGCACGGATGAGCGTGCGCGGCAGTTGTTCTTTGATGGCGAAACTCCGGCCTTTCAGGTCATCATCCCTGATTTCGGGATTGTTGAAGGTCCGTTCCAGGTGACCAGCATCGAATATGCGGGCTCGCACAACGGTGAGGCGACCTATGAGATGAGCATGGCCAGTGCCGGTGCTCTGACCTTTACGGCGCTTTGATCCGATGGCCAATCCGTGGACAGGCGAGGTGGCGCTGACCATCGATGGCGAGCAGCGGGTGCTCAAACTGACGCTGGGTGCTTTGGCGGAGCTGGAGCAGGAGCTGAATGCTGGGTCGCTGGTTGAGCTGGTGCAGCGGTTCGAGGGCGGTGCGTATTCCAGTGCGGATGTTCTGGCGCTGATCGTTGCCGGTTTGCGGGGCGGTGGCTGGAACATTGCCCGGGCCGACCTGATGCACGCCGAGATTGAAGGCGGCCCCATGGCTGCCGCCAGAACCGCAGCCGAATTGTTGGCGCGCGCCTTCATGGTGCCGGAGGGCACATGAGCGGGTTCGACTGGCCTGCCCTTATGCGGGCCGGGTTTCTGGGGCTGCGACTGACGCCGGATCAATTCTGGCGTCTGACCCCGGCAGAGCTGCGGCTGATGCTGGGGCAGGGGTCCGGAGCGTCTGCAATGAACCGGGCGGGGTTGGATGCCTTGCTGGCGGCTTATCCGGACAAGACACAAGGAGAGCGTGATGACAGATCGTGACGGGTTTGATGACCTGCAAGAACGAGGCGAAGCGCTGGGCGATTCCCTCGGCGATGCTGCGACTATGGCGGCGGCGTTTGACAGCCAGATGAAGCGCATAAGCGCCGCATTTGAAGAAACCGGCAAGGATGTCGCCACGCTGGAGCGCGGCATGTCCAGCGGATTGCGCAAGGCCTTCGATGGTGTCGTTCTGGATGGGATGAGTCTTTCCGGTGCGCTGGATGTCCTGAAGAACTCCTTGATCCAAACGGCTTATGCGGCCGCGATCAAGCCGGTGACGGACCACTTTGGAGGAATGCTGGCCAACACGGTCGGCGGGTTGGTGAAGGGAATTCTGCCTTTTGCTGATGGCGGCAGCTTCAGCCAGGGCCGGGTGATGCCCTTCGCCAATGGCGGTGTGGTCAGCGGCCCGACAACGTTTCCCATGCGCGGAGGCACCGGGCTGATGGGAGAAGCCGGGCCCGAGGCGATCATGCCGCTTGCGCGCGGGGCCGATGGCAAGCTGGGTGTGCGCACGCAGGGCGCTGGGCGTGCCGTGAATGTGGTGATGAACATTTCAACACCGGACGTGCAAGGGTTCCGCCGGTCTCAGGGGCAGATAGCGGCCCAGATGAGCCGCGCGTTAGGGCGCGGCAATCGCAACAGATAAATCAGGGAGCAGCTGATGAATTTCCACGAGGTGAGATTTCCCGCCAGCCTGAGCTTTGGCTCGGTCGGCGGCCCGGAACGGCGCACGGACATCGTGACGCTGGCCAATGGTTTTGAAGAGCGCAACACGCCCTGGGCCCATTCGCGCCGCCGATATGATGCGGGGTTGGGGATGCGTTCGCTGGACGATATCGAGACATTGATTTCCTTCTTCGAAGCACGGCAGGGCCAGATGTTCGGCTTTCGCTGGAAAGACTGGTCGGATTTCAAATCCGGCAAGGCCTCGGCGGACACCAGTTTCGGAGATCAGGTGATCGCCAAAGGCGACGGAACACGCACCGAATTCCAGTTGATCAAGACCTACCAATCGGGCGGAGTAAGCTATGCGCGCCCCATCGTGAAACCGGTATTGGGGACGGTGCGTCTGGGGCTGGATCAGGATGAGGTCCGCGAGGGCGTGGATTTTGACGTTGATCTGACGACGGGCAAGGTCACGTTTGCGGACCCGCCGCCGGAAGAAGTCGATATCACCGCGGGTTTTGAATTTGATGTGCCGGTGCGTTTTGACACCGACAAAATCCAGACCAGTGTGGCAAGTTTCCAGGCCGGCGACGTACCGAACGTTCCAGTGGTCGAGGTGCGCATCTGATGGCTGAAGATATACAGGGCCTGCACGCGCATCTGCAAAGCGGGTTGACAACGGTCTGCCGCTGTTGGGCGATCAAACGCACGGACGGTCAGGAATACGGTTTCACCGACCACGACATGGAGCTGAGTTTTGACGGGTTGACCTTCAAGGCCAGCACCGGTCTGACGGCCGCTGCCATCGAGCAGGCTACGGGTCTGTCAATCGACAACACGGAAGCGATGGGCGCCCTGTCTGATGCGGCCATTCGCGACGAGGATATCGAAGCGGGGCGTTTTGACGGGGCCGAGGTGCGCGCCTGGTTGGTCAACTGGACAGATCTGGATCAACGCGTCCTTCAGTTCCGGGGTTCAATTGGTGAGTTGCGCCGCTCTGGCGGCGCGTTCCATGCGGAATTGCGTGGCCTGACCGACTTGCTGAACCGCCCTTTGGGGCGCGTTTACCAAAAGCCTTGCACGGCTGTGTTGGGGGATCGGGCCTGCCGGTTCAACACCGACACGCCGGGGTATTGGTTCGACGGTGTGATCTCGGGTTTCGATGGCGGCACCCTTCTGCATGTCGCAGGAGGCCAGACCATTGAAGAAGGCTGGTTCGAACGGGGGCGCGTGGATGTTTTGTCCGGTTCTGCCAAGGGGTTGTGGTCTTCGATCAAGAACGACAGGCAGACGGCAACCGGGCGGGAGATCACGCTTTGGTCCGGCTTCGGGGCAAGCCTGGCGATCGGCGACAGTGTGAAGCTGCGGGCAGGATGCGACAAGCGCATGGAAACCTGCCGGTTCAAGTTCAACAACTTTTTGAATTTTCAAGGGTTTCCAGATCTTCCGGGCGAAGACTGGGTCATGGCTGTTCCCAAGAAAAGCAAAGCCAATAGCGGAGGCAGCTTACGGTGACAATACGTAGAGAGGATATCGTGACAGAGGCGCGCGAATGGCTTGGAACGCCTTATGTGCATCAGGCCTCGGTCAAAGGTGCCGGTGCGGATTGTCTGGGCCTGTTGCGGGGCGTTTGGCGCGCCGTGATCGGGCGGGAACCTGAATCTGTTCCGGCCTACAGCATGGACTGGTCCGAACCGCAGGGTGAGGAACGGATGTGGGTGGCGGCCAGGCGGCATCTGGTCGAAAAACCAATAGGCAAGATGGCATCGGGGGACGTTCTGCTGTTTCGGATGCGCGACACAAGCGTCGCCAAACACCTGGGCATCGTCAGTACCACGCAACCCGAGCCGCGCTTTATTCACGCGTATTCCGGCCACGGCGTGGTGGAAAACGCACTGAGCAGGCCGTGGTACCGCCGTATCGTTTCCTGTTTCGAATTCCCGATGGAGATGCATTGATGGCCACTATTCTTCTTTCTGCAGCCGGGGCCGCGCTGGGCGGTTCGATAGGGGGCACGGTCGCGGGCCTTTCAACCGCAGTTATCGGTCGGGCCGTCGGTGCGACGGTCGGGCGGGTCCTTGACCAGAAGTTCTTTAACCAGTCCGTAATGGGCAGTGGCAGTGAAGTCGTCGAAACCGGCCGCATGGATCGGTTTCGGTTGACGGAAACCGGCGAAGGTGCGCCGGTGACCACCGTGTTTGGCCGTATGCGTGTGGGTGGTCAGGTCATTTGGGCTTCGGATTTTCTCGAGACCCAGACGACCACCACAGAGGGTGGTGGCGGGGGTGGCAAGGGGAAACCCAAGACCCCTGAGGTGACTACCGTCACGTACAGTTACTCGATTTCGCTGGCGATTGCGGTCGGCGCTGGTGAGATTGCCGATGTCGCGCGCATCTGGGCGGATGGAGAAGAACAAGATCGATCCAGCCTCAACATGCGGGTTTACCATGGTACGTGGGATCAGTTGCCAGACCCGCTGATCGAGGCGATTGAGGGCGCGGGAACAGTTCCAGCGTATCGCGGAACCGCCTATGTCGTGATCGAGGACTTCCCGCTCGGCGCTTTCGGCAACCGGGTGCCGCAGTTTTCATTCGAAGTTGTTCGCCCCACGCAGCGGGACATGCCCGATCATGACAGTGCATTGCCTCAGATCGTGCGCGGGGTCGCCATGATACCGGGGACCGGAGAATATGCTCTGGCCAGCTCTCAGGTGAATTATTCACAATCTGGTAAAAGCTGGCCTGCCAACGCACATTCCGCGTCCGGCACCTCGGATCTTGTCTCCTCGACCCGAGCGCTGGAAAGCGAGTTGCCCAATTGTGATGCCGCATCATTGGTGGTGTCGTGGTTCGGCGATGATCTGAGATGCGGGCAATGCGAAATTCGGCCCAAGATCGAACAGCGTGAGATCGACAGCAGCGATATGCCCTGGATCGTATCTGATCAGGCCCGAAGCGGCGCCGGGCTTGTGGTGCGACAGAACGGCCGCCCGGTCTATGGGGGGACTCCGGCGGATGCGGCCGTGGTCGAGGCGATCCGGCATCTGAACCAATCCGGCAAGCGGGTGATGTTTTACCCATTCATCCTGATGGAGCAATTGCCGGGGAATGGGCTGCCCGATCCCTGGTCGGATGCGTCAAGTCAGCCTCACCTGCCGTGGCGTGGGCGGATCACCCTGGATGTGGCGCCGGGGCGTCCGGGTTCTGTGGACCAGACGGCCGCGGCCGATGCACAGGTCGCCGCGTTCTTCGGAACAGCTCGAGCGCAGGATTTTGCGATCAACCAGGATACGAACGGATCGGGCGGCACCGGCGGTGGCTCGGGTGGTCCGGTCAGGCCCAGACCGGGTGGTCGGCCCGACGACAGAGGGGATACCGGTTTAACCTGGGTCTCCGGGGGCGGTACCTTTGACGGGCTGCTAGGGGACAGCGGAGTCACGGCCAAAGAAATCATCACATATTCCGGCCCTCAGGAATGGGGCCTGCGGCGTTTCATTCTGCACTATGCCATGCTGTGCAAGGCTGCTGGCGGAGTTTCGTCATTCTGCATCTCGTCCGAGATGCGTGGCCTGACCCAGATCAGGGGGGCTTCGGGCTTTCCGGCCGTTGCGCAGCTTTGCGCCTTGGCGGCCGAGGTCCGTCAGATTCTGGGGCCGGACACGAAAATCGGCTATGCAGCGGACTGGAGCGAGTATTTCGGATACCAGCCACAGGGCACCAGCGACAGGTATTTTCACCTCGACCCTCTTTGGGCGGACGACAACATCGATTTCATCGGCATCGACAACTACATGCCGTTGTCCGATTGGCGCGACGGTGAACACCATCTGGACGCCGAGGCCGGCGCGCCTTCGATATACGACCTGGGGTATCTTCGCAGCAATATCGAAGGCGGTGAAGGGTATGACTGGTATTACGCCTCTCCGGAAGAGGCGGAAGCGCAGATCAGGACTCCGATCGAGGATCAGGGGCATGACGAGCCGTGGATCTGGCGATACAAGGACCTGCGCAACTGGTGGTCGAATCCGCATCACGAACGGGTCGGAGGCGTGCGTCAACCCAACCCGACCGATTGGGTGCCCGGCTCGAAACCGATCTGGTTCACCGAGTTGGGGTGCGCGGCAATCGACAAAGGCACGAACCAGCCAAACAAATTCCTGGACCCGAAATCATCGGAATCGCTGTTGCCCGCGTATTCAAACGGGCTGCGCGACGACTTCATTCAGGTTCAGTATCTGACGGCGATGCTTGGCTATTGGAACGATCCGAAGGTCAATCCGACCTCGGACATCTACGGTGCGCCGATGCTGGACATGGCAAACGCGTATGTCTGGGCATGGGATACCCGTCCGTTTCCGACCTTTCCGAACCTGAAAAGCCAGTGGGACGATGGCGAGAACTATCCCAGAGGGCACTGGCTGAACGGTCGGTCCGGGTCTCGTACGTTGGCCTCCGTGGTGACCGAAATCTGCCACGGCGCAGGTGTCACGGATATAGACGTTTCTGGTCTGTACGGTGTGGTCCGCGGGTATGTCATCGAAGACGTGACGAACACCCGTTCCGCTTTGCAGCCGCTGATGCTGCGCTATGGGTTTGATGCGATCGAAAGGGACGGAGTGTTGAGGTTCCAGATGCGCGACGGGTATGGCGCAGTTGCCTTGAACCCCGATCATCTGGCGATCAGCAGCGATCTTGAAGGGACGGTCGAACACCGGCGTGAGGCCGAGGCCGAAATGACCGGGCGCGTTCGTCTGCGCTTTGTTCAGTCGGACGCGGATCATGATGTCGTCGCGGAAGAGGCGGTTTTGCCCGATGATCGCACCCATTCCGTATCGGTGAATGAGATGCCCCTGTCCATGACCCGCACCGAGGGGCGGCAAACAGCCGAACGCTGGTTGAGCGAAGCCAGAGTTTCCCGCGATACGGTTCGGTTTGCGCTTCCGCCGTCTCAAATGCACCTGGGGGCAGGGGATCTGGTTCGTTTGACAGACGCTGAAACCGGGCCGGTTTACCGGATTGACCGGTTGGAATCCGCTGACCTGCAACTGGTTGAAGCGGTCCGGATCGAACAGGGCGTGTACAAGGCGTCCGAATTGAATGACGACCCGGCAACGGTCAAACCCTATGCCGCGCCGGTCCCCGTTCTGCCGGTCTTTCTGGATCTGCCCTTGATCACGGGGGCCGAGGCCCCTCACGCGCCCTATCTGGCCGTTACCGGAGACCCATGGCCCGGGGCGGCAGCGGTCTATTCCTCGTCCAGCGACGATAGCTATCGCCTGAGCGACGTCATTGCCCAGCGGGCCGTGGTCGGCGTGACCGAAACACCGCTGAGACGCGCCAGTGTCGGTGTCTGGGATGAGGGCCCTGCCTTGAAGGTCAAACTGCTTGCAGGTCAGTTGGAATCCCGCCCGCGCAGCTCGGTGATGAATGGCGTCAATCTGGCTGCAATCGGTGACGGAACACCCGGTAACTGGGAAGTTTTTCAGTTCTCTGACGCGGCGCTCGAGGCCCCGGATGTATACGCATTGTCCGGGCGGCTCAGGGGTCAACTGGGAACAGACGCTTTGATGCCTGATGTATGGCCGGATGGATCAGTATTCGTTCTGCTCAATGACAGGGTGCAGCAGATCAGCCTGCTGCGAAACGAAAGACGTCTTGCCAAACACTATCGCATTGGGCCTGCGACCCGCGGCTATGATGATCCGTCCTATCAACACCTGATTGCCTCGTTTGCAGGCAACGGATTGCGCCCCTACGCGCCTGTGCACATGCGGGTTCGGTCTGGTGCCGCCGGGGATGAGCTTACGTGGATTCGACGTGCCCGAACGGATGCGGATGACTGGTCGGGGCTGGAGATCCCCCTGGGCGAAGAAAGCGAATCCTATCTGGTCCGTGTCATTGCGGGTGGAACCGTTCTGCGTGAAGAACTGACATCCCAACCAAGGTGGACCTATTCGACAGCCATGAAAGCGGCGGATGGTCTGTCTGGGGGCTATGAGGTCGAAGTGGCCCAGGTATCTGCTGTATTCGGACCGGGTGCTTGGTCGCGTCTTGCGGTTGGGCACGCTGCCTGATGCGGCCGGTTCTGCATGGGGATGTCAGTGCTGCGGCGCGCGCCTTGCTGGCCGTGCCGCAGCCGGACAGGGGGGCTTTGTGTGTGCGGATGATCCACGAGGCGGAATTGGCGGACAGGCATTTGGAGCGCACCGGCAAGCTCCACCCGGTTTACGGCAATGGTTCACTCATGGCCGTTGCGCGAAACAGGACACTGGCAGATGAACCCGGGTTTGACGATCTGCAATATTGTCAGTGTTTTGAGATGGTTCTGCACCAGCTTGCCAGATTTCAGGCTAGCCGGACGCGCAGCTGACGCATTTGCTGGCGGCCAGATCCAGAGTCAGCCGCCCATCCGGAATACGCTCGCCGCAGTCCTCGCAATATCCGAACTCGCTCGATTCAAGCCGTTCCAACGCGGCCAGGAGCCGGCGTGTTTCCACATCGCGATTGGCCTGCTGTGCCTTGGCCATGGCCTGGTTTTGCAGCGCATCCATGCGGCTCAGCCGTCCAACGGCCTGTTGATCCAGTTCGACTATGGCCTGAGCCTGCTGTCCCGAGGCTGACACCTCTTGCAATTCCGCCAATCGTTCGCGAATTCGTGTTTCGAAATGGGTGCGCTCTGACTCATTCATTTTCGTTACATGACCGATCATGGGTTTGCGTTTGGTCTTTTTGCCACTAAATGGCATTCTAGGCGCAGCAAAGGATCAAAGCCATGTTCGAAAAGCGCAGCCATGTGACACCGGTTGATCCGGTCTGGAACCGTATCACATCCGAGGCCCATGCGGCCGTCGAGAAAGAACCCCTCATGGGGGGACTCGTGCACGCCTGTATCCTGCATCACCGCAGCCTTGAACGCGCGCTTTCATATCGGGTGGCGGCCAAGCTGTGCTCGAACGAAATGTCGATGATGGTCCTGCGTGAAGTCGTGGATGAGGCATATGCCGACGATCCGGGTTTGCTCGAAGCCGCCCGCGCGGACCTTATGGCCGTTTACGAACGTGACCCGGCCTGTCATCGGTTGTTGCAGCCGATCCTTTATTTCAAAGGGTATCAGGCCATGCAGGCATATCGCGTGGCCCATTGGTTGTGGCGCAAGGGGCGCTATGATCTGGCCTATTTCTTCCAGATGCGCTCATCCGAGATTTTCGGGATCGACATTCACCCGGCAGCCAAAATCGGCAAGGGCATCATGATCGACCATGCCCATTCCATCGTGATTGGCGAGACGGCAGTGGTTGGCGACAACGTGTCGATGCTGCACTCGGTGACACTGGGCGGAACCGGCAAGGAAGAAGAAGACCGTCATCCAAAAATCGGAGACGGTGTTCTGATCGGCGCCGGGGCCAAGGTGCTGGGCAATATCACCATTGGCCATTGCAGCCGCATCGCGGCCGGTTCGGTGGTGCTGCAAGAGGTGCCGCCCTGCAAGACGGTCGCCGGTATCCCCGCCAAGATCGTTGGTGAAGCCGGGTGCGACCAGCCTTCGATCTCGATGGATCATATGCTGGGCAAGGATCAGTAACAGCTCAGCGAGAGCGGTTGGCGCGTTTGTCCAGCCGCTTCGCCGCCGTTCTTCCCGATTTTGTTTGCGAAGCTCTTGCCGTCTGGCCTGAGCGGCTTTCTGCTTGGCAATCGGTGCCCCGATCACGCAAGTTCAATTCAGCGCCAAGACTTGAGGCTGCCCGCGCCCCGGCTGTCCGGGGCACGGGCGTTATTCGGATCCTCAGGCCAGCATGACCATCGGGTTTTCCAGGTTGTCGACAATAGCCTTGAGCAGTTCTGCCCCCAACGCGCCGTCGATGACGCGGTGATCGACGGACATGGTAACAGACATTACGGTCGCCACCGTCAGTTCTCCATCATCCCCGACAACCGGCTTTTTCACGCCTGTACCCACCGCCAGAATACCGGCGTGAGGCGGGTTCACGATGGCGTCGAAATTGTCGATGCCGAACATACCCAGGTTCGAGATGGCAAACGTGCCCCCCTGGTATTCATGCGGTGCCAGCTTGCGCTCGCGGGCACGGGCGGCGAGGTCCTTCATCTCGGTCGACAGAGCAGACAGAGATTTCATGTCGGCGTCCTGAAGAACCGGGGTGAACAACCCGCCCTCGATCGCGACCGCGACGGCCACGTCCGATGGCTTGAGTTGCAGTACGCGGTCGCCCGCCCAGACGGCGTTGCAGGCCGGAACCTGCTGCAACGCGTTGGCGACGGCCTTGATGATGAAGTCGTTGACGCTCAGTTTCACGCCACGGCCTTCCAACTGCTTGTTCAACTGGCTGCGGAACTTCAGCAGTGCATCCAGCTTGATGTCGCGGCGCAGGTAGAAATGCGGGATGGTCTGTTTGGCCTCGCCCAGACGCGCAGCGATGGTTTTGCGCATGCCGTCGAGCTGAATCTCTTCGTATTCGCGACCCTCATACATCCGCGCGACCATATCCGCGGACGGTCCTGAGGCCGCCGCCGGCGCAGTCGCAGGTGCGGTTGCGGTGGCTGCCGGGGCAGGGGGCGTCGCAGTGGCCGTCGCGCCTTCGACATCCGCCTTGACGATGCGGCCATGCGGGCCAGAGCCTGTGATCTGTGCCAGATCGAGACCTTTCTGAGCGGCGATCCGTCGTGCCAGAGGAGAAGCAAAGATGCGACCGCCATCCGCCTTGACCGGAGCGGCCGGCGCGGGGGCAGGGGTGGGCGCCTCGGACGCCGCAGGTGCGGCGGCCTCGTTGCCCGCGTCGGCTGCGGAGGCAGCCTCGGGGGCCTTGGCCGGGGCCGCGGCGATGTCATCGGCGCTTTCGCCATCTTCCAGCAGCACGGCGATGGGGGTGTTCACCTTGACCCCTTCGGTGCCTTCAGGAACCAGGATCTTGCCGACGATGCCTTCATCGACGGCTTCGAACTCCATCGTGGCCTTGTCGGTTTCAATCTCGGCCAGCAGGTCGCCGGAGGAGACGGTGTCGCCTTCCTTGACCAGCCATTTTGCAAGCGTGCCTTCCTCCATGGTCGGTGAAAGGGCGGGCATCAGAATTTCGGTGGGCATCTGTCTGTCGCTCCTTACCGGTAGGTCACTTGTTTGACGGCTTCGATCACCTCGTCCGTAGTGATCAGCGCCAGCTTTTCGAGGTTTGCGGCGTAGGGCATCGGAACGTCCTTGCCGGTGCAGTTGATGACCGGCGCGTCGAGATAGTCGAACGCTTCTTGCATCACGACGGACGAGATGTAGCTGCCGACCGAGCCTTGCGGCCAACCTTCTTCCACAGTCACCAGACGGTTGGTCTTCATCACCGAGTTGATGATCGCGCCGGTATCCATCGGGCGGATGGTGCGCAGGTCGATGACCTCGGCGCTGATGCCCTCTTCGGCCAGCTTGTCTGCGGCTTCCAGCGCGTATTGCATGCCGATGCCAAAGCTGACGATGGTCACGTCCGAGCCTTCGCGCCAGATACGCGCCTTGCCCAGCGGGATGGTCAGGTCGTCTACCTGTGGCATGTCGAAGGAGCGACCGTAGAGGATCTCATTTTCCAGGAAGATCACCGGGTTTGGGTCGCGGATGGCTGATTTCAGCAATCCTTTGGCGTCAGCCGCCGAATAGGGCATGACGACTTTCAGGCCGGGGATCTGCATGTACCAGGCGGCATAGTCCTGGCTGTGCTGGGCCGCGACGCGGGCGGCGGCGCCGTTGGGACCGCGGAACACGATGGGGCAGCCCATCTGGCCACCGGACATATAAAGCGTCTTGGCGGCCGAGTTGATGATCTGGTCGATCGCCTGCATGGCGAAGTTGAACGTCATGAACTCGACGATCGGCTTCAGCCCGCCAAAGGCCGACCCCACGGCGATACCGGCGAAACCATGCTCGGTGATCGGTGTATCGATCACGCGCTTGGGCCCGAACTCGTCCAGAAGGCCCTGGGAAATCTTGTAGGCGCCCTGATACTCGGCGACTTCCTCGCCCATCAGATAGACGTCTTCGTCGTTGCGCATTTCTTCGGCCATCGCGTCACGCAGCGCTTCGCGAACGGTTTCGGATTTCATCTCGGCATCTGCGGGCCAGTCGGGCGAAAGATCCACCACCGGAGCGGCCGGGGCCGCAGCGGCAGGAGCGGGGGCCTCGACCGCCGCAGGGGCGGCTTCGGCCACCGCTGCGGCTGCGGGTGCAGCCGTGGGCAGGGCCGAGGCGTCTTCGCCTTCTTCGACCAGAACCGCAATCGGGGTGTTCACTTTGACCCCTTCGGTGCCTTCGGCGATCAGGATCTTGCCGACGATGCCCTCGTCGACAGCTTCAAATTCCATTGTCGCCTTGTCGGTCTCGATTTCGGCCAGGATGTCACCGCTGGAGACGGTGTCGCCTTCCTTGACCAGCCATTTGGCCAGCGTGCCCTCTTCCATCGTGGGTGAAAGGGCGGGCATGAGAATTTCGGTTGCCATGTCTTATTCGTCCTCTCAGGCGTAAATGTCGGTCCAGAGCTCTTCAACGGCGGGCTCGGGGCTTTCTTTCGAGAATTCGGCGGCCTGATTGACGATCTCTTTGATTTCCTTGTCGATCGCCTTCAGGTCATCCTCGGTCGCGTGTTTGCCGGTCAGAAGCAGCTCGCGCACATGTTCGATCGGGTCGCTTTGTTCGCGGACTTTCTGAACCTCTTCGCGGGTGCGGTATTTGGCCGGGTCAGACATCGAGTGGCCGCGATAGCGGTAGGTCTTGACCTCAAGAATGTAAGGGCCCTTGCCGGCGCGGCAGTGGGCAACGGCCTTTTCACCAGCAGCTTTGACGGCCAGCACATCCATACCGTTGACGATCTCGCCGGGAATGCCGAACGCTTCGCCGCGCACGTATATGTCAGGTGACGAGGTCGAACGCGCCTGCGCTGTGCCCATGGCGTATTGGTTGTTCTCGATCACGAAAACCACGGGAAGATCCCACAGGGCGGCCATGTTGAACGTCTCATAGACCTGACCCTGGTTTGCGGCACCGTCGCCGAAATAGGTAAAGGTCACGCCGCCGGTTTCCTTGTACTTGTCGGCGAAGGCCAGACCGGCACCCAGCGGAACCTGCGCGCCAACGATGCCATGGCCACCATAGAAATGCTTCTCTTTCGAGAACATGTGCATCGAACCGCCCTTGCCCTTGGACAGGCCGCCTTCGCGCCCGGTCAGTTCGGCCATCACGCCGCCCGGGTCCATGCCACAGGCCAGCATATGGCCGTGGTCCCGATAAGAGGTGATCCGCTTGTCGCCGTCCTGAGCTGCCGCTTCGAGCCCAACAACAACCGCCTCTTGTCCGATGTAAAGGTGGCAGAACCCGCCGATCAGACCCATGCCGTAAAGTTGGCCCGCCTTTTCCTCGAATCGACGGATCAGAAGCATCTCGCGGTAGTATGTCTTGAGTTCTTCCGCAGAAACATTTGGTTTCTTTGTGGTTTTTCGCGCAGCCATAGTGGCGATCTCCCCCTTTCGGCAAGATAGTTTAGCGTTAAACTATCTCATAAAGCATTTGGGGCTTTCTGGCGAGGGGAAATGTGACGCAGCGTCGGCGCGGCGCGGCTGAGCTGAAATGCAAAGCGGTGCAACGATGTATCGAAGAATTACGGCACCCGAAAAGGATCAGCGGATCACGATTTCATCCGCCCGGATCATGCCAAGAACCGAACGCGCCTGCTGATCGAGCAGGTCGAGATCCAGATAGGTATCAGACAGGCGGCGGGTCAGGTTTTCCAATTCGGCGATTTGGGCATTCAGTTTTTCCAGGTCGTGTGACAGGGCGTCCCGTTCCGCAGCGATTTCGACCCGCCGAAACAGGCCATAGTCACCCTGCACGGCGGCAAAGGTGAAATACACACCAAGCATGAAAGCCACCGAGAAGAAGACTATTGAGCCCAAACCGGGCCGATGGGAACGGGACACTCTGTTTACCGCCGTATGAAAACTTGCCTCAAAAACGTGCCCTTTGCGGACATCTGAACGCACTATGTCACAGGTGATTCGGGTTGTGAATCCCCTGATTCGATTTTTTCATCAGTATTTTATGCGCGCTCTGGTACAGATCAGCGCCACGCTTGCAGCGCCTGGTTTCGTGCCTCGGTCTGCTCTTTCATGCAGGTCCAGTAGAACATCGGGGCAGCGCTGCCGCCGCCCGACAGTTCTTTTTCGCAGGTTGCGTCTCGGGCTTTCAGCCAGGCGCGTTGTTCGGTCAGAAGAGCATCACCGTCGCCGCGCGCATCGGCTGCGGGTTTGATCTGTGCCCACAGCCGGTTGAGTTCGCGATCAGCGATTTCCCATTGTTCTTTGGCGCAGAAATTGGCGTCAAGTTGGGTATGACCGCCGCAACTGGTTTGAGCTGCGGCAGAGCAGGGCAGGATGGAAAGGACAAGAAGGTAAATTGGCTTCACGGTAAAATCCCCCGTTCAAAAGGGGATAATACCATGAACCCTATCAGGCGATCAAAAACGGTAAGTGACGCCTATTGATCCAGCGCCGCGACACCGGGCAGCGTCTTGCCTTCCATCCATTCCAGGAATGCACCACCTGCGGTCGAGATGTAGGTGAAGTCCTTGGCTGCACCCGACGCATTCAGGGCCGCGACCGTGTCTCCACCCCCGGCGACCGAGATCAGCTGGCCCGAACGGCTGAGTGCGGCCGCCTTCAAGGCGGCGGCGTTGGTGGCGGCGTCAAACGGTTCCAGTTCGAACGCACCCAGCGGGCCGTTCCAGATCAGGGTTTTGCTTTTGTCGAATATCTCGATGATCGCGGCCACGCTTTCGGGGCCAGCGTCCAGGATCATGCCATCCTCGGGGCATTGATCTGCGGGCAGGACCTGATGAGGGGCGTTGGCTTCAAACGTTTCGGCCACCACGACGTCACGTGGCAGAACGATCTGACAGCCGGTGCCTTTGGCTTTGGCGAGGATTTCGGCGGCGGTGTCTTTCATCGCAGTTTCGGCCAGTGATTTACCAACACTGATGCCCTGTGCGACGAGGAATGTATTCGCCATGCCTCCACCGATCACCAGATAATCGACCTTGTCGATCAGGTTGCCCAGCAGTTCCAGCTTGGTCGAGACCTTGGCACCGCCCACAACTGCGGTTACCGGGCGTTTGGGCGCGCCCAACGCGCTTTCCAGTGCCTGCAACTCGGCCTGCATCAAACGACCGGCACAAGCGGGCAGCAGGCGCGCGATGGCCTCGGTCGAGCTGTGGGCCCGGTGCGCCGCTGAAAACGCGTCGTTGCAATACACGTCACCCAGCCTGGCCATACCTGCGGCCAGATCGGCATCGTTCTTGGTTTCCGCCGCGTGAAAACGCGTGTTCTCGAGCAACAGCACCTGGCCGGGCTGCAACGCCTGTGCCGCCAGTTCGGCCTCGGTTCCGACACAGTCGGCAGCAAACAGGACTTTGGTGCCAAAAGCGCTTTCGAGGGTCGGAACCAGTTGCTTGAGCGACAGGTTTTCGCGCCGCTCGCCTCCGGGGCGACCGAAATGGGCCAGAAGGATCGGCTTGCCGCCTGCGGCCAGAATGTCGCGCACAGTGGGCACGATTCTCTGGATGCGGGTGGCGTCGGTAACTACGCCATCCACGACCGGCACATTGATATCCACACGCACCAGAACGCGTTTGCCGTTCAGGTCCATATCGTCCAGCGTTTTCCAGCCCATTGTGCGATCCTCGTCATTTGCAAATGATTTAGGCGGTTCTTTTCCTGCAATTTGCCCTCAGGTCAATGCGTCACTTGGCATTCGTACGCGTGCGTCATAGGTATTTGCGCAAGATAAACGACAGGAGGGCCTCATGGCCGAGATCAAGGATCCCGAAAACACAATCATCATCGAGCTGAAAGACGGCAATGTCGTCATCGAACTGCTGCCGGATGTGGCGCCATTGCACAGCGCGCGGATGAAAGAACTGGCCCGCGACGGACAGTACGACAACGTGGCCTTCCACCGTGTGATCGACGGTTTCATGGCGCAGACCGGCGACGTGCAGCATGGCGATATGGAAGATGGGTTCAACCTGCGTATGGCAGGAACCGGCGGTTCGTCACTGCCGAACGTTCCGGCAGAGTTTTCCAAGCTGCCCCATGATCGCGGCACTTTGGGCGCCGCCCGGTCGCAGAACCCGGATTCGGCCAACTCGCAGTTCTTCATCAACTTCAAGGACAACCATTTCCTGAACGGCCAGTACACCGTTTATGGCCGCGTCATCGAAGGCATGGAGCATGTGGACGCGATCGTACGTGGCGAACCGCCTGCAAACCCGGACCGCATGATCAGCGTCAAGGTGGCCGCAGATGTATAGGTTCGCCGCCGCCTTTGCTTTGCTGGCAAGCCCGGCGCTGGCCAGCGGATTGCAGATCGAGGTCGAAGGGGAAGGGGCCAATGGCACGATCACCATCGACCTGTTCGAGGATGTCGCGCCCAAGCATGTGGAACAGATCACGGCGCTGGCTGCGGATGGCAAGTATGATGGCGTGGTGTTCCACCGCGTGATCGAAGGCTTCATGGCGCAGACCGGCGATGTTCAATACGGCAATTCCACCGCGGACGGCTTTGACATGCGGTATGCCGGGCGTGGCGGATCAGACCGCCCGGATCTGCCGGCAGAGTTCTCTGACGTGACCTTTGATCGTGGCGTGGTCGGCATGGCCCGGTCGCAGAACCCGGATTCAGCCAATTCGCAGTTCTTCATCATGTTCGAACCCGGCCCGTTTCTTGACGGTGAATATACCGTGGTCGGTCAGGTGACCGACGGTATGGACGTGGTGGATGCGATCAAGCGGGGCGCAGGCCAGAACGGAGAAGTTACGGGCCAGCCCGACGTGATGAAAAAAGTCACCGTTACCGAGTGAAATGAAAAAGCCCGGCGCTCCTCAAAACGCCGGGCTTTTTTATGGTTGGTTGCAAGCGTATCAATCGTCCGGTGACATCGCTTTCCAGATGAGCGCTCCGATCGCGCCGCCAATCAGCGGGGCCACCCAGAACAGCCACAGCTGCGACAGGGCAGGTCCGTCGGCAAACAGGGCGACGCCTGTGGACCGGGCCGGGTTGACCGAAGTGTTGGTGACCGGAATTGATACCAGGTGGATCAGGGTCAATCCCAGACCAATCGCGATAGGGGCGAAACCCGCCGGTGCCTTGTCCGAGGTTGCGCCCAGAATGATCAGGATGAAGAAAGCGGTCATCACGATCTCGATCACCAGAGCGGACATCAGGGAATACCCGCCGGGTGAGGCCTTGCCATATCCGTTTGACGCAAATCCTCCGACGCCGGTGAACTCGGGCGCACCGCTGACGATCAGGTACAAAACCACAGCGGCGGCGATGGCGCCGATGACCTGAGCGATCCAGTAGGGCAGCAGATCCTTTGCCGGAAACCGTCCGCCGATCATCAAACCCAGGCTGACCGCCGGATTGAAGTGCCCGCCCGAGATATGGCCAACCGTGTAGGCCATTGTCAGAACCGTCAGGCCGAAGGCGAAGGACACGCCAAGCCACCCTATGCCGACATCCGCAACGCCCGCTGCCAATACGGCACTGCCGCAACCTCCGAGAACCAGCCAGAAGGTGCCGAAAAACTCGGCCAGTAGTTTTGATGACATGAAATTTCCTCCACAATGCAATGCGCTTAAGTGTAATTCATAAATTAACTTTTGTTAAATTGAGCCGAACGGGGAATTTTCCCGACGCCCGCGCAACAGGGGGCGAAAAGCCTTTAGTGCCATTGAGAAGGATCCAGGTGAAACAGCTTGGACAGTTGCTTGTAAACCCCCGGGTCCGACCTGCGCAGGGCCTTTGGCCGCTCAAAGAACACTTCGACCGAAACGGCGAAAAACTCCTCGTGCCCTTCCGCGCCATAGGGGTCGATTACGGTTGGCTGCCCGGATTCAACGGCGCGTACATGCGTGTCATAGGCTGTCAGGAACGCGGCTTCCCATTCCGAAAAGCTTTGGTCGTCGCTAAGTATGGGCACCCCGTTGGCCGACCCGGTCAGGTCGTCGATCTGGTGGGCAAATTCGTGAAACACAACATTTTGGCCATCATGATCGTTCATGGCCCCGCGCTGGCTGTGGGCCCAGGACAGGATCACCGGGCCGCGGTTCCAGCTTTCCCCGGTGCGCACGATTTCCTTCTCGGTGACGACATAGCCGCTGTGCCGGCTCTGCCTGGATTTGAAAGCGCTGGGATAGATCAGGATGGTGGTCAGATTGTCATACCAGAGATCGGTATTCACAACCAGCAGACAGGCTTGCGCGGCGATGGACAGTTGCATGTCTTCGGAAACGTCCAGACCGTCACACCCGATGAATTCAACCTGATCCAGGAACAGGTTGATCTTGCCCTCCAGCTTTGCGCGCAGGCCTTGCGGCAGTTTCCGCAAGATCGGGACCTGAGCGTCGACAAGCTGCCGTTGCTTGTCAGTCAACGGCGCGGCCAACAGGGCGTGGCGCGCCTGTCGTTTGGACCAGAAGTAAAAGGCCAGACCTGCGGCGATCACCGCAGCAAGTGTCAGAAAAATCAACATGGCCCGACCCTAACGTGATCCCGGCGGGATCAAAACAGGTTTCCCGGGTTCAGGCTGCGGTGCAAAAAAGAAACGCCGCGGGTCTCCCCGCGGCGTTTCCGATCTGACCTGATGGGTCGAATTACTGCTTGACGTCTGCTGCCGGGTTCGATCCGGCTTTGGCGCTGCGGCCCGGATTCAGCGGATCGTCCTGCCGCTGTACGGATCCTTCGAAATGCGCTCCGCTTTCGATGGCGATGGTCTTGTGGATGATGTCGCCTTCGACACGTGCGGTCGATGTCAGACGCACCTTGAGACCACGTACGCGACCCACGATACGTCCGTTGATCACGACGTCATCTGCGGTGACTTCACCTTTGATCGTTGCCGACTCACCAATGGTCAGAAGGTGAGCGCGGATGTCGCCTTCGACTGTGCCTTCCACCTGTATGTCACCAGAGGTTTTGATATTGCCAGTGATGTGCAGATCCGAAGACAAAACCGACGCAGGCGGTTTGGGCTTGGGTGCAGTGGCAGGTTTCGACTCGGTCGGTGCAGGGGCCGCTGGGGTCGCCGGAGCGGCTGGTTTGGCCGCCTCGGGTGCCTTGGATGCGGGCTCGTTGATTTTGCTTTTAGAAAACATTTCTCGCAGCCTTGATGTAAGTCATTGGGTTTACGGGTTTTCCGTTCACGCGCACCTCATAGTGCAGATGCGTGCCGGTCGACCGTCCGGTGCTACCCATATCAGCAATATGATCCCCGCGCGAGACCCTTTGACCAACCTTCACGTTGATCTTGGTGTTATGAGCGTAAAGTGTCTCAATTCCGAATGCGTGCTTGATTTTCACAAGCCGACCGAAACCGGATTGCCAGCCTGCGTGGGTAACGACGCCGTCTGCTGTCGCAAAGATGTCCGTGCCTTGCGGCCCGGCAAAATCGACCCCGTTATGCATCCGGCGACCACCGGTTTTGGGGTCGCGCCGGCTGCCATAGCCGCTGGTAAAACGCACGGCCGAATGTACGGGATTGGCAAAGGGGGCCTTTTCCGCAGCAAGTCGGTAAAGGTTCAGCTGATCCATCTGTTTCAGCAATGTATTCGCGCGGGCTTCCTCGGCGGACACCTCGTCCACCTCACCGCGCGTGCTAAGGGATAAAGGGGTCAGCGGACCGCCCATACCGCTATATCCGCGCCGGACTTCTTCGATGATGCGGTCTGTTGGCATTCCCGCCTGACGGAACATCTTGTCCAGAGGCTCGACCGAGATCACCATGGCTTCTTCCAGCTGGCGGAAAATCTCGTCACTGCGTTCCTGCATAAGGCGGATTTCCAGCTCAAGATCATCGCGCTGGTCCAGTGCCTCTCGGGCGTTGGCGGCGATCTGGTCGCGTTCCTCGGCCGTGCGCGCCAGGGCGTCCGTCATGAACGCCATCTGCACCGGGGCGGTGGAGGCAGCAACGTACATGTCAGCGTTGCTGGTTTCCTGCTTCAGCGCCGCCAGTTCCGCCCGCGCATCTTCCCGCTGTTTCATGGTCGTGCGCAGCGTGGTCTGGATGACTTCGATCCCCGTCTCAAGTTCGCGACGGCGGTTTTCCGAGGCCAGCAGTTCGGACTGCATGGCGGAAATCTGTTCCAGCGCGGCGTTGAAACGATCCTGAGCGGCCAGGGCCTCCTTCGCACGCGCGTCGCGTTCAGCGGACAGGATATTCAAACGTTCCTGATAGGTGGCCTGGTCGCGTTTCGCCTGTTCCCGGAAATTGCCCGAACCGATGCTGTCCATCAGCAGAATGGCGGTTGCCACCGCAGTCCATCCGACCATGACAGCAACACCGGCCACCGCGACCACCTGTGTTTCCGAACTGAGACGGATAAAGCGTGTATCTTTGTCAGACTTCAGAAAAACCCGGCGTTCCGGAAAGTACCGTTCAAGTGCAGAGTGTATTTTTATTGCCAGACGTGTTCGCACGCGTCCTACCTCTCATCCCCAAGATCGGGCCCGGTCGTGAGTGCCGGCCGCTCCTTGGGCCGATTGCATAAAGGGCAGGCAGCGTTCGGGCAAGTTTGTTGATCAGTCTGGCGCCAACAGCGTGGAAATCCCCCCAAAGATCGGCGGGAAATTGCCGAAAACAATGCTGAGGTGTCAGTTTGTGATTTCGCCGGGCGCGGGCAGGTCTTCGGTCAGCGGCCAGTAAAAGTCCGGTGGCAACCCGGCCTCTGCCCGCTTTTCCTCGTTGAAGGGTGGTTTCAGGACACCGTGGAAATACCGGCGCACCAGAGTGTGAAACACATCCTTCGGGTCGGCGTTTTCCCGGCCGCACAGGAAATGGAACCACTTGGACCCATAGGCGACATGGCCGACTTCTTCGGCATAGATCACCTCAAGTGCGGCAATGGCCTGCTCGGCCCTGGCCTTGCGAAAGATCTCGATCATGCCGGGGGTCACGTCCAGACCGCGCGCTTCAAGCACCATCGGCACGACCGCCAGCCGTCCCATCAGGTCGTCTGCGGTGTCCTCGGCCGCACGCCACATTCCGGCATGGGCCGGCAAGGCACCATAGTGGCTGCCCATCTGTTCAAGGCAATCGCAGACCATCTCGAAATGGCGCGATTCCTCTTCGGCGCATTTCACCCAATCGTCATAAAACCCGATCGGCATCGGCACATGGCCAAAGCGGGCGATGATGTCCCAATGCAGATCGACGGCGTTCAGTTCGATATGCGCGACGGCATGCAACAGAGCGATGCGACCCGCTTCGGTGCCCGGCTTCCGCTTTGGCACCTCGCGCGGAGACAGGAGTTCGGGCCGGTCCGGGCGCGCGGGTCGCAGCGGCGGTGACGCGGTTCCGATCTCGATCGGCGGTGCGTCGCCCTTGCGCGACGCAAACCACGCGGCGGCGTGCTGTTTGGACAGGGCGGTCTTTTCCCGACCTTCCGCCGTTGCAAGAACTTCGGTCGCCATCTGAGTCAGCGATTTGGACACCATTATTCTCCGCCTGGTTGATCCTGTGGCTCTTAAACCGGATGGCGACCGTGGTCGAGGGCGTTACAGCGCCCGCACGGCCTCCAGCACCTCGTCCACGTGACCGGGAACCTTGACCTTGCGCCAAACGCGGGCAATTTTGCCTTCCGGGTCGATGATGAAGGTGGAACGCTCGATCCCCATCGACTTGCGCCCGTACATGTTCTTTTCGACCCACACACCGTAATCCTCGCAGACGGTCGCGTTCTCATCCGACAACAGCGGTGTTGTCAGCCCATGCTTGGCGACGAATTTGTCATGTTTGGCGACGCTGTCGCGCGAGATGCCGAAAACTTGAGCACCCGCATCCGCAAAGGCCTGAAGTTGTTCCGAGAAACCGATGGATTCCTTGGTGCAGCCCGGCGTATCATCACGGGGGTAGAAGAACAGAACCACGGTGCTACCGCGCAACGCCGAAAGCGTCACCTCGCCGCCGCCGTCGCGCGGCAAAGTGAAGTCAGGGGCGATGTCTGAAACGTCGGGCATTGGAAACTCCGCTGAAGGTTTTTAAAGGCTGCCTGGTATCATAGAGCAACGCGTGCGGGTTGGAAGGCGTGGACAGCAATTTGAAGCAGCACGAAGACGGTGACAGAGCACAGGCGGACAAGCCCGTGCGCCGTCGGTCTCGCCGCCGGGCCGCTGGCCTGTGGGCCATGCGCGGCGCTTTCGTGCTGGTGCTGCTGGCGCTGTTCACCGGTTTCATGGTTGTCGGGCAAAGAATGCACGCACCCGTCTGGCTGCGGGACAGGGTCGAGGCGCGGCTTGAGCAGGCTTTGGGCGGGCTGCAAATCCGGTTTGGCGATGTCAGTTTCATCATTCACGAGGGTTGGCGGCCGCGCCTGCGTCTGACCGATGTGGCCATCAGCGATGCGGCGGGTCGGCAAATTGCGCAGGTGTCCGACATGCGCGCCAGTCTGGCCATGCGCCCCTTGTTGCGGGGGCACGTCCGCCCGAAAAGAATTATTCTGAGCGGTGCGCAGATCGCCGTGACCCGGGACAAGGACGGGGCGCTGAGTCTTACGGTCGGGTCTGGCAGCGCACCGGTGCAGGAGGCCCCGAACCTGGCGCAGCTTATCGCAGCTTCGGATCAGGTCTTCCTGTCTCCGGCCCTGTCGGCGCTGACCTCGGTCGAGTTTGATGCGATCACGCTGGATTATCGCGATCTTCGGCAGGGGCGGTCCTGGATTCTGGATGGCGGGCATATTCAAGCCAACCGAAGCGGCAACGAAGTGCGCTTGGCGACCGGGTTTTCGGTTCTGGCGGGGCGAGACTATGTCAGTGCCATCGAGGCCAATTACACAAGCGTTCTGGGTACACCTGCCGCACAATTCGGGATCTCGGTCACTGACCTGCCAGCCGAGGACATCGCGGGCCAAACGCCCGCCCTTGCCTGGTTGCAGGTTCTGCGGGCCCCGATTTCGGGTGCCTTGCGGGGTGGAATCGATGAAAAAGGATCGATCGAAACCGTATACGCAACTCTGAATCTGGGGGCGGGGGCCGTTCAGCCAAACCCCGAAACACGCCCGGTCCCCTTCGAATCTGCCCGCACGTATTTCACTTATGACCCCAAAGGGCAGGTGCTGGACTTCAACGAAGTTTCAGTTGTCTCGGCCTGGGGCGAGGTGCAGGCTGACGGGAAGGCGTTTCTGGAAGGTGCGGAAGATGGCGTTCTGGACAGCCTGTCTGCGCAGTTGCAGTTGTCCGGTATCAACGTAAACCCGGCAAACCTGTTCCCGCAACCTATTCAGCTTTCGCGGGCCAGCCTGGATTTCAAGATGGTCCTCAACCCGTTCCAGCTGCATCTGGGTCAGATGACCATCGAAGATCCGGGCCATACGGTGCGTGCCTTTGGTGTCCTGACCGGGCGGCCGGATGGCTGGGCCGTCAAGCTGGACGCACATCTGGACCAAATGACGTCGGACAAGGTTCTGGGGTACTGGCCCGAACGTCTGGCCCCGAAACCGCGAGAGTGGGTGACCAAAAACCTGTACGAAGGGGTTCTGTCGGATATGGACTTTGCCCTGCGCCTGTTGCCCGGATCGAAACCGGATCTCTATCTGGATTTCGGGTTTGAGAAGGCGAAGGTCCGATTTGTCAAAACGCTGCCGCCGATCGAAAGGGCGCAGGGTCAGGCCAGCCTGATCAACCGCAGGTTCACGGTCACTGCGCAGCAGGGCGTCGTGATCGCAGAGGACGGTGGTGCGGTGGATGCATCGGGAACGTCCTTCATCATACCCGACACGGACATCAAGAAATCCGCGCCGGCGATTGCGCGCATCCAGGCCAAAGGCAGCGTGACGGCCGCGTTGTCATTGCTGGACCGGCCTCCGCTGGAATTGCTCAGCAAAGCAGGGTTGCCCGTTGATGTGGCGAAGGGATCCGTGTCGTTGGCGGGAACCCTTTCCCTGCCCTTGAAAAAGGGTCTCAAGTTTGACGAGACCGAGTTCCATTTCAACGGCAGGCTGGCCAACCTGTTCAGTGACCGCTTGGTGCCCGGTTTTGATGTCAGCGCCGATCTTCTGGATATTTCGGGTGATCAGTCCGGCGTTCAGATTCAGGGGCAGGGTCAGTTCGGGGACGTGCCGCTGACGGCGCTCTGGCGGCAGCCGATAGACGGCAAGTCGGAACAGCGAAGCACCCTGACCGGTCAGATCGAGCTGTCGCCGCGATTGATGGACGAGATCGGCGCCGGTCTGCCTCCGGGGATGCTGACCGGCAAGGGGGTTGCGGATATCACCCTGGGGCTCGGTGCCGGGGTTGCCCCGAAGCTGTCCGTGACGTCCGATTTGCAGGGTGTCGCGCTGGCCATACCCGAACTTGGTTGGAGAAAGGGGGCCGACGCGACCGGGTCTCTGACGGCCGAAGCGACTTTGGGATCGCAGTTGAAGGTGGATAGCCTGCGCTTGAATGCGGCGGGTTTGCGCACATCTGCCTCAATTACGTTTCGTGAAAACGGCGAATTTGATCGGGTTCGGTTCACTTCTTTTGACCTGGGCGACTGGCTGGCGGTCCCGGCAGAGCTGATCGGGCGCGGGAGCGCCATGCCGGATATCCGTGTCCTTGGCGGCGTCCTTGATATGGGCCGCGCGAGTTTCGGCGAAAGCGGCGGATCGGGCGGCGGGGGCAGTGCCGGGCCGAAACTGGACGTGACGCTGGATCGCCTTCAGGTTACGGAAACCGTCGCGCTGACCGGGTTCCGGGGTGCTTTCCAGACGACCGGCGGCATACAAGGGAACTTCACTGCGCGGGTCAATGGCGGTGCGCCGGTCAGAGGGCAGGTGAGCCCCAGAGGGAACCGAAGTGCCGTTGACCTAACGTCGCAAGAAGCAGGGGCCGTGCTGCGATCGGCCGGGGTTCTGACACAGGCGCGGGGCGGAGAAATGAACCTCAAGCTCGAACCTGTGACGGCACCGGGCAGTTATGACGTGATGCTGAAAATCACCAACACGCGGATCACCGACGCCCCGGCCATGGCAGCCTTGCTGAATGCCATCAGCCTTGTGGGCCTGTTGGATGAAATGGCGGGGCAGGGTATCTTTTTTGCTGCAATCGACAGCCGGATGCGGATCACGCCGACGGATATCAAGGTGCTCAGCGGCAGTGCCGTCGGGCCATCCATGGGCCTGTCTTTTGACGGCACCATCGATACGGTGAACGGAATGCTGAACCTGCGCGGTGCGATCTCGCCAATTTACCTCCTCAACGCGGTCGGCAGCGTTTTCACGCGCAAGGGCGAAGGCGTCTTCGGCTTCAACTACACGCTGACGGGCCCGCTTGCCTCGCCCAAAGTGTCGGTAAATCCGTTGTCCGGTCTTGCACCTCTGTTCCTGCGCGACCTGATGCGTGCCCCGGCACCCAAGGTTCAGGATGGCCCGAACGCGGTGCCTCAGAAACCGGATGAACCCAAACGCACATTTGGATCATCCCCAAGTGACCGCTGACAGGATATGGCCGAATCTGATGCAGGGTTGTAAGGCGCGGGCATGAAACTCAGCGATTTTGACTTCCACTTGCCTGAAGACCTGATTGCCACGCGGCCTGCCAGCCCGCGTTCCTCTGCGCGTCTGCTGGTGGCGCAGGGGGATGCAATCACGGACAGCCATGTCTTCAACCTGCCCGATTTCCTGCGGCCCGGTGACCGGCTGGTGTTGAATGACACCCGCGTCATTCCGGCGCGTCTGAACGGTCGGCGCCATCGCGACAGCGCGCAGGGGCCGGTTTCCGCCGGGATCGAGGCCACCTTGCTGGACCCGCAGGCCGACGGTACCTGGTCCGCGTTGATCAAGCCGCTCAAAAAGGTGAAACTTGGGGAAGAGATTGTCTTCTCGGATGATCTCAGCGCCACCCTGGACAGGGTTGCCGACGGTCAGGCGTATCTGCGCTTCAATCTCAGCGGCGAGGATTTCGACGCGGCGCTGGATCAGGCCGGAGCAATGCCTCTGCCGCCCTACATCGCAGCCAAGCGCCAGGCCGATGAACGTGACAAAACGGACTATCAGACCATCTGGGCAAACCGTTCCGGCGCCGTGGCCGCCCCGACCGCATCGTTGCATTTCGATGAGGCGCTGATGAAGGCGTTGGCCGAGCGAGGTGTAAGCTGCACGCATGTGACGCTGCATGTGGGGGCAGGCACTTTTCTTCCGGTCAAGGTTGAGGATGTCACAACCCACAAGATGCATGCTGAATGGGGGCAGGTAAGCCCCGAGGCCGCGGCCCAGATACAGGCAACCAAGGCGGCTGGCGGGCGTGTGATCCCGGTGGGGACAACCGCTCTGCGCCTGATCGAAAGCGCGGCAAGGTCAGGAAAGATCGAACCCTGGGAAGGCGACACGGATATCTTCATCTATCCCGGTTTCGAATTCCATGTCACAGACGCATTGATGACCAATTTTCATTTGCCGAAGTCCACTTTGCTCATGCTGGTATCGGCATTGATGGGGCAGGATCGGATGCGCGATGTCTACACGCATGCCATAGCACGAAAATATCGGTTCTTTTCTTATGGCGACGCGTCGCTTTTGATCCCCTGAAGGGCGCGTATACGGCATCACGGATCGGGAATGTCGTAGACAAGCGCGACGTAGGCGGTCTTTGATCGCAGAACGACACTAAAATCAGGTTGGCATTAGTCGGAGGCCCCAATGATTCAGGTCCTTTCCAGCGCATGGGCGCTGCTGCTCGGCATGGGGTTGCTGATGGTCGGAAACGGCCTTCAGGGCACGATTCTGGGTGTGCGGGGTGAGATCGAAGGCTTTTCGACCCTCGAGATGTCTTTTGTCATGTCGGCCTATTTCCTGGGTTTTCTGGGCGGTTCACGCCTTGCGCCCGAGATGATCCGGCGCGTTGGCCATGTGCGGGTCTTTGCGGCCCTTGCGTCGTTCATCTCGGCCGTGATGATCATGTATCCGATGCTGGCAGACCCGATCGCGTGGGCATTGGGCCGGGTGGTGATCGGGTTCTGTTTTTCTGGCGTATATGTCACCGCCGAAAGCTGGCTCAACAATGCGGCCAGCAATGAAAATCGGGGGCAGGCGCTGTCGCTCTATATGATCGTCCAGATGACGGGGATCATCAGTGCGCAGGCGCTTGTTCTGGTCGGCGACCCGGCCGGTTATGAGACCTTTGTGATCGCCTCGATCCTGGTTTCGGTATCCTTCGCACCCATTTTGCTGTCGATCTCGCCGACACCGGCCTTTGACACCACCAAACCGATGACCCTGAAGGAATTGCTGAAGACCTCTCCGCTGGGCTGCGTGGGCATGTTTCTTCTGGGGGGCGTGTTTTCGGCGCAGTTCGGCATGGCGGCGGTGTATGGCGCCCGGGCAGGGCTGTCGCTTGTTGAAATTTCAACCTTCGTTGCGGCGTTTTATATCGGCGCAGTGGTTCTGCAATACCCTTTGGGCTGGTTCTCTGACCGTATGGATCGCCGCTTTCTGATCCTGCTTGTGGCGCTCGCCGGTGCCGGTGGCGCAACGATCGCGATGATGATGGGGGGATCGTTTCCAATTCTGCTTGCCTCGGCTTTCCTGATCGGCGGCACCTCCAACCCGCTCTACTCATTGCTGATCGCGCATGCGAATGACTTTCTTGAATACGAGGACATGGCGGCGGCATCTGGCGGACTGGTGTTTATCAACGGTCTGGGCGCAATTGCCGGGCCGGTGATCACCGGCTGGTTGATGGGGGATGCCATATTCGGGCCACCGGGCTTTTTTCTCTTTATTGCGGCACTGTTACTCGCAATGGCACTCTACGCTTTGTATCGAACGACACAGCGGGCTTCGATTCCAGTGGACGAAACCGGCACAATGTCGGCGCTGTATCCAACATCCTCGCCAGTTGCACTTGAAGTGGCGCAGGAAGTTGCAATCGAAGCGGCCGAGGCCGAGCAGGCTGAGCAGGAAGATGCCTAGGACACAGGATTATGTCGCAAGTGTTGCAATATGTTACTGTAACAGTTCTGTAAAACGGCCTTAAATGACGTTACGTCCGAAGTACGGGCACAAGACGGAGTTTAAGGCAATGGTAACGCCTGAAGAAGTATTGAGTTTTTGGTTAGATGAGGTGGGTCCAAAGGGCTGGTACATTGAGGATGAAGCGCTGGATTCAGAAATCCGCGCACGTTTTCAATCAACGTGGGAAGCTGCGGCCGAGGGCAAGTTTTCGCTCTGGCTGACCTATCCCAGCGGGTCACTGGCTTACATAATTCTGACGGACCAGTTTCCACGCAACATGTTCCGCGGGCAGGCGCGTGCTTTCGCGACGGACCGAGCGGCCCTGGCGGCGGCGAAATGCGCGGTCGACAAAGGTTGGGACAAGAAGATCGATGAACCGGCCCGGCAGTTCTTTTACCTGCCGATGATGCATTCGGAGAATCTGTGCGATCAGGAACGCTGCGTGCGTCTGATCTGTCAGAACCTGAGCGGCGATACAAGCAATCTGCTGCACGCCCGAGCCCATCGTGAAGTGATCCGCAAGTTCGGTCGTTTCCCCTACCGGAACAAAGCACTGTCGCGCAGCTCGACCCCCCATGAAGAGGCTTACGTCGACATGGGCGGCTATGGCAGCACCGTGCGAGAACTGCAAGCGATGGCCTGAGAACGCAGTACAGGTTGTGCGCCTCGGTCGTTCGTGCGGTGGCTTCAGGATCCCGGCTCACATCCTTTGAACGCCAAGACGCGTTCGGATGCGATGTCTGCTCCGGTCTGTATGGCCTGGGCGATCAGAACCTCTGGTGTCTCGGCAAGTTCAGTGAACCGCTCCTGCGCAGTTTGCAGCTTTTGGTCAACTGCGTTCAGGCGGCGCAACGTTGCCTGGATGTCTTGTGCGGCTTGACTGTCGGTGATCTGGTTCTCACTCCTCAGGGTCGCCAAATCACCACGCAGCGCGGAAAGTTCGCCCCGAATGCCCTTTGCCTCATCCCGAATAGGGGCAAGAACCTGAACGGTCTCCGAGAATTCTGCCGAGACGCTTTCGACTTTCGATACCAGCTTCCAGCCCAGAAACAGGCACAGGGCGACAAGTATCAAAGTTGCGTTGAGCAGAGCAAGCGTCAGATCTTTTAGTGTTTTGGCCATAGTAAACCTCTTGAATTCAATGTCTTCACAAATGTCCGAGCGGCGTCGGCGGTTCTGTTCTAGCCATAGCACGGGCCGGGGTATAGGCTGAAATCCGCATATTCAGGCATGGTTTACCCTGCGTCTCATTTGTCGCGGGAAGGCGTGTTGATGCGTTTCTGGAAATAGTTTAATGGTAAACTAAATTTTCACCACCTGCGCCGAGAGGAACACATGGCTGCACAATCCTATGATCTGATCGTAATCGGGGCTGGCCCCGGTGGCTATGTCGCCGCCATCCGTGCGGCCCAGCTTGGTCTGAAAACCGTCGTGGTCGAGCGCGAGCACCTTGGTGGCATCTGCCTGAACTGGGGGTGCATTCCCACCAAGGCATTGCTGCGGTCCTCCGAAGTGTTTCACCTGATGGAACGCGCCAAGGATTTCGGATTGAAGGCCGACAAGATCGGTTACGATCTGGACGCGGTCGTCAAGAGATCGCGTGGCGTTGCCGGGCAGCTTTCGGGCGGCATCGGCCATCTGCTGAAGAAGAACAAGGTCGCCGTGGTGATGGGTGAGGCGACGATCCCCGCAAAAGGCAAGGTCAGCGTCAAGACCGATAAGGGCACCGAAGAACTGACGGCCAAGAACATCATTCTTGCAACCGGCGCGCGGGCCCGCGAACTGCCCGGTCTCGAGGCTGACGGCGATCTGGTCTGGACCTACAAGCACGCGCTGCAACCGCCCCGGATGCCCAAAAAGTTGCTGGTCATCGGCTCGGGCGCGATCGGCATCGAGTTTGCGAGTTTCTACAACACGCTCGGGGCCGATACGACGGTGGTCGAGGTGATGGACCGCGTGTTGCCCGTGGAAGATGCGGAAATCAGTGCCCTGGCCAAGAAAGCCTTTACCAAGCAAGGCATGACCATCATGGAAAAAGCCATGGTCAAGCAACTGGATCGCGGCAAGGGCAAGGTGACCGCTCATATCGAGGTCAAGGGCAAGGTTGAGAAGCACGAGTTCGACACCGTGATTTCCGCTGTCGGGATCGTAGGAAATGTCGAAAACCTGGGCCTGGAGGCGCTGGGCGTAAAGATCGACCGCACGCATGTGGTGACGGATGAATATTGCCGCACCGGCGTCGATGGCCTTTACGCGATCGGTGACATCGCGGGCGCGCCCTGGCTTGCACATAAAGCCAGCCACGAAGGGGTCATGGTCGCCGATCTGATCGCAGGCCAGCATGCGCATCCGGTCAAGCCCGAAAGCATCGCCGGATGTACCTATTGTCAGCCGCAGGTGGCCTCGGTGGGATATACCGAAGCCAAGGCCAAAGAGCTGGGTTATGACATCAAAGTCGGTCGCTTCCCTTTCATCGGCAACGGCAAGGCCATAGCTCTGGGCGAACCGGAAGGTCTGATCAAAACCGTGTTCGACGCCAAGACAGGCGAACTGCTGGGGGCGCATATGATCGGCGCGGAAGTCACGGAACTGATTCAGGGCTATGTGGTTGGGCGGCAGCTGGAGACCACCGAAGAAGATCTGATGAACACGGTCTTCCCGCACCCGACTCTGTCAGAAATGATGCACGAAAGCGTGTTGGATGCGTATGGCCGCGTGATCCACATGTAAGGTCGTCCGCGTGTTGCGGCCGGGCAGGGGGCGCTGCCCCCGCCTTGCTGCGCGCGGCTCCCCCGGGATATTTTGGGCCAGATGAACAAGGGGGCCTTTATTCATCTGGCTGCAAATATCCCGGAGCGCGAGGCAGAGCCTCGCTGAAATCCGCTACCTGTTCAAAGCATCCAGAATGCGGGCCCACGAACGGATGCCCTTGTGGAAGCTTTTGACGTCGTATTTTTCATTCGGCGAATGGATGGCGTCGTCCTCGTTGGCATAGCCGACCAGCATCGAATCCAGCCCCAGAACGGTATTGAAGTACCCGACGACGGGGATCGAGCCGCCCATGCCGGTAAACACCGCTTCGCGGTCCCATTCGTCCGACAATGCTCTGCGCGCGGCTTCGAATTCCGGGCGATCGATATTCATGACCGAAGCGGGCGAACCTTCCAGATCGTTGTCCCATACTACTTTTGCATCCGGGGACAGGCGATCCTCGACATGTTTGCGGATCTTGCTGCGCAGCGCGTCGGGGTCCATGTCGCCGACCAGTCGGCACGTTATTTTACAATGCGCTTCCGAAGGAATTACGGTTTTCGAACCCGCGCCGTTGTACCCGCCCCACAGCCCGTTCACCTCAAGTGTCGGACGCGCCCATTGTTGCTCGAGCGTCGAATACGCCTTTTCGCCGTGTGGCTGGGTGTATCCGACCGAGTTCAGGTAATCCGCTTCGTCGAAGCCGCAGTTTTGCCACTGACGCAACTGGTCCTGCGGCACTTCATGAACGCCTTCATAAAACCCTTCGACCGCGACACGACCGGTTTCGTCGTCATAGAATGAGGCAACGATTTTCGACAGTTCGCGCAGCGGGTTCAGGCCCGGGCCACCGTAATGGCCAGAGTGCAGATCGATGCGGGGCCCGATGATGGTGAACTCGTCCTTCAGCATGCCGCGCAGCTGTGCGGCGATCGACGGAACACCTCGCGATACCATGGATGTATCGCAAACCAGCGCCAGATCCGCTTTGAGTTCGGCCGCGTTGTCTTCGAGGAAGGGGACCAGCGAGGGTGAGCCGGATTCTTCTTCGCCCTCAAAGAAGAAGGTGATGCGGCAGGGCAGGGATCCGTGCACGGCTTTCCAGGCGCGGCAGGCTTCGACGAATGTCATCAGCTGACCTTTGTCGTCCGATGCCCCGCGCCCGCGGATGACCGGGCCGTGCTCGGTGTCTTCGATGGCGGGGTCAAACGGGTCGCGTGTCCAAAGGTTCAACGGATCGACGGGTTGCACGTCATAATGGCCGTAGAACAGGATATGGGGTGCATCCGAGTCCTCGCCCACATGGCCTACGACCATCGGGTGCCCCGGGGTTTCCCGTTTTTCGGCGGCAATTCCGATACTGTTGAGGTCGGCAACCAGCCAGTCGGCTGCACGGCTGACATCGGCCTTGTAGGCGGGATCGGTCGAGATCGAGGGGATGCGCAGCAGCTCCATCAGGCGGTCGATCGATGTTTGCAGATCTTCGTCAATCCGGTTCAGCACGGTGTCTAGCGACATGGGGATCTCCTGCTTGTCTGTTTCCGGGCGAACCCTAGCAGCGTTGACAGCGCCGTCCAGAGCGGTTGATCTGAATTCTGCATGCGATCACAAGCCCGCGAAATCCCGCTGTGCGGGCTGCGTCGTTTCCACGCGTCCGATGGCCGGAACTATACTTGCCGTGAGCATTGCAAACTTATATTTGATGCAAATCAAAGTTGGGTTCACCTGTTCGGCTGTAACCAGCTGAATAAAGTAACACAAAGCTGCTGATACAGGTTAAGCTGTGGGATGTGGCAGACTAATTGCCCGAGGGAAACCGGAAACGGGCATTCAAGGAGGGTCCGTTGGACTATACTGCTCAGCTCGATTCAGCGATTGCCAGGCTGCATGACGAAGGACGTTACCGGACCTTCATCGATATCGAACGTCGCAACGGACAGTTTCCCCATGCAGTGCGTACGCGCCCCGACGGGTCGCAGCAGGACATCACCGTGTGGTGCGGCAATGACTATCTGGGCATGGGCCAGCACCCGGTCGTCTTGCAAGCGATGCACGAAGCGATCGACGCAACCGGCGCCGGGTCGGGCGGGACGCGCAACATCTCGGGGACAACAGTCTATCACAAACGGCTCGAGGCCGAACTGGCCGATCTGCATGGCAAGGAAGCCGCGCTGTTGTTCACCAGCGCGTATATTGCCAATGACGCAACCCTCAGTACGCTGCCCAAGCTGTTCCCGGGGCTGATCATCTATTCTGACGCGCTGAACCATGCTTCGATGATTGAAGGGGTGCGCCGAAACGGGGGCGCCAAGCGCATCTTCCGTCATAACGACGTGGCACATCTGCGCGAATTGCTCGAGGCGGACGATCCCGCCGCGCCCAAGCTGATCGCCTTCGAGTCCGTCTATTCGATGGACGGTGATTTTGGTCCGATCGAAGAAATCTGTGATCTGGCCGATGAATTCGGCGCCCTGACCTATATCGACGAAGTGCACGCGGTGGGCATGTATGGCCCGCGCGGTGGCGGCGTGACCGAGCGGGATCGCCTGGCACATCGGATCGACATCATCAATGGCACTCTGGCCAAGGCCTATGGCGTCATGGGGGGCTATATCGCGGCCAGCGCCAAGATGTGCGATGCCGTGCGGTCTTATGCGCCGGGCTTCATCTTTACGACATCGTTGCCGCCGGCGGTTGCCGCAGGGGCTGCGGCATCCGTTGCATACCTGAAATCCGCGTCTGAACTGCGCGAGCAGCACCAGACTCAGGCGAAGATCCTCAAGCTGCGGCTGAAGGGAATGGGCCTGCCGCTGATCGACCACGGCAGCCATATCGTGCCTGTGATCGTCGGCAATCCGGTGCACACCAAAAAGCTCAGCGACATGCTGCTGGACGATTATGGCATTTACGTGCAACCGATCAACTTCCCGACCGTTCCGCGCGGAACCGAGCGTCTGCGTTTTACCCCGTCTCCGGTGCATGGACCCGACGAAATGAACCGTCTGGTGCAAGCGATGGACGAACTTTGGTCACATTGTGCGCTAAATCGCGCCGAACTTGCCGGATAACCTAACGCCAAAGTGTGCAACGAGTTTGCCGCGTGTTAAGCTTACGCTAACAAAACGAGTAGACGAATCATTGTGGGGATGATTCGCCACTTACGCGAAATACGCGACAGGCAGAATGGGGCAGCAGGGATGATTGGGCGCAGATCTCAGCGCGAATCCGAAGAGGACGTAGATGTCAGACCAAAAGGGTTTGACGACTATGAAGTTCGCCTAGGCGACAAGATGCGCGGTGAACGCGCAACGATGGGCAAATCTCTTCTGGATGTTCAGCGCGAGCTGCGGATCAAAGCCAACTATATCGCTGCAATTGAAAACGCCGACCCCGATGCGTTTGATACACCCGGCTTTATCGCCGGGTATGTGCGTTCCTATGCGCGCTATCTGGGTATGAACCCCGATGAGACCTTTGCGTCTTTCTGCCAGGAAAGCGGATTTGAGGTCGCGCATGGCATGTCCGCAGAGGCCTCGGTGGTGCGGAAGCCTTCCGGGGCTCTGCCTGCACGCGGCCCGATGGGGCGGGATCCGTTCATTTCGCCCAATACACCCTATATTCCGGGCAAGGAGTCCCTGGTCAGCCAGATTGAACCCCGCGCAATCGGTTCGTCACTGGTATTGCTGGCGGTGATCGGTGGCATCGGCTATGGCGGCTGGGCTGTTCTGAACAGAATTCAGCAAGTACAGGTCAGCCCGGTTGAACAAGCGCCGGTGGTTCTGTCTGATCTGGATCCGCTGGATGCGGCGCGCAGCAACGTGTCGGATGATGCTGCACAGGTGGCAAGCGCCGAAGCATTGGACCGTCTCTATCGTCCGCAGGCACTGGATGTTCCGGTGCTGGTTGCGCGGGATGCTCCGATCTCGACGCTTGATCCGCGCGAGGTTGGAACCTTCCGCCCGCCCGAATTGCCGCAGTTCGAAGTGGCTGAACTGCACACGGTCGAAAAACCCGCCCTGCCGCAAGTGGTCGAACAGATCGATACCACGCTCAAGATCGTGGCTGTTGATCCGGCATGGATGCGCGTGACGGCTGCGGATGGCAGCGTCATTTTCGAAGGCACACTGGGTACCGTCGAGCAGGGCAGTGTGTTCGAAGTGCCCCTGACGGAAGAACCGCCGTTGTTGCGTGCGGGCGCATCGGGATCCGTTTACTTCGCGATAAACGGTAAGCACTACGGCCCGGCGGGTGCTCCGGGCACGGTCGCCAAGGGTGTCGTTCTGTCGAAAGACGCCGTGTCCGAGTCCTATGCCGTCGCCGATCTTGAGGCGGAACAGAACAGCGCGCTCAAGCAACTGGTGGCGGAACTGCAAACCGAGGCGACAGAAACGCCCGCCGAGTGATCTAGCCATTGCGATAACCCCGTTGCCGAACTATCTACAATCGCAACTCAGGCAGACGCGGATCCGTCCTTATGTCCCTCAATCACGTGCGCCCATGGCGCGACATCTACCGTCGTAAATCCCGTCAAATCATGGTCGGCAACGTCGCCGTTGGTGGCGATGCACCCATTGCCGTTCAAACCATGACCAACACGTTGACCACCGATGTGGCGGCGACCGTGGCGCAGGTGCAGGCGGCGGCCGAGGCGGGTGCGGATATCGTTCGCGTCTCGGTTCCTGATGAGGCGTCGTCCAAGGCGCTGAAACAGATCGTTCGGGAAAGCCCCGTGCCCATCGTGGCGGATATTCATTTCCACTATCGGCGCGGCATCGAAGCCGCCGAAGCGGGCGCTGCCTGTCTGCGCATCAATCCGGGCAATATCGGTGACGAAACCCGCGTGAAAGAGGTCATCCAGGCGGCGCGCGACCACAATTGTTCAATCCGGATCGGCGTGAACGCGGGCAGCCTGGAAAAGCACCTGCTTGAGAAATATGGCGAGCCGTGCCCCGAAGCGATGGTCGAAAGCGGGCTGGAACATATCCGCATCCTTCAGGACAATGATTTTCACGAGTTCAAGATCAGCGTAAAGGCCAGCGACGTGTTCCTGTCCGCCGCGGCCTATCAAGGTATTGCCGAGGCGACGGATGCCCCCATCCACCTGGGCATTACCGAGGCTGGGGGGCTGGTCAGCGGTACGATCAAATCGGCCATCGGCCTTGGCAACCTGCTGTGGATGGGGATCGGCGACACGATCCGTGTCAGCCTGTCAGCTGATCCGGTGGAAGAGGTGAAGGTCGGGTTTGAGATCCTCAAATCTCTTGGCCTGCGCCATAGGGGCGTCAATATCATCTCATGCCCGTCCTGCGCGCGACAGGGTTTTGATGTCATCAAAACCGTCGAGGCGCTGGAGCACCGCCTTGAGCACATCAAGACGCCCATGAGCCTGTCGATCATCGGTTGCGTGGTCAACGGGCCGGGCGAAGCGCTGATGACCGATGTTGGTTTCACCGGCGGCGGGGCAGGGTCCGGCATGGTCTATCTGGCCGGTAAGGCCAGCCACAAGATGTCGAACGATCAGATGATCGATCACATCGTGGAAGAGGTCGAGAAAAAGGCGGCTGAACTGGACGCGGCGGCTGAAGCGGCTGAATAGTCGGGTTCTTCGCTACATCTAAAAACCCGGCATCTGTTGTGTGGCGCAATGGATACCGCCGCCAAGTTCTCCCAGCAGATCAACGTCAAGTGTTACGACGTCACGTCCGGGATAGTGTCTTGCAAGTGTTTCCGACGCGATCCTGTCTGTTTCCGAGTCTCCGAACCGGGCCGCAATCACACCGCCATTGCAGACGTAGTAATTGGCGTAAGAGGCGACGAAATCCGGGTTCTTGACACGGCGGTAATGCGGTTCGGGTATCACGTCCATGTCCAGGCCCGCGGCAACCAGTCGATCATGGGTGTCCAACGCGGCCATGTGGAAAGGATCATGATTGTCCGGCTTATCCGGCAAGTTGATGATGCCGCGACCTGGGCCGGTAAAGCGGGCCAGACTGTCAATGTGATAATCGGTGATATCTTCGCCCCAGACACCTTCGGACCAGATCATGCGGTTGGCCCCATAGGCCGCCAACAACCGGGCTTCGATCTCGTCCCGAGTGAGGCCGGGATTGCGGTTGTCATTCACCCACGAGCTTTCATGCGCCATGAGTGTCCCATGCCCATCCTGCTCGACGCCACCGGCTTCGCCGATCAGCCCGGTCGGCAACAGGGTCAGCCCCAGCCTTTCGGCCACTCTGCCAGCAATTTTCGCATCATGTGCGTGAACCTGCTTTCGCCCCCATCCATTGAACTGGATCTGTTTGATTGCAAGCGCACCGCGGTTGTTGATCGCGGACACCGGGCCTGCGTCCCGGCACCACAGATCTTCGGTCGGGACATCCCAAATCTCGACCGCCGCAGAAAGCTGTTTGCGGATATCTGCGTGATACTCTGATCCGGCCAGCAGTGTGACGGGCTCAAAAGCAGAGATCGTGTTTGCGATTACCGCTATGGTCCCCTGTACCATTTCCAGAAAAACGGGGTCGGGGTAGACGCTGCGGCTGACCGGCCATTGCATGAAAGTGCGGTCATGCCGGGCGTCTTCGGCCGGGACGTGGAGGCCGGTTGCGGACTGCGCAATAGACTGGCCAGAGAAACCCGTCATACCCAACGCTCCTCCGGCCACCAGAAATTCTCGCCGTTTCATGGCACGTTGCCGACAAATCCGGCCTTAGCCGCGTTCGGCACGTATGCCGTCAACGATCTGCTTCATCTGATCGGCTGGCAAATAGCCACGCAACATCTCTGTGCCCAACACAAACGAAGGCGTGCCCGAGATCTGCATCCGCTGTGCCAGAGCGCGGGTGCGCGCGATCTCATCCGTGACGCGATCGCTGTCCATCGCCGCGATGATCTCGTCGCTGTTCAGCCCCAAACCGTCCGAGATGCGGCGCAGGGAAACTTCGCTTGGCTCGCCGGTGAATTCCAGCAGGGCATCATGGACCTGCTTGTACGCATCATCGCCTGCCACGTGTTTGGTGGCCACGGCAAAGCGTGAGGACAGCACGGACGCATCACCCAGGATGGGGAGTTCCTTGATCACAAGGCGGATGTTACCGTCTTCTGACAGCAGACTGGCCACTTCGGGCACGGCCCGGCGGCAATAACCACACCGGTAGTCCATGAACTCGACCAGCGTGATGTCACCATCCGGGTTGCCACCGACCCAGCTGTACCCGTCATCGAACAGTTCATCCGAGTTGGCGGCGACCAGTTCTTTGTCCGCAGCGGCCTCTGCAACGGCATTGCGCTGTTCCAGAATGTTGATGGCTTCGAGGATCACTTCGGGATTTTCCAGCAGGTATTCGCGCACCTGGGCACCAAATTCCGCTTTTTCGGCATCGTTCATCGCGTTCAGGTCCAGCGCCTGCGCCGAGGTTGCCGCCATGGAAAGCCCCAGAAGGGCGGGTGCAGCATGTCTGAGGATCATTTCCGTTTCCTTTTGTCTTTGTTGAGTCGTTCCGACGCAATCAACACGTCTTGCGCCCTTTGCCAACCCGGTGAGCCCTCGGGCAGTCGCGCCACGGCGCGTTTCGCGTGAATTCCGGCATCTTTCAACCGCCCTTGCAGCGCATACCGCTCTGCCGTCACGGTCGATGCCATACCATCATTGCCAACCTGAGCATAGGCCACACCAAGATCCTGCAACAGCCTGGCGTTCCGGTAATCCCGGGCGCGGGCTTTTTCCAGAACGCTCAAGGCCTGTTTGGTTTGCCCCTGCGCCAGCAACGCCCGCCCGTATCCAGCCAGGATCAGCGCATCGTTCGGAGCCATTTCAACAGCGTTTCCGTACGCTTCAACAGCCGCGCCTATTTGCCTGTTTTCCAACAGGATTTGCCCTTTCAGGTCATAGTAGTACGGGTCATTCGGGCGCAGCGCCAGGGCCTCGTCGATGGCACGACGCGCGCGATCCAAATCACGGTTCTGATGATAAGCCGAAGCCTCGCGCATCAGGCGGATGTCCTGGGCGGTTTCCTCTTTAGCGCGTCGTAGCGTCCAACTGGGTGAGCGTAAAAAGGCCGACAGCTTGCCTTTGACGCGGGCAAACCAGTAATCGGCATTGGCATTCGGAACCGCCTTGTCGCCGAACTCATCCAGAAACGCTTCGGCGGCGCGCAATCGTTCACGACTGGTGGGATGCGACCGCATATACGGGTCCTGATTGGCGACGCTCAGCAATTCCTGACCCGCGAATTTCCTGTGCAGCTTCACCATGCCGCTGGGGGAAATCTGAGCCCATCGCAGATAGCTTGCGGCGCTTCGGTCGGCCGAGGCCTCTTCGGCGCGGGTATGGCCCAGAAAGCTGCGGATTGCGGCGCCCTGGGTGCCTGCGGCAATACCAATGGCGGCTTCACCCCCTCCGGCCGCAGCCGCAAGCAGGGCCAGAGCGGTGCCGAGGCCCGCATTGCGCCGCGCCGCCTTCAGGTTTTCGGCGCGGCGGGCCAGATGACCATTCGCGATATGCGCCGCCTCATGCGCGATCACCGCTTGCAGCATTTCGGGGCTTTCGACCGTAAGGATCAGCCCGTAATTCAAATAGATCGCGTTGTAGTCGATGACGAAGGCATTGAACGTGTTGTCATTGACCACCAGGATTTGAACCCGGTTGGTGTTCAGGCCGGCGGCGCGCAGAACCGGAAACGCCAGCTCGCGCAGGCCATGCTCGATATCGGGGTCGCGGATCAGGCTTTGCCCATGGGATTGCGTTGCCGCCGTCAGCCAGACGACAACCGACAGTATCAGAGCCGGGATTGACGTCAGCCGGGATACGCGTTCAAAAGCCATGGCTGCAACATGGGAGATGGGCATGAGAAACTCAACCCGGTCCGAGGTCGATCCCTTCATCGTGATGGACGTGATGGAGGCCGCGCGCCGTGCGGAAGAAGCGGGCCGCCATGTGATCCACATGGAAGTTGGCCAGCCCGGAACCGGCGCACCCAAGGGCGCGACCGAGGCGCTGGCGAGGGCGATGGATCAAAGCCCGTTGGGCTATACGGTGTCCCTGGGCTTGCCTGCGCTGCGAAAGCGTATCGCGCGGCTTTATGGGGATTGGTACGATGTGGACTTGAACCCGGGGCGCGTGATCATCACGCCCGGATCGTCCGGCGGGTTTCTGCTGGCTTTCACGGCATTGTTCGACAGCGGGGATCGGGTTGGAATCGGTGCGCCGGGATATCCGTCCTATCGCCAGATTCTCAGGGCACTTGGATTGGAACCGGTCGATCTGCCGACCGCGCCTGAAAACCGTCTGCAACCCGTTGCAGCGGATATTCAGGGAATGGGCCTGAAGGGTCTGATGGTGGCCTCTCCGGCGAATCCAACCGGCACGATGCTGGACCGTGCCGCCATGGGGTCGCTGATCGAAGCCGCACACGGGCAAGGGGCGTCTTTCATCAGCGACGAAATCTATCACGGTCTGGAATATGAAGCCAAAGCCGTGACGGCGCTTGAACTGACGGATGAGTGCTATGTGATCAACTCGTTTTCCAAGTATTTCTCGATGACCGGTTGGCGCGTGGGGTGGATGGTCGTGCCCGAGGATCAGGTGCGCGTGGTCGAGCGGATATCCCAGAACATGTTCATCTGCGCGCCGCATGCCAGTCAGGTTGCGGCACTGGCTGCGATGGACTGCGAGGACGAGTTGCAGGCCAATCTGGACGTGTACCGCCGAAACCGCGCGCTGATGCTGGAAGGCCTGCCCAAGGCGGGCTTCACGAACATCGCGCCGCCGGACGGGGCGTTTTACGTCTATGCCGACGTGTCCGATCTGACCGATGACAGCCGCGCATTTGCGGCCGAGATTCTGGACAAGGCCGGTGTCGCGGTCACGCCGGGTCTGGATTTCGATCCGCAACGCGGCCATACGACGTTGCGGTTTTCCTATGCGCGTTCGACGGTCGACATTCAGGACGGGCTGGAACGGTTGCGCCTGTTCATGACCGAGCGGAAGGCGATCGGGGAACCTGCCTGAGCCGTTCACAAATCAGCCCTTGTGGTATAGGCTGCCCGGCAAGCGATCTCGGGAAAACTTGAGGCCATGAGCAGGATCATCTTTTGCATCGCCCTGATCTGGGCGCTGGCAGGCAGTGTCGTCGCGCAGGATTTCAGCGCGCTGGCACGCATTCAACCTGACCAAAGCCGCATCACGGATGTGGGGCGAACCGGCGTTCGCGTGGATATCGGCCTGAGCCAGGGGGTGCCGTACCGGATTTTCACCTTGCAGGATCCGTACCGGATGGTTCTGGACTTCAACGAAGTGGACTGGACCGGGCTGAACCGAACGGATTTTCTGCAATCCGAACGCGTCAGCGGCGTGCAATTCGGGGCCTATGTTCCGGGTTGGTCGCGGCTGGTGTTGGAACTGGGCGCACCGATGGCCGTAGACACAGCCGAGCTGTCGGTGGCCGAGGATTCGGGGGCGGCGCTGCTGTCTCTGAACCTCAAGGGCACGGATTTTGACACGTTCAACGCAACCGCAGGTGCGCCGCGCAATCCGGGTTGGGACTTGCCGGAACCGGCTGATGTGCCGCAGGCACCTTCGCGTTCCGCGGACCGACCGTTGCGCGTAATGCTCGATCCGGGGCATGGCGGGATCGATCCGGGCGCCGAAACCGATGACGTTGATGAAAAAACCCTGATGCTGACCTTTGCCCGCGAACTCCGTGAAGTGTTTTTGAGATCAGGAGGTTACGAGGTGGTCCTGACCCGCGTTGATGATCAGTTCGTCTCGTTGGAACGTCGGATTGCCCTGGCGCATCGGGCTGGCGCGGATCTGTTCATTTCGCTGCACGCGGATTCCCTGTCGGAAGGGCAGGCCCATGGGGCGGCCGTCTATACCCTGTCTGCCGATGCTTCGGATGTGGCCAGTTCAAAACTGGCTGAACGACATGACCGGGGGGATTTGATCTCGGGCATCGATCTGAATGGTGCCGATGATCAGGTGGCTGATGTTTTGCTTGATCTGGCGCGCCAGGAAACGATGCCGCGGACCAGGTCGCTGGCCAGCGCGATCGCCAACGGAATGGCCCAGCAGGGCGGGCCGATGAACCGCAAACCGTTGCGGACCGCGTCGTTCTCGGTGCTCAAGGCGGCCGATATTCCGTCTGTTTTGATCGAGCTTGGGTTCCTTTCCAGCCCCAGAGACCGGGAAAACCTGAGAAATTCGGAATGGCGGGCGAATATGGCGTTGGGGATCTTTCAGGGGATCGAAGACTGGCGTCAGCAGGATGTGATCCGCAAATCCCTGATTGGCCAGTGACCTTACGGCGCAAAACGGCTAGAATGCGCTTGGTGTTTTGACCCTTGGGCGGTGCAACACTATATAGGCACCACCGCGAGAAAAAGGCAGTAACGTGATCCGGTTCATTCTTTCGATTTTCGGGGCGATCTTCAGTATCGTCACCTTGGGTATTTTCATGGTCGCACTGGTGATCGGTGCGGTGTTCTGGATGTATGGCCGCGATCTTCCCAGCCACGAATCCCTGGCCCAGTACAAGCCCCCGACGATCAGCCGGATCTATTCGGGCGAAGGCCAGTTGATCGACGAATTCGCGCAGGAACGCCGCCTGTTCACGCCGTCCTCGGAAATTCCCGATCTGGTGAAACAGGCGTTTATTTCGGCGGAAGACAAGAATTTCTATACCCATCAGGGCTATGACCCGCGGGGGATCATCGCGGCAGGTGTCGAAGCGGTGCGAACCAAAGGCGGAACCGTGCGCGGTGCGTCGACCATCACGCAGCAGGTGATGAAGAACTTCCTGTTGTCGGGCGATCGCCGGGCAGAACGCAAGATCAAGGAAATCATCCTCGCCACCCGGCTCGAAGATACACTGGACAAGGAGCAGATCCTTGAACTTTACCTGAACGAGATCTTTCTGGGTCAGAACTCGTACGGTGTGACGGCCGCCGCGCAGACCTATTTCAACAAGACCTTGCAGGAACTGGCCCCGCACGAGGCCGCGATGTTGGCCGCAATGCCCAAGGCGCCGTCGGATTATCACCCGGTTCGGGAAAAGGAACGCCTGTTGGCCCGCCGAAACTATGTGCTGCGCGAGATGTACCAGAACGGTTACATCGATCAGGCGACCTATGAGACTGAAGTCGAGATGCCGCTGCGCTCGGTTCAGAACGGCGATTTCGAAAGCTTCCGCACCGCATTGCCGCCGCGCGACTACTTCACCGATGAAATCCGACGTCAACTGAGCGAGGACTTTGGTGAAGGTGAGTTCTTTACCGGCGGCTTCACGGTTCGTGCGTCGGTGGACGAAGAAATGCAGGTCGAGGCCGCAAAGGCCCTGCGCACGGCGTTGCAGAAATATGATCGGTCGCGCGGGAAATGGCGTGGCACCGGCGAAGTGATCCCGGAAGAAAAACTGGCGGATGAGGCACAGTGGCGCGAGGCGCTTTCGCTTCTGGAAATCCCGCGCGATGTGGTGCTGCCGACCCGCTGGTATCCCGCCGTGGTTCTGAATGTCTCGGATCAGCAACTTACCGTCGGGATCGAGGACGGCCCTGCGGATGGCACCATTCCGCGGTCCGATATCAAGTGGATGCAGGGTGATTTTGCGGCGAACTTCAAGCGCGGGGATGTGATCCTTGTGGTCGAGGGCGAAGAGGGGCAGTGGTCTGCCCGTCAGGTGCCCGAAGTTCAGGGCGCCTTTGTGGCGATGGATGTGAACTCGGGCCGCGTTCTGGCGATGCAGGGCGGGTTTTCTTATCAGGACACCGTGTTCAACCGCGCCACGCAGGCACAGCGCCAGCCGGGGTCCAGCTTCAAACCCTTTGTCTATGCCGCCGCGCTGGACAGCGGCTACAGCCCCGCAACCATCGTCGTGGACGCACCGATCGAGGTGAACACGCCACAGGGCTTGTGGCGGCCCAAGAACTCGTCGAACAAGTTCTACGGGCCGACCCCCTTGCGCACCGGGATCGAGCAGTCGCGGAACCTGATGACCATCCGTCTGGCGCAAGAGGTCACGATGCCGGTGGTTGCAGGTTACGCCGAACGCTTTGGCGTCTATGACCGGATGGGCGCGTTCCTTGCAAACTCGCTGGGGTCCGAAGAAACGACGCTGTACAAGATGGTCGCCGCTTATGCGATGTTCGCGAACGGGGGTCAGCGGGTCGAGCCCACTCTGGTCGACCGTATTCAGGACCGGTTCGGCAAGACCATCTATCGTCATGATGATCGTCAATGCCTGAATTGCAACTCGACCTGGCTAGAGCCCGACGAGGCCCCGACCCTTGTCACGGACCGCGCGCAGGTCATGGATGCCATCACGGCCTATCAGCTGACATCCATGATGAAAGGCGTGGTGGATCGTGGCACGGCCTCGCGCTATGTGAACCTGCCGGTGCCGACAGCGGGCAAGACCGGAACCACCAACGAATCCAAGGATGCGTGGTTCATCGGCTTTACCTCGAATATCGTGGCGGGCTGCTACATCGGTTATGACCGTCCGCGCCCGATGGGGCGGGGGGCTTATGGCGGTACACTGTGCGGCCCGGTGTTCCAGAGCTTCATGGAAAAAGCCGTCGAAAAGTATGGCGGTGGGCCATTCAAGGTTCCGGAAGGGGGTCACTTCATCAAAATCGACCGTTTCAGCGGCGCCCGCCTGCCGGATGACGCCACCGGCGACTATGTCGTGGCCGAATTCTTCCGCGACGGTGTCGATGGGTTCATCGACCGTGTTTATGACGGTGGTTTTGCGATTGGTTCCGACCTGCCCTTGTTCGAGGAAGCGCAGCGCGCAGGTGTGCAGGTTCAGACGTCGACGGGTGAAACCATCACGGTCGGGCCCAAGGCCTCGCAAGGCGATCTGAGTACCGGTGGTCTTTACTGACAGGGACTGACCAAGTTGGGTAAGACACCTCTGATTCCACATGCTTTGCTGGGTGCGCCCGGGCAGCTAAGCATCTCTCCGGGTGTCATCTCGGGAGGGCACGTGTTTCTCACCGGTATGACCGGGAGCGCGGCAGACGGTTCAATGCCGTATGATCCGGAACTACAGTTCCGGAACGCCTTTTCCAAGATTGCCGAGGTATTAAAGGAAGCGAACCAAGGTTTGGAGACTGTGGTCGAGATGACGACCTACCATGTTGACATGCGAAAGCATTTCGATCTGTTTGACCGTGTGCGCTTTGAGGTTCTGCCTGCGCCTTACCCGGCTTGGACCGCAGTTGAGGTTGCGGGACTTCGACGGGAGGGTGCCTTGGTTGAAATTCGGGCGATCGCACATCTTTCCGAGTGAGTCACGAGAGTCGCTCCATCCATCCAGCCTGTCTTGTGGTGTCTCGCACCTCTTGCTATCACGCAGGCCTGATTGAGCAAGTTGGGACAAGACCATGCGCGCCGAAACCCAGAACATCATAGCGGAAATCGAAAAGTCGCTGGAGCTGCTGGCGCAGCGCATGGACTATGAGACCGCGCCGCATCGCCTTGAGGAATTCAATGCGCGTGTCGAAGATCCCAACCTGTGGGACAATCCCGAAAAGGCGCAGAAACTGATGCGCGAGCGGCAGATGCTGGTCGACGCGATTGAGACCTACGAGTCCATCAAAACCGACCTCAGCGACAATATCGAATTGATTGAGCTGGGCGAAATGGAAGAAGACGAAGAGGTCGTCCAGGACGCCGAAGCCGCGATCAAGGCGCTTCAGGCCAAGGCCGCAAAGAAAGAGCTTGAGGCGCTGCTTGACGGTGAGGCTGACAGCAACGACACCTTCCTCGAGATCAACTCGGGCGCGGGCGGAACCGAAAGCTGCGACTGGGCCTCGATGCTGGCGCGGATGTATGTGCGCTGGGCCGAGAAAAAAGGCTATACGGTCGAGCTTCAGTCCGAAACCCCGGGCGAAGAGGCAGGGATCAAATCCGCTGCGTACAAGATTTCCGGCCACAACGCCTACGGCTGGCTGAAATCCGAAAGCGGCGTACACCGGCTGGTGCGGATTTCGCCTTTTGACTCGGCGGCCAAGCGGCACACCTCGTTCTGTTCGGTCTGGGTTTATCCGGTGGTCGACGACAATATCGAGATCGAGGTAAACCCCGCCGATATCCGCATCGACACCTACCGGTCATCGGGGGCGGGCGGTCAGCACGTGAACACCACGGACTCGGCCGTTCGGATCACGCACATTCCGACCGGGATTGTCGTGACCTCCTCCGAGAAGTCGCAGCACCAGAACCGCGATATCGCCATGAAGGCTCTGAAATCGCGCTTGTATCAACTGGAACTGGACCGCCGGAACGCCGACATCAACGCGGCACACGAGGCCAAGGGGGATGCGGGCTGGGGCAACCAGATCCGGTCATATGTTTTGCAGCCCTACCAGATGGTCAAAGACCTGCGGACCAATTACGAGACCTCGGATACCAAGGGTGTTCTGGACGGCGATCTGGACGGCTTCATGGCGGCCACACTGGCCCTGAACGTGGCGGGCAAGAGCCGCTCCGAGGCCCAGGGCGACAGCTGAGGTGAAGCGTAACAGCCCTTTCCTGAACGTTTTGAAAGGGCATTGGCAGCTTATCCTGATCACGGCCCTGGTGTTTTTGCTCTGGAATACACCGGTTGCGGTTCCACTGAAGATACTGGTCGTCTTTCTGCATGAGTTGTCTCATGCGGTGACGATCCTGATGACGGGCGGCTCGGTCGAGAGCTTTTCGATCTCATCGCAACAGGGCGGCGTTGTCCTCGGCCGGGGCGGCAATCGCTTTCTCAGCCTGTCTGCCGGATATCTTGGTTCACTGGCGCTTGGCATGGCCCTTTTGATCCTTGCCCTGCGAACAAAGGCCGACCGCGCCGTTCTGGCGGGTTTTGGCGGTGGCATGTGTCTGGTGGCGGTGCTGTATATCCGCGACCCGTTCGCCCTTGTTTTCAGCATCGGAACCGGGGCTGCGATGATTGCTGCGGCGTGGTATCTGCGCCCCGATGTAAGCGATCTGGTGCTGCGCGTGATCGGATTGACCAGCATGATCTATGTCCCTTTCGACATCTTCGACGACACGATCCGACGGTCCGGCGCGCGTTCGGATGCATTCATGCTGGCCGAGGAATTCGGTGGCTCCACCATGTTGTGGGGCGGGATCTGGCTGGTGCTCAGCTGCATGGCGATTGCTCTTTGCCTGCGCTATTGGCTTGGGGCTGACAGCAACCTGCATTTTCGCGGATCAGCGCGCTGACATTGCCGTCCGGGACTTCCCTGAAAAGATACATTTAAACAGTGGGTTTAAATGATCTGAACTGCCCGCTAGGCTGCCGGAAACGACAATGGATTGGCGCGCCATGGACCTGACCCGGATATCGGCTACAGACCTTTTGAAACAGTTGGCCAGCCGGCAGGTTTCAGCCTCGGACGTGATGCGGGCCACGCTGGATCGCATCGCCACGGTCAATGGTGAGGTGAATGCCATCGTCGCGCTAAGGGATTCAGATGGTTTGATGGCCGAGGCGAAGGCCTGTGACGATGGCCCGATCACCGGCCCGCTGCACGGTCTTCCAATCGCAGTCAAGGATCTTGTGAACGTGGCGGGCGTCGTCTCGTCTCAGGGCTCACCGATGTTCAAGGGCTTCGTGCCGGACACTGACGATCTGATTGCCACCCGGATGCGGGCCGCAGGTGCCATCCTGATCGGCAAGACCAATACGCCGGAATTTGGGCTGGGATCGCACACGTTCAATCCGGTCTATGGCGCAACGCGCAACCCTTATGACGCCAATCGTACCTGCGGTGGTTCGTCCGGCGGGGCGGCGGTTGCCTTGGCGACGGGCATGGTTGCGCTGGCCGATGGCTCGGACATGATGGGCAGCTTACGCAACCCAGCTGCATGGAACAACGTTTACGGCTTTCGGCCAAGCTGGGGCAGGGTGCCTTCCGATCCCGTGGGCGACAGTTTTTTGCACCAGTTGTCGACACTGGGCCCCATGGCGCGCTGCCCCGAAGACATGGGTGTTCTGCTTGATGTCATCTCGGGTCCGGACCCGCGCTTGCCGTTGGCCGCTGAAAGTGCCCCGGTGTCGCCGGTGACCGCCGCCGATTTGCACGGGCTGCGGATCGGGTGGCTTGGCGACTGGGGCGGCGCTTTTCCGACCGAGCCCGGTATTCTCGACATCTGCAAAGACGCGATGGGCGTATTCGAAACGCGTGGAGCGCAGGTTGAGGACATCCCCCCGCCTTTCGATGCTGAAAAACTCTGGACCAGCTGGATCAGCTTGCGGTCGTTCAGCGTGGCCGCAGGGCTGGAACCTTTGGCTTCGCAAAAAGAGCATTTGAAAGACACGGCGCAATGGGAGCTGGATCGGGGGCTGGCGATGAGTGCGATGGAGGTGCACCACGCCAGTGTCATCCGCTCGGAATGGTTCCGTTGCGCGGCGAACCTGTTCGAACGGTTTGACGCGTTGGTTCTGCCGTCTGCTCAGGTCTGGCCGTTCTCGGTTGATCTGCCTTACCCGACAGAGATCGCGGGCCGGGCCATGGATACCTATCACCGATGGATGCATGTCACGGTACCGGTCAGCCTGATCGGCCTGCCCTGTCTTGCTGCGCCCGCGGGGTTTGGCACGCAGGGGCTGCCCATGGGGTTTCAACTGTTCGGACCCAGAGGATCGGATCGAAAACTGTTGTCAGTCGGAGCGGCTTACCACGCCGAAACAGATTGGCCGAACAAGAGGCCGGCGATGCAATAACGCCGGTCAGGGAGGAGGAAGACAACATGGACAAACCCTTTGGTGTTCCGGACATGCGACCGGTCGATACCGCCATGCTGCGCACTGCTTTGAAGCGCGCCTGGGCCGACTTTCGCCGCGCACCGCTGTTCGGCCTTGTTTTTGCGGGGTTTTACGTACTGTCCGGGTGGGCGATGGCATGGGTGACAGTTCAGACCGGAACAACCTTCTGGCTGGTGCTGGCGGCCATCGGGTTTCCGTTGATCGGCCCGTTTGCCGCTGTTGGTCTGTACGAGGTTTCGCACAGGTTGGAACAAGGCGAGCCGCTCGATTTTGGCGCGATCTTCGGGGTCGTGATGCAGCAAAGCCGCAGACAGTTGCCCTCGATCTGCGCGATCATAGTCGTCGTGTTTCTGTTCTGGTTTTTTCTGGGGCACATGATCTTTGCCCTGTTCATGGGGTTGGCGACGATGACCAACGTGTCAACCTCGCTTGAGGTGTTTCTGACGCTGAATGGCCTGACAATGCTGGCAGTCGGCACGGCAGTCGGGGCGGTTTTTGCGACCGTTCTGTATATGATCACGGTTCTGTCGATTCCGTTGCTGCTGGATCGTGAACTGGATTTTGTAACGGCAATGATCACCAGTTTTTCCTACGTGTCAAAGAACTACCCAGTGATGCTGGCCTGGGGAGCCTTCATCGCGGTGCTGACATTTCTGGCGATGGTGCCTTGGTTCCTGGGGTTGCTGGTGGTTCTGCCGTTGCTGGGGCATGCCAGCTGGCATCTGTACCGGCAGATCACGCAGAACGATGAAGGGAAAACACCAACCTGAGACGGTAGGTTACAGGTGCTGAGCCACGTTGTTCGTCGACAATCGTGCAGCAGCAAAAATGGCCGTCGAGTCGTGCCCAAGGTATTTCAGCACAACGGGTTCGGGCCTTGTCGCATTTGCCGGACTGATGACCGACCCACGCCAATGAACTGCCGTTCCCGTAGGGTCCGGCGAGATCAGATAGACCCGGCTGTTGTGACCTTCCCGCTGCGAGGTCAGCATATAGACGGTGTCACCGCTTGAGGCCGCTATCCCCCGTATTTCCCGCGCTTTCGGTGTTGCCTCGGGCATTTCCGCACGCGACACGTAGCCACGGATCAACGTGCATTGGGCCAGGGGTCGGGCGTGCAGCAGGGTCATCCGGTGTTCAGCCGAAAGGCTTTCGATCACCGCGTAGAACCCGGGTGAAAACAGGGATTTCTCGATCGCATCCGCACCCGAGCCCAGAAACTCTGTCAGCGCCGGAGTTGCGGGGTGTTCTTCGATCTTTTCGATCTCGTCCAGCGGTTTCAGAAGAATGCGGGCATCGACATCGAAGAACCGGCAAATACGGTCCAGCACATCCGGTCTGGGAACGCTTTCACCGGATAGATATCTGTTGAACTGGGTGCGGTTCACGCCAAGTTGGCGGCACAGCGCCGAGACCGAGCGATATCGCTTTGCCAATTGCCGAAGGTTCGCACCAAACATTGCGCGAAGCTCAGCAGGACTGCGAATGTCGTCGGTCATGGGTGCCCACGTCTTGCTCAGTTTCCGGAAGAAACCATCTTCGCACAGAAGCCAAAGCCCGGTGCGCATCGAAAAATCGTACAGAATGACCCCAAGCAACGTATCCCCACGTCGCGTTGCGGCTTCAAGGCTAACGGCCCTATGCGCAAAGGCAATAGACTTTATCTGAAAATGACTGATCTTTAACCGGAAAAGCTGACCTTATGGCAATTTTAGCGCATTCAGATCGCCAAAGTTGCATTGCATATCGCCGGCCACTCTTAAAAGTGTTCCCGCCTTGGCCGCAAGACAAGTGCCAAGGCGGGACAGGTCGATCAATCGCCGCGCAGCAGGGCCGCCACGCCGGTACGGGCGATTTCCATCAAGCCCAGGGGGCGCATCAGATCGGCAAAGGCGTCGATCTTGTCGGGCGCGCCGGTGATCTCGAAAATGAAAGAATTCAGGGTACTGTCGACTACATTGGCGCGGAAGATATCGGCCAGTCGCAGCGCTTCGACCCGCTTGTCGCCTTCGCCGACGACCTTGATGATCGCCAGTTCACGCTCGACCGATGCGCCCTCGACCGTCAGATCATGCACGTCACGCACCGAGACAATGCGCCCAAGCTGCGCCTTGATCTGTTCGATCACCTGCGGCGTGCCGGTGGTGACGATGGTGATGCGGCTGAGGTGGCCGGTATGATCAACCTCGGCCACCGTCAGGCTTTCGATGTTATAGCCTCGACCCGAGAACAGGCCAATGACACGGGCCAGTACGCCCGGTTCGTTTTCGACCAGAACCGCAATGGTATGGCGTTCCTGAACGTCCGAGAAGGTGGGCCGTAGGTTATAGGCCGAATGGCGGGTGGAGCCTTTTTTGATATGTAGGGCAGACATTTACGTCCCTTTCATCATCCTTGACAGGTTGGGCGCAGCGCGGCGCTCAATCAAAACCGTCGAATTTTGTTAAACCAGAACCGAGCCCTTGGAGTCGATTACGCCCTGCGTCTCGGCTTCGCCCAGCAGCATCTCGTTATGCGCCTTGCCCGACGGGATCATGGGGAAGCAGTTCTCGTGCTTTTCGACCAGACAGTCGAAGATCACTGGACCGTCATAATTGATCATCTCCATGATCGCATCGTCCAGATCGGCGGGGTCGGAACACAGGATGCCTTTCGCACCAAAGGCCTCGGCGAGTTTGACGAAATCGGGCAGGGCCTCGGACCAGGAATGCGAATACCGCTCGCCATGCAGCAGCTCCTGCCACTGGCGCACCATGCCAAGGCGCTCGTTGTTCAGGATGAACTGTTTCACCGGCAGGCGATACTGAACGGCGGTGCCCATTTCCTGCATGTTCATCAACCACGAAGCCTCGCCAGCGACGTTGATCACCAGCGCGTCCGGATGTGCCATCTGCACACCGATCGAGGCGGGGAAGCCATAGCCCATCGTGCCCAGCCCGCCCGAGGTCATCCAGCGGTTGGGGTCTTCGAACCCAAGATACTGCGCCGCCCACATCTGATGCTGACCCACCTCGGTGGTGATGTAGCGATCATGCTTTTTCGTCAGCTCTTCAAGACGTTGCAGCGCGTATTGCGGTTTGATCGACTTCTCGCTGTTGGTGAACGCCAGACAGTTGATCTTGCGCCATTCGGCGATCTGGTTCTGCCATTGTTTGACATTCGCGGCGTCCGTCTTGCGCCCGCGCGACTTCCAGATCTTCAGAATGTCCTCGAGCACATGCGCCACATCGCCGACGATCGGGATGTCCACCCGGATGACCTTGTTGATCGAGGACGGATCAATGTCGATATGTGCTTTCTTCGAGTTCGGCGAGAACGCATCGATACGCCCGGTGATCCGGTCATCGAACCGCGCACCGATATTGATCATCAGATCGCAATCATGCATCGCCATGTTGGCCTCATAAAGGCCGTGCATTCCGAGCATTCCCAACCAGTTTTCGCCCGAGGCAGGATAGGCGCCAAGGCCCATCAGGGTTGAGGTGATCGGAAAGCCCGTTGCATCCACCAGTTCACGCAGCAACTGGCTTGCCGCGGGGCCGGAATTGATAACGCCACCGCCGGTATAGAAGATCGGTTTCTTTGCGGTTTCGATCGCGGCAACCAATTCGGTGATCTCTTCCAGATCTCCTTTCATCGCTGGTTGGTAATGCGAGGTCGAAGGTTTCGGGCTGGCATATTCGCCCGACGCGAACTGCACATCCTTCGGGATGTCGATCAGCACCGGGCCGGGGCGGCCCGAGGTGGCGACATGGAATGCCTCGTGCAGGGTTTCAGCCAGCGAATCCGTATCCTTCACCAGCCAGTTATGCTTGGTGCAGGGGCGGGTGATGCCAACGGTGTCGGCCTCTTGAAACGCGTCCGATCCGATCATGAAGGTCGGGACCTGTCCGGTCAGAACCACGATCGGGATCGAATCCAGCAACGCATCGGTCAGACCAGTGACAGCATTGGTGGCACCGGGGCCGGAGGTGACAAGCGCGACGCCCGGTTTTCCGGTCGATCGGGCATAACCTTCGGCCGCGTGGATCGCGCCCTGTTCGTGACGCACCAGAATGTGGCGAATGTCGTTTTGCAGAAAGATCTCATCATAGATCGGTAGCACGGCGCCACCGGGGTATCCGAATACCGTGTCCACGCCCTGATCCTTGAGGGCCTGAACCACCATCTTTGCGCCGGTCATCTCACGTGTCATCTGCTTTGCTCCGTTCGCGACATGTGTCTTGCGTTCGACAAAAAAAAGCCCCCGAGATTTTCGGAGGCGCATGGGTTCGATTATGGTTTACCGTTACCGGCCCATGCGCGTGGTTCCTACGATTACGACTAGCGTTCTCATCGCCAGAGGCTCCTTTTTGCTTGGAGGCGACATTATGGTCGGGGGGAAGGGGCGTCAACAGGCAATTGCACCAATTTTCTATCTCGGGGGCGGTATTTTGCGACATTTTATTGCGCAGATTGCCGCATGTCGGGAATTTCCGGGAATTCGGTGTGTGAATTGGCCGTTTTGTGCACGGATCAGGCGGTCTGAAAGCGTCAGGCCGATGTCCGAAACGGGCATGATCATTACTTTTTTCTGCGCCACGCTGAGCGTGCAGGGGGCAAAACCCGGAGGCTTAGAATGTTGCAGGACCTGGTTGATCTTGGCCGCTATCCAATCGATCGCCCCGATTCACCGGCTTATGATCGGCTGATCGAGGATTTGAGACGCGAATTGGAGCAGGATGGATGTGCCGTTCTGCCTGGTTTCGTGCACGACGCAGGGGTCAAGCTACTGGTGCAAGAAGCCGAGGGGGTGGCGCCCAAGGCGCATCGGTCCTTCAACAGAACCAACGCCTATTTCACGAAGGACGATCCAAGGCTTGGCATCGCTCATCCGATCCGCCGGTTCTATGATCGTTCGAACGCCTTTGTTCCGGCCGACAATCTTTCGAAATCCGGCCCGCTGCGGCGCATTTACGAGTTCGACGGTTTTCTTCCCTTTGTCCGCGATGCCCTGAATGAACCCGAAGACCGTTTTTTTCGTTACGATGATCCATTGGCGGATGTGATCATCAATGTCGTGGAGGAAGGGCAGGGCTTTCCCTGGCATTTCGACACCAACAACTACACCGTGACGCTGGCCATCCAGAACGCAGAGACGGGCGGCGCGTTCGAGTACGCGCCCAACCTGCGCACGGCAGAGGATGAAAACTTTGATCTCGTGGCTGCGGTTCTCGATGGGAACATGGGGCGCGTTCGCCGGTTGGATCTGCGGCCGGGGGATTTGCAGATCTTCAAGGGGCGGTATTCACTGCACCGGGTTGCTCCGGTAAGAGGCAAGCGCCGCCGCTATGTCGGCATCTTTTCCTTTGTCGAGGCTGAAGGCATGTGCGGTGGGGTCGAGCGGACGCAGCAATTGTATGGCCGCGTTTTGCCGCATCATTACAAGCGCGCGGGGCTGCGCAAGGATCAATTGCTGGATTGAATGTCCAACCTCGGTACAATGCATCTGTTTCCTGTTCGGAGAGTCAGATGCCCAAGATTTTGCAGCTTACACCATTTGTGTTGTGCTCGTCCCTGAAGGACCAGATCGACTTCTATTGTAATCGCCTTGGGTTCACCTGTGGGTTCACACAGGACAATTATGCCTTTTTGAAACGTGGTCCTGTTGCGATCCGCCTTTTGGAGTGCCCACCCCGGGATGATGGCAAGCCATTGGGTGATGAACACTCCTTCTATATCGATGTTGAAGATATCGATGGGCTTTATGACAGCCTGCGCGACGGATTGGCCGATCTGCCCGAAGGCCGTGTCAGGTCGCCGTTCAATCAGCCATACAATCAGCGTGAATTCCACGTTCTTGACGAAGACGGGACATTGGTTTTTTTCGGAGAAGGTCTCTGACCCGACGGGTAGCGCTCCCGCCCATCGTCAACACGCCTGCGGCGTGTATCCTCTGGTTGGGCCGGGCAGCGCTGCGCGCTGCGGGCGCGTGCAGATCAGAAACCGACGCCAGTGCCTTGCAGTACGCCGTGTTCCAACGCGTAGCGTGTCAGCCCGGCGGTTGAAGAGATGCCAAGCTTGCGCTTGATATTCTTGCGGTGCGTTTCGACCGTCCGCACGGAAATATCCAGCGTTTGCGCAACTTCCTTGTTGGATTTGCCCTGCGCCAGTTCCAGCAGAATGGTCTGTTCACGTCCGGTCAGCGCTTCGCGCGTGGTGTCGCCCTTGGGCTTCAGTGATCCGCTGGCGCCTGTGCAAAGATACTGTTCGCCCCGCATCACCGCGTCGATGGCCTGCTTGATCTCATCAGTGGGCACATCCTTGAGCACATATCCTTTGGCACCGTGGCTGAGCGCGGTCGATATGTATTCCGGGCTGTCATGCATCGACAGGATCAGGATGCGGGTTTCCGGCAGGCGTTCGAGGATGATTTCCGTCGCGCTGAGACCGCCAAGCCCGGGCATGTTCAGATCCATCAGGATCACATCCGGGGCAAGGTCAACGGCCTGATCCACTGCCGCCTGTCCGCTGCCAAGCGTGCCGACCACTTCGATCTCATCATAGCTTTCCAGGATGGACTGAATGCCCTCGGCCACCATGGGATGGTCGTCGACGATAAGAACTCGGATGCTTTCGGCGCTCATGTGCCGGCCTTTCGGTTCGGGGTTGCGTCTTCCTGCGGTGGCAGAAGGTGGCTCAGCGGCAGGCTGACTTCGATGACGGTGCCGCCACGCGGTCCGCGTGATGACAGAATGCGCAGGGACCCGTCAAGCTGTTCGATGCGCTCTTGCATGTTGCGCAACCCGATCCCGGTGCTGGGGGTACCCGGATCGGTCCGCATGCCCCGGCCATTGTCGGTGATCCGCATGGTTGCCCCTTTCTTGTGCCCGCGCAGGTCTATCGTAACATGCGTGGCGCCCGAGTGGCGCTCGATATTGGTCAGCGCTTCCTGGGCAATGCGATACAGGGCAATCTTGCTGTCCTGATCCAGCCGGTTGCGGAATACCACGGTCGAGAATTCCGTCTCGATCCCGGTGCGGTCCCGGAAATCGTCGGTCAGGGCTTTCAGCGCGGGCCCAAGGCCCAGATCGTCCAGTGCGCCGGGGCGCAGGTCGCGACTGATGCGGCGGACCTCGGTGATGGCAGTGCCAAGATGGTCAATCCCTTTGTCCAGCGGATCGCGCGCGCCCGCATCATCGCCACGGGACAGGCGGCGCCGCGCGTTGTCCAGCGCGTAACGTACACCGACCAGAATCTGGCTGATGCCGTCATGCAGTTCACGGGCAACCCGGCCTCGTTCTTCTTCCTGCGCATCAAAGACGCGCTGGGTCAGTTCCTTCAGCTTGGCGTCCGCAAGTCTGCGCTCGCGGATGTTCAGCAGCATGCCCGATGCAAAGACGATGAGCACCGCAGCCACGACGATTGCGCCGATATACATGAAAGTGCGCTGAACGCGGGCCTCGACTTCGGCCCTCGCATTGGCCACCGTTGCGACGATGTCGTCGATGAAGACACCGGTCCCCACGACCCAGCGCCAGTCCTGAAGCCCGACGACATAGGCGATCATCTGCGCCTCTTCCCCGGTCGAAGGCTTCTGCCACATGAAGCTGTGCCAACCAGCCCCCTGGCGGGCGAGGCGGATGAACTCGTCAACGATCGGGGTACCATCGCTGTCCGTCAGCCCCTCCCAGTTTCGATTGATGAACTGCGTCTGGCGCGGGCTGACCAGATTGTTACCGTCATAATCGTAGACAAAGAAGAACCCATCCTGACCATAGATCATTGCCGACAGGATCTGGGACACGAGGTTTTTTGCGACCTCGTCATCAGGCTCGGCCCGGCCATAGATGTACGCGAACCCGTTGCGGGCCTGTGTCACGTAGTTGCGCAGCTCTTCCTTCTTGGCTTCGATCAGGCTGCGTTCCAGCGCTTCGATCTCACGCTCGGCGGTCGCGCGGGCCTCGTAGGTGACAAGCATGGCAATTGCCGCCACGGCCACGACCAGCGGGATTGCCGCCACCAGCGACAATTTCTGCGCATAGGTCAGCGAGACCAGATGTCGGAGTCTTTGCATGGACGAATCGATACGCAAGCAGCGGCGAAAATGCAAAAAGATTGGGCTTTGTCCCGCAAATACGATGATGATCATCATAACTGCTGGGCTTCACCGCCCGATTTCTGGTCGAAAAAAGCAAAGAAATCGATTCTCTACGCAGTAGTAGGTATTCCCTTTCACTTCGGCCACATTAGGCTGACGCGCACTGAATGCGACAGGTCCGGTTCTGCCGGACCGTGACTATGAAGGGGAGGAACACTCATATGGATCGTCGTTCATTTCTAAAAAAATCCGCGCTGGGCGGCTCGGCGGCTGCGGCAACTGCTTTGGCAGCACCGGCTTATGCGCAGGGACAGCGTACTCTGACCATGGTGACCTCGTGGGGTCGTGGTCTGGCGGGTGTGTTTGACAGCGCGCAGCGGTGTGCCGACAGCATCAACGCCATGTCGGATGGCAGCCTGAATGTTGAAATCAAGGCAGCGGGCGAGCTGGTTGGCGCGTTCGAAGTATTTGACGCCGTGTCGTCAGGTCAGGCCGACATGTATCACGCGGCCGACTATTACTTTGTGGGTCAGCACCCGGGCTATGCGTTCTTCACGGCCGTGCCTTTCGGTATGACGGCACAGGAACTCGTGAACTGGTACTATCATGACGGCGGGATGGAGCTGCATGACGAGCTGGGCGAAATCTTTGGCCTGAAGTCCTTCCTGGCCGGCAACACCGGTGCGCAGGCGGGTGGCTGGTACTCGAAAGAGATCAACAGCCCCGAAGACTTCAACGGTCTGAAGTTCCGTATGCCGGGCCTGGGTGGTAAAGCACTGGGTAAACTGGGCGCATCGGTCCAGAACATTCCGGGGTCGGAAGTGTATCAGGCGCTGTCGTCCGGCGCGATCGACGGTACCGAGTGGATCGGTCCGTGGGCGGACGAAAAAGCCGGTTTCCAGGAAATCACCAAGACCTACTACACTGCGGGCTTCCACGAGCCGGGTGCAGGTCTGTCGCTGGCAACCAACCGTGACGTGTTCAATGAACTGACCCCGGCACAGCAGAAGATCATCGAAATCGCTGCCGCCGAGGCGCACCAGTGGAACCTGGCGCAGTTCCTGGCCAACAATGGCGCAGCACTGCAGCGTTTGCAGGCCGGTGGTGTCAAGGTTCTGGAATTCCCGGACAGTGTCTGGGACGCGTTTGGTCAGGCAAGCCAGGAAGTTCTGGACGAGAACATGGGCGATGAGCTGTTCAAGAAGATCCATGACAGCGCAATGACGTCGATGGCTGCTTCGTCTGCCTGGAACAACCTGTCGTCGGGTGTCTACACTGCTCAGCGTGACCGTGTTCGCGGCTAAGCCTTTCTGATACAAGGACAACCGGTTCCCCCGCGCGGCGGGGGAACCTTTCCCGTTGCGCTTGAAGACTTGGGCAAGCAACAATAATCCATGCGCAACTGAGACGACCTGGGGACAACATGCAGGACGAAAACGGTATCTCGTTCTTCGGCGCCCTGTGGAATGGACTGGTCTGGTTCATTCAGAGCATTGCCGAAGCCTTCTATAATTTCGGATACGCCATCACGCATCCGCAGCTCTGGCTGGACTGGTCCGACAAGGCGTCGATCATGCGCTTTGTCTATTACGGCGGTTCGGTCGAGTTCTTCTTTGTGGTGTTCACGTTCTTTCTGGTTCTGACGGCCATCGGGCTGTACTACCGGAATTTCATGTGGGCCATCGTGCGGGGCCTTGAGGGGTTTGCCAACACCACCGGGCGCTTCTTTGCCTGGGCGGGGCTTCTGATGGTGATCCAGCAGATCGTGATCGTTTTCATGCAGCGGGTCTTTACACGACCCGATATGTCTTTTGGTTTGGGTATCCCGTTCCAGATGGATATCAGTTGGTTCGCGGAAGAACTGAAGCTGTATAATGCGATGGTCGTGTGCCTGTGCTGTACCTACACATTCGTGCAGGGTGGGCATGTGCGCGTTGACCTCATCTATGCCGGCATCAGCCACCGTGCCAAACGGGTGGTTGATATGTGCGGTGCGGTTTTGTTCATGATGCCCATGGCGGTGTTAACTTGGATGTATGGCTGGTACTTCATGTGGCGGCACCTGATCGTGCCGAAACCTTCGGCCAGTGACACGCTGGACCGGCTGGTGGCCAAGTCCCGCGCCCTGCGCTGGAACGTGGAAACCATTGGGTTCAGCCCCAACGGATTCAACGCCTACTTCCTGTTCAAGATCTTGCTGGTGGCCTTTGCAGCCATGGTGTTCCTGCACGCAATCGCATTCCTGTACCGCTCGTATCTTGAGTATGTGGAAGGGCCGGAAAGCACTGGAAAATACCTCGACAAGGACAGCCTTGGTGAGGGCGAAGAAGCCTATGAAGGCGCGCATTAAGGACGGAGACCAAGACAATGCTATTCGGACTTGATGGCGTCGAGATAGGCCTCATTATCGTATTCTTCTGCCTCTTCGGAGGCATCCTTTCCGGCTTCCCGGTGGCCTTTGCCATCGGCGGCGCCGGAGTGATTTCCTTTGGGATCATCGCGGCACTGGACAGTGCCGGGCTGTTGATCCACCAGGCAATCGACACAGGCTCACAAGCCTATCGGGATATTGTAAATTCCGGGGTAAAACCTGATGTCATATCGGTATTCCGATACCCGGATTTGCCAAGGATAGCCGAGCCGGTCTTTGTCTCTGGCTGGGAAACCGCGCTGGACCGCAACGTGTCGTTCATCGTGAACCGCATGAACGAGCGCGTACTGGCAGGGCAATCCATTGAGACCCTGTTGGCCGTGCTGATGTTCGTTCTGATGGGGATCACGCTGGAACGCTCGAAAATCGCGAACGACCTGCTGACGACGATGGCGCGCGTCTTTGGACCGCTGCCGGGTGGTCTGGCCGTGTCCATCGTGGTTGTGGGGGCATTCTTGGCTGCTTCAACCGGTATCGTTGGCGCAACGGTTGTGACCATGGGCCTGCTGGCTCTGCCAACCATGCTGCGAAACAACTACTCGCCCGAGCTTGCCACGGGTGTGATCGCGGCGTCGGGGACGCTGGGGCAGATCATTCCGCCGTCTATCGTGATCGTTCTGCTTGGCACATTGGCGGGTGATCTGTATTCCACGGCGCAAGAGACACGGGCTGTCGAGGCCGGCTGTACCGATGCGCTGACCTATCTGGGGGAGCCCGCGGTTGTCTCGGTCGGAACCTTGTTCCAGGCGGCGCTTTTGCCGGGGATCCTTCTGGCGCTGCTCTATGCGTTGTATGCCTTTGGCTATGCGCTGCTGAATCCACACAAGGCACCTGCCGTTGCAATGTCGGGTGGCTCCGGTGAGCCGATCACCCGTTCTGAAGGTCTGACCTGGCTGCTGGGCGCACCGGTTGCGTTGATCGTCGGCGCGGTGTTGCTGGGCAATGTCGGCGTGATCGGCAGCCAGAGCGTCTCGGTCTCGGCATTCTCGGATATCGGGCAGGGCGCATCGCTGCGTACCAACGTGTCGGAAGAATGCAAGGCATCGATGATCGATCTGCATGGTCAGGCCGCCTGGGATCAGGCCGTCGCCGAGCAGGAAGCCATTGATGCCGCCGGCGGTGCGGCTGAATCTCACCGCCTGACCGAAGAAGAACTGACCGTCGCAAAACAGGAAATGATCGCATCAGCCGCGCCAATTGGCACAGGTGTCGCGATCACCGTCGTGCTGTTGGGTCTTACCCTGGTGCTGGGCCGTGGCATTGCCCCTTCGCGTGCGCCACAGCCGCTTATCGTTGGTGCGATTGGTCTGCTGCTTATGGTATTGGTCGATATCCTGCTGATCTCGCCCACAACATCTTCGGGGGCAACGTTCCTGTTGCTCGCGTTGCCCTTCGCACTGACCATGTATGGTTGCAGGGAAGCCGCGGCGCGATGTGCGACCAATGACCTGATCCGCGTGGTCTTCCCGCCACTGGTTCTGATCATCGCGGTTCTGGGCTCGATCCTGGGCGGTGTGACCAACCCGACGCCGGCGGCGGCGCTGGGGGCGGGTGGCGCCATCATGCTGGCGGCCTATCGCAAGCTTCAGGACCAGGGGCGATCGGGCAAGGTGATCATCTGGTCGACCTTTGCCGTGATCATCGCCTTGCTGATGGGGGTGAACTTTGACCTGCGGGTCAATCAGGGCAATGTGACCTTGGAGACCTGGATCGCCTTCATCATCGCGTATGCGGCTTATCTGTACGCCTTGTTCGGCCTGCTGTTCGGGTGCTGGGTGCTGTACTCCAGCGGAGTTCTGACCCCGGTGGTGCGCGAGACGGCCAAGGTGACATCGATGGTGTTCACCATCCTGATCGGATCGCAGTTGCTGAACCTGGTGGTGATCTCGTTCGGAGGGGAGCACTATATCCAGCAATTCCTGAAGAGTTTTGACAACGAATTCACGGTCTTCCTGATCGTGATGCTGGTGTTGTTCATTCTGGGCTTCGTGCTGGATTTCCTCGAGATCATCTACATCGTGATCCCCATCGTGGGGCCGGTGATCTATGGCGGGTCGTTCGACCCGAAATGGGTGACGATCATGGTGGCGGTGAACCTGCAAACATCCTTCCTGACACCACCGTTCGGGTTCGCGTTGTTCTATCTGCGGGGGGTTGCGCCGAAGGAAGTGACGACGGGCCATATCTATCGCGGGATCATACCGTTTGTTCTGATCCAGGTGGTGGGGATCGCAATCCTGTGGTTCTTCCCGGCGATTGTCACGATCGTGCCGGACCTGATCCCGAACTGATCCGGACCATCAATATGCAAAAGGGGGCCTTGGGGCCCCCTTTTTCTTGATTGTTGGGGGGAAGGGGCCAGCCCCTTCTTGCCCTGCGGCCAATTCATCCCCGGGATATTTTGGGCCAGATGAAGAAGCGGATCAGGTGAATTGGATCAGGTCCCAGCGGTTGCCATAAGGATCGCGCCAGACGGCGACAGTGCCATAGGATTCACTGCGGGGATCTTCTTCGAAATGGACCCCGTTGGCACGCATCTGTGAGTAGTCGCGGTGGAAATCATCGGTTTGCAGGAAGAATCCGACGCGGCCACCGGTCTGGCTGCCTATGGCGGCGCGCTGTTCAGGCCCGTCGGCCTTGGCCAGAAGAAGGGCGCTGCCGTCTGAACCCGGCGGTGCGATCAGGACCCAGCGTTTTCCGCCTCCGAGATCTAAATCCTTCAAGAGCTTGAAACGGAGTTTTCCTGTGTAAAACGAGATGGCTTCATCGTAGTCCGGCACCACGAGGGTGACGGCGTGCAGGTTCTGTTTCATGGGGTGGTCAGCCCTTGGTCGGGTGGCGGTCGGGAAGCTGGATATTGGCCACCTGCTCGGCAATCGGAGCGGTGGACAGGGGGTGCCGTGAGGAAGCGCAGAAGGTATCAGGATCCGTGATCTTTTGCCATTCGCCCTGAACATAGGCCTCAAGCCCGGAGAATTTTGCCTTGTAGCCCATCTTGGGGCTGCCGGGGACCCAATAGCCCAGGTAGATATAGGGCAGGCCCGCTTCACGCGCGATCTCGATATGGTCCAAGATCATATAGGTGCCCAGAGAATTCTGAGGCTGGTTCGGATCGTAGAAGGAATAAACCATGCTCAGCCCATCATCGAGCACATCGGTCAGGCTGACAGCGATCAGGTCGCCGGTTTCCGGATCTGCATATTCCACCACGCGGCTTCGAATCGGCGTTTCTTCGATCATTGCCGCAAACTCGAACACGTCCATGTCGGCCATGCCGCCGTCGGCGTGCCGGGTATCAAGATAGCGGCGGAACAGCTCATACTGCTCGTCCGTGGCCCAGGGCGACGTGGCGCGGCGTTGCAGATATCCGTTGCGTTTCACCGCGCGTTTCTGGCTTTTTGTCGGGCGGAACGCCGAGACGTCGATCCGGGCGGACAGGCAGGCTGCGCAATCTGTGCAGGAGGGGCGGTAGAGTACATTCTGCGACCGGCGAAACCCCTGCTGTGACAGGGAATTGTTCAGCTGTTCCGCGCCTTCGCCCTGGAGCGCGGTGAACAGCTTACGCTCCATCCTGCCGTCGAGATAAGGGCAGGGTTGCGGGGCCGTGACATAGAATTGTGGCGCAATTGGCAGCGTGTGTCGCATGAAGTTCCCAGGTAGCCTCGGGTGGGATGATAGCAACCGTTCCCGAGGCCGCCAAGTGTTTCACGCAACCGGGCCTCAGGCCCGTCGATTGATCATGACCGTGCCCAGAAAACTGTCGGTCAGGCCCTGGCCGCGGGCGCTGGTCAGCATCATGATCACCGAGATGATCTGAATCACAGCGACCGCCATGCTGACGAAATAGCCGGCAGTGTGGGCAATGGCCTTGCCCATATCCATCCGCTCTCCGAATGCGTCGCGCAATTCGATTCCCATGAATCGCATGCCCAGTGTGGCCGAGCCGTTGGTGATGGTTACTACGCGATAGACAAAGCTGATGACGGCATAGATCACGGCCAGAAAAAACAGACCGAGGCCTGCGCTCAACAGGATCGCCACCGTGCAGAGCAGCGAGATGAAGGCGACATCAAACAACCACGCGACAAAGCGTTTGCTTGTCACTGAGTTGTAGAATTCTGGTTGGGTATCCGGGTCGGGCAGGTGATTCATTCGTCAGGTCCGAAAAAAAGGGTCAGGGTACCCTGTCCCGGAATGCCGGGACAGGGCAAGGTCAATCAGGCAGGCGTGGCTTTGCCGTCGTCTTCATGGTTCTCGCGGGCGCGTTCGTCCATGAACTCGTCGAATTCGGCCTTGTCCTTGGCATCACGCAGGCGGCGCAGGAACGCCTCGAAGTCCTGCTGTTCGCGTTCAAGGCGGGCCAGTGTATCTGCCTTGTAGGCGTCAAATGCGCTGTTGCCGGACGGCTTCATCGCGCTCATGTGGCTGTGCCAGGATTTGCGGCGGTTGCAGGATTTGCTGAACATGCGTTTGCTCCAGATCATGTAAGCCAGAAGGGCCAGGCCAACAGGCCAGAAGAAGATGAAACCAAGGACCATGGCGGCGATCCACGCCCCTTTGCCTTTGTCATCCAGCCAGGCCTCAATTCGGTAAAGCCATCCCGGATTCGCGGGGGCGGCGGGGTCGGACAATGCGGTCATTTGAGCTCTCCAGGGTTGATGTAAATTCTTTTCACATTGTCTAGATGGGGTCCCTGTCGGGTGTTGCAAGGGGATAATGTGAAAAAGATTTACATTGAGCAACTCGGTTGACGATAAACATCTTCAGTCTCAGGGTGCGGAAATGGAAATGACAGAACACAAAACGGCACCTGCGCTGAATGAAATCCTCGAACTGGAAAGGCAGGTCTGGATGGCGCTGGTCGAGGGCAACGCAAGCGCGGACCGGGCTTTGCTGAGCGTCGATTTTCTTGGGGTCTATCCGACGGGATTTGCCAATCGTGACGATCATGTTGGGCAATTCGCGGATGCGCCGACAATGGCCGCGTTTGATCTGAGCGACGCGAGATTGCGCGTTCTGACACCGGATATCGTCCTGTTGACTTATAGAGCCGACTACCTGCGCCCGGGTGCGACAACGCGCGAGGCGATGCTGATTTCGTCGTTGTGGGAACGCAGAAACGACGTTTGGGTCAACAGTTTCAGTCAGGACACGCCGGTTCAGAAAACCTGATCAGAATGCCCCATTGACGATCACGCGCCGCGATGCGCAGTTTGCGCGTATGACAGACGCTCTTGCCATTACACGACTTCCGCGTTCTTTCGATCCATTCCTGGGCGACGAAGCGCGGGCCCTGATGCCTGATATGCCGGCCGAGATGGCGGAATTGGTGGCGGGCACCGCCGGTTCGAGCCCCTATCTGAAAGGTCTGATCGAACAAGAGAAAGACTGGCTGCCCGAGGCCCTGATGCGCCCGGATCAGGCATTGGCTGACGTCATGGCTGCCGCGCGTGATCTGCCGCCGGATCAGTTGAAACCCGGATTGCGGCAGGCCAAGCGGCGTATGGCTCTGCTTACGGCGTTGGCCGATATTGCAGGTGCGTGGCCATTGGAGAAGGTCACGGCGGCCCTGACCGATTTCGGTGCGCTGGCCGCCGATGTTGCGGCCAAGGCCGAGATCGCAACACTGATCCGGCGCAAGAAGCTGCCGGGTATGACCGAGGAAGATGTCGAAACCGCAGCCGGTTTGGTCATCCTGGCGATGGGAAAGATGGGCGCGCATGAGCTGAACTACAGCTCGGACATCGATCTGATCGTCCTGTTCGATGAAACGCGCTTTGACCCCGATGACTTTTACGAGGCCCGGCACGGTATGGTTCGGGCCACGCGCAACTTTTGTGCGACGTTGAGCGAAAAGACGGCGGACGGCTATGTCTTCCGCACGGATCTGAGGTTGCGCCCCGATCCCGCCGTGACACCGGTTTGCATGGCGATGGAGGCCGCTGAGCGGTATTACGAAAGCCTCGGCCGTACGTGGGAGCGGGCCGCTTATATCAAGGCACGGCCCTGTGCCGGAGATCTGGCTGCGGGGCAGCGTTTCCTTGACGGCCTGCGCCCCTTTGTCTGGCGCCGCCATCTGGATTTTGCCGCCATTCAGGACGCCCATGACATGCGCCTGCGCATCCGCGAAAACAAAGGCACCGGAGGGTCTTTGTCGATCCCCGGTCACGACATGAAACTGGGGCAGGGCGGTATCCGTGAGATCGAGTTTTTCACGCAAACCCGCCAGTTGATCGCCGGCGGGCGAGACGCTGACCTGCGGGTGCGCGGTACGGTTTCCGGGCTTGCGGCGCTGGCCTCCAAAGGATGGGTGCCGCAGGATGTGGCGGACAAGCTGACCGATCATTACCGCGCGCACCGCGAAGTCGAACACCGCATCCAGATGATTCATGACGCACAGACCCACAAGGTGCCGAGTTCGCCTGACGGGATCGAACGCGTTGCCTGTCTGATGGGGATCAGCAGTGCCGAGTTGACGCAAGACCTGACAAATCGCCTGACCGAGGTGCATGAGTTGACGGAAGGATTCTTTGCCCCCGGACCTGGTGCGGCACCGGTCCGAGTGCAGGATGTGGAATTCGACAAAAGCGTTTTGGCCCGCTGGACGACATACCCGGCCCTGAGGTCCCAGCGCGGCGCGCGGATTTTCGAACGTCTGCGGCCCGAGCTGTTGTCGCGTCTTGCCAAAACCGCAAAGCCCGATGAAGCGCTGATGGCTTTGGACGGGTTCCTGGCGGGCCTGCCAGCCGGGGTGCAGCTGTTTTCGCTGTTCGAGGCGAATCCGCAACTGATCGACTTGTTGATCGATATCGTTGGCACGTCGCATGCTCTGGCCTCGCACCTGTCGCGCAATGCGTCGGTGTTTGACGCGGTGATCGGGGGCAGTTTCTTTGCGGATTGGCCCGGGCAAGAGGCGTTGCAAGCGGAATTGACGCAGGCTTTGTCAGAAGAAACGGATTATGAAACCCAGCTTGATCTTGCACGGCGCTGGTGCAAGGAATGGCATTTCCGGGTTGGTGTGCATCACCTGCGCGGCCTGATCGACGGGGCGCAGGCAGGCCAGCAATATGCCGAGCTTGCGCAGTCGGTCATCGCGGCCATCCTGCCGCATGTCACCGACAATTTCGCCCGCAAACACGGCCCCGCACCGGGGCGCGGTGCTGCTGTGCTTGGGATGGGGTCGCTGGGGGCAGGCCGGATCAACTCGCAATCCGATCTGGACATGATCGTGATCTATGATCCGCTGGATCAGGACATGTCCGAGGGTCCGCGCCCTTTGGCCACGCGCACCTACTACGCGCGGTTCACGCAGGCTCTGATCACGGCACTGTCCGCGCCGATGTCGCAGGGACGCTTGTATGAGGTCGATATGCGGCTGCGCCCTTCGGGCAATCAGGGGCCGGTCGCGACCAGTTGGGCCAGCTTTGTCAATTATCAGCGGAACGAAGCCTGGGTGTGGGAGCATCTGGCCCTGACCCGTGCGCATGTTGTTGCCGGAGACGCCGGGCTGGCCGAGGAAATCGAAGCCTTCCGTACCGAGTTTCTGTCGCACCCGCGAGAGCGGGACAAAGTGCTGCGCGACGTGGCCGAAATGCGGTCGCGTCTGGCCGCGGCCAAGGCGCCCGCCGGCATATGGGACGCCAAGAACGGCCCCGGCCGATTGATGGATGTCGAGTTGATGGCCGAAACCGGCGCCTTGCTGGCCGGGTCCGCACAGCGTGATGTGTCCTCTGGTCTGGATGGTGCCGTCGCAGCCGGTTTGCTGGATGTCGCGCAGGCGCAATCTCTGAAAGACTGCTATGACTTATGCTGGTCCGTGCAATGCGCGGCGCGGCTGCTGTCGGGCAAGGCGATCGAAGCCGACAAGATCGGCGAAGGCGGAACTGCTTTTTTGTGCCGTGCCACCGGGTTCGAACAGGTCGAAGCGCTACAGGCGGCATTGCTGGAGAGTTATACGACCGCAGCCGATCTGATCGGGGGCGTGATCAAGGGGGAAGAAGATGGCGCGCAGCAGTGATCCCAACGACCACAAAGGTCTGATCCGCGAAGCCTATCGAATCGAGGGCATAACCCTGCCGGAATGCCGCAGCATCTTTCTGGACTGGGCACTCAGCCTTCCCGCAGATCGCGACCAGAACACGGCGCTGACGGAACTGCACGCGGGCTATGCCAAGCAGAACCCCGATCACCCGATGACGCAGGTTCTGACCGAGGGTCTTCAGACGGCTCGGGCACCGAAACGCCGTGGTGGCTGGCGCTCCCGCAACCGCTAGGGCTTTCCCACCGGCGCGTTCAGGACTAAGAGGGCGCCATGACTCAATCTGCCGACCGCCCCCGTATCCGCCTTAAACCAAAAGCCAATGCGCGCGGCATGCGCCATGGCTTCCCGTGGGTCTACGCCAATGACATCGTCACCGACCGCCGCACCCGCAAGATTCCAGCGGGCGCTTTGGCCGTGCTCGAAGACGACAAACGCGCGCCCATCGCGCTGGTCGCGGTCAATCCCGCGTCCAAGATCATGTGCCGGGTGCTGGATCGTGACATCGACGGGCAGCTTGACGCGGCGTGGTTCGAGAGCCGTTTGCAGCGCGCCCTTGATCTGCGAGAAAACCTGTTCGACGCCCCGTATTACCGCTTGATCCATGCCGAAGCGGACGGCTTCCCCGGCGTCATCATCGACCGCTTTGGCGAGGCCTGCGTCATTCAGCCGAACGCGGCCTGGGCCGAGGCGCACCTGGACCTGCTGACAGAGGCTCTGGCCAAAGTCACAGGCGTGACCACGGTGCTGAAGAACGCCTCGGGCCGCACGCGCGGGCTGGAGGGCCTGGACGACGTCAATCAAGTATTGTGCGGAACTGCGCCCGATGCACCCCTGCCGGTGCCGATGAATGGCGCCACCTACATGGCGGATCTGACCGGTGGTCAGAAGACCGGGCTGTTTTATGACCAGCGCCCCAACCACGCCTTTGCCGCGCGCCTGGTTCATCCCGATGCGCAGGTGCTGGACGTGTTCAGCCATGTGGGCGGCTTCGGTCTGGCGATGCTTGCAGGCGGTGCGGGGCAGGCATTGTCCGTCGATGGCTCAGCCGCCGCGCTCGATCTGGCGAAAAAAGGAGCCGAGGCGTCGGGCCTTGCTGAAAAGTTCCAGACCCGGCAGGGCGACGCGTTCGAGGTTCTGACTCAACTGGGCGAAGAAGGCGCGCGATTTGACGTGGTGATCTGCGATCCGCCCGCGTTTGCGCCGTCCAGACAAGCGCTGGATGCGGGTCTGCGCGCGTATGAACGTGTCGCAAGACTGGCGGCGCCGCTGGTCAAACCCGGTGGTTACCTTGGCCTGTGTTCGTGTTCGCACGCCGCTGATCTGGGCCGTTTTCGTGATGCGTCTTCCCGTGGGATTGGCCGCGCCGGGCGCCAAGCCCAACTGATCCACACCGGCTTTGCAGGCCCCGATCACCCGCAACTGCCGCAACTGGCGGAAAGCGGCTATCTCAAAGCGGTGTTCTATCGCCTATGAAAGCCGTGCTCGACACCTGCGTCATCTATCCCACGGTAATGCGCGAGATGCTCTTGGGCGCGGCCCGCCTGGGCCATTTCACTCCGATCTGGTCCGCGCGCATCCTCGAAGAATGGGCCCGCGCCGCGCGCAAGCTTGGCCCGACGGGCGAGGCGCAAGCCCGCGCCGAAATCGCGCTGACACAAGCCAACTGGCCCGACGCCGAACGGACTGCGAACGCAGGCCTGCACGACCGTCTTTGGCTTCCGGATGCCGCCGATATCCACGTGCTGGCGACGGCGATCGCCGCGTCCGCCGATATGATCGTCACGGTGAACGCCAAGGATTTTCCCAAAAACATATTGGCGGAAGAAGGCCTGGACCGCCGAGACCCCGACAGCCTTCTGCATGGTTTCTGGCAAGCTGATCCAAAGGGTATGAACACGCTCGCGGCTCAGGTCCTTGCCGAGGCCAGCCGCCTCTCGGGCGACCAATGGACCCTGCGCGCACTGATGAAAAAGGCCCGGCTACCACGCCTTGGCAAAGCCCTGAGCGCCTGAGCGGGACCCCCTTCATCTGGCTAAAAATATCCCGGAGAGCGCGAGAGGCTGGCCTCTCGCTGCGCACCCTCAGCCACGCGCCCAACGCTGCTCAAGGGCCTCCAGTGCCGCAATGCGCTCACCCGTCTTCGGGTGGCTCATCAACCATGCCGGGGCAACGCCCGCCCGTTGCTGCGTCAGGTCTTCCAGCTTGTGAAACAAGGATTTCTGCGGCCCGATCCCGATTCCGGCCTTGGTCAGCAAGGCGGCGGCATATTCGTCCGCCTCATACTCATCCTGACGCGACAGGCGCGAGGCCAGCAATGACGTCAAGGCATTCGCAATCATCGCTCCGATAAACGGAATAAAGCGGTTCAGCACCATGATAAGCGCCGTCCGCATCGCGTTTTGACCCGAAAAATCAATCATCCGTCGCCTTGCGTGACCCAAGGCAACATGTCCCAGCTCATGAGCGATGACGCTGGCCATTTCCTCGGCCGAAACCTCTCCGTTGCGGAATTTTCGGTAAAACCCGCGCGTGATGAAAATCCGACCGTCCGGAGCAGCCAGCCCGTTTACCGGGTCGATCTCATAGATATAGACGGGCACCCGATCGATGCCCAAAGCTGCGGCCAGCCGGTCTGTCATCCGTTTCAGCACCGGATCGGCCAGTTCGGTCGATTTTGCATCCAACTCACGATGGGTTCGCCAGACGGAAATCCGGTACATCACGATGGCATAGCCAATGGCCAGCAGGATCGGAGTCAATCGAAGCATGCCAAAGATATGGTCCGAACATGGGCATTGCGCAAGTCACACCTGCGGGATGTTCGTCGGGACCCGCATGTTCGTGCGCCGAAATCGGCACAAACTTCGATAAGTTGCGATCTTGCGACATGAGCTGTTGATTATTTCGACGATCCCACTTAACCGACAGGGCGCTATCGATGAGGGACCCATGACCGACAAGAACTATGAAGCGCGTCACCTGGAAACGCTCGACCGGGATTTGCGTCGCTTTTCACGCCTCGAAATGGCGACCGCACAGGCTGGACGGCCTTTTGTGGGCTCAGGGATCGCTCTGGTATTCATTGTTGTCGCAGGCCTTGTGGCCGCTTTCCTGTTCGGGCAGGGCAGCAACGCGCTCATCGTCGTGATCGCGGCGATGTTCGGGGCCTATATGGCGCTGAACATCGGGGCCAATGACGTCGCCAACAACATGGGGCCCGCAGTGGGGGCGAATGCGCTGACGATGGGCGGTGCCATCGCCATTGCCGCCATTTTTGAAAGTGCCGGAGCGCTCGTCGCCGGGGGCGATGTCGTATCAACCATCGCCAAGGGAATCATCGCGCCGGAAAGCATGGGAACGGCCAACGTCTTCATATGGGCGATGATGGCGGCGCTGCTGTCCTCGGCGCTGTGGGTCAATCTGGCGACATGGATCGGGGCGCCGGTTTCCACCACGCATTCGGTCGTCGGCGGCGTCATGGGGGCCGGGATCGCCGCTGCCGGGTTCGGTGCCGTAAGCTGGGGCACCATGAGCAAAATCGCCGCCAGCTGGGTGATCTCGCCGGTTCTGGGGGGCTTGGTCGCAGCCGGTTTCCTGTGGTTCATCAAGGCCAGGATCATCTATCAGGAAGACAAGATCGCCGCGGCCCGCAAATGGGTGCCGATGCTGGTCGGGATCATGGCGGGCGCCTTTGCATCTTACCTGGCGCTCAAGGGCCTCAAGAAGATCATCAAGATTGATCTCGGGACGGCGCTGCTGATCGGTGCGGTCTGTGGCGGGCTGATCTGGGCCGTGATGATCCCGATTATCCGCCGTCAGTCCGAGGGGCTTGAGAACCGCAACAAATCGCTGAAAATTCTGTTTGGAATTCCCCTGATCGTCTCTGCGGCGTTGCTGAGCTTTGCGCATGGCGCAAATGACGTTGCCAATGCAGTGGGCCCGTTGGCCGCGATTGTGCAGGCCTCTGCCTCGGGCGATTTCACGCATGCCGTCAGCATTCCCTATTGGGTCATGGTCATCGGTGCGTTTGGGATATCGTTCGGCCTGTTCCTGTTTGGTCCGAAACTGATCCGCATGGTCGGCAGCCAGATCACCAAGCTCAACCCGATGCGGGCCTATTGCGTCGCGCTGTCAGCCGCGATCACGGTGATTGTCGCCAGTTGGCTGGGCTTGCCTGTCAGTTCCACCCACATCGCGGTTGGCGCTGTATTCGGCGTCGGGTTCTTCCGGGAATGGGATGCCGAGCGAAGGCTGAAACGCTCAAGGCTGGCTTTTCCCGAACGCCCCCGCGTTGCGGCGGAAGAACGCCGCCGCCGCAAGCTGGTTCGCCGGTCGCATTTCCTGACCATCGTTGCCGCGTGGGTTATCACTGTTCCCGCAGCGGCCATGCTGGCAGCGATCCTGTTTCTTGGGATTCAGGTGATTGCCGGGTAAACTCTGGCGCTGACCTCAACGGGTCAGCGCTTTCATTCCCTGTTCCAGCCCGGCCAGGGTCATCGGCACCATATGGCCTTCGAAGATCTCCTGGATCATGCTGATGGAATGGGTGTATTCCCAGTACTTCTCGGGCACGGGATTGATCCACAGGTTCGATGTCCATTGATCCCGCGCGCGTTGCAGCCAGACCTGCCCGGCCTCTGCGTTCCAATGCTCGTTGGCACCGCCGGGATAGGCGATCTCATATGGGCTCATCGAGGCGTCGCCGACGAAGATGCATTTGTAGTCGGGCCCATAGGTGCGCAGCACCTCGTGCGTCGGGATCTGCGCGTCCCAGCGACGGCGGTTGTCGCGCCAGACGCCTTCGTACAGGCAATTGTGAAAGTAGTAATATTCCAGATGCTTGAACTCGGACCGTGCGGCCGAAAACAGCTCTTCTACCACCTTGATATGCGGGTCCATTGATCCGCCAACGTCCAGGAACAGCAGGACCTTGACCGCGTTGTGACGTTCCGGGCGGGTCTTGACGTCCAGATAACCGTGCTCGGCGGTGGCGCGAATGGTGCCGTCCAGATCCAGTTCCTCGGCAGCACCTTCGCGCGCCCAGCGGCGCAGGCGTTTCAGGGCGACCTTGATGTTGCGCGTGCCCAGTTCAACCGTATCGTCCAGGTTCCTGAATTCGCGCTTGTCCCAAACCTTGACGGCGCGCTGATGGCGGCTTTCCTTCTGACCAATGCGGACCCCTTCGGGGTTGTATCCATAGGCCCCGAACGGAGAAGTTCCGGCCGTGCCGATCCACTTGTTTCCGCCCTGATGACGGCCTTGTTGTTCCTTTAGGCGTTCGCGCAGCGTATCCATCAGCTTGTCGAAACCGCCAAGCGCTTCGATCTCGGCTTTTTCCTCGTCCGACAGGTGTTTTTCGGCCAGCTTGGCCAGCCAGTCGCCGGGAATGTCGACGGCTTCCAGAACCTGATCGAAACTGATTTCGTTCAGCCCTTCGAAACTGGCGGCAAAGGCGCGGTCGAACTTGTCGATGTTGCGTTCATCTTTCACCATCGACACGCGGGCGAGATAGTAGAACGCCTCGACATCATAGGTGGCCAGACCCTTTTTCATGCCTTCCAGAAAAGTCAGATACTCCCGCAGCGATACCGGGATGCCGGCTTTGCGAAGGTTTTCGAAAAAGGGCAGGAACATCGTCTCAGGCCACCAAACGCACCAGAACCAGCGAGATCACCAGACCCACCAGCGCAAAGGCAATGCCATACCCGGCGGCATATTGCGCCATGTCGGCCCGATTGCCGCTGCGCTTTTTCGCGGTCAGGGCGCCCAAGGTTGCACCCAGTGCCGCCATTCCCAGAACTACCAACATATGTGTGTCATCCGTCTTTCGTGCCATCCGTGTTTCTTCGGCCATTGCCCCGCGACAATGACTGGGCCACCAGATCCGAACCAAACCCGTACCGCGCCCATCCCAGGCTGTCCAGCCTGACGGCACGTGCCTGCTGTATCTGCCCCGCCTGTTTCAGCGCTTCTGATTTCAGCAACAACAACGTGGCCAGCAGAGACGCATTTTCAGCCCGTGTCATGACATCGATGGCCCTGTCCAGTTCAGGCAGAACACTGGGCCCCTTGTCCTGTGCCAGCGCAAATGCCGCGGTTTGCGTGGTGACATAGGCCTGATGCACCTCTGTGCCGGGCGTGGCCTTGAGAAATTGCTGCGCAATCTGAAACTGGCGCTGAGCTTCGTTGGGGTCCCGGAATTGTTCCATCCGGCCCATCAGATAATGGGGATAGGCGCGGCGGTGATCTGTCCATCCCTGTTGCTGACCGATCCGTGCCGCCTTTCGCGCCGCGCGCATCTGTCTGGGCGAACCCGACCCCGGCCCCAGTGATTTCTGAATCGCGTCAATCCACTCGCGCGGCGTATCCGTGAAGGGTTGAACGGGCACCCTGTCCCCGCGCGGGTTCATCCGGCTGAGAACCCCCGGGATGACCGCGGCGACCTGATCTCGGGTCATGCCGGTGCGCAGTTCCGGCGCATAAGCAGCCCGCAGGATCAGCATGTCGAACCCGGTCAGAACAGTATGGATATTGTCGTCGTTGAACACCGAATCCGGCAGATGGTAGAGGTCGTTCAGCGGACCAAGCGCTTGTGCCAGTTCTTCATGCAGGCAATCACGTATTTCCTGCGGACTGACGTCGTATGGGATGAAAATCCCAAGCCGTTCGCGTTTGCGCAGTTCAGTCCAGCTGCTTTTGATCTTTCGGCGGTCACGGCGATATTCTTCAAGGCTGGACGAGTTGGGGACGACGAAACAGGCCGCGTTGGGCAGGATGCGCAGAATGTCTTTCTGACTGACGGCTTCGATGGTGATATTGGCCTGACCCTCGTTGACCTGCCGGATGTTGATCCCGGCTTCGCGCCTCAGACGGTTGAGCAACCGGGTCAGGTCCTGCTGCATGCTTGCGGTCGGTGATCCGGTCAGACGGACTGTGACCGGGGCCTCAAATCGCGTGAAAACGGGCAGGGCGGCCCCGCTTTCCAGCTCGAAATGCAGGGACAGGAAGTCAGAGGCGATGTTTTTGTTGGACCGAGCAGGCGGCGAAGGACGTGCCGTTGAAAAAGACTTGGCAGGCGGCAGGCTTACTTCGACGACCGTGACCTGATCGGGCAGCTCGATCGTTTCAACCGTCGCGCAGCCAGCAACAACCAGTGCCAGAAAAAGGGCACTCAATCGCTTCATGAGCGGGCGTACTTGATGAACGGTGTCAGTGTGCCGATGCGATCATACAGTTTCCGAGCGGTGTGGTTGAACTCCTGGGTCAGCCAATAGACCGATGGCGCGCCCTGACGATCGGCCTCATCATAGACCGCCTGGATCAAGGCCCGGCCAACGCCTGCCCCCCGTGCCTCGGGTCGCGCGAACAGGTCTTGCAGGTAGCAGACCTTTTCCACCTTCCAGGCGTGGCGATGAAACAGATAATGTGTCAGTCCGACCAGGGCGCCATTCTGCTCGGCAACGAAACAGGAAAAATCCTGTGGGTCGTCGCCCAACAATCTGGAAAAGGTTGTTTCGTATACATCCTCGGGCAGGGCGGTTTCATAAAATGCCAGATAGTCCCGCCACATGTCGGCCCATTGGCTTTTGTCCTCGGCACGCAGGGTGCGGATTGTCAGTGCGTTCGCCACGCGATTCATCCAATTCTGTGGGCGGCGAAGCTCTGTTTCGCCAGATGGGCCGATGCTGGCATTCGGGCCGTCCCAAGGCAAGCCATGATCACCGTCCGGCCACCCTCTGGCTATCGTTTGCCGCGTGCCATGAAGGCCAGACGTTCGAACAAATGCACATCCTGTTCATTCTTCAGCAACGCGCCATGCAGTTTCGGAAGGGCATCTGCGCCGCCGCGCTTGAGGTCTTCGGCACTCAGGTCCTCGGCCAGCAGCAGTTTCAGCCAATCCAGCACTTCTGACGTTGACGGCTTTTTCTTGAGCCCCTGCGTCTCGCGGATTTCATAGAACTGGGTCAGGGCGGTGGTCAGCAGCGCATCCTTGATGCCGGGGTGATGTACTTCGACGATGCGGCGCATCGTGGCCTCATCCGGGAAGCGGATGTAGTGAAAGAAACAGCGGCGCAGGAACGCGTCCGGCAGTTCCTTTTCATTGTTCGAAGTGATGATGACGATCGGGCGGTTCTTGGCCCGGATCGTCTCGCCTGTCTCGTAGACATGGAACTCCATCTTGTCGAGTTCCTGCAAAAGGTCGTTGGGAAACTCGATATCCGCCTTGTCGATCTCATCGATCAGCAGAACGACCTTTTCGTCGGCCTCGAAGGCCTGCCACAGCTTGCCCTTGCGGATATAGTTCGACACGTCATGCACACGTTCCTCACCCAACTGGCTGTCCCGCAGGCGGCTGACCGCATCATATTCATACAGGCCCTGCTGCGCGCGGGTGGTGGATTTCACGTTCCACTCAATCATCCTCAGCCCCAGCGCGCCGGCCACCTGTTTGGCCAGTTCTGTCTTGCCGGTGCCGGGTTCGCCCTTGACCAGCAATGGGCGTTCAAGTGTGACGGCGGCGTTCACGGCAATCGTCAGATCGTCAGTGGCGACATATTCGGCTGTACCTTGAAAGCGTGCGGTCATGGGCCTCTCGTGTGGTTTTTCGTGATCCGTGGGCAGGTTGTGTTGTCCGGGTTACAGACGGTCAACGTTTTTGACAACCCGCGTCCCTGCGTCGATTGAGGCGATTTTTGCAGGAACTCCAAGCCCTTTTGGTTGATTCGCGTGCGGGAATGTGTCCTGTTGATCAACATCTGCCTCAAAAAGGCCCGCTAAATTTCATAGAAAAATAGGGTTTTGTTGTTGTTTGTCTCATATTTAGACAAAACAGCACGAGGGCGTGCTGAAGCAACGTTTGTGTAGTGACAATCCCACGCCCGTCGGCTAAACGCTGCGCAGAAGGGGGTGCCAAATGTCAGGTGAAACATCAGCGACCGACGTTTCTGGCCATACCGAGGGAGCAAATATGAAACAGGAAGTTTTTCTGCCGGAGGATTACCGCCCGGCCGAAGATGAACCTTTCATGAATGACCGTCAGCTTGAATATTTCCGCCGCAAGCTGTTGGATTGGAAGAACGAGCTTTTGGCGGGCAGCCGCGATACGATCGAAGGGCTACAGGACAACACCCGAAACATTCCGGATGTCGCAGACCGCGCGAGCGAGGAGACCGATCGCGCTCTGGAACTGCGAACACGTGATCGTCAGCGCAAGCTGGTTGCCAAAATCGACGCAGCCCTGCGCAGGATCGAAGAAGGTGAATACGGGTATTGCGAAAAGACCGGCGATCCGATTTCGCTGAAACGTCTGGATGCACGTCCGATTGCAACCATGACGCTGGAGGCGCAAGAGCGCCACGAGCGCCGCGAAAAGGTCCACCGCGACGATTGATCGCCGGGTGAAACTGGAAAATTTCGAACGCCGGGGCCTGTGGCTCCGGCGTTTTTGCGTTATGCGGGGGGCATGAAGATCAATCGGTTGAATTTCTGTGTAATTGGCGGCGGCATCGGCGGTTTGGCGTCTGCGTTGGCGCTGCGGCAACACGGGGCGCAGGTCACCCTGCTGGAGCAAGCCCCGGCATTGACCGAGGTTGGCGCAGGTCTTCAGATCAGTGAAAACGGGATGTGCGTGTTGCGTGCGCTTGGGGTGGCGGATCTGTCTGCGGGCCAGAAATCGCATGGTACGATCCTGCGCGATTACCGCAAAGGGCGCGTTGTCAGCCGGCTGCCCGGGCCTTCGGCTGGCCCGACCTATTATTTTCACCGTGCCGATTTGTTGAATCTGCTGCATTCTGCGGCCCGCAAGGCCGGTGTGGATGTTCGTCTGGGGGCCAAGGTTTCCAACGTGCAAAAACACCCCAACGAAGCCGAAATTCTGCTGGCGGGCGGCGAGCGGCTGCGCGCCGAATGCGTCATCGCCGCCGACGGTGGCCGCAGCACGATTCGCCCGGCTCTGAACGGGCCCGAGACACCCGAGTTCACGCACCAGGTCGCCTGGCGCGCCACCATTCCCTGGCGACCGGATTCAGACGTGGTGACGGCATCCCTGACCATGGGGCCGGGTCGGCATGTCGTAACCTATCCATTGCGCGATCAAAGCATGATGAACATCGTTGCGGTCGAGGAACGCTCGGACTGGCGGGAAGAGGGATGGAAGCTGAACGGCGATCCGGACGAGCTGCGCGCACGTTTTTCAGGGTTCGGCGGTCCGGTAGGTCAGATTCTGTCAAAGGTCTCGGATGTGAATCTGTGGGCATTGTTCCTGCGCCCGGTCGCAGAAAAATGGCAGAACGGTCGTCTGGCATTGCTGGGGGACGCGGCGCATCCGACCTTGCCGTTCATGGCGCAAGGCGCTTGCCTGGCGCTGGAAGATGCCTGGACGCTTGCACGATCTTTCGACGAACACTCGGGTGTCACCAGCGCGCTTGCCGCCTACGAGAAAACGCGTCGGCCAAGGGCAGAAAGCGTGGTTGCCGCTGCCGGGTCGAACGCACGAAATTTCCACCTGTCAGGCCCCGCACGTCTGGCGGCCCAATGTGCGCTTATGCCCATCGGAGGGAAACTGTCGCGCCGTTACGAATGGATCTACAGCTACGACGTCACGGCCTGAAACGCTAGATATCCAGATCGACCCAGACAGGCACGTGATCCGAAGGTTTTTCATGCCCGCGCACGGCTGCATCAATCTGGCAATCCCGCATTAGATCCGCCGCTTGTGGGGTCAGCAGAAAGTGATCGATCCGAATTCCGTCGTTCCGGTTCCAGGCCCCGGCCTGGTAGTCCCAGAATGAATAGTGCCCCGCGCTTTGGGTGGTGGCCCGGAACGCTTCGGTGAAGCCCAGATTCAGGATCTTGCGAAATGCGGCGCGGCTTTCGGGGCGGAACAATGCATCGTCGCGCCATGCTTCGGGGCGTTTGGCATCCTCCGCCTGCGGGATGATGTTGTAGTCCCCCGCCATCAACGCGGGTTCTTCGGTTGCCAGCAAATCACGGGCACGGTCATATAGCCGTTCCATCCATGCCAGTTTGTAATCGTATTTCGGACCGGGTGCGGGATTGCCATTGGGCAGGTACAATCCACAGATCCGAAGAGCCTTTTTGCCAACGACGGTGGCTTCTATCCAGCGGGCCTGTTCATCCGCGTCATCGCCGGGAAGGCCGCGGGATACATCCTCGAGGGGAAGCTTGGACAAGATTGCAACGCCGTTGAAGCTTTTTTGCCCGTGAGTTTCCACGTTGAATCCACGCTCTTCGAATATCTCGCGCGGGAAGTTTTCATCGACCGACTTGATCTCTTGTAACAGCACAACGTCCGGCTGCGCTTCGTCCAGCCATCGGGGCAGGGCTTCGGCCCGCGCCTTGATGCCGTTGATGTTGAACGTGGCGATTTTCATGCGCGATCCTCCGAAGGCTTGGTGCAACCTATCGCGCAGAACGGGCCCAACGGCAAGGCGGAGATCGGATTTGCGAGGCTCTGCCTCGCGCTCCGGGATATTTTTGGCCAGATGAAGAAACGGATTATTAACTGAATTTCTTCAAGCTGAAGTGGCGGTACAGGCGGGGACGCCGATGACCGCGCCAGGTGAAGCCCTCTGGTCTTACGGTCAGAGGGCGGACTCCTGCTTCATCTGGCTGAAAATATCCTGGGGGTGTGGGGGCAAAGCCCCCACGGTTACATCGAAAAAGATGTGCCGCAACCGCAGGAAGAGGTGGCGTTGGGGTTGTCGATCACAAATCGCGCACCGATCAGTTCCTGGGTGAAGTCGATGACCGCGTTTTCCAGGAAGGGCAGCGAAATCGCGTCAACAATGACTTTTTGCCCTTTACCTTCAAGGACCAGATCATCTTCTTTTGGCGTGTCCAAAGCGATTTCGTATTGAAACCCCGAGCAACCGCCGCCTTCCACTGCGACGCGCAATGCCTGACCCTGATCCGCCGCGCCGATTTCAGCAAGGCGTTCGAAAGCGCGTTCCGTGACTGTTGGGGGCAGATTCATGCCGGTCTCCAATGGTTTCCTTCCATTACGCCATACAATATAGAAAGCGCAAGGACAGGCGACAAGGACAGGCCATTTGGACAGAGCTAGATTTGCCTCGGACCCGGACCGCACCAGGGGGCGGCATGTGCCCGAGGAGGAAAGCAGTTTCCGATCATGCTTTCAACGCGACCGGGACAGGATCATTCATGCCAGTGCCTTTCGGCGCCTCAAGCACAAGACGCAAGTGTTCGTTGAACATGAGGGCGATAGCTACCGCACCCGCCTGACCCACTCCATCGAGGTGGCGCAGGTGGCCCGGACCATTGCCGGTGCCTTGGGCCTGAACCCAGAGCTGACCGAAGCCGTGGCCCTGGCGCATGATCTGGGGCACACGCCCTTTGGACATACCGGCGAAGACGCGTTGCACGCGTTGATGAAGCCCTTTGGTGGTTTTGATCACAACGCACAGGCCATTCGGATCGTCACAAAGCTGGAGCGCCACTATGCGGAATTCGACGGGTGCAACCTGACTTGGGAATGCCTGGAAGGGATTGCCAAGCACAACGGGCCGGTTGAGGGCGATCTGCCCTGGGCATTGGCCGAGTGCAATCAGGATTTCGATCTAGAACTGCACACCCATGCCAGCGCGGAAGCCCAGGTTGCGGCCCTTTCCGATGACATAGCATATAACAATCACGATCTTCTGGACGGGTTGCGCGCAGGGTTGTTCTCGGATGACGATTTGCAGGACCTGCCGATTGTCGGGGTCTGTTACGCCGAGGTGGATGCCAGATACCCCGGGCTGGATTCCTATCGCCGGCGTCACGAAGCGCTCAGGCGGGTTTTCGGGGTCATGGTGGCGGATGTCATCAACACCTCGCGCGATCTCATTGCCGTGTCTGGCGCACAGTCCGTCGAAGAAATCCGACATCTTGGGTATCCTGTCATCCAGTTCTCGGATGAGGTTTGGGCGCAACTGCGCGAAATCCGGGCGTTTCTGTTCACCCGGATGTATCGCGCACCCAGGGTGATGTCAGTGCGGGCAGAGGTGGCAAAGATCGTGGAAGATCTGTTTCCGATCTACATGAACGATCCCAGGCAAATGCCTGTGCGCTGGCACGATGACATTGAAGCTGCCAGGGACGACACCGCGTTGGCCCGCATCGTTTCCGATTACATCGCGGGCATGACCGACCGATTTGCCTTGCAGGACCACGCGCGGCTGACCGGCTGATCACTCCACGGCGATATAGGCGATGGCCCAGACTTGCTGAGCCGCTTGTTTTGCCGACTGACCGGCGTTCTCTGTCGGTGGGAACACGATCATCGTCGGGCCATAACCTCCGATCCCCATCGGTGCGCCATCAGCATGCGTTGCAACGATCGGTCTGTGCGTGGCGATGCTGTCCCACTCGATTTCGGCCTGATACCCATCCAGCGCCATGGGAAGAGCGGTTTTCCCCTCGGCCACTGCCAATGTCATGACCTCTGCCAAAAGCGGGCCTGAAAACCTGTAATCCCGCTCATTGCCCGGAGGACCATAGGGGATAGTGATCTCGAACTGCTCCAGCCCGTCCAGCATGGCAGCATCAAACCCAGCCGCGCCGCCATGCGTGACCTCAAGATAGCCCAGCAGACCGCCGTCATTCTCCCCGCGCGCGGGCAGGTTTGTTTCGCTGACCGCGCCGCCCAGCGTCAGCAGCACGTGGCCTTGCGGCTGTGGCAGGTCGGCCAGCGCAGGCAGGGCGGCGGACAAAAGCAAGGCAAAAGACAAGGTGCGGTGCATCAACGGTCTCCGTTAGCTGTGTACAGGCCTGAGATTAGCGAGATGTTTCGCCAAACCAAGCTTAAACATTAGGCGTCCATTGACCTTGCCGCATTGCGTGGTAAACCCCGCGACAAGCAAAAGGACATCCGAAATGAACCTGTTTTCCGAGATCCGCGGCCTTGTACAGGACGCGCTGGCGCAGATGCAGTCCGAAGGCGCATTGCCCGATGGGCTGAGCTTTGACAACGTGGCGGTCGAACCTCCGCGTGATGCGGCGCATGGGGACATGGCGACCAACGCCGCGATGGTGCTTGCGAAACCGGCCGGGATGAAGCCGCGCGACATTGCGGATGTGCTGGCCGGGAAACTGGCGGCGGATGACCGGATCACAAGCGCCGAAGTGGCTGGGCCCGGTTTCCTGAACCTGCGTCTTGCGCCGTCCGTCTGGCAAGGCGTGTTGGCGGCGGTGCTGGAAAAAGGCACCGATTTCGGGCGCTCGACCATGGGGCAGGGGCAGAAGGTCAATGTCGAGTATGTCTCGGCCAACCCGACCGGTCCGCTGCATGTGGGCCATACGCGGGGCGCGGTGTTCGGGGACGCGCTGGCAAGCCTGCTGGCCTATTCCGGACATGATGTGACCCGCGAGTATTATATCAACGACGGTGGCGCGCAGGTGGATGTGCTGGCGCGTTCGGCCTATGAGCGCTATCGCGAGGCCAACGGCCTCAGCCCCGAGATTGCCGAGGGGCTGTATCCCGGTGACTATCTGATCCCGATTGGCGAGGCGCTGAAAGAGAAATATGGCGACAGCCTGATCGACAAACCGGAAAGCGAATGGCTGGAAGAGCTGCGCGAGTTTTCGACCGATGCGATGATGGACCTGATCCGCGCCGACCTGAAGGCGCTGGGCGTCGAGATGGATGTGTTCTTCTCGGAGAAATCGCTCTATGGCACGGGCCGGATCGAGGCCGCGCTGCAATCGCTGACCGAAAAGGGCCTGATATATGAAGGCGTTCTGGAGCCGCCCAAGGGCAAAAAGCCAGAAGATTGGGAGCCGCGCGAACAGACCTTGTTCAAATCCACCGAACATGGCGATGACGTCGACCGCCCGGTCAAGAAGTCGGACGGCAGCTGGACCTATTTTGCCCCCGATATCGCCTATCACTATGACAAGGTGAGCCGTGGCTTTGACGCGTTGATCGACGTGTTCGGCGCGGATCATGGCGGGTATGTCAAGCGGATGAAGGCCGCAGTGTCGGCCCTGTCCGACGGCAAGGTGCCGCTGGATATCAAGCTGACGCAGTTGGTGAAGCTTTGGAAAAACGGCGAGCCGTTCAAGATGTCGAAACGGGCCGGGAACTTTGTCACCCTGCGCGATGTGGTCGATCAGGTTGGTCCCGACGTGACCCGTTTCGTGATGCTGACCCGCAAGAACGACGCGCCGCTGGATTTCGATTTCGACAAGGTACTGGAACAGAGCCGCGAGAACCCCGTGTTCTACGTTCAATACGCCCATGCCCGGGTGATGAGCGTGCTGCGCCGTGCCGCCGAGGCGGGGATCGACGTCTCCGACGAAACCCTGCGCGGGGCCGATCTGGCGTCGCTGGACCACCCCGCCGAACTGACGGTTGCCAAGAAGCTGGCCGAATGGCCACGCCTGGTCGAGATCGCTGCGCGGACCAACGAACCGCACCGCGTCGCTTTCTATCTATATGAACTTGCAGGGGATTTTCATGCGCTCTGGAACAGGGGTAATGACGAAACCCAGTTGCGTTTCATTCAGGATGGCGATGTTGCCACAAGCCAGTCGAAAATCGCATTGGCCCGTGCCGTTTCTGTTGTGATTTCAGCGGGCTTGGGTATTCTTGGCGTTACCCCGGCGCAGGAGATGCGGTAACAAATATCGCCCGAACCGCCGGTACGAGGTAGGCAAGAAATGACCCGCGCGCCTTGTTTTCGGGCGCGAAACGGGCAGTGAGGCGGACATGGCGAGTTACGATTACTCGGGGCACCAAAGCCCCGAGCAGATTCATTACCCGAATCAAACGCATTCCGAGGATGCGTATGACTATCCCGACGATATGCAGGATTACGACGCGCCGCGCGGCGCGTTCGGACTGGGGCGGGCCGTCAATTTCCTGGGGGCTGCCGCATCGCTGGCACTGGTCGCCGGCGTCGCTGTCTGGGGATACAAGCTTGTCATGCGCGATGTCAGCGGCGTGCCGGTCGTGCGTGCTGCCGAAGGGCCGATGCGGGTGCAGCCCGAAAACCCGGGCGGAACACCCGCCGATCATCAGGGCTTGGCCGTCAATGCAGTGGCCGCCAAAGGCAGTGCTGCCGCGCCGGCGGATCGCCTGATCCTTGCGCCGCGGCCGGTCTCGTTGACGGATGAAGACGTCCCCGCCGCCGATCTGAAGCCGACACCGGCGCTGCATGTGGTGGAAAAGCCGATCTCAACCCGGGAAGCCGCTCGATTGCGCCAGAACGCAGTGGACGCGCTGGTTGCGGAACTGGCGGGTGAGGCGACCAAAACGCAGCAAAACACTGAGGACGGCGTACAGGTGGCATCGCTGACCACCCCCGAGGAAGAACCCGCAATTGACCCGGCCGATTTCGCAGCCGCCTTGCCGGACCCGGCCATTGCCGCGCTGCCGGGCGTGCGCCGGTCCTTGCGCCCGTTGACCCGTCCGGCGCGTGCCTCTCGCAGCCAGATGTCGCCGAGCGAGAATTCCGAAGACGCGATCAATGCCGCGGTGAAGGCTGCGGTTGGGTTGGATGTTGATCCTGATACGCTGGCGAAAGGCACGCGTCTGGCGCAGCTTGGGGCTTATGACAGTGTTCAGGTGGCGCAAACGGAATGGGATCGACTGAACGGAAAGTTCGGCGAATATATGGCAGGAAAACAGCGTGTTATTCAGAAAACTTCAAGCGGCGGGCGCACCTTTTACCGCCTGCGCGTACTGGGCTTTGAAGACCTGAGCGACTCGCGCCAGTTTTGTGCCGCGCTTGTTGCGCAAGGGGCTGATTGTATCCCGGTGGCCGTTCGGTGAAGTACGGTGCCACGATCACCGATGCTCAGGGCGTGCGCCTGACGCAACAGGAAAAAGACTTGTTTCGCCAGATGAACCCGTTCGGGTTCATTCTGTTCGCCCGCAACATCGAAAACGCGGATCAGGTGCGCGCCTTGTGTGATGATTTCCGCGAGGCCGTCGGGCGCAATTGCCCGATCACCATCGATCAGGAAGGCGGGCGCGTGCAGCGCTTGCGGGCGCCGTTGGCCCGCGAATGGCTGCCTCCGTTGGATCATGTGGCCAATGCCGGAGAACAGGCCGAGCGCGCCATGTATCTGAGGTACCGCCTGATTGCCGATGAATTGTTTGGTCTGGGCATCGACAGCAACTGTGCGCCCATGGTCGATGTCGCGCGCCCCGAGACGCACAAGTTTTTGAAGAACCGCTGTTATGATGCTGATCCTGAACGCGTTTCCAGAATTGGCAAGGCCGTGGCGCAGGGCCATTTGGATGGCGGTGTGCTGCCGGTGCTCAAACATATTCCGGGCCATGGACGTGCCACGTTGGACAGCCACCATGACTTGCCGCATGTGGATCTGCCCTTGGAGGAGCTTGAGCGCAGCGATTTCGGGCCGTTCCGGGCCTTGAACGATCTGCCGATGGGGATGACCGCGCATTTGGTCTATGACCGGATTGACCCGCGGCCTGCCACCATCTCGGCAACCATGATGGATGTGATCCGCGACAGGATTGGCTTTGAGGGGCTGATCATGACCGATGACATCGGAATGAAAGCGCTCAGCGGAACGCCCGCTGACGTGTCGCGGCAAGCCATAAGTGCGGGCTGTGACGTCGTTCTGCACTGCAACGGAACCTTTGCCGAGCGCGCCCAGGTGATGAAAGCGGCCGGAGAAATGTCGGATGTGGCACAGGCCCGCGCAGAACGGGCGCTGGCGATGCGCAAACGCCCGCTGGAACTTGACATCCTTGCCGTCGAAGCGGAACTATCTGCCCTAATGGGCGGGCAGGTATATGAACGATAATCTTTTCAGCGAAGACCCTGTCTCGGTCACGGATCGTCTTGCGGCCGAAGCGCTGATTGTTGATGTCGATGGGTTCGAAGGCCCGCTGGACGTTCTGCTGACCCTGTCGCGCACGCAAAAAGTTGATCTGAGGAAAATTTCCGTACTCGCGCTGGCGCAGCAATACCTGGCCTTTGTGGAAAAGGCGCGTGCGTTGCGCATTGAACTGGCCGCCGACTATCTGGTGATGGCGGCCTGGCTGGCGTTTCTCAAGTCCCGCTTGCTGCTGCCGCCAGACCCGGATGACGAGGGCCCCTCGGGCGAGGAACTGGCCGCACATCTGGCGTTTCAGTTGGAACGCTTGCAGGCGATGCGCGACGCCGCCGCACGGTTGATGGCGCGCGATCAGCTGGGGCGCGATTTCTTCAAACGCGGGCAGGGCGAAGATATCACCCGCATCCGCACCGTGACCTATTCCGCCACGCTGCTGGATCTGATGCAGGGCTATGCGCGCATCCGCACCCGTGATGAATTCCGCCCGTTTGTGATGGACCGCGATTCGGTGTTCACCATGGAACAGGCACTGGAACGGATGCGTCCGCTGATCGGGTTTGCCGGGACATGGACCGACATGGAAGCTTACCTGCCCGATGGCTGGGATTCCGACCCGGTACGGCGCAGGTCAGCGACGGCGGCGACCTTTGCGGCCTCGCTGGAGCTGGTGAAAGAGGGACATATGGAAATCAAGCAGAGCGAGACATTCGCTCCGATCCATTTGCGCAAGAGGACCGAAACACGTGACTGATGCCCCTGAAGAGACCGGTACGCTGTTCGAGGCCCCTCCGCTGGCTGAACAGGAACGCATGGTCGAAGCCGTTCTGTTCGCCAGCGCCGAGCCGGTGACGATTGCGGATCTTGAGGCGCGGATGCCCCATGGCAGCGACGCGGCGCAAGCGGTTGAATTGCTTCAGAAACGCTACGAGGGGCGTGGCGTTCGCGTGGTGCGCGTGGGGGATGCCTGGGCCATCCGCACGGCCCCTGATCTGGGTTTTCTGATGCAGAAGGAAACGGTCGAGACCCGCAAGCTCAGCCGCGCCGCGATCGAAACTCTGGCCATCGTGGCCTATCATCAGCCCTGCACGCGGGCTGAGATCGAGGAAATCCGGGGTGTGTCGGTTTCACGCGGGACCATCGATCAGTTGCTTGAGATGGAGTGGATCAAGCTGGGCCGCCGCCGCATGACGCCGGGTCGTCCGGTGACGTTTGTGGTGACGCCTGAGTTTCTGGATCATTTTGGGCTGGAAAACGCGCGCGACCTGCCGGGCCTGAAAGAACTGCGCGCGGCGGGATTGTTGGAGAATCGTCCTCCTCCGGGTGCCATCCCCTTGGGAGAGGGGCGCGAGGACGAAGTTGACGAAGACCAGACCGAACTGTTCGAGGAAGAGTGATCGAACAGCCCTTTTGTTGCCGCATAAAGCGCCTATCTTTGTGCGTGAGGACACGGAGTTCAGCGATGAATGCAAACCGGATCATCGATATGATTGTGCGTCAGGTCATGCGCCGTCTGGTCAACAAGGGTGTGAACAAAGGCATCGATCTGGCCAGCCGAAAAGGCAGCGGACCCGGCACGTCGAATGGGCCCGGAAAAGCCAGCGCACCGCGACATACGCAGAACCTGCGGCAGGCACAACGCCTGACCCGCCAGATGCGCCGGTTCATGAAATTCTAGGGGTCAGCTTACGGCTTTGAAGTGCTTTGACAGTTTCAGGCCCTGTCCCTGATAGTTCGAGGCAATGCCTGCACCATATAGTTGCGTCGGCATTTCAGCCATTTTCTCATAGACCAGACGTCCGACGACCTGTCCGTGCTCCAGCACGAAGGGCGCTTCGTGGCAGCGCACCTCAAGCACGCCACGCGAACCGGCACCCCCTGCGGCGGCGTGGCCAAAACCGGGGTCGAAGAACCCGGCGTAGTGGACCCGAAATTCACCGACCATCGCCAGATAGGGTGCCATTTCAGCGGCGTACATCGGCGGAATATGCACCGCCTCGCGGCTGACCAGGATATAGAACGCGCCGGGGTCCAGGATGATGCAACCATCTTTGGTCCGCACCTCTTCCCAATAGTCCTGCGGGTCGTATTCACCGATTCGATCCAGGTCGATCACCCCGGTGTGCGGTTTGGCGCGATAGCCGACAAGATCGGTATCAGGCAGTTGCAGGTCGACCGAAAAGCCCAGACCGTCCTGAATGACCGCAGGTCCGTCCACCAGCGGAGATTCGGCATGCAAGGACCTCAGTTCAGCATCTGACAACACGGCCTGACCCTGGCGAAAACGAATCTGGTTCAGGCGCATCCCGGGACGAACCAGCACCGAGAACGAGCGCGGGCAGATTTCGGCATAAAGCGGGCCTGTGTAACCTGCGGGCACCCGGTCGAACTCGGTACCGCCATCGGTGATGGTCCGCGTCAGAAGATCCAGCCGCCCGGTCGAGCTTTTGGCGTTGGCCACGGCGCTCATGCTGTCGGGCAGGGCAAGCGATTCCATCAGGGGCACCAGATAGACGCAGCCCTTTTCCAGAACCGCGCCATCCGAGATATCGATGCGGTGCATCTCAAACTCTGCCAACCGGTCCGTGACAGTCCGGCCTTCCCCCGCAAGGAACGAGGCACGTACACGGTAAGCCACTGTTCCCAGACGTAAATCAAGGCTGGCAGGTTGAATCTGCGCCGGCAGAACCTCGGGGTCGGCGGTGATTTCACCGCGCGCGATCATCGCCTCAAGCTGTTGGTTCGGGCAAACACCTGTCATCTCGATCCCCCCTGGTGCCAGAGCGGGATCTGGCCTTTGTGCCATAAACGTCGGTGTAATTTGGTCGGGCTAGCAGGACTCGAACCTGCGACCTTCCGTCCCCCAGACGGACGCGCTACCAGGCTGCGCCATAGCCCGACGTTGGGGTGTTCATAAAGATTTTCCCGGCAGGGGCAAGAGGAAATCAATGCCTTTTGTCCTAACCCGTCGCCTGTGTTTCGACACGGTCCAGCCAGCGGCGCAGATCTTTTGCAATCGGAGCGATGCGCCGCAACAGGTCGTCATCAAAATCTGTCTGATTCCACGCAAGCGACGCTATTCCCCCCATCAAGGGCGCGGCATCCAGTTCGGGCTCTGGCTCCGGCTGTGACGCAGAAGATGTACGCGCGTTGGCCTGCGCGCCTTCCTTGACGGATTGCTCGGACGGTTCGCCCAGATCCATTCGAATCTGTTCCGTGGCGGTTGCAGGCTTAGGTTCAAACGGTACTACGGTGTCCTGAACGGCCTCAATCGGGGCGGGGCCAGGGTCATCCAGGGAAGGGGACAGCGCCGCGACATGTGCGACGCCCTGTTCGCGCAGGATACGCTGGACACCTTTTATCGTGATACCGTCTTCGTGGAGCAGTTTCTTGATTCCTCCCAACAGACGCATGTCGTTGGGCCGATAATACCTGCGTCCACCTGCGCGTTTGACGGGTTTTACCTGAGTGAATCGACTTTCCCAGAATCGCAGAACATGAGCCTGAACACCGAGCCAGTCCGCAACTTCGCTTATGGTGCGAAAGGCATCGGGGGACTTACTCATAACCTGGACGTCCTGAACTTACTTGCGGTTCCCTGCGGCGACGCGATCTTTCATCAGATGCGACGGGCGGAAAGTCAGTACACGGCGCGGCTGAATCGGGACTTCTTCGCCGGTTTTGGGGTTGCGACCGACACGGGCGGTCTTGTCGCGAACACTGAATGTACCGAAAGACGAGATCTTCACCTGTTCACCACGCACCAAGGCGTCGGACATGTGGTTCAGAACGCTTTCAACCAGCTGCGCACTTTCGTTTCGTGACAGACCTACCTCACGAAAGACAGCTTCGCTCAGGTCCATTCGAGTCAGTGTTTTGTCGCCCATGCTAATTCCCCTGTTGCTGTTGAAGCATATGGGTATGGCAAATTCGCTGTCAATATCAATGAATTGCGGGCGGCTGTGTAAGCCGGTTTGCGCCGGTCACCAGCGCAGAACCACTGCGCCCCAGGCCAGACCGCCGCCAATGGCTTCGGTCACGATCAGATCACCCGGTTTGATCTGTCCGCGTTGCTTGCCCACGGACAGGGCCAGTGGAATGGATGCGGCCGACGTGTTTCCGTGATCCTGAACGGTCACAACCACGTTTTCCATCGGCAAGTTCATTTTCTTGGCGGTGCCCTGAATGATCCGGATGTTGGCCTGGTGCGGCACGATCCAATCCACGTCCGAGCTGCTCAGCCCCGCTCGTTCCAACGCTGTTTCTGCTGTTTTCGTAAGCTTTTCAACGGCATGTCGGAAAACCTGATTGCCCTGCATGCGCAGATGCCCGGTGGATTGGGTCGAAACGCCGCCATCGACATAGAGCAGGTCCTTGTAGCGCCCGTCCGAATTCAGGTCGGTTGCCAGAATACCGCGGTCCTCGGCGGTGCCCGTGCCCTCTTGGGCCTCCAGCACAACCGCACCGGCGCCATCGCCGAAAAGAACGCAGGTGGACCGATCGGTCCAGTCCATGATCCGTGAGAAAGTCTCGGCCCCGATCACCAGCACACGCCTGGCCTGACCGGAAACAATCAGCGCATTTGCGTTGGACAGTGCAAAAACGAATCCGGCGCAAACAGCTTGAACATCGAAAGCAAAGCCTTTGGTCATGCCCAACCGAGCCTGAACCATGGTGGCGGCCGAAGGAAATGTCAGATCCGCCGTTGAAGTCGCCAGAACGATTGCATCAATGTCATCCGCCGTCAGACCTGCGTCGGCCAGCGCGGCTTCGGCGGCCTTGGTGGCCAGATCGGATGTCGTCTCGTCTTCGGCAGCAAAGTGGCGGCGTTCGATCCCCGAGCGGGTCTTGATCCATTCGTCGGTCGTGTCCAGGGTTTTCTCAAACTCGGAATTGGGAACAACGCGTTCGGGCAAATAATGCCCGACACCTGCTACAACTGAACGGCCTGCCATTTTCCGGTACTGCCTTTTTTGTTATTTATCTGTCTGCGGCACTGATTGCGCGGCATCTTGTGCAAGCTGGGCAGTGGATGCAACCCGCGCAGCCAATTTTTCGGAAAAGCCGGACTGCGCCAGGGTGAAGGCCAGTTTGATTGCAGCTGACACGCCTGTCGCGTCAGCGCCGCCGTGGGATTTCACCACGGTGCCGTTCAGCCCCAGAAACACGCCACCATTCACGCGCCGCGGGTCGATCCGCTTCTTCAAACGGTTCAGCGACGTGATGGCCAGAATCGAGGCCAATCGGGATAGGGGAGAGTATTTGAAGGCCTGCCGCAGCAGGTCGCCGATCAGGCTTGCCGTTCCTTCGCCGGTTTTGATCGCGACGTTGCCGGTAAAGCCATCGGTTACAATGACATCCGCCTTGTCACCCGGGATGTCACTGCCTTCGACGAACCCCACGAAATCGAAATTCGCCTGCTCTGCGAATCCCGCGATCATCGAGTGCGCTTCTTTCAGTTCGGCACGCCCTTTGTGTTCTTCGGTGCCGACATTCAGCAGTCCGATCCGGGGGCGGCTCAGGGCCAAACCGTTGCGCGCGTAAGAGGCGCCCATCAGCGCGTATTGCAGCAAGTCCTTGGCGTCGGCACGCACATCGGCGCCGACATCCAGCATCACGTTGAACCCCTGAGGGTTGCGCGAGGGCCACAGTATCGCGATGGCCGGCCTGTTCACGCCCGGCAGTTTGCGCAGGCGCATCATCGACAGGGCCATCAGCGCACCGGTATTGCCGCAGGAAACCGCGCCATGGGCTTCGCCCTGGCGTACCGCTTCCAGCGTGGACCACATCGAGGTCTTTTTGCTGTTGCGCACAACCTGACTGGGTTTGTCTTCCATCGTGACCACACCGGGGCAATCACGAAAAACGACGCGCCCCTCAAGGACACGCCGTTTGGCGACAAGCTTGCGCAATACCTGTTCGGGCCCGTGTAACAAGAACCTGATATCCGGGTTCTTGTCGGCCGATTTCGCAAGACCGGCAACAACGACCGAGGGACCCGCGTCCCCACCCATAGCGTCGACCGAGATGGTGATCCGTCCGGCGTGCGTGGGCTGTTCAGTCATGCCTTGGTCTGCACTCGATCAGGCTTAGGCTGCGTCTTCGTCCAGATCGATTTCGTCGGCCTGTGCGACGACTTCGCGATCATCATAGTGGCCGCAGGATGCGCAAACGTGGTGCGGGCGCTTCAGCTCGCCGCAGTTCGGGCATTCGTTCGGGTTTGCAGCAACCAGAGCGTCGTGTGCGCGGCGGTTGTTGCGACGCGACTTGGAAACTTTGTTCTGTTGGACGGCCATGGTCTCAACCTTTGTCTGACTAGGGGTCGCAGATTCGCTGCCGACCCGGGTTTCGTAGTTCGTTTATCGTGGTTTGACGCGCGTTTAGGCGACGGGCCCCGCAATGTCCAACCCAAAATCCGATGAGCGCGCGAAAATACTGCGATTCTCGGTATGTTCAAGCGATTTTTCTGACTGCCTGCTATGACAGGAAATCTGCGCTCTGTCACTCGTCTTTTTTGAGCGCATCGCGCAATCCCGCCAATCCGGCAAAAGGTTTGGCGTCTTCGTCGGTCATCGCCTGTTTTCCGGGTTCGGTATAGTCTGCCTGACCCAATTCCGCACCCTCCTTGCGCGGGTATTGCGGCAGGGCCAGAGACAGCGCCTCGATCATCACCGATGCGGGGTCGATTTCCGGGCCCAAAGGTTCGGATTCGTCATCCTGGGGAATTTCGAACTCGGGTTCATCCGGGTCGGTCCAATCGGCCAGAAAGGTGCGATGCACGGGGATGTCGATCCGCGTCGTGACCGGCTCGAGCGTCACGATGCAGGGTTGGATCACAGTTGCGCCGAGTTTGCCGTTTAGAACCCAGTCACGCTTGCCCTGTGCGCGAAGCTCGCCGGAAAAGCTGAGTTTGCGCAGCCCCAGCAGCCCCAGATCCTGCCTGATCTCATCCAATGTGGCGCTTGCGGGGCGCAGTTCAAAGGGTGTCGGGGCGTTCTGGGGCAGGTCAGCCACCCGAAATGATGTAACGTTGCCCATTCGTGAGCCTTTCTATGTGTTGAACCGTGGCAGCGGTTTCTGTAATCGGATAGAAGCCGCAAGAGGCCAAGGCAAGAGGGTGTGCATGTTGAAGGTACTGAACCGGTTGAAACCAGCGACGAAATCGCTTGTGTTTGTTGCCTGTCTGGCTGTGGCCGGGGCCTGTACGCCGATCTACAAGAATCACGGCTATGTGCCTCCGGCCGAGGAACTGGCCGAAATCAAAGTGGGCGTGGATACGCGTGACAGTGTGGAAGAGGCCATCGGCGCACCGGGTGCGTCCGGTGTCGTGCGGGATTCGGGCTATTACTATGTCCGCTCGCGGGTGCGCCATTACGGCCCGAAACGGCCCGAAGTGGTGGCGCGCGAACTGGTCGCCATCAGCTTTGATCAGCGTGGAGTCGTCAGAAACATCGAGCGTTTTGGCCTGGAAGACGGCATCGTGATTCCGCTGGAACGCCGCGTGACCGACTCCAACGTTCAGGACAAAGGCTTCCTGCGGCAGCTGTTGGGCAATATCGGTAACTTCAACCCGGCCAATATTCCTGGCGCCAACTGATCGCGCCGGAACCTTGCGATGGTCACAAGGCAGTCACATGTCTTGTGCTAAAGGTGTCGTGCCGACGCCCGTGGGTCGGCACCCGTGGAGGACGCGACCGTGGCGACGGCAGTTTTGTTGAGCAAAGGGCGCTATAACGCCCGTCTGGCGGATTCGGCCGAGGATGTCAGGGCCGCACAAAACCTGCGGACATTGGCATTTGGCACCCGGAAACCGGACATTGACACTTTTGACGGGCAATGCAGTCATGTCCTGGTTGAAGATATGCGATCCGCCGGGCGGCTGGTCTGCTGCTTTCGGATGCTGACAATGGAGCATGGTGGTGAAATCGGACGCAGCTATTCAGCGCAGTTCTACGACCTGAGCTCGTTGGCGGGGTTCAGTGGCCGCATGGTCGAGATGGGCAGGTTTTGCGTTCATCCGGAACTGAACGATCCCGACATTCTGCGCGTCGCCTGGGGGGCAATGACGTCCTATGTCGATCAGCACAATGTCGAGATGCTGTTTGGATGTTCGTCCTTTGCCGGGACCGAAACCGGGCGATACCTTGATGCCTTTGCAATGCTCAAGCATCGCCACCTGGCCCCGAAACGGTGGTTGCCGCGGGTCAAGGCTCCGGACGTGTTCCGCTTTGCCGCACGTCTGCGGCGCCGACCGGACGCGAAAAAGGCAATGTCGCGCATGCCGCCCCTGTTGCGAACCTATCTGATGATGGGTGGTTGGGTGAGTGATCACGCCGTTGTGGATCGCCACATGAACACGTTGCATGTGTTCACCGGGCTTGAAATCGGGGCGATTCCTCCGGCCCGAAAACGCCTGCTGCGGGCATTGGCCGGTTAAGATGAGTATTTCCGAAAAGGTGAAGACAGGGCGTTGACGCAGTGTGGCCGTCGGTTTAGCTGGCGGGCATGGCGAGAATTCCTTTGTTGCAGATGTCCGGCATATCCCTGACTTTCGGGGGCGAACCGGTGTTTTCCGAACTGGATCTGGTGGTGCAGCCCGGTGACCGCGTGGCGCTGGTTGGGCGCAACGGGTCGGGCAAATCCACGCTGATGAAAGTGATGGCTGGCCTGGTCGAGGCCGACCGCGGCGAAATTGTCGTGCCGCCCGGAAAATCCGTGGGCTATATGGAGCAGGACCCGACGATGGAGGGCTTTGCCACCCTGGGCGACTATGCGTCCAGCGGGTTGGAGCCCGGCGAACTCTACAAGGTTGAACGGGCAGGCGAGGGGCTGAAATTCGACCCTTCACGCGCAGTTGAGACGGCTTCGGGTGGAGAGCGGCGGCGCGCGGCATTGGCCAAGCTGATGGCCGAGGCGCCGGACCTGATGCTGCTGGACGAACCCACCAACCATCTGGATATCGAAGCCATCGCGTGGCTGGAGCGCGAGCTTGGGTCGACACGGGCGGCTTTTGTGCTGATCTCGCACGACCGGGCCTTCTTGCGCGCACTGACGCGGGCGACTCTGTGGATTGATCGGGGAATGGTCCGAAGGCAGGAACAGGGTTTTGGCGCGTTCGAAGCCTGGCGGGACAAGATCTGGGAAGAAGAAGATCAGCAGCGCCACAAGCTGAACCGTCTGATCAAGTCCGAGGCCAAATGGGCGGTCGAGGGTATCAGCGCACGGCGCAAACGCAATCGGGGCCGGGTGCGGGCCCTACAGGCGCTGCGGGCCGAAAAGGCAGCACAGATCAAGCGTCAGGGTTCCGCTGCGATGACGCTGGAGGCGGGGCCAAAATCAGGCCGCAAGGTGATCGAGGCCAAAGGGCTGGCCAAAGGGTTCGGTGACAAGCAGATCGTTCGGAATTTTGATCTGCTGGTGCAGCGCGGTGATCGTGTGGCCTTTGTCGGGCCGAACGGGGTCGGCAAGACGACCTTGCTGAAGATGCTTCTGGGGCAGGTGGAGCCGGACGAAGGTTCGGTGTCGCTGGGTACCAATCTTGAGGTCGCGGTGTTCGATCAGACCCGTGCGCAACTGGACCCCGAGATGAGCTTGTGGGACAGCCTGACCGGCGACCCGGATATGCGGGTTTCCGGCAAGGCCGATCAGGTGATGGTTGGCGGGCAGCCCAAACATGTCGTGGGATATCTCAAGGAATTCCTGTTCGACGAGCGGCAGGCAAGAGCGGCTGTCAAATCCTTGTCGGGTGGCGAAAAGGCCCGGTTGCTGCTGGCCAAGTTGATGGCGAAACCTTCGAACCTTCTGGTGTTGGACGAACCGACCAACGATCTGGATGTCGAAACGCTGGACCTGTTGCAGGAGCTGCTTGACGACTACGACGGTACGGTTCTGCTGGTCAGCCACGACCGGGATTTTCTGGACCGCGTTGCAACGACGACCATCGCGATGGAAGGCAACGGGCGGGCGACCGTCTATGCCGGCGGCTGGTCGGATTATATTGCGCAGCGTGGGGAAGTTGTCGCTAAAAAAGAAGAAAAAGCAAAAGCTTCGAAGCCAAAAGCAAAGCAGGAGACGCAGCAGAAACCCGGTCTGTCATTCTCGGAAAAACACCGGCTTGAAAAGCTGCCAGCCGAGATCGCGCGCCTCGAGGCCGAGATCGCAAAGCTGGAAGAGCTGATGTCGGATCCCGAATTGTTCACTCGCGAACCGGTCAAGTTCCAGAAAGCGACCGAGGCGCTGGTGGAACGGCAGGAGAAACTGTCGGCGGTTGAAGAGGAGTGGCTGACCCTGGAAGAAAAGGCCGAAGCAGGGTAACCGCAAACTGCGCGGCCCCAAATGGACGGCATTGTATTAGTTGCACGAAACCGGAGCCCTGTAACTGCCCCGGTTTTGCAAAACCTTGATCAGCCGATCCGTGTCATTTCGTTCAGCGTGAATTCAGCCAAAGCACCGTCGGTTGCCTCCATGTAAGCCGCGAGATGAGGCGCGTTCATATGCGTCTGCCACTGTTCGCGACTTTCCCAGTTTTCATAGAACGCGAAAACACCGGGGTTGGTTGTGTCCACATGCAGGTCGTATTGGATGCAACCTTGTTCGGCACGGGTGATGGGGATGAGCTTTTCCAGCTCGGCGCGGACAAGATCTTCCTTGCCCGGATGGGCGGTGATTTGGGCGAGAATGGTAAAGGCCATGGTGTCTCCTCAAAGGGTTCAGTTGCGATGAACCGGGATATGTGACACACCAGCAAAACTCGCAAGTACGCACTATTCATGCATATAGGCTCCATTCACGCAGATAGGTACCATTTGTATACTGAAAGACGCAGGAGGTCGGGGTGGATCGGTTTGAAAGATATGATTGCAGCGGAGGCTGCCCGGTTGAGGCCGGTCTGGAGCAGATATCGGGCAAGTGGAAGGGGCTGGTGATTTATCACCTCCTTGGGGGCACGATGCGATTCAACGAGTTGTCCCGGGCGTTGGGGACGGTTACTCAGCGCAGCCTGACCAAGCAACTGCGCGAACTTGAGGCAGATGGAATCGTGAAACGCAAAGTCTATGCCGAGGTGCCGCCCAGGGTAGAGTACAGTCTGACCGAAAAGGGGCTGGCGCTGCGCCCGGTGATTGAGGCCCTGGCGGACTGGGGACAGAACAGGGTTATGGGTGGGGCCGGATAGGCCGGGCGGGGTTTCCGACGACTGTCTCGCCGACCGGAACGTCTTTTGTCACCACACTACCGGCTCCGATGATGGCGTTGTCGCCGATCGCAACGCCCGGCATGATGATCGCGGCCCCGCCGATCCAGACGTTTTCGCCGATCCTGACAGGGTGGGCGGTTTCAAGGCCCCGAGCGCGCAAGGCCGGGTCTTTCGCGTGTTCGGCGCAATAGATCTGCACCGCAGGTCCAAGCATCGTGTCGTTGCCAATTGTCACCGGCGCGGTGTCGAGCACGACGCAGCCTGCGTTGAAAAACACGCGATCCCCCAAAGACAGGTTTATTCCGTAGGCACAGTGAAATGGGGCCTCAAGAAAGCAATCCTCACCAACACCTGCAAACAGCGCTGCCAGTTCAGGCGCGATGGCCCCACGTTCATCCGGCGGGCATGTGTTATGGGCATGAACGGCACGACGCGCTTCGGCACGAAGCGCATCCAGTTCCGGGTCAAGGCAGCAATACCACTCGCCCGCTTCCATTTTCTGTCGCTCGGTCATGAGCCCCGGTCTAGCGCATCCGCAGGGCACCGTCGATGCGAATGACCTCACCGTTCAGATAGCCCATCTCGACGATGAAGCCGGCCAGTCGTCCGTATTCATGCGGATCGCCAAGGCGGGCAGGGTTCGGGACGTCGGCGGCAAGCTGTTGTTGCACTTCTTCGGGCAGGCCCGCCAGCATCGGGGTCATGAAAATGCCCGGCGCGATGGTCATGACCCGAATGCCGGTCGAGGCCAGGTCGCGGGCCATCGGCAGCGTCATGCCCACGACGCCGCCTTTCGAGGCCGCATAGGCCGCCTGGCCCTTTTGCCCGTCAAACGCAGCGATCGAGGCGGTGTTGATGATCACCCCACGTGCCCCATCTGGTTCGGGGTCATTCTTTGCCATCTCGGCAGCGGCCAGCCGGGACACGTTGAAGGTGCCAACCAGATTGATGTCGATCGTGCGCTGGAACGCATCCAAAGGGTGGGGGCCATCCTTGCCGACAGTCTTGATACCATAGGCGATACCTGCGCAATTCACCGTGGCCGTGATCTTGCCCATCTTGTCCATGCCGTGGCGCACAGCAGCGGCCACCGACTCTTCGTCGGTCACATCCGTCTGCGCGAAATGACCGCCAATCTTGGCGGCGACCTGCGCGCCGCGATCCGCATCGCGATCCAGAATGGTGACCTGTGCGCCTTCCGAGGCGAAGTGGCGTGCCGTGGCTTCGCCCAGACCGGACGCGCCGCCGGTGATGAGGGCGGCAGTGGTGGACAGGTGCATGGTGATCTCCTCCCATGGATATGAACAGTTGTTCAATAACTGCATTTTGGGGCCAGTGTCCATATATTAGAGAAAGAGGGATCTTGGTCGGCGGACCAGATCATTCGCCCCGATGCGCTGGCAGATCCTCAAGACATCTTAATCCCAACTTCACGAAAACGCGCCTGTTCGTGAACGAAGAACTCTGAGCCGTCGTGTGTTTTTTCACCAGGAGGATCTGTTATGGTAAAGAGTACGAAACACGTGCTGGGCGCAGTTATTGCTGTCCCTGTTTTTGGAATGGTGATGATCGGCAGTGCTGCCGCCGCACCGGAAACCTGCAACTGGAAAACGGCCCGAAATCTTGCCAGCGCGGGGGACTATGCCGGGTTGTGCGACTGTGTGCAGGTAACCCCGAGTTTTCTGGACAGGCTTCAAAAGCGGTCCGACTTTGAAACAACATTGACTGTGACCGGGGCGCAATGCCCGGGGCTGGCCGCGTTGCTGACGGATTTGCCGACGGCAAGCCTGTCTGGTTCGGCTGAAAATCGTGGTGAAAGCCGCGGCTCTGAACCCGGTGGGTCTGGATTTGCCGATGCTGGTAGCGCACCCGGTGGCGGTGGCGAATCCGGCGGTGGCGGCGGCGAATCCGGCGGTGGCGGCGGTGAATCCGGTGGCGGCGGCGGTGAATCCGGTGGCGGCGGTGCGTCCGGCGGTGGCGGAGGTGCGTCCGGCGGTGGCGGAGGTGAGTCCGGTGGCGGCGGAGGTGAGTCCGGTGGCGGCGGCGGCGGTGAGTCCGGCGGTGGTGAAGGCAAAGGCGGAAAAGGCAAAGGCGAAGGCAAGGGCGGCAAAGGTAAAGGCGGTGGCAAGGGCAACAACGGCCACGGCAATGGCGGCGAGGGCAGCAGCCCGGGCCGCGGAAACAACGCCAACGATGATGAAAGAGGCGACCGGCCCGGTCGCGGCGGTGGAAAAGATCGCAGATAAGCACGGCTTACCGAATGGAAAACGGCCACCCCATCCGGTGGCCGTTTCGATTCCGTGTCTTTCAGCCTTGCCGGGTCAGCCCAGTTGAACCAGCGCGTGGCGCTTTTTGCCGGCGCTCAGCTTGATCGGCGAAGACAGGGCGTTTGCGTCGATCAACAACCCGGCATCGGTCAGCGGCGCGTCGTCCAGCTTGGCACCGTTCTCGGCGATCAGGCGCTTGGCCTCTTTGCCGGATTTGGCCAGTCCCGATTTCACGATGATCTGCACGATGGACATGCCGTCACCCAGTTCGGCCTCGCTGAGGGTCAGGGTCGGAAGATCCCCGCCCACGCCCCCCTTTTCAAACACTTCTCGGGCAGTGGCTTCGGCGTTCGCCGCGGCCTGCGCACCATGGGCCAGAGTTGTCACCTCGTTGGCAAGACGGATCTTGGCCTCGTTGATCTCGGACCCTTGCAGCGCGCCCAGACGATCGCACTCGTCCACCGGCATTTCGGTGTAAAGCTTCAGGAACCGCCCGACATCCGCGTCGGTCGTGTTGCGCCAGAATTGCCAGAACTCGTAGGGCGAGCGCATGTCAGCGTTCAGCCAGACCGCGCCGTCCTGAGATTTCCCCATTTTCTTGCCGTCGCTGGTGGTCAGCAGGGGTGAGGTCAGGCCGTAGATCTCGTGATCCAGCACGCGGCGGGTCAGATCGATCCCGTTGACGATATTGCCCCACTGGTCGCTGCCGCCCATCTGAAGCAAGCAACCATAGCGGCGGTTCAGTTCAAGGAAGTCATAGGCCTGAAGGATCATGTAGTTGAATTCGAGAAAGGACAGTGACTGTTCACGGTCCAGTCGGGATTTCACGGATTCAAAGCTCAGCATCCGGTTGACCGAGAAATGACGCCCGATGTCGCGCAGGAAATCGAGGTAGTTCAGGTCGTCCAGCCACTCGGCATTGTTCAGCATCAACGCTTTGTTCTCGGCCTCTGTGTCATAGTCGATATAGGCTGAGAACACCTTTTTGATGCCCGCGATGTTTTCGTCGATCTGTTCGGGACCAAGCAGCGGGCGTTCATCCGAGCGGAATGACGGGTCGCCGACCTTGGTGGTTCCGCCGCCCATCAGGGTGATCGGCTGGTGGCCGGTTTTCTGGAACCAGCGCAGCATCATGATCTGGATCAGGCTGCCCACATGCAACGACTTGGCCGTGGCATCAAAGCCGATATAGGCCGGTTTGCACCCACTGATCAGCGCGTCGTCAAGGCCCTGATAATCGGTGCAGTCGGCGAGAAAGCCGCGCTCGATCATCGTGGCGATGAAATCCGATTTGGGGTGGTAGGTCATATCGTGCCCTTTGGGTTAATGTTGCGGGGCACTGTATAGGCGGCAGCGCGTGGGAGGAAAAGCCACCTTTTCACCTCGGGGGCGGGGTGTGGTCTAGGGTGTCGATCCAGACACGCGCCCTGAGAAAAAAATTGCCGGGCCGGTCCGGAACGCTTGCCTTTGCGCCCCAACAGAAGGCACGTTGACCGGGCTGCAACCCAAAGGTGAAATCCCGGACCCGGACGCGGCGAAAGACACAGCCAATTCAGGAGGCAGGCTTGGGCCAGACCATCGCGAAACACGGAAAGCTCCGGGCTTTGGGCGCAATGTCCGGCACATCGATGGACGGGGTTGATGCCGCAGTGGTGGAAACCGACGGGCATTCGATTTACGGGTTTGGGGAAAGTGGATACCGCGCCTATTCGGATGCGGAACGCGACGTGTTGCGGGCAGCAATGGGGCAGTGGCACGGACCCCAGGTCGATGCGGCGGCCGAGATGGTGACAATTGCCCATGCCGAAGCTCTGTCCGAGTTCGAGGATGTGGATCTGATCGGCTTTCACGGACAGACGCTGGCGCATGAGCCGCGCGGGCGCGGTACGTTTCAGGTCGGTGACGGGCTGGGGCTGGCGCAGGCCCTTGGGCGTCCGGTGGTCTGGGATTTCCGCAGCGATGATGTGGCGATGGGGGGCGAGGGGGCTCCGCTTGCGCCATTCTTTCACTTTGCCTGTGCCAAATGGTTCGGTGCGGACCGGCCATTGTGTTTCCTGAACCTGGGTGGGGTCGGCAACCTGACCTATGTGGACCCGACGTTCGAAGGCCCCGAAGCGCCCGGTGCGCTGCTGGCCTTTGATACAGGCCCGGCCAATGCGCCGGTCGATGATCTGATGCAGGCCCGTTTGGGGCTTCCCATGGATCGGGACGGGGCGCTTGCGCGCGATGGAACGGTGGAAATGGGCGCGCTGGAGCTGTTTCTGGCCGAGCCGTATTTTTCCCGCATGCCTCCGAAGTCTTTGGACCGGAACGATTTTTCTGAAATGATCGGTCTGGTCAAGGAACTCAATGACGCTGACGCGGTGGCCACTCTGACCGGTATGTGCGCCGCAGCTGTGGTGCAGGGGATGGAGCACTGTCCGAAACCCCCGTCCTGTGTGTTGGTCACAGGGGGCGGCAGGCGCAACCCGGTGCTGATGGAGATGCTGCGCGTGTCGCTGGATTGCCCGGTCGAAACGGTTGAGGCGGTGGGGCTGGACGGCGACATGCTTGAGGCGCAGGCGTTTGCCTATCTGGCGGTGCGCGTTGCGCGGGGGTTGCCGACCTCTTGCCCCGGAACCACAGGCGTTCAGGCGCTTATCGGTGGCGGGGTCGTCAGTACGGTGTCCATGGACCCGGTCGGATAGCGCGATCCGGAAAACAGTTCAAAAAAACAACTCTTTGTGCGACGATTGCCCCGGACCGATGGATCAGGGGCAAGGCAGTATGGCGACCAAGGCAGAGCTCGAGGCCGAGTTGGAGAAGTTGCGGAAGCGGAATGCGACGTTGGAGGCGCAGGCCGAAAAGGAAGCGGGTTCCGAAGATCCACCTGAAGGCACCAAATCGTCGGATGAAATCCGGCAGCTGCTGGAAGACCACGGAATCGACCTGAGCCAGGTTCAGTCCTTGGGGCATGACGTTGTCGAGGAGTTCGGTCGGTTGCAGAAAGACTATCCGATCACGGCGTTGCTGATTGCGTTTTCGCTGGGGTACGTCGTCGGGCGCGCGCAGGGTTAGGAGGCGGCTTATGAGCAGACTGAGCAAAAATCTGGTTACGATCTATCGGACCGAACGTCTGATTGCACGCCGCCGCCTTGGAGTGGTTCAGCAACAGACCATACTGATGGGCATTGCGGGCATCGCGGCATTGTCGGCGGTGGTGCTTTTGAATGCTTCCTTGTTCTTGGCACTTCAAAGCTCGATGTCACCAGCCTCGGCGGCGGCGCTGTTGGCCTTTGGAAACCTTCTATTCGCAGGGCTTATGGTGCTGATTGCAAGGCGCCGCAATATCGACGACGAAGTCGCCCCGGCCGTCGAGGTGCGCGATATGGCCATAGCGGATATTGAAGACGAATTGGAGGAGATGACCGCAGAGGCCAAAGAGGTCGTGCAGGCGGTCAAGAGCATTGGATCGAACCCTTTGGGATCGGCCGCGACGCTGCTGGTGCCTCTGATCAATGTGTTGATCAAAAGCCGAAGCGACAAATAGAGGCGCAACCCGAAGGTTCATCGACACACCGGAGCGCCCTTGCGGCGGGCTGTGTCAAAATGGAAATGCCCGACGTGATAACGGTCGGCGTCCGGGCCCAGCACGGTTCCGAACACGCCGCAGGCGCCATCGTGCAACTTTCGCAATACAGCGCCTTGCGCGTTGTTCCACCCGTCCCGGACCGTGATCTGTGTTCCGTCCTGTAGAACGAAGGTCGATATGTCGATCGCCTTTCCGCGCGCGTGTTCCGAAATGCGTGAGCGCGGCTGGTTGTTCTGGGTCTTGCAGGCATAGTGGCCAACGATCCGCATCCCCTTCAGCCCGCCGCCCATATCGGCAAAGGCTGGCTTGGCCGTGTTTTCGATCCACGTTTTCAGCGTGACCGCTGTCTGGCAATCCATCAATGAGAATTGGCTGAGTGCGATGTCAGAGATCCTGTAAACCCGAACCGGGTTCGTGATCCCGCATCCGCGGGCCTTTCCCGCGACGGGCTTGCGTGTTTCGCCCAGAATGGTCCAGTCACCACACACGGCGCCCCGTTCCAACATTCGTTCACGACCCACTTCGAATTGCCGGAACTTGCAAGGCCGCAGGGCAGGGCGCCTGGAGACCAGCACCGCAGGTTCGACTGTCACGATCGGGTCAGCATCTTCAGCCGGTTCTTCCCCGATCAGCTCTGGCGCAGTCAGATCGGATGCAAGACGGGCCTCGGCGCAAGCGGGCTCTGCGCTGGCGAATGCTGCGCTTTGACACAAGAACAAGACAGTCAGCAGGGCCTGCTTCATTCTCACTCGTTACTCCGTCGCCTGTGGCTGTGTGTACAGAATGATCAATGGGAAACTGTCTGTAAACTCACCTTTTCAGAGATCGTCATGTGAGCGGTCATGCCTTGGGGATATCGAAGCCGGGCGCGGCCAGTTCGAACCCTTCGAACTGGAAGCCGGGCGAGACGGTGCAACTGACCAGCGTGTAATCACCCGTGCTGCGGGCGGCTTGCCAATGGCCTTCCGGGACGATCAACTGCGGGGCACCCTGCGACAGATCGGGTGTCAGCACATGATCTGTGGCGGGGCCTTCATCCGTCGCGCTCAGTGACAGGATCAGTGGCGCGCCTGCGTGGTACAGCCAGATCTCGGTCGCATCGACGCGGTGCCAGTGGCTGCTTTCGCCTGCCTGCAACAGGAAGTAGATGCAGGTGCCGGTGGGGCGACCTTCGTTTTCAGCGCGCCATGTCTCGGCGTACCAACCCCCTTCAGGATGGCGTTGCAGGTTCAAGCGATCGATAATCTCTTGTGCGGTCATGTGGTCCCTCGTGTTTGGGTGCGATTATGCACGGGCCGGTGTGATCCGCTATGGTATTCATGCGTCCGAGGGATATGTTTACGACATGACCCTGAAAATCCCCTTCGATAACTCTTATGCCCGACTGCCGGATGCGTTCTTTGCGCGGCAGTCACCGATTCCCGTGCGCGCGCCAAGGATGATTGCGTTCAATGATGATCTGGCCAAGCTGCTGCGGATTTCGCCCGGAGACGTTGAGGACATGGCCGAAGCCTTTGCGGGAAACAGTATTCCCGAAGGTGCCGAACCCATAGCACAGCTTTATTCCGGGCATCAGTTCGGGCAGTACAACCCGCAGCTGGGCGATGGGCGTGCGGTGCTGCTGGGCGAGACTGTCGGAACGGACGGGGTGCGCCGGGATATTCAACTGAAAGGCTCGGGTCCCACACCGTTTTCCCGCCGGGGCGATGGCCGGGCCTGGCTGGGGCCGGTGCTGCGGGAATATGTGGTGTCCGAGGCGATGCATGCGCTGGGCATTCCGACCACACGTGCCTTGGCAGCCGTGGAAACGGGCGAGACCGTCTTTCGCGAAGGTCCGATGCCCGGAGCGGTCCTGACCCGGGTTGCATCCAGCCATCTGCGGGTGGGGACCTTTCAGGTTTTTGCAGCGCGTGGGCAGATGGACAGCCTGAAGCGCCTGACGGACTATGCCATCGCGCGGCATTATCCCAATGCAGAAGGGCCGATGGGCCTGTTGCGTTCGGTGCGCGATGCGCAGGCCGGTTTGATTGCACAATGGATGAGCGTGGGGTTCATCCATGGGGTGATGAATACCGACAACTGCTCGATCGCGGGCGAGACAATTGATTACGGCCCATGTGCGTTCATGGATACGTATCACCCCAACACCGTCTACAGCTCGATCGACCGGATGGGTCGTTATGCCTATTCGAACCAGCCCGATATCGCGGTGTGGAACCTCGCGCAGTTGGCAACGTCCTTGATCCAGCAGATGGACGACAAAGAGGCTGCCGTGGAAGAGGCGACCGAGATTGTCCACGCGATGCCGGACTTGCTGCAACAGAATTGGTTGTCCCGGTTCCGGGCGAAGATCGGACTGGCAACCGCGGACGAGGGCGATCAGGAACTGATCACCGACCTTCTGAAGCGTATGGCCGAGGGGCAGGCGGATTTCACCAATACCTTCCGGGCGCTGGGCGGTGGCATGGCGCGGGATCAGTTCCTTGCCCCGGAAGCGTTTGACACTTGGGAAGCGGGTTGGCGCGCACGTTTGGCGCGCGAAGCAGCGCCGCTGGACGTGTTGACCGCCGCAAACCCCGCATTCATTCCGCGCAATCACCGGATCGAACAGATGATCCAGGCGGCAGTGCAGGGCGATTACGCACCGTTCGACCGGTTGAACGCCGTTCTGGCGCGGCCTTACGAAGATCAGGGTGATGCGGAAGACCTGAGGCGTCCTCCGGCCGAAAGCGAGGTGGTCCATGCGACGTTTTGCGGGACGTGACGCGCAGACCGCGTCTATTTTCGCAGGATTTCCAATACCGCGGCGCTGACGATCAGGGTGGCGCCCAGAAACTCCCGCAGGCCAAATGGTTCGCCGGACAGCGCCGCGGCCGAGGCGATGCCGACGACAACCTCGCTCATCAACAGCAGGCCGACCTTTGCGGGGGACAGCTTTGTAGCGGGCCAGATGGTCATGTAGATCATGGGCAGGACATAAAAGGCCGACAGCAATGCATATCCCGCTATGCGGATCGCGTTTTCGCTCGTGACGTTCGGCAGCGCCTGGCCCCCAAGCGCCGACAGGCTGACAAGCGACAGCAACAGCGCACCAAGGACAAAGGCAAAGACCTGACCCGAGATGGTCATGCTGCCAGTCTTGTATAGACCCAGTGTGCCCAATGCCCAGCATATGCCCGACGCCAGCGCCAGCCAGTCGCCCAGGTTTTGCGGCCATGGCACAAACCCGGCGCCTCCAAGCACGACAAACAGTCCGCCAAGCCCGCAGATCAGGCCCGCAAGGCGCATCAGGCTCAGGCGTTCTCCAAGAAACAGGACGCCCAGAAGCGTGCCCCAGATCGGAGTGAGATAGAACAGCAGGATCGAGCGGACGACGTCGGTGTAGACAAGACTGATCGAATACAGGCTGAATGCAGCCCCTGTGAACATACCGCTGAGCATCAGATCACGCCACCGCCGGGCCAGCATGTGCCTGTCGGCCCAGATAAAGGGGATCAACGCAATCAGGGCCGCGCAGTACATGACGATCCCGGACCATGGGCCGGTCAGACCCTGATCGAAGAAAAACCGCACCGGAATCCAGTAAAGGCCCCACAGCGCGCCGCCCATCACCAGTATGATACTGGCCCGGGTGCTGTTGTCGGGTTTACTCAGGCTCATCTTGGCCTCGCTTTCGCTGCGCTTCGATGTCGTCACCGGATCGGGATAGAGGGTTGCGGGGCCGGGGATCAAGCGGAACCTTTGCTTTGACGCGAAGCAGGGTTCATTCGGCGAAACAACAGGCAGATTGCCGGGGGCGGGTGTCGTATTGGAATTGCCGCGGCAGGAAACCGAGCTGAGGGGTTGCGCCTCGCGTCAGGCATGGCACTTTAGGGCCAATTCACTTGGTCATGGCCTCATGCAAACTTCGTCCACGCTGCGTATCGCAAGCTACAACATTCAGAAATGCGTCGGGCTGGATTTCCGGCGTCAGCCGCAACGCATTTTGCAGGTCATCGAAAACACGAAAGCCGATATCGTTGTGTTGCAGGAGGCCGACAAACGCCTGCCGCCCCGCCCGGCGGCATTGCCGCATTTCATGTTGGACGAGGCGGGATGGAAGATCGTCGATCTGGGCGGCGCAGGCAGTCTGGGCTGGCACGGCAACGCGGTGATCTGGCGGGGCGAGGGCATCTCGGTGCGCCGAAAAGGGCATCACGAACTGCCGGGGCTGGAGCCGCGCGGGGCCGTTCGGGTCGAGTTCGACACCCATATCGGACCACTGCGCGTGATGGGTATGCATCTGGGGCTTTTGCCAGCGTCACGGCGGCAGCAGATTTTGCACATTCGGCGGAATGACTGGGAAATGGACCAGATGCCGACAGTTTGGGCCGGTGACTTCAACGAATGGTCACGCCAGCCCGTTCTGGATCACCTGGCGCCCGAAATGCGGTTTCTGCCCGCCAGACCCAGTTTTCCCGCCGCGCAGCCCTTGGGTGCGCTGGATCGGATCGCGCTGGGCAGCGGAATACAGGCCGTGGCGCACGGTGTTCACGACACCCGTCCGGCACATATCGCATCTGATCACCTGCCGGTCTGGGCCGATCTGACGCGCGCTAGATCAGAAGGTCACAAAAGGTGAAATCTCTGTAGCGAAACGCGCGCAGACATATTAAGACAGACATCCGAGCAAGTCTGAGGGGCATCATGTCGGAAACGATTGTTGGGCGTTGTGAAGCCAAGGGGCTGCGCATGACCGGTCAACGAAGGGTCATTGCGCAGGTACTGGAACAGAGCGACGACCACCCGGATGTCGAGGAGCTCTATGCGCGGGCTTCCGCCGTGGACAAAGGCATTTCCATTGCAACGGTCTATCGCACGGTCAAACTGTTCGAAGAGGCAGGCATTCTGGAACGTCTCGAGTTCGGGGACGGACGGGCCCGGTACGAGGACGCCGAGCGCGATCACCACGACCACCTGATCGACATGCAGTCAGGAGAGGTTATCGAATTCGTCGACCCCGAGATCGAAGCCTTGCAGGAAAGAATCGCCGCCAAGCTTGGATACAAGCTCAAGGGGCACCGGTTGGAGCTGTATGGCGTCCCGCTGGAAAAGGACTGACCCATCACGAAACGCGATTGATCCCCTCACTTTAATTCATCAGGCGTGACGGGAATTGTCTTGCCAGATGCCGTTGGTTGAGGTTGTTGTGCGTGTATCGGCACCTGACATGCCCTTTTCCTGTGGACGCGCATATGAACAACGTAAACGGCATCCTGCTGCTCATCGGGTCGATGGCGGCCTTTGCACTTGAGGACATGTTCATCAAGCTCCTGTCCGGCTCTGTGCCGACAGGGCAGATCATGGTGCTTCTGGGCGTGTTCTGCGGGCTCGTGTTTGCCACGATGTCAGTGGTCACGCGCAAACGGATCTTTGATCCCGTTGCATGGAAAACCCTGCCATTGATCCGCGCCGCGACCGAAGGCTTTGGTGCAGTAGCGTTCGTGACGGCGTTGTCGCTGATCGACCTGTCCACCGTGGCGGCCGTGTTTCAGGCCATGCCGCTGGTCGTCACCATGGGGGCGGCCCTGTTTCTTGGAGAGCAGGTTGGCTGGCGCCGCTGGAGCGCGATCGGCGTCGGCTTTGTCGGTGTTCTGATGATCATCCGCCCGGGGATGGAGGGCTTTCGGCCGGAATCCCTGTTTGTGGTGTTGTCCGTGGTCGCAATTGCCGCGCGCGATCTGATCACCCGCAAGCTGGACCCACGCGTGCCCTCATCCGTTGTTGCGATGCAGGCCTATATTGCGGTTGCTGTCGCCGGCCTGGTTCTGATGGTCATGTCCGGGGCATCCTTCGTGCCGGTTCAAGCTGGTCAAACGGGCCCTTATGCGGGGGCGATCGGATTTGGCGTTCTGGGGTATTACGGCATTGTCACTGCGATGAGAGTGGGCGAAGCCTCGGCCCTGATGCCGTTCCGGTACACGCGTCTGGTGTTTTCGATCCTCGCTGGAATGCTGGTGTTCGGTGAACGTCCTGATGTGCTGACACTGGCGGGGGCGACCCTGATCATCGGTTCGGGCCTTTATACCTTTGTCCGCGAACGGCGTCTGGCGCGCGAATTGGCCCCTGCCTGACCCTGTTGGCGCAAACAGCGGACTGTTAGCCCTAAATGTCCCGCAATATGCGTGTTAGCGTTAACGGAACCGGTTTACTTTTGGCCGGTTGCTGCTATGACGCGTGCAACCGACCGCAGTCACAGGAACAGGCTTCATGAGCACCATCATCGACATCCACGCACGCGAAATTCTGGACAGCCGGGGCAACCCGACGGTCGAAGTTGACGTGATTCTGGAAGACGGCACCATGGGCCGCGCGGCCGTGCCCTCGGGCGCGTCCACCGGTGCCTATGAGGCGGTGGAAAAGCGCGATGGCGACAAGGCACGCTATATGGGCAAGGGCGTTCTGGAGGCCGTCGCCGCCGTGAACGGCGAGATTGCCGAAGAACTGGTGGGCTTTGACGCGACCGAGCAGGTGGCCATTGACCAGGCCATGATCGAGCTGGACGGTACCGAGAACAAAGGCCGTCTGGGTGCAAACGCGATTCTGGGTGTCTCGCTGGCCACGGCGAAGGCAGCGGCGGATTTCACCACCCAGCCGCTCTATCGTTATGTGGGCGGCACCTCGGCGCGGGTTCTGCCGGTTCCGATGATGAACATCATCAACGGCGGCGAACATGCCGACAACCCGATCGACATTCAGGAATTCATGATCATGCCGACCGCCGCCGCGAACATTCGCGAAGCGGTGCGCATGGGGTCCGAGGTGTTCCACACGCTGAAAAAGGAACTGTCAGGCGCGGGTTTGGCGACCGGTGTGGGTGACGAGGGCGGTTTCGCCCCCAACATCGCCTCGACCCGTGAAGCATTGGATTTCATTCTGAAATCCATCGAAAAAGCAGGTTACAAGCCGGGTGAGGAAATCCACCTGGCGCTGGATTGCGCGGCAACCGAGTATTACAAAGACGGCAAATACGTTCTTTCGAGTGAGGGCACGAGCCTGACCTCGGACGAGAACGCGGCTTATCTGGCAGCGCTGGTCAATGACTATCCGATCATCTCGATCGAAGACGGCATGTCCGAAGATGACTGGGAGGGTTGGAAAGCGCTGACCGACGCCATCGGTGACAAGGTGCAACTGGTGGGTGATGACCTGTTCGTGACCAACCCTGTGCGTCTGGCCGAAGGGATCGAGCGCGGCTGTGCGAACTCGATGCTGGTCAAGGTGAACCAGATCGGCTCGCTGACGGAAACCCTGCGCGCCGTCGATATGGCGCATCGCGCGCGCTACACCAACGTGATGTCGCACCGTTCGGGCGAGACCGAGGACGCCACAATTGCCGATCTGGCGGTTGCCACTAATTGTGGTCAGATCAAAACCGGCTCGCTTGCGCGATCGGACCGGTTGGCGAAATACAACCAGTTGATCCGGATCGAGGAGTCGCTGGGGGAAGTGGCCGAATACGCCGGCGCGTCGATCCTGAAATAAGCATGGAATGGGGGCCAATGGCCCTCATTTCTTATAGTTCCGGTCTCTGATCCACCAAGCGGTCGTTCCGCTGCCCGTGCCGCAATCCGCGTGACGGATCAATTGGTGCTGTTGACCCTTCGGAACTCTTGGATCCAAGCGTTTCTTGGGCCCTGAACCGGCGTCTTCCGGACGATCGCGGTAAAGGTTGCGGCGGGAAACACGGCTTCAGGTGATATCCACCCTTGATTGAACCTTTCTGGTTCGATCCTTCTCTGGGTTTACGATTGCCGTACCTGCCTGCACTTGAAGTTGAAGGTTTCCGAGAAATCTTCGATCTTTTCGCGAGAAAGACGTGATCCGGATTACGCAATCATTTCAGTGGTCTCTGCTTCGCAGGCGTATTGAATCAGCCTTTTTGTATCTAAAAAGAATGCAAAAATCTCATTATGTGTGAACTTGTTACTAAGTAAAGCACGGCCACGTGATCTAATCTGAATGCATTGCAGAAAGGAGACCACGATGTCTGCATCCAAATTCCTTCTGATAATCGCAGCAACGTCCATCACAGTTCTTTCCGCCTGCGCGGGTCCGGGAACCTACCCAATTACCGGAGACCAGGTCTCGGCGAGTGACCCGGTACAGGACATGAACCCGGCCAATATCTTCCGCGGCGAGTCTCGTTAAAGCAACTTGCTCATCAGCATATATCTGTCGCGTGGTTTGAACCCGGTGCGCAGATAGATTTTCTGAGCGGCCTCGTTGTTTCGGTCGACTTCCAGATGAAGGGCAGTCAGCCCCGCTTCGGACAAAGCTTTGGGAAGTGCCAGCAGAACCTCGGTTGCAATGCCGCGCCCGCGAACAGCGGGTCGGATATAGATTTCATCGACGAAACCGTCCATGCCGCCGAATTCGACGGACCAGCCGAAGGTCAGGATGATGTAGCCCAACGGCGCCCGTCCGGGGCCGATCAGATAGACACAGCCATGGGGAATACCCTCGAGCAGGGGTGTCAGAGCATTTCGGGTCTGGTCCGGGTCTTGCGTCAATCCGGCCTCGGTATGGAAGGCGGTGACCAGCGCCATCAGGCGGTCCAGGTCTTCGGGGCGCGCAAGGCGCAGGGCGGCGCTCATAATCTGGCCAGCCTTTCTGTCAGCAGGTCAAAGAAGCCGTCAGCGTCGATGTCCCCCATGAACAGCGCATTGGGCGCGCGGTCGGTCACGCCCCACCAATCTGCGACGGTCATGCCCATGGTCAGTTCGGACCCGGTTTCAATTTCGACATTCACATGACGGCCTGAAAACAGCTCGGGCCGGATCAGATAGGCGGTCACGCAGGGGTCGTGCAAAGGCGCACCCGCGCTGCCGTATTTTTCCTTGTCAAACCTCTCAAAGAAATCGGTCATCTCGGCCACAGCGAGTCCGACTTTGTTTCCCAGAGCACGGAACGCATCGTTGCGGGGTTTGGTGACCAGCGCCTTATGCGTGACATCCAACGGCATAACCACAATCGGCCTTCCGGATTTGAAAACGATATCAGCTGCTTCCGGGTCGACGTGAATGTTGAACTCTGCTGTTGGAGTGATGTTCCCAACCTCGAAATACGCCCCGCCCATCAGAACGATTTCCTGCACCCGATCAACAATATCAGGGGCTTTGTTGAATGCGGTCGCGATATTCGTCAGAGGCCCCAGCGGACAAAGGGTCACGGTGCCCGGTTCTTCGGCGCGCAGGGTGTCGATGATGAAGTCCACCGCGTGGCCCTCGGCCAAAGGCATCTGCGGATCGGGCAGGTCCGGGCCATCCAGCCCTGTCTTACCATGCACATGCTCGGCCGTGACAAGGGGGCGGTTCAACGGTCTGTCGCAGCCCGCGTAAACGGGTATGTCAGTCCGTCCCGCCAGTTCGCACACGATCCGAGCGTTCTTGGCGGTCAATTCCAGGGGCACGTTGCCTGCGACCGCCGTGATGCCAAGAACCTCGATGTGCTCCGGGCTGGCCAGCGCCAGCAGGATGGCGACGGCATCGTCCTGTCCGGGATCGGTGTCGATGATGATCTTGCGAGGGGGCATGGGCGTCTCCGGTGGTCTTGAAGGTGGGACACTCGCAAGTGTCGGATGGCTTGTCTACCCGTTTCTGGGGGCTGCCATGGCGTCCACCGGCGGGAGTTTGCCGTTGGCGCGGTGCTCTTCGGTTTTGACCTCGTCCCAGAGCGCGTCCATCTCGGCCAGATCGCTTTGCGAGGGGGTCTTTCCCCGCTCGGCCAGCCGGGCTTCGACCTGTTCAAAGCGACGGGTGAACTTGGCATTGGTGCGGCGCAGGGCGGCTTCGGGTTCGATACCCAGGTGGCGGCCCAGATTGACCATCACGAACAGCAGATCACCGAATTCATCCTCAAGCGCATCCGCGTCCATCTTGTCACGCGCCTCTTCCAACTCGGCGGCTTCTTCGGTGATCTTGGCCAGCACGTGGCTTGCATCGGGCCAGTCGAACCCCACGCGTGCGGCCCGTTTTTGCAACTTATGGGCCCGCAGCAGGGCAGGCAGGTTGGCGGCCACCCCGTCCAGCGCGCCTTTCTGTTCCTTGCCCGCACGTTCGGCCGCCTTGATCGTTTCCCAATCCCGGGTCTGCTGATCGGCGGACTTGTCGCGGGATTCGTCGCCAAAAACATGCGGGTGGCGGTTGACCATCTTGTCTGACATGGTGCGCACCACGTCCTGAAAGGTGAAATGCCCAGCCTCTTCAGCCATTTGTGCGTGAAAGACCGACTGGAACAGCAGATCGCCCAGCTCTCCCTTCAGCTCGTCCCAGGCCTCGCGCTCGATCGCGTCGGCGACCTCATAAGCCTCTTCTATCGTATAGGGCGCGATGGTTGCGAAATCCTGTTCGATATCCCACGGGCAACCGGTTCGCGGATCACGCAGGCGGCGCATGATTTCCAGCAGACGCTCGATACCAGCGTCGCTGTCATGGATCAGAGGATTTTCGGCCATTGCGAACCCTTTCATTCCGGTGTCAGATGCATCCATCCCGCAGTCCCGATCAGGAGTCCAGCCCAGATGCCCGTCGTCAACCGAATTGCCGATTTCTCTGCCGATATGACCAGATGGCGTCAGTATCTGCATACGATACCCGAGTTGGAATTCGAGTGCTTTGAGACTGCCGCGTTTGTGGCCGAGCGTCTGCGTGAATTCGGGGTCGATGAATTGCATGAAGGGATCGCAAAGACCGGGATGGTCGCGATCATCAACGGGCAGGGTGACGGGCCGACGATCGGGCTGCGTGCCGATATGGATGCGCTGCCGATTACCGAGGAAACAGGCGTCGGGTATTCATCGAAGAACCCCGGAAAGATGCATGCCTGCGGGCATGACGGGCACACCACAATGCTGCTGGGCGCGGCGCGGTATCTGGCCGAGACGCGAAATTTCAGCGGCCGCGTGGCCCTGATCTTTCAACCGGCCGAAGAAGAGGGCGGCGGCGCGGGCGTGATGGTCGAAGAAGGCATCATGGAGCGGTTCGATATCTCTGAGGTCTATGGCATTCACAACGATCCGGGGAATCCGGAAGGTACGTTCCACACGACGCCGGGGCCGATCATGGCGGCGGTGGATACGTTCGAGATTCATATTCAAGGGGTCGGCGGCCATGGCGCCATGCCACATCAGACCCGCGACCCGGTCATGGCGGCCTGCGGCATTGCGCAGGCAATCCAGACCATTGTCAGCCGCAACCACTATGCGGTGGAAGACCTGGTTGTTTCGGTCACTCAGATCCATGCCGGAACGGTGAACAACGTGATCCCTGATACTGCCTATTTGAACGGAACCGTGCGGACCTTTGATCCCGCTGTACAGAAGATGGTGATGGAGCGGATGGAGCAGATCGTTCAGGGGCAGGCCGCGTCTTACGGTGTCGAGGCACGGCTGGAATATCAGGTGGGATACCCGGCCACGATCAACGATGCTGAAAAGGCAGCCTTTGCCGCCACCGTCGCGCGCGAAGTGTCGGGGCCTGAGCGGGTGGTCGACACAATGGGGCGCGACATGGGGGCCGAGGATTTTTCGTACATGTTGCAGTCGCGACCAGGGGCCTATCTGTTTCTGGGGCAGGGGGATGGTGCGGGGCTGCATCATCCGAAATACAACTTCAATGATGATATCGCGCCGGTGGGGGCATCGTTCTTCGCACGGATCGTGGAAAAGGCGCAGCCCTTGGGCTGATGGGGTAATGAAATGGCACTGGAAGACGCAAAAAACCAGGTGGATGAGGCATTCACCAACCCGGACCTCAAAGGCCTGTCCTATGAAAACACCTTTGGCGGGGCGACCTCGTTTCTGCGGCGTCTCTACACCAAGGATCTGACGGGCGCCGACATCGCCGTGACCGGTGTGCCGTTTGATCAGGCGGTGACCAACCGCCCGGGCACCCGCCTTGGCCCGCGTGCGATCCGCGAGGCCAGCGCCCTGCAGTCGCCCGATGCGCCCTATGGCTGGCCGTTCGATGCGCTCAGCGAGCTGGCGATCATCGATTACGGCGACATGGCCTATGACTATGCCAACATCCCCGCCTTTCCCGACACGCTGACCGACCATATCCGCACCATTCTGGCGGCGGATGTGGCCTCGGTTACGTTGGGGGGCGATCACTATATCAGCTTTCCGATCCTCAAGGCCTATGCCGAGAAATACGGGCCGATGTCGCTGTTGCAGTTCGATGCCCATACCGACACCTGGGCCGATGACGACATGAGCCGGGTTGACCACGGCACCATGTTCTACAAGGCGGTGAAGTCGGGGATCGTGGACCCGAAACGCTCAGTCCAGGTGGGGATCCGCACCACCAACGAGGACACGCTGGGCGTCAACATCATCGACGCGCGCGAGGTCTACGAATCCGGCCCCGCTGCCGTTGCCCAGAAGATCAAGGGCATTCTGGGCGACAGCCCGGTCTATCTGAGTTTCGACATCGACGGTCTGGACCCGGCCTTTGCCCCCGGCACCGGCACGCCGGTTTGGGGTGGTTTGAGTTCCATTCAGGCGCAGATCATCCTGCGCGACATCGCCGGGATCAACATCAAGGGCGGCGACGTGGTCGAGGTGTCTCCGCCGTTCGATACATCCGGCGCCACGGCGATTGCGGGTGCCCATGTGGCAACGCAGATTGTCTGCCTGTTGGGTTGGAACAAGCTGGCAAAAACATAACCGTTTGGATGCGTATTAACCATTGGTTAGCCATACTTCCGGTATGTGCTGGGTAAAGAAAGTTGAAGGGATGGGGATAAAACGCGCATGACTGAATTCAATCAACCGGTCAGCGGCAATGATCTGGCGCGGTTCTCGGGGCCGAATACGTTTATGCGCCTGCCGCAGGCGGCCTCGCTGGCGGGGCTGGATGTGGCGGTTCTGGGAATTCCGATGGATATCGGCACCTCGTGGCGGTCGGGCACCCGGTTCGGACCAAAACAGATCCGCAGCGAAAGCGCGATGATAAGGCCCTACAACATGGCCACCTCGGCGGCTCCGTTCGACAGCTTGCAAATCGCCGACATCGGGGATCTGGCGATCAACACCTTCTCGCTGGCAGACAGCCTGAGGATCATCAGGGAAAGCTATGATGCAATCCTGGCAAAGAACGTGACCCCGGTGGCGATGGGGGGCGATCATTCGATCACCCTCCCGATCCTGCGGGCCATTGCGGCAAAACAAGGGCCGGTGGCCCTGGTGCATGTGGATGCCCATGCGGATGTGAATGACGAGATGTTCGGCGAGAAAGAGACCCACGGAACCGTCTTCCGCCGCGCCTATGAAGAGGGGCTGATCGTCCCCGACAAGACCTTTCAGATCGGCATTCGCGGATCGGGCTATGCGGCTTCGGACTTCACCGAGGCCAGGGATTGGGGCTTCCGCCAGTTCCCGGCCTGGGAGTTGTGGCAGCAGAACCTGACGCAGATCGGCTCTCAGATCCGCAAGATCATCGGGGATCATCCGGTTTACGTCACCTATGACATCGACAGCCTGGATCCGGCCTTTGCACCGGGCACGGGGACGCCAGAGATTGCCGGGCTGACCACGCCGCAGGCGCTGCAACTGATCCACGCGTTGCAGGGCGTGAATATGGTGGGGTGTGACCTGGTCGAGGTTTCACCTCCGTATGACCCATCCGGCAACACGGCCCTGACGGCAGCCAACCTGATCTATGAAATGCTGTGCATCCTACCGGGTGTGACGTCACGGTAAACCGGCCCGGAACGGCTTGCCCCGGCGCCTGATCCGCTTACGATTTCTGCGAAAGGGTAACGCGGGATGAGAAATATGTTTCTGTGGGCAGTGATCGCGCTGGTGCTCGGGCTGGGCGCATATATCCGGCTGGCCCCGTCTGCTCCGGCCCAATGGCATATCGCGCCTGTGGCCGCGGATGATCAGGACTTGCCAGATGGCGTTCTGCGCGTTGTCGAAACCGGCCCGGACGGGTTGCAACGCCTTGACCAGATCGCCCGCGCCACGCCGCGTACCTCGGTACTGGCGGGTTCAGTCGATGAGGGGATGATCACCTATGTCACCCGCACGAAATGGTTCGGCTTTCCCGACTATACCACTGTTCAGCAGAACGGCGACACGCTGCGCATCCATGGCCGCCTGCGATATGGCCGCAAGGATTTCGGGGTAAACAAGGCGCGTGTAGATGGGTGGTTGGAGCAGATGTAACCGTTCTGCCGGCGCTCAGGACGCCTCATCCTGGTCAAAGTGGTCAACAGGATCGCTCTGCAACCCGGACGACAAACACCCTTCCTGCACCTCGCGCCACATGGGCACGTTCAGGGACATCTGACATTGCGCCGTGAACATTCGGCCGTCGACTTGCAGGCAGATCATCTCACCCAATTCGATGCGGGACCCGGACGTGTCGGTGCAATAGCAATCGCGGGTCTTGCCGTCGGGGCCGATGTAATCGGCGAAAACCGGCGTGGACGTCAGCAAAAGGGCAAGCAAAATCCGTTTCATGACAGCAAGCTTAGCATGACGTGGCCCTTGACCAAAGCCCCCGGATGATAGACACCGCCGGGATGATCCCCGAAGAACGACTTGAACAGATCACCCAGCGTTTCCAATACCTCGAAGCAGCCATGGCGGATGGCGCATCGGGCGGTGATATTGCGGCGTTGGCCAAGGAATATTCCGACCTCAAACCCGTGGTCGATCAGATCATGGCCTGGCGCCAGCTGGTGGCAGATCTGGCTGAGGCCGAGGCGATGCTGGCCGACCCGGATATGAAGGAGTTGGCCGAAGAGGAAATTCCGGACCTGCAATCACGCATCCCCGAAGCGGAACACGCGCTGCAACTGGCGCTGCTGCCAAAGGATGCGGCGGATGCGCGGCCGGCGATGCTGGAAATTCGCCCCGGTACCGGCGGGGACGAGGCCGCTTTGTTCGCGGGCGATCTGTTGCGTATGTATCAACGCTATGCCGAGGCCCACGGGTGGCAGTTCGAGATCATCGAAGAACAGGCTTCTGATCTGGGCGGGATCAAAGAGGTGGTGGCCCATATCAAGGGCGACAACGTCTTTGCCCGGCTGAAATACGAATCCGGCGTGCACCGCGTGCAGCGCGTGCCCGAAACCGAAAGCGGCGGGCGGATTCATACCTCGGCGGCGACCGTGGCGGTTTTGCCCGAGGCCGAGGATGTCGACATCCAGATAGACGCCAATGACATCCGTATCGACACGATGCGCAGTTCCGGCGCAGGCGGGCAGCACGTGAACACCACCGACTCGGCGGTGCGGATCACGCATATTCCGACGGGCTTGGTGGTAACAAGCTCCGAGAAGTCCCAGCATCGCAACCGCGAGATCGCCATGCAGGTGCTGAAAACGCGGCTTTATGACCTCGAGCGTCAGCGGATCGACAGCGAACGATCTGCCGACCGGGCCAGCCAGGTGGGATCGGGGGATCGTTCGGAACGCATTCGCACTTACAATTTCCCACAGGGGCGGATGACGGATCACCGGATCAACCTGACGCTTTATAAACTGGATCAGGTGATGCAGGGGGATCTGGACGAAGTGATTGACGCCCTGACGGCGGATGATCAGGCCCGGTTGCTGGCCGAGATGGCGCAATGACGGGGGTGCAGACGGCTGCGCAGGCCATGGTGGCCGCAACCGCGCGCTTGAGGGCCGCGGGCGTGGATGACCCGGCGCGGGATGCGCGCCTGTTGTTGGCCCATGCCGCACGGATAGAAGCCAGCCGGGTGACACTGATTGCCCCGGAAGAATTGCAGCCCGAAATCGCGGAACGCTATGACCAGTTGGTTTCCCTGCGCGCCATTCGGGTGCCGGTGTCTCATCTGCTGGGCGAACGCGAGTTCTATGGGCGCAGGTTTCGCGTCAGTTCGGATGTTCTGGATCCGCGCCCCGAGACGGAAACCCTGATCGAGGCCGCACTGAGCGAACCCTTTGACCATGTTTTGGACCTCGGCGTCGGGTCGGGCTGCATTCTGGTTACACTGCTTGCGGAACGCACCAGCGCTTCGGGCCTTGGGGCCGACCTGAGCGAAGCCGCCTGTCTTCAGGCCAGCGCCAATGCTGTGCTCCACCAAGTACAGGGGCGGGTAGAGATCGTGCAGTCAAACTGGTTTGAAAACATTGAAGGTCAGTTTGACCTGATTGTTTCCAATCCGCCGTATATTTCCGTAACCGAAATGGAGAATCTTTCGCCCGAAGTGCGGGAGCATGAGCCGCGCATGGCGCTGACCGATGAAGGGGACGGGCTGGGCGCGTACCGGCAGATCGCGGCCTCGGCCCCGGATTTCATGCTGCCGGGCGGGCGAATACTTGTGGAAATCGGCCCGACACAGGCAAATCTGGTGTCTGCCTTGTTTGATGCGGCGGGATTGGCGGATATTTGCGTAATCCCCGATCTGGACGGGCGTGACCGCGTTGTCGGCGCAAGGATGCCGGGTTGATACTGTTGTCTGAGGCCAAAAAACGCTGCCCCGAGTAAAAAAGCGTGTGAAAATTCGAGATTCCTCTTGTCTGCACGGTCAGGACATGTTTACTCAGGATTAGTCGGCGAGGTTGACGCTGTTGCAGCGCACCCCTGACGCCAAGCCCAAAAAGTCGACGTCCCGTCACAGCAAACGCCTCAGAGCAGTGCAAAAAGCGGGTTGAGCGACAGCGCATTGATAAGGCTGACGTAAAGTAAGATGAGATCTTCCAAATCCCGCTCGCGGGCCAAGAACAACCGCAATCGTCCTTCCGGCGGTAACGTCGTAAACCGGGTTTTTGACAGCTCGGGTCCTGAAGGCAAAGTGCGTGGCACGCCACAGCAGATCATTGATAAGTATAATCAGCTGGCGCGTGACGCTCAGTTGGCAAACGACCGCGTCGCTGCGGAAAACTTCCAGCAGCATGCAGAGCATTATCTGCGCATGCTGAGTGAGGCGCAGCGCGAGATTGAAGCGCGCCGCGAAGAGCAGGAGCGCCAGAACCGCGAACGCCAGGCCGAGCGTGATCGTGAGCGCGCCGAGCGCCAGGAACGCGAAGCGGCCCGACAGGCCGATCCCGCCGAAGCGCCACAGCCGGACGTGATGGATTTCGCCGCACCGGATGCTGCTCCGGAAAGCGGGCTGGTCGAGACACCGGAAAGCAAGGGCGCCGAAGCTCCTGCGCCGGAAAAGAAGGAAAAGCCTGCGCGCAAACCACGGGCGCGCAAGCCCAAACCGGCGCCCGCGGCCGAAGACGCACCCAAAACGGATGGTGACGCACCGGAAGCGGCTGAATAAAGCCGGCATCAGAAATTGCAAAGCCCCGAGGTCAAGCCTCGGGGCTTTTTTTGTGATCAGGGGTTCTGGACTTCGCGCGCCAGAGCACAGAACGCTTCAAGCGGAACCTGCTCGGCCCGTTCAGTGGGCTGGATACCTGCGGCCCGCAAGCGATCCTCGATATCAGGGGCGATGCCTTTCAGAGACGCTCGCAGCATTTTGCGGCGTTGATTGAAGGCAGAGGCCACCACACGCGACAGGGTCGCGGCGTCAGCAGGATAGCGCGGTTCGGGCAGAGCGGTCAGGTGGACCACCGCGCTGGAGACTTTGGGCGGCGGGGTGAAGGCGCCGGGGGGCAGGGACATGGCGATGCGCGCCTCGGCCCGCCATTGGGCAAGGATGGCGAGGCGGCCATACGCCTTGCTGCCCGGCTGGGCCACGATGCGTTCGGCCACTTCGCGTTGGAACATCAGCGTCAGGCTCTGCCAGAAAGGGGGCCATTCCGGGGGCGTCAGCCAGCGCACCAGCAGTTCGGTGCCGACGTTGTATGGAAGGTTGGCCGCGATGCGGATTGGCGGGGTCAGATGTTCGAGCGGGTTGATCTCGAGCGCGTCATCGTTGATGACCTCCAGCCTTCCGGGATAGGCGGCGGCGATATCGTTCAGGGCGGCGATGCAACGGGTATCTTTTTCGACCGCCACGACCTTGCGCGCGCCTTCGGACAGAAGCCCTCGGGTGAGGCCGCCAGGACCGGGGCCGATTTCCAATACGTCGCAGTTTGCAAGATCGCCGGCCTGACGGGCGATTTTGGCGGTCAGGTTGAGGTCCAGCAGGAAGTTCTGACCCAAGGATTTGCGCGCCGAGAGCTGATGTGTGGCGATGACCTCGCGCAGAGGGGGAAGATTGTCGATTGCACTCATGATCCGATTACCGTGACGCAGGCCGCAGGGGCAGCGCCAGAAATTTTTTGCCTCCGGCGGGGATATTTTCAGCCAGGTGAAGGATCAAGAGCCTTGTGCCATGCGTTGGGCAAGCTTCAGAGCTTCGATCAGGCTGGTTGGATTGGCGATGCCTTTCCCGGCGATGTCCAGTGCGGTGCCGTGATCTGGCGACGTGCGGATGAAGGGCAGGCCAAGGGTGACGTTCACGCCCCGGTCGAAATCCAGTGTCTTGATCGGGATCAGGGCCTGATCATGATACATTGCGATTGCCGCGTCATAGCGGGCACGTGCAGCAGCATGAAACAGTGTATCCGCAGGGTGCGGGCCCGTCAGGGTCGCATCTTTCAGTTTCAGATCGGCCAGCATTGGGGCGATCCAGTCAAGCTCTTCGCGGCCCATTTTGCCGCCTTCTCCGGCATGGGGGTTCAGGCCGGCTATGGCGATGCGGGGGTGCTGTATGCCAAACTGGTCGCGCAGGCCGCGCGCGGTGATTTCGATCGTCTCGCGCAGCAGGTCGGGCGTCAGCGCGGCGGGAACCTGTGACAGGGGAATGTGGATTGTTGCCGGGACAACGCGCAACTGGTCGCTGGCCAGCATCATGACAACCCGGCGGGTGCCCGACAGCGCAGCCAGAAACTCGGTGTGGCCGGGATAGGTAAACCCGGCGCCGTCTATCAGCGCCTTTTTGTGAATGGGTGCGGTGCACAGAGCGGCCGCTGCCCCGGCTTTCACCATGTCGACGCCGGTTTCGATGGCATCGATCACCGATGGGGCATTGGCTGGGTCCGGCTGGCCGGGCATGTTTGCGGCAGGGAAGTTCAGGTGCAGCACGGGCAAGGCCTGATCACAGACTGCAACAGCATCCGAAGGGGTTTCGATTATCGCAACGGGGGTGCCAGCAGGCAGGTGGCTGGCATCGCCGATAAAGAAAAACGGGCAGGTTTGGCGCAGCTCGGCCCACGCTTTGGCCGCGATTTCAGGGCCGATCCCGGCCGGTTCACCGCAGCTGAGCGCAATCGGGCGAGTCATTCCTGAACAATGGTGGCGTCAGCCCGCAGCTGCTCTACCAGGCTGGCCGCAAAGGCCTGTAGCCGCTGTTGCGCCAGTGCATTCGCTACATCCGCCCGCGAGGTGTTTTCGCCCAGATCGCGGGTGCGGTTGCACAGCATCAAGAACACCAGCGTCTGTCCGTTGTTGCGGGTCAGGTTTGTTGACACCTCGTTGCGATCCAGCTTTGCCAGCTCTACGGCGATGTCACGCGGTACTTCAGACGGGCTGGCTTCGATACGGTCCAGAACTTCGACGGGTTGATCCTTGGCGATGCCATACAAGTCATCGCAGGTGTCGATCTCTTCCCGCAGGGTGGCAGCCCGCGACAGGGTGTTGGCGCTGCGGCCGCCCGGCAGGTAATAGGCCGCATAGTCAAGTTTGGAGATAGGCGGCGCAGCGGTCGCCACCTCGCGCAGCCCGCGCAGCTGAAACAGGGCAACGGCGTTTGGCAGGCTGATGGGATCGGTGATTTCACCGTTCTGGAGCCCAAGAATAACCGGTTGCAATGCAGGAGGCAGGTTGGAGATATTCAGCCAGTCCAGTCGCCCGCCTTCGTTGCGGGTTGCCGCTCCGGAATATTGCGCCGCTGCGGCTGAAAACGCTTCGATAGTTTCAAGTCGCGAGATTTCTTCCGCAAGCAATTCGGTCTGTGCCACGGTTTGCGGGTTCACCGGGATGATGATCTCGGACAGCAAGACCTGAAGGCCGCCGCCACCGGTCTGTCCCAGTGCGCGATCAATCTCGTCTTCGGTCGGGCGGGCCTGTGACAGGTAGCGCGAGCTTATGTAATCGCGCCAGGCCAGCTGATCCGCAACATAATCACGGACAGTTTCCGGGTCGACGCCCGCCTCACCCAAAAGTTGCAGGAACTGTTCGGTGGACAATTGCCCGCGCGAGGCGAACTCGTCGATACCCAGTTGAACAGCTTCCGGTGCTGCTTCGACGCCTGCTTCGCGCATGGCCTGTTTGCGCAGTTTTTCTTCGATCAGGGCTTCCCTAACGTCAGCTTCACTGCCGCCGGGCAGACCCAGAACATTCAGGAATTGCAGGCGTTGTTCCAGCTCGTACCAGGTGACGATGTCCTGATTTACGCGGATCGCTGGCGAGAACAAACTCTGGGCGCTGACCTGCGGCGCTGAAAAAGCGAGGAAAACGGCGGCCAGCGCCGGCGCGACCGGTTTGTGCCAACCGGAACGAAGAAACCTGGAGAAACCTGATATCAACTGCATTTTCTCTTGTATGTGTTACCACCGCCTTCAAGGGCGTATCCTGTCAGCGATAGGGTAAAGCCGAATTCTGTCGAAGGCTCAATAGTGGATGTTGAAGTAAAGCGTCTGCTTACGGACATGTTAACCTGAACACATTCATTCTGGTAGGTTACGCCAAGACCCAGCCGGATTGGTTCTGATTGGTTCAGATCATAGCGTGCCTCGGCATTCGTAAGCCAGTTCTGGTCGACCTGATAGCGGCCCAGAAGCCAGATTTCCGAGATTTCATCCGCAATGTTTTCCGCCGGATCCGGTTCCTGCCAGATATAGCTTCCGGACAGGCCGGCAAATTCCGAGGCCCAGGCCCCGCGCAACTCAGCTTTGACGAAGCTGAAATCGCTGTCGATCAGACCACGCCCGCCAAGCGACCAACCGTTGGCCGTGGTGACTTGTCCCGCCACCAGCAAGTCGGACGTGGTGCCCTGCAAGCCGGATGTCAGGGTGAAATTCGGGTCGGCATCCGCCCGAAACACCTGACCCACTGTCACCAGCGCCTGCTGTCCGCCTGTACCATAACGTGCCCAGTTCAAGCCGATGACCCCGGTGGCACCGTCTTCGCGCTGATCTTCGGCAGGGAATCGGGACAGGGCCAGCAGATTGCCCTGATCGAATTCCTGAAACGTGCTTTCATCATCTGGCACATTGGTGTCCGAGACATGGGTCCATCCGATCTGCGCGATCGGTTCCAGAAGCTGAACGGCGCCGGTCTTTTCGCGACGGGTCATCGGATAGCGAAGCGTCAATGCCGCGCGCGGGGTCGAGCGGGTCACATTGCTGGGAAAGTTGCTGTCATGACGGATGTTGAACGTATCCACCGATGCGCCCAGCGTCGCGTCGGCACGCAGGCCCGATGCAAACGTCCAGCTTCGAAGCCATTCGGCGTCAAAAGTGGCCCGTGCCAGGTCGCGGCCGACGATATCAGCGTCGCTGGTGCGCTCATGAGCGTGGCCGACAAAGGCCAGCCGCACCTCGCCACCAAGTGCGCTGGGAAAGAACCGCTTTTCATAGTTCAGATCGAAGACGCGGGATGGGATTTCGTCCTGATTTTCACTGTCACGCAGAGTTTTGTAATGAATCAGGCTTGTTTTGAACGCGGTGTCGCGTTTGATCCGTTCCAGCGCGACTTCACTGCGCAAACGGTCCAGGTCCGGCAGCCCATAGTCGGCCAGATAGGCGTCGTCCGAGGTGGTTTGCAGATCGAATGTCAGCCGGAAATCGTTCTTCAGGTTGAACCAACCGCCGGCGAACAGATAGCCGCGATCCTGGTCGGGCTGGACGTCATCACGGGTATAGGCGCCTTCAAGCTGAATGCGCCCATTCACGAACGCCTGACGATACCGATATCCCAGCGTTGTGGTCTTGGCCGACAGATACGGCGTCAAGGTCAGATCCTTGTGGTCCCCCAGCTTGAAGAAATAGGGAACCTGGACCCCCGTTCCCAGTTGCGAGGTGCTGCGGATCGACGGCACCAGAAAGCCGGTCGCGCGATCCAAAGTCGGGTCCGGCAAGCGCAGATAGGGGAAATAGAATACCGGATAATCAAGCACCCGAAGCTGCGCGCCTTCGAAGTACAATTGCCGTTCCAACTGGTCATGAGTGACCTTGCGGGCGCGGATCTGCCAGAGCGGTGGCTTACCATTGGTGCAGACATGGCAGGAAGTGGCCGAGACCTTGCTGAATTGCGTATAGCGGCCCGCGGCCCGTTTCGCCTGAACCGAGGCAATCTGGATTTGCTGATCGAAAACCATCCGAGCACCGATCAGCAGGCCGTTCTGGATGCCGCTGTCCAGCTGGCCGGAATCGGCTAGAAGGGTCGACTGGCCCCCCTGATCAATACGAATGGGGCCCTCCAGTGTCAGCTCGCCCGTTTCCCGGTCATAGGTGATGCGTTGGGCCGACAGCTTGGTATCGCCCTGAAAGGCTTCGACATGGCCTTCGGCCACCAGTTTCCTGTCGGGTGTGATAAAGACCTTGTCGGCAACCAAAAGGGCGGGTTCGGCCTGTGACTGCGCCGCTTGCGGGTCAGGCTCAGCCGACGTGGTTTGCGCCGCCAGAACCGTCGGTGCCGACAACGCGATCGCGCTGGTCAGCAGCAAGGAAATCATGCTCCGCATCAGCCGTCCTCCGCGTGTAGAAGCAGGCCGAGGGACAGCAGGATGGCGGCGAAGGGTGGCGCCCAGGCCGCGATATAGGTGGGCAATTGTCCGTTTTCCCCGAGGATTTGCGCAAAATTGCGGACGAAGTAGATGGCAAAGCCAAGCAGAACGGCAGTCAGCACGGCAATTCCGGTGCCGCCGAACCGAACGTGGCGCATGGTGAAAGCGGCCCCGATCAGGACCATCGAGACCAGAAAGAAGGGCCGGGCCAGTTGCACCTGCAACCACACTTCATACTGCTTGGTTGAAAACCCGGCTTCGCGCAGGTCTTTGATCAGTTGCGGCAGATCATAAACAGATACCGAATCCTGTTGCCCCAGCGTGTCCAGAATCCGCTGCCGGGTCAGCGAGGTCGGCAACTCCAGCCGTTCATGCTCCACCGAACTGGTTTCGGGGTTCTGCCCATCCCGCAAATTCCAGATCTTGGCCTGCGACAGGACCCAGTTTCCGTCCTCCAGCACGGCCCTGTCGGCGACGATCTGCTGGGTGGGTTTGCCGTCGCGCGCAAAGGTGATGATGGTTACGTCGTCCAGGCCAAGCGTATCCCCGTTCGAGGTGCCCCGGGCGTGGATGACGGCCTGACCGTTTTCCGCGGATTGACGTAGCCAAAGGCCTTCGCTGCTGATCGAAAGCGCTGAACTGCCGTTGTTGCGATAGGAATCAGACAGGCGTTGGAATTCCTGGGACGTGGCCGCGGCGATGGGGTTCAGCAATGCCACTGCAAGCGCGCCGATGATCAGGGCCAGCGCCGCCGGCGCAACCAGCGCGCGGATACCCGAGCGACCCGTGGCGCGGGTCACCACGAGTTCAGACGTCCGTGCCAGCCCGACGAACAGGGCAATGGTGGACAGAATGACCAGCAGAGGCAGCATTTCACTGATGGCGGCCGGCGTGTTCAGAAGCGTCAGGTGCAGCAATTGGCCGAAGGACAGGTCGACTTCGTCAAATCGGCGGATCTGTTCGATAAGATCGATGAGAATCATCAAGGTCAGAAAAATACCTCCGATGACCAGAAAGCTCTGCACAAAGCGGCGGGCGAAATAGCGGTCGAGGATCACAAGAGTGCCCCCGCCAAGCCTTTTGCGCCGGAAAACGGGCCGAAATCGCGCATGCATGTCCTGCTGCGCGACGGCGTATGCCTGCCCTCTCGTGTCACGTCTTTCTCCCCCGAGCCTGCCGGTTATTTTTGCGGGACCTTACTGCAATTGAAACGCGGGGAAAACTGCTATCTGGTCAAGTCGGGCGGCGCGGGCTAGGTCTTGGGAACAGAATTCGAGGAGTTTGCAATGAGCAGTCTGATACCGGTCCGTTTTCAGGAGTTTGATCTGGATGCGATGGCGCAGGCCGAAGGGCGGGTGGCCATCATCATTCCGCCGGACGGGAAAATGAACCCTGCGGCGCGCCGGGCCAATCGCCTGACGAAAGGCGCCGTGGCGCGGCTTGTCGAAAGTGAGAAATTCGGAAAGTCCAAGACCGGCGATGTCATCTCGATGGCCTGGCCGGCCGGGATGGCGGCCGAGGCGCTGGACGTCGTGGTGCTGCCGCGCCGCCCGGAAGCCGATGAGGCCCGCAAAGCCGGTGCCGCTTTGGCCAAATGCGCGGGTGGCCAGGACATGCTGGTGTTGGTCGGCAATCAGGCACAGACCGAAAACCTGGCCCTTGGCTTGGTGCTGCGCAGTTATGATTTCAACGCGCACAAAACCAAGGACAGCGAAGGCAGCGGATCGATTACGATCGGGCATTCGAAACCCGCGGAGGCCGAAGCGGAGTTTACACCGCTATATGCGATTGCCGACGGCGTGCGGATGACGCGTGATCTGACCAATGAACCTGCAAATGTTCTGACGACCTCGGAATTTGCCGATCGTCTTGTCGAGATGCAGGAGCTGGGCCTTAAGGTCGAAGTTCTGGAAGAGGACAAGCTGGCAGAACTGGGCATGCGTACATTGCTGAGCGTCGGGCAGGGCTCTGCCAGCCCGTCCAAAGTCGTCGTGATGCACTGGAATGGCGGCGACAAGGACGATGCGCCCTTGGCCCTGGTGGGCAAGGGCGTGGTTTTCGACACAGGTGGCATTTCGCTGAAACCGGCCGGTGGCATGGAAGACATGACCATGGACATGGGCGGTGCCGGTGTTGTTGCTGGCACGATGCGCGCGTTGGCCAAGCGCAAGGCCAAGGCCAATGTGGTGGGCCTTGTCGGTCTGGTCGAGAACATGCCTTCGGGCAATGCCACCCGTCCGGGCGATGTGGTCAAGTCGATGAAAGGCGATACGGTCGAGATCATCAACACCGATGCCGAAGGCCGTTTGGTTCTGTGCGACGTGATGTGGTACGCGCAGGAGCGGTTCAAACCGGTGGGCATGATCGATCTGGCAACGCTGACCGGTGCGGTCATCATCGGGCTGGGGCATGAGAATGCTGGTGTGTTCTCGAACAATGACACATTCTGTGACGCCTTCCTGAAATCGGCGAAGGCCGAGGACGAAGGCGCGTGGCGGCTGCCTTTGGGCGATGGCTATGACAAGCTGCTCAAATCGCGCATCGCCGACATGAAGAACGTCGGTGGCCGTCCGGCGGGCTCGATCACGGCGGCGCAGTTTCTGCAACGTTTCGTGAAAGAGGATACGCCGTGGATTCATCTGGATATCGCGGGTGTGGCCTCGGTGTCGTCCGAGACATCCTATGCGCCCAAAGGTGCCACGGGCTGGGGTGTGCGCGCGCTGAGCCGGTTCGTGCAGGACAATTTCGAGTAAGCATATGGGTGCTGTCTATTTCTACCATCTGACCCGCCAGCCGCTGGAGCACACCTTGCCTGTGCTGCTGGACAAGGCGCGGCAGGCCGGGTGGAAGATTGCCGTGCGGGGCACCGATCCCGCGCGGATGGACTGGCTGGATGAAAAGCTGTGGCTGGGCCCCGAGGACGGGTTCCTGCCGCACGGTCGCGAAGGTGGGCCGCATGACGCCGAGCAGCCGATCCTGCTGACCACCAGCGCCGAGGCCACAAACGGCGCGGTGTGTGTCATGGCGGTGGACGGCGCGCCGATCGAACCCGAAGAGGTGTCGGCGCTGGAACGGGTTTGCATTCTGTTCGACGGCAATGACGACATGGCCGTACAGCACGCACGCGGGCAGTGGAAGACGCTGACCGGCGCCGGATGCGCCGCGCAATACTGGTCGGAAGAATCCGGGCGGTGGGAAAAGAAGGCCGAAGCCTGACGGGCCGTGCCATTTATCAGGAGATTTGAGGATGCAGATGAAGCCTCTGGGCCGCACCGGGATTGTCGTGAGCGATCTTTGCCTCGGGACGATGACGTTCGGATCGCAGACCTCGGAACCGGATGCGCACCGGCAGATGGACATGGCGCTGGATGCGGGGATCAACTTTGTGGATGCCGCCGAGATGTATCCGGTGAATCCTGTCGCCAAAGAGACAATTGGTCGGACCGAAGAAATTCTTGGAAACTGGAATGCTGCCAACAGGGCACGCCGGGCGGATTTCGTACTGGCAACCAAGCATTCGGGTGAGGGATTGTCATATGTTCGCGACGGTGCGCCGATCACGGGAAAAACCATTCCCGAGGCCATCGAAGGGTCTCTGCGGCGGTTGCAGACGGATTACATCGATCTCTACCAGTTCCACTGGCCCAATCGCGGCAGCTATATGTTCCGTCAAAACTGGGATTATGCGCCTTCGGGCCACAATACCGCGGACGTTCTGGATAACATGCAGGAGTGTCTGGAGGCCTTGCAGGTTCAGGTGGACAAAGGCAACATCTGTGCTTTTGGTCTGTCGAATGAAAGCGCATGGGGTACGGCGCAGTGGCTGAGACTGGCCGAACAGACGGGCGCACCGCGTGTGGCGTCGGTGCAAAACGAGTATTCGTTGCTGTGTCGCCTGTTCGATACCGACATGGCCGAGCTGAGCGTACATGAGGATGTCGGCCTGATGGCGTTCTCGCCCCTGGGTACCGGGTTGCTGACCGGAAAATACCAGGGTGGGGTCGTGCCGGGCGGCTCGCGTATGTCGCTTTCGCCTCAATTGGGCGGGCGCAAGTCTGACCGGGTGTTTGATGCGGTCGCGGCCTATCTGGATGTTGCCGCGCGGCATGACCTGGATCCGACACATATGGCGCTGGCCTGGTGCCGCTCGCGGCCGTTCATGATGTCGGCGATTTTTGGCGCGACCACGGTCGCGCAGCTTGAACACGTTTTGGCCGGTGCGGATTTGACGTTGTCAAAGGAGTTGCTGGCCGAGCTGGACGCTGTCCACAAGGCGCACCCGATGCCGTACTGAGGCGAGGGGGCTCTGCCCCCGGCACGCTGCGCGTGCCTCCCCCGGGATATTTCTGGCCAGATGAAGTTGGATCGGGTCAGTGATGGGTGGGGTGCGCGCGCTCTTGCCTGAGGTCGCGGGCAGATTGACCATGCGCGGTGCGGAAAGCGCGGGCGAAACTGGATTGCGAGGCAAAACCGGTGGCCAGCGCGACATCCATCAGTGGAAGGTCGGTGTCGGTGACCAGACGGCGGGCCTCGGCCAGGCGCAGTTGCAGATAGTGATCCTGCGGCGTGGTGTTCAGGCGCAGGCGGAACTGTTGTTGCAGAGTGCGCGGGCTGGTGCCCAACTGGTCTGCGATGTGGGCCAGTGGCAGGGGATCATCCAGGGATGCCTGCATCAGCGAATTCGCCTTTGCCGTCAGCGCGGTGTGGCGATGTGGAACGCCGGTGCGGCTTTGCGGTGTGCCGGGGTCCGGCGCGCCATCATACAGAAACAGGCCCGAGACACGGGAGGCGAAACCCGCGCCATGACGGGCGGCGATGATGTGCAGCATCATCTCGACAGCGGGAATCGCGCCGCCCGAGGTCAGGCGACCGTCCGACACAGTAAAGCGGTCAGGGCGCACGTCGACGTTGGGGAAGCGGGTGGCGAAGTTTTCCAGGTCTTCCCAGTGGGTCGTCGCGGGGTGACCGTCCAGCAGCCCGGCCTCGGCCAGCAGCCAGGGGCCGCCGTCAATCCCGGCCATCGTCGCCCCGGTACCGGCAATGCGGCGCAGCCCGGCCAGCAGGCTTGGTGTGGCGTGGCGGGCCAGTTGGAAGCCCGCGACGACAATCATCAGGTCGCAGCCTTGCAGGCGAGCAAGCGGGATGCCGGGCACTTGCAACGCGCTGGTCAGCATCGCGGGGTTCGCCGTGGCGGTCACATAGTCCCAGTCAAAGGCGGGCCGGTCCGCCAGGCGGTTGGCAGCGCGCATCGGATCGACCGCCGAGGCGAAGCTGAGCGTGTTGCATTCGTCCAGCACCAGCACAGCCGTTTTCAGGGCCCGATGTTCGGGTTGCAGTATGTTTTTTGCGGATTGCATCAAGTTCGATTCGCATTCTGCCAAGTGGTTTTCCCAAGGCTGCGCCAGAGTCGGGTCAGAACGCAAATCGGAATCCGGGGAGAAGCCTGGGGAAAACCCAAGGTAAAACCGGGTATAACTTGGGGAAAACGCCATGCCTCTGGAAATGAACCGCGAAGTCTTCATCACCTGCGCCGTGACCGGCTCGGGCGGGACGCAGGATCGCAGCCCTCATGTGCCACGTTCGCCGAAGCAAATTGCCGACAGTGCGATTGCCGCCGCAAAGGCGGGTGCGGCCGTGGTGCACTGCCATGTGCGCGACCCCGAAACGGGTGCCCCGTCGCGCGATCTGGCGCTGTATCGTGAAGTGACCGATCGCATTCGGGATGCCGAGGTTGACGCGGTGCTGAACCTTACGGCCGGCATGGGTGGAGACATGGTGTTCGGCGGTATCGAAAAGCCGCTGCCATTGGCCGAGGCCGGAACCGACCTGGTTGGTGCGACCGAACGTGTGGCCCATGTGGCCGAGTGCCTTCCCGAGATCTGCACACTGGACTGCGGCACGATGAACTTTGCCGAGGCCGATTACGTCATGACCAACACGCCCGGCGCGTTGCGCGCGATGGGGCAGATGATGACCGATCTCGGCGTTAAGCCCGAGATCGAGGCCTTTGACACCGGCCATCTGTGGTTTGCCAAGCAGCTGGTGAAAGAGGGAATTCTGGAACCCAACGCCCTGGTTCAACTGTGCATGGGTGTGCCGTGGGGCGCTCCGGATGATCTGAACACCTTCATGGCGATGGTGAACAACGTGCCTGATGACTGGACGTTCAGCGCGTTTTCGCTGGGGCGGAATGAGATGGCGTATGTGGCGGCCTCGGTTCTGGCTGGCGGCAATGTGCGGGTCGGGCTGGAGGACAATCTGTGGCTGGAGAAAGGCGTTCTGGCCGAGAACTGGCAACTGGTGGAACGTGCTGGCACCATCATCGAGAACATGGGCGCGCGGGTGATCGGCCCGGCCGAGGTGCGCGAAAAGCTGGGCCTGGTCAAACGGGCGCCCAAAGGTTGACCTGCGTGCGTCCCTTGCCATGACCGGAAAGCGCAGGTGTGCCAGCAAAAGGAAGAGAGCAATGCGATCGGCGGTTGTAATCTGTGCGACGGTTCTGGCCGTATGTCTGCCCCGGGTCGGGCTGGCACAAACCGCGGAAGACCCTTTGGCCCGCAAGGACTGCGAAGCCAAAGGGGGAAGCTATGAGATGGGCGGGCGGATACGGCAGTTTATCTGCTTTGAACCTTTGCCCGACGCTGGAAACTCCTGCGAAAAAGCCTCTGACTGCGCAGGGTTCTGCCTGTCGGAAACCAAACAATGCAGCGCGGTGACACCGCAATTCGGATGCATTCCGCATCTGGATGAGGCGGGGCGCGCGCAGGTAATCTGTATCGATTAGAGGACAGCATGACAAAGACGGCAGCAATTATCGGGGGCGGTGTCATCGGCGGCGGATGGGCCGCACGGTTCCTGCTCAATGGCTGGGACGTTCGGGTGTTCGACCCGGACCCCGAAGCAGAACGCAAAATAGGCGAAGTGCTGGATAACGCACGGCGATCCTTGCCGGGGTTGAGCGATGTGCCTCTGCCGCCCGAGGGCGCGCTGAGCTTTCATGACGACATGGCCGACGCCGTACAGGGGGCCATCTGGATTCAGGAAAGCGTGCCAGAGCGGCTGGACCTGAAGCTCAAGGTTTACAAGGGCTTGCAGGAGGCTTGTGATCCAGACGCGATCATCGGATCCTCGACCAGCGGGTTCAAACCATCGGAGCTTCAGGACGGTGCGTCGCGCCCCGAACAGATCGTGGTGACGCACCCATTCAATCCGGTCTATCTGCTGCCTCTGATCGAGTTGGTGCCGACCAACAAAAACCCACCGGAGATGATTGAACGGGCCAAGGAACTGTTGACCTCGGTTGGTTTCTTCCCGCTGCATGTCAGGAAAGAGATCGACGCGCATATCGCCGACCGGTTCCTTGAGGCGGTCTGGCGCGAGGCGCTGTGGCTGGTCAAGGATGGCATCGCCACGACCGAAGAGATCGACGAGGCGATCCGGATGGGTTTTGGCATCCGCTGGGCGCAGATGGGATTGTTCGAAACCTACCGCGTGGCCGGAGGTGAAGCGGGAATGCGACATTTCATGGCTCAGTTCGGGCCAGCCTTGAAATGGCCCTGGACCAAGCTGATGGACGTGCCGGAATTCACCGATGAACTGGTCGACCTGATCGCCGATCAGTCAGACGCGCAATCAGGGATGCATTCGATCCGTGAACTGGAGCGCATTCGCGACAACAACCTTGTTGGCATGATGCGTGCCCTCAAGGCGCAGAACTATGGTGCGGGGGCGGTGCTGAACCAGCATGATGCGCTGTTGAAACCGGGCGCCCTGCCGACGCTGGACCAGGCGGATCTGAGCCAGCCGATTCTGACCCTGTCCCGCGCCGTTCCGTTGGACTGGACGGATTACAACGGCCACATGAACGAGGCCAAGTATCTGGAAGCTTTTGCCGCCGCCACGGACCGTTTCATGGAGATCATCGGTTGCGATATGGAATACATCGCGTCGGGTGGCAGTTATTTCACCGCTGAAAACCACATCCGTTACATCGACGAGGTCCATGCAGGGGCGAAGATCGATGTGCGCACGCAGATGCTGCTGGGGCAGGGCAAGAAGCTGCATGTCTTTCACAGCATGTATGATGGCGACAAGCTGTTGGCCACGGGCGAGAGCTTCCTGCTGCATGTCAGTCTTGAAACCCGCCGCCCCAGCCCGCCGTCGCCCAGGATCGAAGCAGCGATGGCGCGGATTGCCGAGGCACAGGCCGGTTTGCCTTACCCTGAAGGGGCGGGTGCTGGCATTCGCAAGCCCTCATGACCCGGCGCGTTTTGGTAACAGCCGGGGCATCTGGCGTCGGTCGGGCCATGGCCGCGGCGTTTGACGCCGCCGGTTATGATGTCTGGGTGACGGATATCGACCCGTCAGCTCTGGATACATTGCCCGACCATTGGGCGGCGCACAGGGCTGATGTGACCAATGAGGCCGACATGAGGGCGGTGTTTCAGGCCGCCGAGGCAGCCGGCGGGCTGGATGTGCTGTGCGCAAATGCCGGAATCGCCGGGCCGACCAACGCGATCGAGGATATCGATCTTGATGCATGGCGCGCCTGTGTCGCGGTCAATCTGGACGGGGCCTTTCTGGCCGTCAAGTACGCGGCACCGATGATGAAGTCGGCGCGGGCGGGCAGCATCATTCTGACCTCTTCGACCGCCGGTCAGTACGGCTATCCGTTCCGAGCGCCTTACGCCTCGGCCAAATGGGCGGTCATAGGGTTGATGAAAACGCTGGCGATGGAACTGGGGCCGCTGGGCATTCGCGCAAACGCCATTTGCCCGGGTGCCGTGGAAGGCCCGCGCATGGAAGGTGTCTTGGCCCGAGAGGCAGCCGCGAAAGGCATGACCCGCGATGAGGTTTACCAGGGCTATGCCTCGGGCACTTCAATGGGGCGCTTTGTGGAAGCGCAGGATATCGCCCATATGGCCGTCTTTCTTGCTTCAGACGCAGCGCGGCTTGTGTCTGGGCAGGTGATCGCGGTGGATGGGCACACCGTCAATCCCGACCCGAAACTGTAACTCAGCCCTGATTTGGTCCTCGGATCTGGCGGATGGTCTGACGGACCGCCTGCCAATCCTGCGCCTCTTTCTGGTTTCCGGCAGCTTCGCATTCGCGCATCTTTTGCGCGGCTTCCGCCTCGGCCCGGTCTCCGTGCGCAGCATACAGGGCGCGTGCGTATTGAGCGGTTTGAATTGCGTCCATTCCTGTGGTCCTCCGTTTGTGGTCGGAATGCCCGATGGTTCGCGCCAAGGGACGATAGCACAGGTTTTGCGCCGCTGCATCAATTCTTGCCGGATACATCCGCTCTGAGTTGTCGCAAGTGGTCCGGAAAATCGCGGGCGGCCACATCGGCCTCGCGCACCAGAGTGTCGAAATGGCGTGAAAATGTCTTGATCCGATCCCGGTCGCGAAACGCCAAATAGTGACTTCCGGCGTAAAAAACGCAAAGAAGCGGCCCGAAAATCGTTACCGGGGCGGAATACAGCCTTTTGGCATCAAACAGATAGATCCGCATCCGGGGATAGAGTTGTTCACACAAGGCCAGCAGGTGATCGATCTGTTCCAGCCGAATTTCCGGGCAAAGGCCATGGTAATACCCCGTGCCGCTTGCAAAGCTCTCGATCTCGTACAACGGCATGGCAATTTCGTAATCTGACTGCGCACTGCGCATCCAGGTCAGCCTGTCTTCGGACGCTCCGATGGCCTGATCCGCCGTGCGCCCCAGATGGGGGGCATATTCCCATTCCAGTACCGCACGCGTCTTGAGCATGTCGGGCAGGGCGGCCGGGACATGACGGATCTTGTACCCGGCGGCTTCTTTGTGCCAGTCGAAAATCCGCTCATCGACCAAGGCGCGGGGCGCTTCGGTAATGGACAGGGTACTGGCCAGTATTTCTGCCGCGCTTTCCGGTCTGTCGGACAGGCTCAGCAACCAGTCGGCCGAAACGCCCAGTGCCGCGGCACAGCCACCCACAACATGCGCGTTGGGAAGACGCGCACCATGATCGGTCAACAACTGAGATACGGTTGAACGGTCCACGCCGATATGGCGCGCAAGCGCGCTTTGGCTGACGTGGCGGTCCTCCATCGCGCGGGCAAGGCGAAGGCGGAATTGAGCGGCGCGGTCGCGCTTGTCGATGTTTTCCTGCATAAGTTCAAAAATATCACAGTTGTTGAGTTTTGTTAATCATATTCAGAATTTTCAGCGTGAGAAATGAAATGTAACCCCTTTGTAAAAGCAAAAAGAATGGGGTTCGGAATGGAAACACGGCGAAGATCTGTCGTGAAAGCAATCGTGTGGAATGCCATGGGGCTGGCCACCATGACGCTGGTGGGTCTGATCGCCACGGGTTCGGCCGCCGTCGGCGGGGCATTGGCGCTGGTGAATACCGCCATCGGCCTGACGCTATACATTGTCTATGAAAGAATTTGGGCCGGAATTTCGTGGGGGCGCAATGGCTGAGCCCTCAACACCCAAATCGCCCGAATGGGGTACATTTGCCCTGATCCTCGGCTGTTATGCCGCATGGCTGGTCGGGCTGTTCTGGCTGGCGGATGTTTCGGTGTGGTTGGCGGTACCGGTATTGGGCTTTGTTGCAGCCCTGCATTCGTCTTTGACGCACGAAGCCCTGCATGGGCACCCGTTCCGAGCCAAATGGCTGAATGAGGCGCTGATGGCGTTGCCGCTGACCCTGGCCATTCCGTACAACCGATTTCGCGATCTGCATTTGGCGCATCATCAGGATGCCACCTTGACCGACCCGTATGACGACCCCGAGTCCAACTATATGGATCCCAAGGTTTGGGCGGACCTGCCGCGTGGCGTGCAGGCTGTGCTGGCCCTGAACAACACGCTTCTGGGGCGGATGGTTCTGGGTCCGGCTGTAGGGCAGGTGCTGTTTCTACGCGACGAATGGCGGGGGCTGCGGCGCGGCGACAGGGCGATCCTGCTGGCATGGGCTTTGCATATCCCCGGCGCGGTTGCGGTGCTGTGGATCGTTGCACAATCGGCCATGCCGATCTGGGCTTATCTGATTTCAGCCTATGTCGGGCTGGCGTTGCTGAAAATCCGTACCTTTCTGGAACACCGCGCGCACGAGAAATCCCGCGCGCGGACCGTGATTATCGAAGACAACGGGCCGCTGGCATTTCTGTTTCTGAACAACAACCTGCATGTTGTACATCACATGAATCCCGCCGCGCCATGGTATCGGCTGCCGTCGTTGTATCGGGATGGCAAAGACAGGTATCTGGCCTGCAATGAGGCGTATGTTTACCGCTCCTATGCACAGATTTTCCGGCAGTATCTGCTGCGCGCCAAGGACCCGGTTCCGCATCCGCTCTGGCCAAAGCACTGATTTGGCGACACAACGGGTGACATGAGTCTCTGGATCCCTGTCACCATCGCCGCCGCCAGCTTCCAGACCGTACGGTTCATGCTGCAAAAATCCTTGAGCCGCGTGAAGCTGTCTGCCGCGGGCGCGACCTTTGCGCGGTTTGCGTATTCCATGCCGCTGGCCGTTGCCGGGCTGCTTGTGGCGTTACAGATAACCGGGGCCAGTCTGCCACCACTTAACGAAGTATTCTGGCTTTACGCTGTCATCGGAGGTACGGCTCAAATCCTGGCTACGATCTGTGTTGTGGCGTTGTTCAAACAAAGAAATTTTGCGGTTGGAATCACCTTCAAGAAAACAGAAGTCATTCAGACCGCGATTGTCGGATTTCTGGTTTTGGGCGACAGCGTTTCCGGCGGCGCTCTGGTTGCGATCCTGTTGGGGTTGATGGCGGTGCTGCTGCTGTCGAAAACCCCCGGCGGAGGCGGCGCCTGGTGGCGGCATCTGACCAACCGCGCGTCCCAATTGGGGCTTGGATCAGGGGTTTTGTTTGCGTTTTCCGCGGTCAGCTATCGCGGGGCGTCGTTGCAATTGGGTGATGCCGACGCCTGGTTCCGCGCACTGATCACCCTGGCCGCCGTCGTGACGTTCCAGTTTGTCAGCATGGGGCTGTGGCTGTTGTGGCGCGACCGGGCCGAGCTGCGTGCGGTGTGGCAGACCCGATCCACCGGTGTCTTTGTCGGCCTGACCAGTCTGGGCGGGTCGTTTTGTTGGTTCTGGGCCTTCACCTTGCAAAACGCAGCCTATGTCAAAGCGCTGGGGCAGGTAGAGCTGATTTTCAGCCTGATGGCGTCGATCCTGTTTTTCCGCGAGACGATCACCCGGCGAGAAATCGCCGGGATGTTGCTGTTGGGTGTTTCGATACTGGCGCTGGTGTTGGCGATTTAGCCGGCGCGACGTTCGTCAAAGCTCAGGGCAATGAAGCTGGGCAGGTGATCGCCCATACCCACCACGGGCCGGCCATTGTCTTCCTTGCGCCCGCGGCCACGCGCTTTGGGCTCTCGCTCTTTCCGGGCGTCTTTCTTGACTTCGGAGTCCCGGGGTTTTTTCTCGGGCTTCGGCTTTTCAGGCCTGGGCTCTTCCTTGACCGGATTGTCGAGGCGCGGGATGTCTTTCTGGATCAGCTTTTCGATCGCAGCCAGGGCTTTTTCATCGCGGGCCGAGCAGATCGTGATGGCCTTGCCTTCGCGCCCGGCGCGACCGGTGCGGCCGATCCGGTGTACGTAATCTTCGGGGTGGCCGGGGACGTCGAAATTGAACACGTGGCTGACGGCCGGAACGTCCAGACCGCGCGCTGCGACGTCCGATGCAACCAGCAGACGCAATGATCCGTCGCGGAACCCGTCCAGTGTCTTCATCCGCTGCGATTGGTCCAGATCGCCATGGATCGCGGCAGCGTCATAGCCGTATTTCTTCAGCGATTTCGCGCAGATATCGACATCCGTCTTGCGATTGCAGAAGATGATTGCGTTGGTGCACTTTTCACCTTCGGCGTCGATCAAAGCACGCAGCACGTTGCGTTTCTGGCTTGCTTCACGGTCCCGACGGCCGCCTTTGAACATGACAACGCCCTGTTCGATCGTCTCGGATGCGGTCGCTTGGCGGGCGACTTCAACCCGGGCAGGGGCCGACAGGAATGTATCCGTGATTCGTTCGATCTCGGATGCCATGGTCGCCGAGAAGAACAGCGTTTGCCGTGTGAAAGGCGTCAGCGAGAAGATGCGCTCGATGTCAGGAATAAAGCCCATATCCAGCATCCGGTCGGCTTCGTCCACCACCATGATCTGCACGCCGGTCAGCAGCAGCTTGCCACGTTCGAAATGGTCCAGCAGGCGGCCGGGCGTGGCGATCAGAACGTCGACGCCACGGTCGATCAGGGCCTCTTGCTCTTTGAAGCTGACGCCGCCGATCAACAGCGCCTTGGTCAGTTTAAGGTGTTTGGTATAGGTGTCGAAATTCTCGGCCACCTGGGCGGCCAGTTCCCGCGTCGGACACAGGACCAGCGAGCGCGGCATGCGCGCGCGGGCGCGGCCCCGGGCCAGCAAGGTGATCATCGGCAGTGTGAAGCTGGCGGTCTTGCCGGTGCCGGTCTGGGCGATTCCCAAGACATCGCGACCTTCCAGAGCGGGAGGAATCGCGCCTTCCTGAATTGGGGTCGGGGTTTCGTATCCGGCTTCCTCAATGGCTTTGAGGACCTTCGGGTTCAGGTTCAGTTCGTTGAATTTTGTCATGTAAGTCCGGTTTTTGCGGACACTTGACCTGGCCCGCGCGTCAAAGATGTGCCGGGCCCGGATGGCCATACGCGTGATGCGACATTTCGGCTTGTACGCGGACATAACAAAAACGTTGGCCGGGGTCAAATGAAGAGAATTTCACCTGTGCCTGCCTGTCGCCTGCGGTGAATTTCAGCAACAATTCAGCAACTTCCGGGAAAGTGTTTCTCCAGCTTTTCGTCCAGGTTCAAAGGGCGGTGGCGCAGCAGGCCGTGGCGTTCCAGGTTGGCGCGCACCTGTGCGTCCGCGCCGCTCATTTCATTGTAGAACGCACGCAGCCCGTCCATGCCGTGTTCGGCCTCGATCCAGTTGAGCAGTTCATTCTTGCTCAGCCCTCCCTGTTCGCGCGGAACATTCGGAGCCATGCCGGCCTGATACGAGCCACGATCCATGCGGAACTGGTAATGCGCGATCCAGTGATCCCAGTCCGGGGCATGACGATGGCACAGATCGATCTGGGGAAGCTCGTATTTGCACGGCAGCAGCGCCTTGTTCTGAAACAGGTTGTGGATGCGGATGCTCAAATTTTTCAAGCCGGTGCGCACGAACAGTTTTCCCTGCACGTGACTCAGGAATCCGCCCATGACGAAGGCGCCGTAATTCGGGTAAATGGTCTCGACCAGCGCTTCGCGGTTCGGGCCATGCGGGATATGAGCTTTGTACAGGTCATCGCCCCCGGCCAAGGCCTCCAACGGGCGGACACGCACCGCGGGAACCGTGTCTGGAACATCGCGCAGCACATCAGGAATAGGGGCGGCCGGCCAAAGAAACTCATCCACATCGATATGTGTCAACCAATCCAGCCGAGTGTTTCGATAGGCAAAAGTGGCATGAACCGACTGGCGCACCTGATGCTTTTCCGGTCGTGCGCGTCCGCGTTTTTCCCAAAAGGCGTCATCACAGTTGCGGACCCGGACCTTGGGGTGCATTCTCAGTGCCCTGAACGTGCGGCGGTTGGGTTCGTCCATGTAGATATACATGAAATCCGCCCCCAGTTCGAGGTGATGGGCCACGAACCGAAGGACGTCTTCGGTTGGCCCCCGGACCATGGAGACAATGCCCCAGGTGGTCATTTGCGCGGTGCGCGGGCGGCGCGCATGCGTTTCAGGCGTCGAAAAATTCCGCCTGGGTCCTTGTTCAATTGGATCATCAGGTGATCCACCAGCGGTGCAATCGTGGGATCATTCATCGCCCTGGTCCAGATCGGAGCGATGAGATTGACGTCAAGCCCGCCTTTTTCAAAGGAAAAGCCTTTCATCTGATAGGGCAGCGGCACGTGGTTCCTGTCCTTGAACTGAAACGGCGTTTCCGGGGCCAGCCCCGAGAAGAGCCGCTCGAACTCATAAAGCTTCATCATGCTGAAGAACACGCGCAAAGCATGTCCGACCTCGCGCTGTGTCGGGGTCTGACCGTGATCCGCAAAGGTCTGAACAGAAGACACCAGCCAACGAAGGTCGAGGACGGAAAGAAGATGGTCGGATTGTTCGTCCCACAACCGGCAGAACAGCGCAGGGGCCTGACGCGGAAAGGAGCGTTTTCTGAGGTTCGAGATCAGCTGGGCGTTCAGGAAGGCAAGCTCTGATTTCCCGACGAATTCCCGCGCGATCTGAACGTGTTTGCGATCCCAGGTGGTGTTGCGCCCGGGCGGCAATTCGGTGGCGCTGTCGGGCACGATGCGTTTGGCCAGATCATCCAGATCGACGTCAGGCCCGGGCAGGGTCAGGGTGCCGAACTGAAACGGGCTGCGCCGGTTCTCATAGCTGTCCAGCATGTCGGGCAGGCCACCGGGATAGGTCAGTTCGTCGTCACTCATGCGGGCAGGATTGCACAGCCAAACCTGCCTGTGCAATCAGACAGTTGCCTCAGGTCATCATCTCTTTTGTCGCAGTCAGGTTCAGCGCGGGATAGTCACGGATCACCCGGTCGATATCCCATTGCAGGCGGGTCAGATAGACAATGTCGCCGTCATGGTCATGGGCGATGTGCTGTTTGTTGGCATTCACGAATTTCTCGACTTCGGCCTTGTCACCGCTGACCCAACGCGCCGAGGTGAACTGCGAGGCCTCGAACCGCACCGGCAGGCCATATTCCATCTCGATCCGGCTGGCGAGCACTTCGAACTGCAACGCGCCCACGACCCCCACGATAAAGCCCGAACCGATCGAAGGCTTGAACACCTTGGCCGCACCTTCTTCGGCGAACTGCATCAGGGCTTTTTCCAGATGCTTGGCCTTCATCGGATCGCCGGCGCGGACGCCTTGCAGCAGTTCCGGCGCGAACGACGGGATGCCGGTCACCCGCAGCGCTTCGCCTTCGGTCAGCGTGTCGCCGATGCGCAGTTGCCCGTGGTTGGGAATGCCGATGATATCTCCGGCCCAGGCCTCTTCCGCCAGTTCGCGGTCAGAGGCCAGGAACAGAACCGGGTTCGAGATCGCCATCGGTTTCTTGCTGCGCACATGAGTCAGCTTCATGCCACGCTTGAAGTGACCGCTGGCCATGCGGACAAACGCCACCCGGTCGCGGTGCTTGGGGTCCATGTTGGCCTGAACCTTGAAAACAAACCCTGCGACTTTCTTTTCATCCGGGGATATCTGGCGCGGTTCGGCGGATTGAACCTGTGGCTGCGGGCCATAGGCGCCGATGCCTTCCATCAATTCCTTGACGCCGAACGAGTTGATGGCCGAACCGAACCAGATCGGTGTCATGTGGCCTTCCAGCACCGCCTGCGGGTCAAGTGCGGGCAGCAGCTCGCGGGCCATCTCGACCTCTTCCAGCAGTTTGTCCAGCAGATGCTCGGGCACGTGTTCCGCCAGTTTGGGGTCGTCCAGCCCGTTGATTTCGATGCTTTCAGCTACCTTGTTGCGGTCGGCGCGATCCATCAGTTCAAGCCGGTCGCGCAGCATGTCATAGCAGCCGATGAAATCGCGCCCCACGCCGATGGGCCAGGCGGCGGGCGTGACGTCGATGGCCAGCATTTCCTGGATTTCGTCGATGATCTCGAACGTGTCGCGGCTTTCGCGGTCCATCTTGTTGCAGAAGGTCAGGATCGGCAGATCGCGCAGGCGGCAGACCTCGAACAGTTTCTGCGTCTGGCTTTCCACACCTTTCGCGCCGTCGATCACCATCACGGCGGCGTCCACGGCTGTCAGCGTGCGATAGGTGTCTTCCGAGAAATCGCTGTGGCCGGGTGTATCCACCAGGTTGAACCGGAAGTTCCCATAGTCGAACGACATCGCAGAAGCCGAGACCGAGATACCGCGATCCTTCTCCATCTGCATGAAGTCCGACCGGGTCCGCCGCGCCTCGCCCTTGGCACGGACCTGACCGGCCATCTGGATTGCACCCCCGTACAGAAGGAACTTTTCCGTCAGCGTCGTCTTGCCCGCATCCGGGTGAGAGATGATGGCGAATGTCCGGCGCCGGGCGATCTCGGGCGGCAGGGTGGGTTGGTTCGAGGTATCAAGCATGAGCGCGCGTATATGCGGGGAATCCTGCCGAAGCAAGACAAAGGGGCTGGTTCGAATCATACGGCTGTGGCAATAAGAACATATAGTGAACAAATGATGGAGTGGATCAATGAATTTGAAAGAGATTGCAGATGAACTGGTGGCCGGTTGCCGGGAAGACCGGGCCAAGGAAAACCTGTCCAAGCTGTATGCGCCGGATGCCGTTTCGGTCGAAGGGCAGGATTTTCAGGGAATGGGCCGGGAGACCAAAGGGGTCGAAGCCATCCGTGGCAAGCACGAGTGGTGGGAAAGCGCCCATGAGGTTTCTGCTGCGTCCGTCAGCGACCCGTTTCCCCATGGCGAAGACCGTTTTGCCGTGATTTTCGAAGTGCAGGGCAAGGTGAAGGAAACCGGCGAAGCGTTCGATATGCGCGAAGTGGGTGTCTATCACGTCGCTGACGGCAAGATCGTCCGGGAGGAGTTCTTCTATTGATCGACGATCCGTTTCTGGTCTTCCCTGTCTGGCCGGTGCTAGACATGCGGCAATGACTGACAGGGAGGATCCGATGGATCTGGGAATTCAAGGAAAGCGCGCGCTGGTCTGTGCCAGCAGCAAGGGATTGGGTCTTGGGTGCGCCGAGGCGCTTGCCGCGGTTGGCGTGAATCTGGTGATGAACGCACGCGGCCCCGAGGCGTTGGAGGCTGAGGCCGCGCGCCTGCGGTCCGAACACGGCGTCGAGGTGCAGACCGTGGCCTGCGACGTGACCACAACCGACGGTCAGGCGCAGGTGATCGAGGCCGCGCAGGGCGTTGATATTCTTGTGACAAATGCCGGTGGACCGCCGCCGGGCCTGTGGTCGGACTGGGAGCGCGATGATTTCATCAAGGCGCTGGATGCCAACATGCTGACGCCGATCGCGTTCATGAAGGCGCTGTTGCCGTCGATGATGGACAAGGGGTGGGGCCGGGTGGTGAATATCACCTCGCAATCCGTGCGTGCGCCGATTGCGGTTCTGGGCCTGTCAAACGCGGCGCGTACAGGTCTGACGGGCTATGTGGCCGGAACCTCGCGTCAGGTGGCGCCACACGGGGTGACCATCAACAACCTGCTGCCGGGTATTCATGCCACGGACCGGGCGGATTCTCTGGACAGCGGAGTGGCGGCGCAACAGGGTATTTCGATCGACGAAGCACGCGCCAACCGTGCGGCGACGATCCCGGTCCGACGCTATGGGTCGCGGCAGGAGTTTGGTGCCACCTGCGCGTTTCTGTGTTCGCAACATGCGGGCTTCATCGTCGGCCAGAACATCCTGCTGGACGGCGGTGCGACCAACCTGACGATGTGATCATGGCGCAGGGGTTTTCGTTGAAAGATCAGTTGTTCAATGCTGAGAAAGTCGGCTTTCTCAGCGGCTTGTTCTCGGATGCTGAACCGGGTTTCGACGCCTCTGCGTTTCAGGCACAGGTCATGTCGCGCTTGCCTGAACTGGAACTGAAAGAGCGTATGGCCTGGATCGCGACATGTCTGCAACAGGCCGTGCCGGGCGACTTGCCGACAGTCGCCCCGGTGATTTTACGGTCTTTACCGCCTCCGCTGGACCCTGCCAGATCGGATGATGACTTCGGCGATTTCATTTTCGCGCCGCTGGGCGAATGGGTCGCGTCCATCGGGCTGGATCACGTTGATCTGTCTCTGGATGTGCTGGAGGAGCTGACGCAGAGGTTTTCGATGGAATGGGCCATTCGGCCTTTTCTGAACCAGGCCCCTGACGGGGTGCTTGAGCGGATGCACGACTGGTGCACCCACGGCAGCTATCACGTGCGCCGATTGGTCAGCGAGGGAACGCGGCCCCGTCTGCCATGGGGGCAGGGCATCGGTCTGGGTTTGACGGACCCGTTGCCGCTGTTGGACCGGTTGCACGGGGATTCCACCCGGTATGTCACGCGGTCAGTGGCCAACCATCTGAATGACATCACCAAGAAAGACCCCGGCCTGGTGCTGGGACGTCTGGACAAGTGGCGCACCGAAGCGCGACAGACCACGGCAGAGCTGGATTGGATGACTTCCCATGCGCTGCGCGGACTGGTCAAGGCGGGGCATCCGGAGGCAATGAAAATGCTGGGATTTAACCCGGATGCCGATGTTGCAGTAACGATTGACCTGAAATCCCAAGCCCGCATTGGCGGCGCATTGGAGTTTTCAGTCGGTTTGAGCGGAGAAGATGAACAGCTCGTCCTGGTGGATTATATCATTCACTTTCAACGCCCTGGGGGGAAAACTTCGGCCAAGGTGCATAAGTTGAAACAGGCGACCCTGACAGGCGGCAAGCTCAATCTCGACAAGCGTCACAAGCTGAAAGGCGATGCCACGACTTTCAAACTGGTGCCCGGAGCGCATCGGCTTGAAGTTCAGGTGAATGGCAATATCCGCGCCGGTGTGGATTTCGAGCTGCTGGCGTAAAGCCCCGCCAGAAGGCTCACACTTTTGTCAGAAGCGCCTTACCCGGATTGCGAACCGCGGATCTCTGGATTAGCTGCGATACAGCCACTTGCAAGGGGAAGACCGCGATGAAGCATGAATCGGTGCAGAGTTATTATGGTGAAGTCCTGCAAAGCAGTGCGGATTTGCAGACCAACGCCTGCTGCACGCCTGACGACATGCCGGATCATCTCAAGCGGATATTGTCCAGGATCCATGACGATGTGCTGACCCGGTATTACGGCTGCGGTCTGATCGCGCCGCCGGATCTTGAAGGCATGTCGGTTCTCGATCTTGGCTGCGGGGCGGGGCGTGACGTCTATGCGTTGTCTGCCATGGTCGGCGAAAAGGGCCGGGTGGTTGGGGTCGACATGACGCCCGAACAACTGGATGTTGCCCGCGCGCATCAGGACTATCACGCCAAGGCGTTTGGGCACGCCAAAAGCAATGTGGAATTCCATCACGGCTATATCGAGAAGCTGGAGGACCTGGATCTGGAGCCCGGATCGTTTGACATCATCGTGTCGAATTGCGTCATCAACCTGGCGACCGACAAGGAAGCCGTGCTGCGCGGCGCGCATCGGTTGCTGAAAGAAGGTGGCGAGATGTACTTCTCGGACGTCTATGCCGACCGCCGCGTCCCGCAGGCGATGGCCGAGGATGAGGTTCTGTATGGCGAGTGCCTGTCGGGTGCATTGTACTGGAACGACTTCCTGTCGATGGCGCGCAAAGCGGGTTTCGGCGATCCGCGCCGGGTGACGCACCGCCCGCTGACCATCGAGAACCCTGCGCTGGAAGAACGTGTAGCCCCGCTCAGATTCCTGTCGGCGACCTATCGACTGTTCAAGCTGCCGGCGCTGGAACCGGCCTGTGAAGATTACGGTCAGGCGGTGATCTACAAAGGCACTGTTCCCAACGCCCCGCATGCGTTTGTTCTGGATGATCACCACGTTATCGAAACCGGCAAGGTCTTTCCGGTCTGCGGCAATACCTGGATGATGCTGCGGGACACGCGGTTTGCCCGCCATTTCGACTTTATCGGCGATTTCTCTACCCACTTCGGTGTTTTCGAGGGCTGCGGCGGTGAAAGCCCGTTCGAGGCCACAGGCGAAACGATATCATCCGGCGGTTGCTGCTGATCCCTTGCACCTGAGGGGCGGGGTTGCTATCCCCGCCCAAGCCCGATGGATTTGATCGGGAAAGGCAATGGGGTCCATCGGTGACAGGTAACGCAACTCCTCCGCGTCTGGAAATTCGCAACATTGTTCGCCGGTTCGAAGGGCGGGTCGTTGTGGATGACGTGTCATTGACCGTGCAGGCCGGCAAAGTGACCTGTTTGCTGGGGCCGTCAGGTTGCGGGAAATCCACCACCCTTCGCATGATTGCCGGGGTCGAGATGCAGGACTCGGGCGAGATCTACGTCGATGGCAAGCTGATCTGTGACACCGTGTTTCGGGTGCCGCCAGAGCGGCGCGAGATCGGGTTGATGTTTCAGGACTTTGCGCTGTTTCCTCATCTGAGCGTGGCCAACAACGTGGCCTTTGGCCTGAAGGGCAGCAAGGACGAAAAACGTGCCCGGGTCGAGGAACTGCTGCGCAAAGTGGACCTGATGCGGTTCATCGACGGTTTCCCACATCAGTTGTCGGGCGGCGAGCAGCAACGCGTGGCCCTGGCCCGCGCTTTGGCGCCACGGCCCCGGATCATGCTGATGGACGAGCCCTTTTCGGGCCTCGACAACCGTCTGCGCGACGGTATTCGGGACGAGACACTGTCCATTCTCAAAGAAGAGGATGCGGCTGTCCTGCTGGTCACGCACGAGCCGGAAGAGGCAATGCGGATGGCGGACGAGATCGCGCTGATGCGGCGCGGCAAGATCGTCCAGCAGGGCGCGCCCTACAACGTCTACACCCGGCCAGCGGACAAGGCGGCCGTGGCGTTTTTCAGTGATATCAATGTGCTGCAAGCGCAGGTAAACGGAGCGTTGGCCGACACGCCGTTCGGCCAGTTTCTGGCGCCGGGTATTCCGGATGGAACGGATGTCGAGATCGTCTTCCGCCCCCAGCACGTCAAACTGGATTTCGATCGCAACGGCAAAGGCCCATTGCCGACCGCGACTGATGGCGTTGCGGCGCGGGGCGTGGTCGAACGCGCGCGTTTTCTGGGAAATGAAAGCCTGGTCGAGTTTCGAATGGATTACGACGGCTCGGTCCTCAGGGCGACGGTTCCGAATGTCTTTGTGCCCAATCCGGGCCGTGTCATGTGGCTGACCATTCGTCGTGACAAGTGTTTCGTTTTCCCCGGGGCACAGAGTTGACCTCTCGATTTCCGTGCAAGTGGTGCGCGAAAGCCTCAGATTGCAGGTCCACGTCGCTTGCCGCATCGCGGGGCTGGGTCTATCAAGGGCCAAACGCGGGGGTAAATCGGGCACATGCGTATTCTTCTGACCAATGACGACGGGATCAACGCTCCGGGCTTGATCACGCTGGAGGCGATCGCTGCCGAACTGGCAGGGCCTGATGGCGAGGTTTGGGTTGTCGCACCTGCCTTCGAGCAATCCGGCGTCGGGCATTGCATCAGTTACACCCACCCCACGATGATCGCCAAGCTGAGCGAACGGCGATATGCGGCGGAAGGGTCGCCCGCGGATTGCGTATTGGCGGGGTTGCATGACGTGATGTCGGACTGCCCACCGGATCTGGTCCTGTCCGGCGTGAACCGGGGCAACAACTCGGCCGAGAACACGCTTTATTCGGGCACTATTGGCGGCGCGATGGAAGCGGCGCTGCAAGGTATTCCAGCGATTGCCTTGTCACAGTATTTCGGCCCGCGAAATCTGGGGTTGGACGACCCGTTCGAAGCTGCCGCTCGGTTCGGGGCCGATCTGGTCCGGCGCATTCTGGATGCAAATCCGGCGGAGCAGGGTGATTACCGCCTGTTTTACAACGTGAATTTTCCACCTGTTCCGGCAGATGAGGTGCGCGGTACGCGCGTTGCAGCGCAGGGTTTCCGGCGCGACACGCATTTTTCGGTCGAGCCGCACAGCTCGCCCTCGGGGCGGCGGTTCCTGTGGATCAAGGGTGGCTATCAGCATAACCCGACAGCGCCGGGAACGGATGCTGCGGTCAATCTGGAAGGCTATATCTCGGTCACACCGATGCGCGCCGACTTGACCGCATATGACATGCTGGAGGCATTGAAGGCGGTCGAATGAGCGGACTGGACCCGGAAACCGTGATGCAGTTCCTGTTTGCCCTGCGCAAACGGGGGGTCACGGATGCGCGCGTTCTGGAGGCAATGGAACAGGTTGACCGGGGCCGCTTTGTCACCGGCCTGTTCGCGGATCGCGCTTACGAGGACATGCCATTGCCGATCTCCTGCGGTCAGACGATCAGTCAGCCATCGGTCGTCGGCCTCATGACGCAGGCGCTGGACGTGCGGCCCCGTGACACCGTGCTCGAGATCGGAACAGGGTCAGGCTACCAGGCCGCAATCCTGTCGAAACTGGCGCGCCGAGTCTATACGGTCGAACGCCATCGGCGGCTGGTCAGCGAGACAGGAAAGCTGTTTGCCGATCTGGGGCTTACGAATATCACGGCCATGTTGTCGGATGGATCCTTTGGCTTGCCGGAACAGGCTCCGTTTGATCGGATCATTGTGACGGCAGCCGCCGAAGACCCTCCGGGACCGCTCTTGGCGCAGCTGAAAATCGGGGGTATCATGGTTTTACCCGTGGGTCAGTCGGACACGGTGCAGCAGTTGATCAAAGTAACGCGCACCGAGGCCGGTCTGGACTATGAAGAATTGACGTCGGTCCGTTTCGTGCCCCTGCTTGAGGGGCTTGGCAAGGACGAGGCGTAGCAGGCTTTGTAAATTGGTCGCCGGAACCCCGGACAACAGGGGCAGGCGTTGAGGACAGAATTATGAGTGCAGTATCCAAATCAGCTATGCGTCGCTGCGCGACCGGAGTGGCCGCTCTGGCCATTCTGGCCGGGTGTGAAGGGCCACTAGATTATGACCTCCGCGGTCAGGTCGGCGGATTTTCGACCACTGATGCAGTGCAGTCGTCAACAACGTCGCGCCCGTCGCCCGACAGCCGCGGGGTGATAACCTATCCGAACTACCAGGTTGTCGTGGCCCGGCGGGGCGACACGGTGCGCGATGTGGCCGCGCGTGTCGGCCTGCCCGAGGGTGAGCTGTCGCGGTTCAACGGCCTTCAGACGACCGATACCCTGCGAGAGGGCGAAGTTCTCGCCTTGCCGCGTTCGGTGGGTGCAGGCAGCGGCGTAGATATCGCATCAGTTGCCGGAGCCGCCATTGATCAGGCCCCTGAAACGGGGGGCGTCCGGACAACGACGCTAGAGCCTGCCAAGCCAGCCCCGGCGCCGGTCGCAAGCGGGCCGGAACCAGTCCGCCACAAGGTCAAGCGCGGCGAAACCGCGTATACGATTTCACGCCTCTATCAGGTGCCGGTGGAATCGCTGGCGGAATGGAACGGCCTTGGGTCTGACTTCACCGTGCGTGAAGGTCAGTTTCTTTTGATCCCCGTTAAAAACCAGCCCGCCCCACGTCAAAGCGCTGCTGTGGCACCGGTTGCGGCCACCGAGGTAACCGAGCCGGGGCAGGGATCGCCGACGCCGACGCCTCCAAGTGCCACGCAGCCCTTGCCCGACGAAAAGGTCGCGCCGCTGGTTGAAGCCCCTGATGTGACGGCTGAAGCCCCGACGAACACGCGATCTTCGGCCATGTCGCTGCCGGTCAGCGGCACCATCATTCGCGGCTATAAAAAGGGCAAGAACGAAGGTATCGACATTGCTGCGGCCCCTGGCACAGCCGTCAACGCGGCTGAGGCCGGAACCGTTGCGGCGATTACCGCGGACGCGGATCAGGTGCCGATCATCGTTCTCAAACACAAAAACGATCTGCTGACGGTCTATGCCAATGTCGATGACATCACCGTCAAGAAAGGGGATCGTGTGCGCCGTGGACAAAAGCTGGCGCAGTTGAGGGGCGGGGATGATGCCTATGTGCATTTCGAGGTACGCAAAGGGTTTGAATCGGTGGATCCGGATCCCTACCTGAAATGAGGGCGTATGGCCCGTTTCGGGCCATGCCTTCGGCGGGAGTATTTTTGAAAAGATGAAGTGCGTCAGGCGTTTGGGTCGTAGTCGCTCAGGCGTTTGCCGGGTTCGTCTGCGAAGATCTCTGGCAGCGGCGAGACGGATTCGATCAGGTCGATGCGGAAGACGCGGAAACCGTTTCGCAATTCGCACCATGCGGTAAGTGTCCAGACGCGGCCCCAATACTCCATGTGAAGCGGACGGATGGTGCGTTCGGTCAGAACGCCGTCAATGCGGCGGTAGGACAGCCGAAGTTTCTGGCGTGATTTGATGGCGGCGCGGATCGAAGCCATATGCGCAAGCCCGCGGGCTGCATCGGCAAAAGGGTAGACCGCGAATTTCCAGCTGTCGGCTTCGGCCACAACCTGTGTGGGCAGAACGGCATCGATCTTGTCTGCCAGAGAGTTCGCGGCGGCTTTCAGCTCTGGATCCGCGGCCTCGGCCACGATGGCCATACCGAGGTTCAGGGCCTCGAGCTCGGCCGGGGTCAGATTCAGCGGCGGCAGGGTGATCTGCTCGCGCACCATGTAACCCACGCCGCGCTCACCTTCGACCGGGACGCCCGAGGCGACCAGTGTGTCCATGTCGCGATAGATGGTACGGACCGACACTTCCAGCCGGTCCGCGATGTCCTGCGCGCGGTGCAGTTTGCCATCGCGCAGGATCTGGATGATATCGAACAGGCGGTCAGTTCGGCGCATGACACGCCGTCCGGACCGCGCCTAGGCAGTCATGTTCCATAATACAGCCTCATGGCGCATCTGAACGCTTTCAGGGTTGATGGCCGCCATCATGCCTGCTGCACATTCCTGTTGCGGGAACTGCGCCGCAGCGTCCTGCGCGGCCTTCATGTCCGTCCAGACGACATAGTCGGTCCAGCGCCCGTCTGCGCCCTGACTAAGCTGCCGGTGGGCAAAGCCAGGCGCGCTGCGAACAAAGGCTTCGGATGCCTGGCTGAGCTTCACGAACTCTTCAGGGGTGGTGCCGTTGGCAAGAGTGAAGGTGACGATTTCTGCAACATGGGTCATTTGGTTCTCCGTTGACCAGGTTTCGATACCGTCGTTCTAGCCACTTACAACTGACATAAACCTGTCAGTTGGAAAATGCGAGCCCTTAGTTTTTTGCAGATGAGGTCAATTTTCGCCCTCAATCTGTGCCGTATCCCTTTTGGGACAGGGCCTGGAGGCGTAAACACGGTCCCAGTTCATATTCCCGGCGCGCATACGCGTCGATGAAAAAGGAGAAGAGACATGCTCAACAATATCGGCCTTCCCGGTCTTCTGCTGATCGCCGTTGTGGTTCTGGTTCTGTTTGGCCGCGGCAAGATCAGCTCGCTGATGGGCGAAGTCGGCAAAGGCATCACCGCGTTCAAGAAGGGCGTCAAAGACGGTTCGGAAGAACTGGAGCAGGACGCGTCGGAACTGGCCAAGGACGTCACGCCTGAAACCGAGAAAGACAAGGCGTAAGCGCGGATGTTTGACTTGGGCTGGACCGAACTTCTGGTCATCGGCATTGTCGCCCTGATCGTCGTCGGGCCGAAGGACCTGCCGGTTTTGTTCCGCAATGTGGGGCGATTTGTCGGCAAGGCCCGTGGCATGGCACGCGAATTCAGCAGCGCCATGAACGAGGCGGCCGATCAGGCCGGTGTGAACGAGATCAAGAAAGGTCTCAACGCCGCCGCGAATCCGGTTGGCTCGGCCATGGATGGCGTGAAACAAGCCGCGCAGGATATGGCGAAAAGCATAGATCCCACCAAGTTCGATCCTGACAGCGAAACCGGTAAACTGGCAGCCGAGCGAGCCGAACAGGCCAAGAAAATTCAGGCCTCAACGGCCCGCGCCGCCGCCGAGCGCAAAGCCAAGGAAGCTGCCGAGGCCCTGGCCAAGGCCGAAGAAGCCGAAGCGGCGCTGAAGACTGAAGGCGAAACATGACCAAGACCGACGAGATCGAAGATACCTCGGCCCCATTGATCGAGCATCTGGCCGAGCTGCGTACGCGGTTGATCCACTGCGTCGTGGCCTTTCTGGTCGGGATGATCATCTGCTTTACGGTGGCCACGCCGCTCTTCAACTTTCTGACCAATCCCCTGTGTGAGGTTCTGAATGAGCGTGGACAGGATTGCGGCCTGATCTTCATATCGCCACAGGAAGGGTTCTTTGTCGCGATCAAGGTCTCGCTGCTTGGCGGGTTCATTCTGGCGTTTCCCTATATCGGGATGCAGATGTGGCGCTTTGTGGCTCCGGGCCTCTACAAGTCGGAAAAGAATGCGTTTCTGCCTTTCATGCTGGCCTCGCCCTTCATGTTCCTTCTGGGTGCAAGCTTTGCTTTCTACGTCGTCACGCCGTTGGCCTATGACTTCTTCCTTGGGTTCCAGCAGTTCGGGGCTGAAGGTGAAGCCGTGGCCGATGGAGTAACTACAGCGCCGCTGAGCGTGGTGTTTCAGGGCTCGGCGCAGGAATACCTGAACCTGACGATCAAGTTCATCGTGGCCTTTGGGCTGTGCTTCCAATTGCCGGTTCTTCTGACCCTGATGGGCAAGGCAGGGCTGGTCAGCGCCGAAGGTCTGGGGGCCATGCGCAAATATGCGGTGGTTGGCATTCTGGTGCTGGCGGCGATCGTGACGCCTCCGGACGTGATCACGCAGATTATTCTCTTTGTTGTGGTCTATGGCCTCTACGAGATCTCGATCTTCCTGGTGGCCCGGGTTGAAAGGAAACGGGAAGAGCAGTTGCGTGCCGACGGCTACTATGACGATGAAGAAGCCGAAGCAGACGAAGATCTGATGCGGGAATTCGAAGACGACAAGTAATCTGCTGAAACAACAACCGAGGCGCGCCCCGACCGGGCGCGCCTTTTTCGTTCGCGGGCCTTGTTGCGCCAATCAGAACATGCTTTGAACCGATCCGTATCTGACCGGAGGAGCCGATGGACGACCAAGCCCTGAACCGTATTGCTGCCGCGTTGGAGCGCATGGCGCCGGCGCCTTTGGCCACACCGGATTTCAATGCGGCCCCGGCCTTTGTCTGGCATGTGGAACCGGAACGCCTGGAACCGGTTGAACAAGTCAATCGCGTCGATCTGGATCTGCTGGTCGGCATCAATCGGTCGCGCGACACGTTGCTTGACAACACCCGCCGCTTCGCGGCCGGCTACAAGGCAAATAATGCGTTGTTGTGGGGCGCGCGCGGGATGGGCAAATCCAGCCTCGTGAAGGCCGTCCACGGCACGCTGAGCGCAGATCATCCTGACCTGAAGCTTGTGGAGCTACAGCGCGAGGATATGGGCTCGGTCGCGCGTCTGCTGAACCACCTGCGCACGGCGCCTTATCGGTTCATCCTGTTTTGCGACGACCTCTCGTTCAGTCACGATGACCAGCATTACAAATCGCTCAAGGCCGTTCTGGATGGCGGTATTGAAGGTCGCCCGGAAAACGTGGTGTTCTACGCGACCTCGAACCGCCGCCACCTGATGCCGCGGGACATGATTGAAAACGAACGCTCCAGCGCCATCAACCCGTCAGAGGCGGTCGAGGAAAAGGTATCACTGTCCGACCGCTTCGGATTGTGGCTGGGATTCCATCCCTGCGATCAGGACGAATACCTTGCCATGATCGACCGCTATTGCGCGGCCTATGGCGTTTCGGTCGACGCCGAAATCCTACGTGCCGAAGCAATTGAATGGCAGGCCACGCGCGGATCGCGTTCGGGCCGTGTCGCTTGGCAGTTCTTCGTCGATCTGGCCGGGCGCAACGGCGTTCATATCGCCTGATCCCATCTTCATCTGGCTAAAAATATCCCCGCCGGAGGCATGGCCCGTCAGGGCCATTTCCTAAAGCAGCGCCAGAATCCGGGCGGCCTCATCTGCGGTGCTCGTCAGCGCGTCGCGATCTTCGCCCGGGTGGAACCGGGCACGCACGGCGGTGGGCATCGGCGCTGGTTCCACGATCGAGACGCGCGGACCGGTACGTTCGGTCTCGGCCGCCCAACTGCGGGCCAGGGCCATTTGTGCGGCCTTGGTGGCGCCGTAGATGCCATAGAATTTCTCACCGGCCTTCGGGTCATCGAAAAACACAGCGTGGCCGTTTTCACCCAGCAGGGGCGAGACATATGGGATCAGAACCGAAGTTGCGTTTGCATTCGTGTTGACTGCCTTGGTCCATTCCTTGGGGTCGACGAAATGTACCGGCGTTAGCGCCGAGGTGTGAATGGCCGTGTGCAGCCACAGATCCACCTTGCCCCAACGGTCATGGATCCCACGGCACAGGGTTGCCATCGCGTTGGGATCGGTGATGTCCATCGGTGCCAGCGTGGCAGAGCCACCCTTGGCCTTGATGCGATCGTCCAGTTCTTCCAGCCCGCCAGTGGTCCGGGCGACTGCGACGATGTGGTATTCGGGCGCCAGCGCTTCGGCCAGCGCAGCGCCCAGCCCGCGAGAGGCCCCGGTTATCAGGGCGATTTTGGTCGTATCGGTCATGCCTGCGGTTTGAACCCCCGCGCGCGGGGCGTCAAGATGTGATCAGCCGCCGGGGATGGCGATACGCCTGGTCTGGCCGCTTTGTCGCAGCATGATGCCATGCTCATCAATCGCGACCACTGTGCCCGAGGCAACGCGGCTTCCGGGTTTGACCTTTTTTACACGGCCTGATGACAGGCGCATCAGGGCGCGCATGTCTGCTTTCGGCCCGAATACGCCCAGAACCGAGACGGAATTCTTCTTCAGCGCGCCCCGCTGCGTGGCCGCGCTTTTGACTGTGGCGTTTGACATGATCCGTGGTCCGGGACATGGCCCGGAACCCCTTGTTGAGTGAGTGGTGGCCGCCGGATAACAAAACGCTCAAGCGAACAAAAGCGCTGCGCGGACAGGTGTCATCACGATTTGGCGCCCTTGAAAAAAGCCCTTGTGATTGCGTGGAATTCGCCGTTTGGTTGTGGCAAGTTTCCACTCATCCACATCACGTGACAGCAACCGGACCGGCCGACGGTCATCGACTGCCCGGAACGATCCGCCGTTCTGATTCGCCATTCAGAATGGAAAACCGACTATGTCAGTTCCGTATCGTCCGCTCAGCCCGAGGCCAGTTTTGCCGCATTCCAGGACCCGCCCGGGACCTGCATGTCAGCGCGTTTCTGGCTGACACGGCTGCTGTTTTCCAGATTGTCCAGATAGCCTTCGCTGACGCTGCCCGTGATGTATTTGCCGTCAAAACAGGAACAGTCGAAGGCTTCGATCTCGGGATTGCCCTCCTTGGCGGCCCAGATCAGATCTTCCAGGTGCTGATAGAACAGGGCGTCCGCACCCAGTTCTTCGCGGATCTCTTCGATGTCCTTGCCATTCGCGATCAGCTCGGCCTTGGTGGGCATGTCTATACCGTAGACATTGGGGTATTTCACCGGCGGCGAGGCGCTGGCGACATAGACCTTCTTGGCCCCGGCATCGCGGCACATCTGAACGATCTTCTTGATGGTGTTGCCCCGTACGATGGAATCGTCGATCAGCAGAACACTGTGGCCGTCGAATTCCAGCGGCACGGCATTCAACTTGCGGCGGACGGATTTCTGCCGTTCCGCCTGACCCGGCATGATGAACGTACGCCCGACATACCGGTTTTTCACCAGCCCTTCGCGATAGGGGATGCCGGTGATCTTCGCGGCTTCCAGAGCCACGGGGCGGGCGCTGTCGGGCACCGGGATGATCCGGTCGATTTCCAGCCCCGACTCCTGAATCTGCTTGGCCAGCGTCTGGCCCATGCGCATCTGAGTCTTGTAAACCGAAACACCGTCCAGCAAAGAATCCGGACGGGCCAGGTAGACATACTCGAATATGCAGGGCGTCAGTTTGCCCTCGACCGCCTGAAACTCGTGCATGTTGCCGTCCAGATCGATCAGAATTGCCTCACCCGGGCGAAGATCACGCAGCTTTTCAAAGCCGTTGATGCCAAAGGCCACGTCTTCCGAGGCAAAGGCATAATCATCACCGTCTCCGTCCACTTCGCGTTTGGCGACCGACAGTGGGCGAATGCCAAACGGATCGCGGAAAGCCAGCATGCCGACGCCTGCGACCAGACAGATCACGGAATAGGCGCCCTGAACGCGTTCCATCGTCATCTTCACACCGGCAAACAGATTGCGGATGGGTTCGCGATTGCCATTCACCTTGATCGCATCCGCCACTTTGTCGGCCAGCACGTTCAGCAGGATTTCAGAATCCGACGTGGTGCGCAGGTGACGGCTGTATTTGCCGGTAACCTTTTCGCGCTGTTCAGCGGTATTGGTGATGTTGCCGTTGTGAACCAGATAGATGCCGTAGGGGGCGTTCACGAAAAAGGGCTGCGCCTCGGCCGCGCTGAGGGACCCCGCCGTCGGATAGCGCACATGACCCATGCCCACACGACCCAACAGGCTTTCGGCATCCTGGGCATTGAACACGTCCTTGACCAGACCGTTGGCCTTCTTTTCGCGGAAGAATTCGCCGTTGTAGGTCACGATCCCAGAGGCATCCTGACCCCTGTGCTGCAACATCAGCAGCCCGTCATAGATTTCGGCAAACACATCATGTGTCCGGCTTGCGATTCCCAAAATCCCACACATTTACGGGGCTCCAACTTCTATGACGATTTGACCTGAGGATTGACCGCAGTTCGGCATCGGATCCTCTGCAAGGCGCGTGCAGTCGGTTTGGTGGCAGGCGACAACGACGCCAATAGGGCGACCATCACAACGACCAGCGCGCATTCGTACAGAAAGAACAAGATCGGTGGCTCCGATTCCGTGGCGGGTTGGCCTCCACATAATGCCTAATGGCGTGGCTGTCATCAAAGGATCCACTCACCTATTGCCGCAGGTCGGGATTTCAGGGATCGTGGCAGGGTCAGGAACAAGATGACATGTGCAATCATATGTGCTGTCATGCCAGTCAATAAGTGCAAGTCAGGATGGGTGAAGCACGCAAAGGGCCGGAATGTGGCAACATAAACCTCAACAGAACAAGCAGGAGCGGATCAAGCAACGGTGCCACAGGTGCCGGGGAATGGGGCGGGCACCCTGTCAGATCTGCAACGGCGCGGGCGAAGTTGTCAAAAGCCGCGATATTCTTGGCAAACCGATTTCCAGCCGGTGTGACGGGTGTTTCGGGCTGAAAACGATCCGCTGCACGGTTTGTGGCGGGGAAGGGTATATGTGAATCGAAAAAGCCCGGACGATGCCGGGCTTTCCTCACGCTATGCACCCCAAGATTACCCGTCAGCTGGTGCCGTGGTTTCGGGTTGTTCGTTTCCTGCCGTGCAGCTGGCGACCAACTCTTCATATTGTGCAGTCACCCACCCCAGAGCCGCTTCGGGGTTTTGTTCTTCAATCTGGCTGCTGAACTGCTCGAACACCTTGGCCGAGCGGCTTTCGTCCACGATTGTGTAGGACTGGCCGGTCATGACCGTGTCATAGACAAAGAAGGCGATTGCAACCAGCAGAATGCCGCGTGCGATGCCGAAGAACAGCCCCAGCGCCTGATCCAGGCCGCCCAAAGCCGAGCGCTGGACCAGCGATGAAAACAGCGGCGTGAAGATGCTGACCACGATCAGCGCCACGGCGAAGACTGCTGCAAAGCCGGTGATCACCGACAGTTCACAGCTGTCGCGCAGGAAATCTCCGACCACCGGGATTTCCTTGACCAGCGGTACGGCCTGTGGGGCAAAGATGAATGCCAGAACGGCCGCTGCGACCCAGCCTGCAATGGCCAGAACCTCGCGCATGAACCCGCGTGAGTAGGCCAGCAAGCCCGACAGCACGATGATCAGGGCGACCACCCCGTCAATTATTGTAAAACCTTCCATTGCCCTCGCCTGTTCTTTTTCTGCCCCTCGGGGCGCGACTTTAACCTGCTCCGAAGGTTTCGCCAACAAACCCCACCAAATCAGAGGGTCGGGTGAGTGTCAGACCTGCCACAGTGCCGGTTTTGCCACCTGCCGGAGCAATTGCCGCTGTGAAACCAAGTTTTTGCGCTTCTTTCAACCTGTTTTCGGTCTGTGGGGCCGGTCTAAGTGCCCCTGACAGCGAGATTTCTCCGAAAACGACCGTATCCGTGGGAAGGGCCGTGTCTTCGCGTGCGCTCAGTAACGCAGCGGCAACGGCCAGATCGGCAGCGGGTTCGCTGATTTTCAATCCTCCGGCGACGTTCAGATAGACATCAAGACCCGCGAAGGGGATGCCGCAGCGCGCTTCGAGCACTGCGAGGATCATTGCCAGCCTTCCGCTGTCCCATCCAACGACGGTTCGGCGCGCTTGCGAATGAGGTGAGGGTGCGACGAGCGCCTGCAATTCGACCAACACGGGGCGGGTACCTTCAATTCCGGCGAAAACAGCAGAGCCGGGGCTTGGTTTGCCACGTTCGGACAAGAACAGGGCCGATGGGTTGGTGACTTGTGCCAACCCCTTGCCGGTCATTTCGAATACACCGATTTCGTCCGCCGGGCCAAAGCGGTTCTTGACTGCGCGCAGGATGCGGAACTGGTGGCCGCGCTCGCCCTCGAAATAAAGCACCGTGTCAACCATGTGTTCGACCACGCGAGGGCCGGCGATCTGGCCCTCTTTGGTGACGTGGCCAACCATGATGATCGAAACACCGTGCCGTTTCGCAAACGTGGTCAATTCATGTGCCGCAGCCCGGACTTGTGAAACAGAGCCGGGTGCGCTGTCGACATTGTCTGCCCACATGGTCTGAATCGAGTCGATGATGGCCAGACCGGGTTTTTCCGCTTCAAGCGTTGTGAGGATGTCGCGCAGATTGGTTTCGGCGGCGAGTTGAACTGGGGCGTCCTCAAGCCCCAGACGGCGGGCCCGCATGCGAACCTGTGCGCTGGCTTCTTCGCCCGAGACATAGATGGTTTTCACGCCCGCACGCGCAAAACGCGCTGCGGCTTGCAGCAGCAGGGTGGATTTCCCGATGCCGGGGTCTCCGCCCACCAAAAGGGCCGAGGCCGGGACCAGCCCGCCGCCCAGAACACGATCGAGCTCCTCAACCCCGCAGAGGGTGCGGGGCGGCGGTGTTTCCTCGGTCGACAAATCCGTGAGTGCAATGGACTGGCCGCGTTTTCCGCCAAGGGATTTTTTGGCCGGGCCAGCCGAAAGGGGCGCGTCCTGAACTATGGTGTTCCATTCGCCACACCCATCGCAGCGCCCGGACCATCGTGTATGCGTCGTGCCGCAGGCCGAGCAGGAGAAGGATGTCGTCTTTGCCATGACGCTCTTCGTGCCCGAGGTTGGGCGGTTCTTCAAGCCCTTGTCGGCTTTCGTCACCGCCGGTGGCGCGCTGCGGCCTCAGGCCCCGATGGGCCATCGCCCGCAGCGGGCGCGGTCGCGCCTATTCCGCTGGTCGAAGGGGCGACATTGCTATCACGCTGGCCGCCTTGGAAGAACTCTCATTGCGTGGAGCCTGTAGTTGGGTGGACAATTCGGGCAGAAGCTCGAACAGCTCATCCCGCAGACGGGTAAGTTGCGACCTGGCGATCGTCTCTTCCATTTCCACATCCCGCGTCCACTGGCGCAATTCGTTCTGGATGACCTGCGCTTCTTCCAGACGCCGCTGAAACAGCTCGATCTCTTCCTGCCGCTGTTGCAGGAACATCCGCGCGCGTTCGACCTGCGCATCGCCATAGGTTCGGGCCAGTTCCTGACTGATCTGGCTCATCTGTGCGGCCAGTTCCAGAATCTCTGGTTCAAGCGATTGCAGATCAGGGTGCTGGCGCAGAAAACCCAAACGTTCCTTTACGGCGTCAAACTCGGACGACATCATGAACAGCCCGCCGCGATCGGCGGCATGGGCCATTTGATACGCTTCCGCGATGTCATGCATGTTGAGCGCGAATTTGCGGTGGTTGTTTTCCAGAGCCATCATTCGGGCATTGGCCGGCAGGTAAAACGCCAGCATGAGAATTAGCGCTGTCAGGCCGATCTGGATGAACATGCCGGCATCCGCTGGTGGAGCCTCGCCGAATCCGGCCTGCATCGAGAGCCAGGGCAATACGCCAAAAGCGGACAACAACGTGGCTGAAACGGCCGACAAGGCCGCCAGGCAGATCAGGAAAAATGTCAGTCTTAAAAAGGCATTCTGAAATTGCATTGTAATACTGTGGAGGGCGGCCATGATCGTCGAACTCCTTCTTGAAACCGGAACACACCGGGCCAAAGCGGAAGGTGATCTGACGACTTAGTGCGATCCGCTGCGGACCCGAAAACTACAAAACACTGCTGCTCGAAATATAAAGATGATACTTAGATTTGTGTTTTCAATCAATTAGGTCTGAGCTTTTCGTGATGTGGATGTCATCTCTGTAATATGGCCAAGCGCGATGGAGGCCAGAATGCAGGCTGTAAACAGGTATAGACCCCATGCGGTCTCAACGGTCGCGTAAGAGATGCCTTTGGCCAAAGTGATGTAAAGCGCGATCAGGAAGATGTCGGCCATGGCCAGCTTGCCGAGGATGTTGAGCGCCGGCTGGACGCGGGCATCCAGCAGATTCCATTGGATCAGCGCGGTGCCGATGGTTTTGATGTAAGGCGCAAACAGGGCGAAGATGGTGACGATCAGCGCAAGGAAGACATCGGATTTCCACAGGGATTGCAGCCCGGTGATGACGCTGATTTCGCTGAGGCCGAAGATCGGCAGGAACCCTGCACGCATCAGCGGGGCGAACCACGCGATGGGGTAGAGGATCAGCAGCGAGAGGGTGGCGAGGCGGAGGGTCATGGCGGCCAGTTCTGTTACGTTTGACCGCCTAACAGTACGTCGTTGGATCGTCTGTGCAAGGATGCTTGTTTGGGAGGTTACTCTGCCCGCCTCATACGGGCCATCAAATTGGTTTTCAGGACGAACTGATGGAACAGGGCGGCCAAAATATGCAGAAGAACCAGAACAAGCATCAGTGTTTTCAAGACTTCATGCACTTCGGCGGATGCTTCTATCCCTCCGAACCAAGCCAGAGCACCGGTCACCGGCAAAAGCACCATCAAGGCATATAGCGAGAAATGGGTCGCATGAGCCGCGAGTTTCATCGCAGCAGTTTCCTTTTCCGGAAGGGAGGGCGCGCCGCGGCGAAGGCGCAATGCAATCCGCCAAAGCGCGAGTGCCAGAATAAGGAAACCCCCGAAAACATGCAAAGCAACCGGGGCTTGAAATGCGACCGGCAACCCACGTTCAATTTGATCCCATGCTTCTGAAATCGGCTCGTGAAAGAGGAACTGAACTGCGATCAGTACGAAAATGGCCCAATGAAGGGCGATTTGTGCGCGGGAATAAGAAGTGGGCATGGGGAAGCTCCGGGAAATACATGGGTTACATTGGTGTAACGCGTGACGTTCGGAATTCCGTCGATGAGTTTTGAGTTTTTTCGTCGCGCGTGGGAACCTTCAGCGCGGTGCCGATGGTTTTGATGTAAGGCGCGAAGATGGTGACGATCAGCGCGAGGAAGATGTCGGATTTCCAAAGGGATTGCAGGCCTGTGATGACGCTGATCTCTGAGAGGCAGAAGATCGGCAGGAACCCCGCGCGCATCAGCGGGGCGAACCACGCGATGGGGTAGAGGATCAGGAGGGAGAGGGTGGCGAGGCGGAGGGTCATGATCATATGCGCGAGAGAAGAAAAAGCAGTCCTATCGCAATACTGCCAAAGTCAAATTCCAGCATACTGCCAGACCAACGTTTTCGGAAATTCCTTCGGATATTTATAGCCATGATGATCATTAGAACCCCGGCAGCCAAACTCAATATCGGATAGTGGAGCCTATTCATCAGAAACCACATAAAGAAAGCAATGGTTGCCAAGACTATGAGCCCCAGAACGTTTTGAAACAGAGAAGATTTCGTTGCCGCATCGGAGTACTTTTCCTCGGCGCCCCAGCCAAACTTTTGCCTTCTGAATGCGGCGATGGCGTCCGCGTAGTTTTCACCGGAGTCAGAGGTTCGTTGGAAGCCAGGAATAAGGCCGGATAATATTATGCCAAGACCAGCCAAATAGCTGAAACCAATCTGTTTGACGAAATTCGACAGTTCGCCAAATGTCATTGGTTCGATCATCGCACCGCCTCAATCGGCCCCTCTGCGCTCCCGCTGATGAACTGCTCGACATAGGGATCACCAGACGCATCCATCTGGCTGACCGGGCCGGTCCACTGAATGACGCCACCGTGCAGCATGGCCACGTTGTCGGCAATCGCGCGGACCGAGCTCATGTCGTGGGTGATGGTCATCGCGGTGGCGCCCATCTCGGTCACGATCTCGCGGATCAGGTCATTGATGACGCCGGACATGATCGGATCGAGGCCCGTTGTGGGCTCATCAAAAAAGATGATCTCGGGCTCGGCAGCGATCGCGCGCGCGAGGCCCACGCGTTTCTGCATGCCGCCTGACAGTTCCGCCGGAAAGCGGTCGGCCACGTCGGATTTCAGGCCCACGCGGCGGAGTTTCTCGATGGCGATCTCGCGGGCTTCTTCGGTCGGGCGCTTCAGCGAGCCGCGCAGCAGGCGGAAGGCAACGTTCTGCCAGACGGTCAGCGAGTCAAACAGCGCGGACCCCTGAAACAGCATCCCGAACCGGGCCAGAAACGCGTCACGGTCGCCTTTGCTCGCGTCTTTGCCGTCGACATAGATCATGCCGCTGTCGGGCTTGATCAGGCCCAGAATGCATTTCAAGGCGACCGATTTGCCGGTGCCCGAACCGCCGATGATGACCATCGAGGTGCCCTTGGGGATCTCAAGGTTCATGCCTTGCAGCACGTGGTTGTCACCAAAGGCTTTATGTACGTTCTCCATCCGGATCATAGCGAGAAGAATACCCCCGTGAGAACGAAGTTTGCAGCCAGGATCAACACGGCGGCGGCCTCGACCGAGCCTTTTGTGGCGCGGCCCACGCCCTGCGCGCCACGGCCGGAATTCATGCCGTAGTAGCAGCCCATGGTGGCTGCGATCAGGCCGAAGGCCGCGCCTTTGACCAATGATGAGACGATGTCGCGGGTTTCCAGGAAATCCACGGTGTTTTTAAGATAGGCCGCCGGGTTGAAGCCCAGGTTTTGCGTTGCCACGGTGTAGCCGCCGGCAATTCCGATGATGTCACCCACGGCCACCAAAGCAGGCACTGTGATCAGGGCGGCCAGAACGCGCGGGACGGTGAGGTATTTCATCGGATGCGTGGACAGCGTGACCAGCGCGTCGATCTGTTCGGTCACTTTCATCGTGGCGATCTCGGCCGCGATCGAGGATGTCACGCGCGCCGCAATCATCAGGCCGACCAGAACCGGGCCAAGTTCGCGCACCATACCGATGGCCACGATCTGCGGCACCACGGCTTCGGCGTTGAAACGCGCGCCGCCTGCGTAGATCTGCAATGCCAGCGCACCGCCGGTGAAAATCGCGGTCAGGCCGACGACCGGCAGAGACAGCCAGCCGATGTTCAGCAGGGCCATGCCAAATTCGCGCGGATAGAAGGGGGGACGCAGGATATGCGAGATCGCATCAAGCGCGAACAGTGCCACCCGGCCAAAGGCCGCAAGCAGGCTCAGAACCGTGCGGCCCAGACCTCCGAGCGCGGTGAGAGGGTTCATTCCACATAGCCCCGCGAATAGCGATTGCCCATTGAGGTGAGGATCTCATAGCCAATTGTCCCGGCAGCTTCGGCCAGATCATCGACGGTCTGATGGCCATTCAGGATACGCAGGCGTTCCGGGTCTTTCGGCAGGTCCGTGACGTCCACCGTGATCAGATCCATCGAGATACGGCCGACAACCGGGCAGGGCTGATTGCCGGCGAAGGTGTCTATGCCGCCGCCGATGGCGCGATGCAGGCCGTCTGCATACCCCGCCGCGACTGTGGCGATACGAGAGGGTCGGCGCGCAACCCAGCTGTTGCCGTAACCAACAGTTTCGCCCACGGCCACCTTGCGCACCTGGATGACAGGCAGATCGACCGTGACAACGGGTTTGGCGTCCCCAAAGGGCAGGCCGCCATACAGGCCGATGCCCGGGCGGCAGAAATCGAAATGGAACTCGGGACCCAAAAGCATGCCGCCGGTCGCGGCCAGAGAACGCGGCGCGGTGACACCTTCGGTCATCTCTCGGAAGGTTCTAAGCTGCTGCTGGTTCATCGGATGGTCCGGCTCGTCCGCGCAGGCCAGATGGGACATGATGACAACCGGTGACATCGCCTCGGCCTTTGGGCGCAACTCGGCCCAGTCGGCGGGTTCAAGACCCAGCCGGTTCATGCCACTGTCCAGTTGAATGCCGAACGGATGGTTGGGCAGGGCGTGTTGGTGGAGTTGGAACTGCTCTGGCGAATTGATCAATGGTGTCAGATCGTTGGCGAGCAGCAACTGGGTATCGCCTTCCATATGCCCTGAAAAGACACAGATCATCGGGCCTGGACCAACCGCCTGGCGGACAGCGGCGCCTTCTTCTGCGGCAGCCACAAAAAACTTGCGAACGCCCTCTTCGGCCAGCGTGTCGCTGACGGGCCCGGCACCCAGCCCGTAGGCATCGGCCTTGACCACGGCACCGGTTTCGACCCCGGTTTTCGCGTCGAGCGCCCGCCAATTGCTGGCGAGCGCCTGAAGATTGATCGTCAAACGTGCAGTACTCATGGCACTGTTCATGACATTGCGCCGTCCAAGGTCAAGAGGGAATGGCGCATTTACCTGGCGGTTTATGACGGTGTTTCGTCTGTTGTGGCGGAAAACACCAAAAAATCGGAAGATTCGGCAACCTGCCGCTGTAATTGCCCGGTTCGGGGATTGTCTTCACATCCAAGTTAAAGCGATCCTGTGAACAGGATCGTTCTGTCCCGGCGAAGGCGAGGGCGCACCGTCAACCAATGAGGAAGTCATGGATTTTTCTAGCGGATTGGCCGTAGACCCATCACAGATCACAAGTTTTTTTGCAGACGTTTTTTCCGCATCGGAAGGGCCGGAAGAGGGCGCAGCAATTGGTACGTTCGTACGTGAATTGATCAACAGCACGCCGCCTGAAGACATTCTGGTGTGCACGGCGCATCACGATCACGAGCTGCTTGGCTGTGCCATTTTTTCCCGGATGACGTTTTCGCAGGATACGCGCAGTGTGTTCATCCTCTCGCCGATGGCCGTTCAAACGGGCTCGCAAAAAACAGGTATTGGACAGGCGCTGATTTCTTATGGTCTGGATCGCTTGCGGGCCTCAGGTGTGGATGTGGCACTGACCTATGGCGACCCGGCCTATTATTGCAAGACGGGATTTGTGCAGATCACCGAGGATACTGCCCAGCCACCGCTGAAACTCAGCCATCCGCATGGCTGGTTGGGTCAGGCGTTGGATGGTCACGAACTGAAGCCTTTGAAAGGCCCATCGCAATGCGTTTCCGCACTGAACAACCCGGCGCTGTGGTGAGTGGGATTGGTTTTTCGCTTTGGTCGATGGCCTTGGCTCCACAGCCTAGAACAGGGCCTGATCTATGATCGCCTTGCTGTTCCGGACATGTCGGGCCACCAGCTTTTTCTGCCGCCTGCCGCTGGGGATATAGAAGGCAGGGTCCATATCTTTATCGCAGCTGAGACCCGGAAAAATCTGCAACAGCTCGTGCAACGCTTCGGGCGGAAGGGATTTGAGAGCTTCGGGGCCGGTAAACAGGCTTTCACTTGGCGCGCCTTCGGCAAAAAGAACCACGTGACGGTCACAGACTACGTGATGGTAAACCACCTGCGTCGCGTCCCGATCCACGTAAACGCCCGGTAGGTCTGTCAGCCGGATGGCCGAGACCAGAACCTCCCTTGAGTCGAACATGCGCTGCGCGATGTCCGAACGGACCAGCATTCTGTGCTGTCGTGAAACCGTCAGGTCCCGGCGGGGCAGGCCGTGCCCCAGGGCGCCGGCCGTGATGCGGACTGGGCGCAGTTCGGGTGTTTTTAACAGATCGGCCTGGCGCAGGTGCCGGGACAGAACAAGCCGAACGGTTGCCGAGCTGTCTCCGGTCGTCATCACCCTGTCACCCCGGCAGATATCCTGAACCCTGATTTCGCCACGGTCCGTCAGGACCAGGGTGTCCGAAGCAAAACAGGGGGCGCCGGGGCTGGGGTTGGGATCCTCGACAAAGTTGACCCCGTCCTTCGATGACAGCGACGCGGTATCGTCCGTGCCGTTGCTGCCGATCTGGGTCGAGGTCTGGCCACTGGCCGGCCCCTGGGTCGCTGTCACCTGCGAGTCAAAGGATACAAAGCTGAGAACCGAACCATTGTCAGAAAGAGAGACCGCCCCTAATCGGTTGATGCGCGCCGAAATCACGTAATAGTCGAACCCGCCCACGGTGGTCATCGTTCCGGTGTCGACATCCGTCGAACTGCGTACCGAGCCGTTGGCGTTGTAAACATCGACCTGCAACCCGGTGACATCGGTTCCGACGGGGACACGGATTTCAATGTAATCTCCGTCCGGAGCAAAGTTCGGGCCGTTGCGATATCTTATTTCCGATATGATCGCGGGCAAATCTGTGGGTCTCCGGGCGGAAATGGCACGTTTTGGTTGAACGACACCGTCACGTTAACACCGGGCAGGGAAAACACCAAAGCGCTTGGCGTGTCCAGCACGGGGCGGGCGTTCTTTACGCGATCAATAACCCTCGATTTCACCGCCCTGTTGCCAGGGCTTGACCAGATTGCCAAAGCGGGTGAATTGTGCCTCGAACGACAATTCGACCGTACCGATGGGTCCGTGACGTTGTTTGCCGACGATGACTTCGGCCTTGCCATGCAGACGTTCCATCGCCTGCTTCCACTCTTCCATCTTTTCCAGTTCGTGATCGCCGGGCTTTTCCCGTTCCTTGTAGTATTCCTCGCGGAACACGAACATCACCACGTCGGCGTCCTGCTCGATCGAGCCGGATTCGCGCAGGTCGGACAGTTGCGGGCGCTTGTCGTCGCGGCTTTCGACCTGACGGGACAGCTGTGAAAGCGCAACGACCGGGATGTTCAGTTCCTTGGCGATGGCTTTCATGCCCATCGAGATCTCGGCGATTTCGTTCACCCGGTTGTCGGACATGCCGCGGCACAGCTGTAGATAGTCGATGACCAGCAAGTCCAGCCCGTGGGTCCGTTTCAACCGTCGTGCCCGGGCTGCAAGTTGCGAGATCGGCAAGGCAGGGGTGTCGTCAATAAACAAAGGGCAGGCTTCCAGTTCCTTGGCCGCATCCACGAAACGGCGGAATTCGGCCTCGGTCATGTCGCCCTGACGGATTTTGTGGCTCGAGATCTCCGAGGCTTCCGCCAGAACCCGGCCTGCAAGCTGTTCCGCACTCATCTCGAGTGAGAAGAAGCCGACAACGCCGCCATCGATCGCACCTTCGCTGCCGTCGGGCTTAGTCCCGCGCTTGTAGGCCTTGGCAACGTTGAAGGCGATGTTGGTGGCCAGCGAGGTTTTACCCATGGATGGGCGCCCGGCCAGAATGATCAGGTCGGACGGGTGCAACCCACCCAATTGCTTGTCCAGATCGGCCAGACCGGTGGAAATCCCGGCCATGCCGCCGCCACGCTGGTAGGCCTCGTTGGTGACGTTGACGGCTTCGGTGACGGCCTTGAGGAAGGATTGAAAGCCTTGTTCGGTCTGGCCCTGCTCGGACAGCTGATAAAGCTGCTGCTCGGCCTCGACGATCTGTTCTTTCGGCTCGCTCGAGACATCGACCCGCGCCGCCTTGTCCGAGATGTCGCGGCCCAGCCGGATCAGCTCGCGCCGGATGGCAAGGTCATAGATCATCTGGGCATAGTCGTGCACCGCGAATGCGCTGATCGAAGCGCCGGCCAGTTTGACCAGATAGGCGGGACCGCCCAGTTCCTTCAGACCCTCATCCTCGGCCATGAACGATTTGAGCGTCACGGGCGAGGCGAGCGCATTCTTTGCAATACGGGCCGAGGCCACTTCGTAAATCCGGGCATGGACCGGATCATAGAAATGTTCAGCCCCGATGATCGAGGCGACCCGGTCATACAGGTCGTTGTTGGTCAGGATCGCACCCAGAAGCTGTTGTTCGGCCTCAATGGAATGCGGCATGGTTTCGGCGTTCTGAATCTGTGCCGCTGCCTGCTCGATACTGCTGATCTCGTTCATTTTGTCCCCGCTGCCCGTCCCGAGGTTCTACACATGAAACACCACCGCAAGCTATCTGGAAATACCTGTGGCTAACTTGGGGTAAAGCCTTGGGATAACTTTCCAGACCGCTTGGATGCCGGCGTCCGCATCCCTTATTATGTAGGAATTGTGGGAAAAGTCACCATATATCGTGGCGAGCTGCCCGATTCTTCCGGGTTTATCCCCATTCCGTCCACAACAGGTTTACGCTGGTTTATTGGCCTCTTGCCAGCCGCGCGGATCGTTCAGAAAGGCCTCGACTTCGCTAAGGGTCTCGTCGTCAAAGGCTTTCTGTGCCTTGGCCTCGGCCAGAACATCCCACCATGTGCAGAGCGAGTGCAGCTTGACGCCATGATCACCCAGCGTTTTCTCGGTCTCGGGGAAGATGCCGTAGTAGAAAATGACGGCGGTGTGCCCGCAGGTGGCGCCGGTTTCGCGGATCGCATCGACAAAGGACAGTTTCGAGCCGCCGTCGGTTGTCAGGTCTTCGACCAGCAACACACGTTCACCTTCGCTCATCGCGCCTTCGATTCGGGCGTTACGGCCATAACCTTTGGGTTTCTTGCGAACGTAAGTCATGGGCAGGGCCATGCGCTCGGCGACCATGGCGGCAAAGGGGATGCCCGCCGTTTCCCCGCCTGCGATGTTGTCAAACGCCTCAAAGCCAGCATCCCGCATCACCGTGACGGTCAGGAAATCCATCAGGGTCGAGCGGATGCGCGGATACGAGATCAGCTTGCGGCAGTCGATATAGGTCGGGCTGGGCAGCCCGCTGGCCAGCGTGAACGGTTCCCGCGAGTTGAAATGCACGGCTTTGATCTCCAGCAACATCCGTGCGGTCAGGCGGGCGATTTCGGTGCTGTCGGGAAAGGAACTGGGGATCATGGTGCAAACCTCGGGGCTGAAAACACGTTGCGGGCTGATAGCCCGACCCTTGGGCCGGAGTCGAGAGGGATTGGACAAAAGAAAAGCGGACCCCCAAGAGGTCCGCTTTTGCCCTTACGGGCGATGGGCAGCCAAGGTGGGCTTAACTGCTCATGTCATAGGCCCGCTCGCCATGTACCGAGAGGTCGAGGCCATTTGTCTCGGTCTCGGCGTCTACGCGAAGTGGCGTGATCTGTGCAACCAGTTTGACCAACACAAACGTGACAACTGCCGTAAAGACACCCACGATAATCAGCCCGCCCAACTGAGCGGTCCAGGTTCCGAGGCCAAACAGGGCGATCATGAGCGTGCCGAAGATACCGCCGACGCCATGCACGGCGAATACATCCAGCGTGTCGTCGATATTCAGCTTGTTGCGCACCACGCTGACGGCTTCCTGACACAGAACGCCGGCCACGGCGCCAATGATCAGGGCCTGAACCGGACCGACGAAGCCCGAAGCCGGCGTGATCGAGGCCAGACCCGCGATTGTGCCCGTGACCAGACCGACCATCGAGGCCTTGCCAAAACGGATACGTTCCCACAGGGCCCAGCTCAGCGAAGCGGTGGCTGCGGACAGGTGCGTGACGGTCAGGGCCATCGCCGCTCCGCCATCAGCGGCCAGTTGCGAACCACCGTTGAAACCGAACCAGCCGACCCACAGCATTGCGGCACCGATCATGACATAACCGGGGTTGTGCGGTGGTGTCGTGCGGTTGCGGCGCGGCCCGAGGATGACCGCGATGATCAAGGCTGCCAGACCAGCGGTTTCGTGCACCACGATACCGCCCGCAAAGTCGCGCACGCCGATCTCGCCCAGAATGCCGCCATCAGCCAGCATCCCTCCACCCCAGATCCAGTGCACCACGGGCGCATAGCACAGCAGCATCCACAGCGCCGAGAAGGTCAGGACAAAGCCAAAGCCCACACGTTCGACATAGGCGCCCACGATCAACGCCGGGGTGATGATGGCGAAGGTCATCTGGAAGGCAAAGAACAGGACCTCGGGCAGGGTTCCTGCAAGGCTGTCCACGTCGACGCCGTTTAAGAAGACCTTGCCCAAACCACCCCAAAGCCCGCTTTCACCGGGGCCGAACGCGATGGAATACCCAGCGACCAGCCAAAGAACGCTCATCAAACAGGCAATTGAAAAGCAATGCATGAACACGCTGAGGACATTTCGGGCACGCACGAGGCCGCCATAGAACAGGGCGAGGCCCGGCAATGTCATGAATAGGACCAACGCGGTTGCAACGATGATCCAGGCTGTATCGGCTCCGTTCATGGGCCATTCTCCCTTCCGAATGAGTGCGCCGGTCCGTCGAAATTCGGCACGGATCGGCGCTGTGTGAGCGGTGTGGGCTGTTTCAAGCCACCGTCGGTTGGAGAAAAAAGAGGCAAGGCGAAAAAAAGCGCCTGTTTTGGCGGCCTTTTTTCAACTGACTGCAAAAGGAGCGGTTTCAGGGGTCTTGTGCTAAAAGTTTAGGCGCCTGCGGAAAGGGCCGTATACAGCAGGGCCAAGGCGTGGTCACGCGCCGCGCGCCGCACGGCATCGCGACCGGGTGCGCCGAATTCGACGGTTTCGACATGCGTCGGCCGCCCCTCGGCGGCCAACCCGAAACACACACGCCCTTCGGGTTTGAATTCGGACCCGCCCGGCCCGGCAATACCGGTGATCGAGACGGCAAGTTGCGCCAGTGAATTGCGCAGCGCGCCTTCGGCCATTTCGCGGGCAACCTCTTCGGAAACCGCACCATGCGCGTTCAGCGTTTCGGCCTGAACGCCCAGCATGTCCTGTTTGGCTTCGTTGGTGTAGGTGACGAAACCCCGATCCACGACGGCAGAGCTGCCGGAAATGTCAGTCAGGGCCGCAGCGACCATGCCGCCGGTACAGCTTTCGGCGGTGGCGATCATCACGCCCTGCGCCTTGGCGCGGTCCAGCAGGCCTGTGACGTTCATAGCCCCAGAACTCCGTGTGCGATACCGGCCAGAACCATCACGCCGATGGCTGCGAAAATGCCTGCAATCACGTCGTCCAGCATCACGCCCATCGGATCTCCGCGGCGATCAGCCCAGCCGACAGGGCCCGGTTTGGTGATGTCGAACAGACGGAACAGGATGAACCCAGCAACCCAGCCGGGCCAGAGCGCGGTAATGTCGATTCCATGCGCCCAGGACGGATAGGAAATCGCCCAAAGCGCGATGAACTGGCCTGCAACTTCGTCAATGACGATTTCGGACGGGTCGTGGTCATCCTGACCCCTGGTCATCACCCGCGTGGCCCAGAGGCCGCCGAAAAAAACCGCAACCGTTGCGATCGCCAGCAGCGGGAAACCACCCAGCGTGTGCAATACCCAGGCCATCGGCAGGGCCACCAGTGATCCCCAGGTGCCAGGGGCGGGGCGCAAATAGCCAACGCCGCCGACAGTCCCGATCATCTGTGCCGCGTTCATGCCTTCACCAGACAGGCTGTGGCGAGCGAGGCGATGCCCTCGCCGCGGCCGGTAAAGCCCAGACGCTCGGACGTTGTCGCCTTGACCGAAACCTGATCTGCGCGCAGGCCCATGATCTCAGACATCTTTTCCCGCATGGTTTCTGAATGCGGGCCAATTTTCGGATATTCGCAGACCAACGTGCAATCGACGTTCGAGATACGGTATCCCATCCGTTCCGCCAACTCGACCGCGTGGCGCAGGAAAATCTCGCTGGCTGCGCCTTTCCATTGTGGATCCGAAGGTGGGAAATGCTGTCCGATATCGCCCTGTGCCAGTGCGCCATAGATCGCATCGGTGACTGCGTGCATCCCGACATCGGCATCCGAATGGCCTTGCAGCCCGCGGTCATGCGGCACCTTCACACCGCAAAGGATCACATGATCCCCATCGCCAAAACGGTGCACGTCGTACCCGTTGCCCAGCCTTACATCCATGTCCGTTCCCATTACGCGTTCCGCCCGGGCAAAATCCTCGGGGCGGGTGATTTTCAAATTGTCGGCATCGCCCGGTACGATGCAGACATCGAGCCCGGCGGCTCGGGCAACCTGGACATCATCTGCCGCGCCGCCCGGATGGGCGGCGTGGGCAGCGGTGATGGCGCCATAGTGAAACCCTTGCGGAGTTTGCGCGGCGAACAGGTTGCTGCGATCCTGCGTGCCGGTCACAGCCTGTTCATGCCCGATCCACAGCGCATCTGTCACCGCCAGCCCGGGCGCCGCCGCCGGACATGTTTCCAGGGCGTTCAGAACGTCGGTGATGATGCGGCGCGTGACGCAAGGCCGTGCAACGTCGTGGATCAAAACGCGCTGCACGTTCCGGTCGGCCAGAGCAGCCAATCCGTTGCGCACCGATCCCGCGCGATCCGTTCCGCCCGAAGCCAGGATCAGGTCGGTTTCACGGAAGTCTTCCCATGCGGCGCTATCTTCGTCGGACAGCACCAGAACTATGTGATCCACCTGTCCGCGAAAGCGCTCGATCGTCCAATCGGCCACCCGCCGGCCCGCAAGGCTGCGCCATTGCTTTGGCACGCCACCCCCGGCGCGCGACCCGCGACCGGCGGCGACTATGATGGCGGCTGTTGTCATATGTGTGTGCTCTCCTCGTGATGGGCATTGTTTAGGCGGCGGTGAATGCAGAGGCAATCACCCATGGTCATGTGCTTAAAAAATAGGCAAATGATAGTTTTGCGGGCTTGTTGCGCGCCGTTTTGTTGTTCATATGCGCAGAAAGCGATATCAAAACCACAACTGCCCAAGGATTAAGCACGTTGACATTGCACCTTGCCGACAAGGAAATAGCACCGCCTGTTTTGCTAGCGCCCATGGCCGGAATCACCGACCGCCCGTTTCGCGATCTGGTGATGCGGTTTGGTGCGGGCATGGTGGTCAGTGAAATGGTCGCCAGTCAGGAGATGGTGCAGGCCAAACCCGGCGTGCGGGAGCGGGCGGAACTGTCCGCGGACGTGGAAAACACCGCCGTACAACTGGCAGGGCGCGAGGCCCATTGGATGGCCGAGGCGGCCCGTCAGGTGGCCGATCGTGGCGCGCGCGTGATCGACATCAACATGGGGTGCCCCGCCAAGAAGGTGACAAACGGCTATTCCGGCTCGGCCCTTCTGAAAACGCCGGATCACGCGCTGGCACTGATCGAGGCCGTGGTGGGCGCGGTCGATCTGCCGGTGACGCTGAAAACCCGGCTGGGATGGGACGATAGTCTGTTGAACGCGCCCGACGTGGCGCGCCGCGCTCAGGACGCGGGCATTCAGATGGTCACGATCCATGGCCGCACACGCTGTCAGTTCTACAAGGGTCACGCTGATTGGCGGGCGATCCGGGCGGTGAAAGAGGCCGTCTCGATCCCGGTCATCGCGAACGGAGATATCGTGGACACTGACGCCGCGCGAACCGCGTTGCGCCAGTCCGGCGCGGATGGGGTGATGGTGGGTCGTGGTGCTCAGGGCAAGCCCTGGCTGTTGGCGCAAATCTGTCACGACCTGTACGGGGCCGAGACACCTGACATTCCGACCGGTCATGATCTGATTGATATGGTTTGCGCGCATTATCAGTCGATGCTGGATTTCTACGGCACCGATCTGGGTCTGCGTGTCGCCCGCAAGCATCTGGGGTGGTACATGGACGAAGCCGCAACACCTGCGCCTCTGCGCCGGGCGGTCCTGACGTCACGCGATCCGGGGGAAGTGCTGCGCCTGTTGGCGGATGCGCTCAGCGTCACGGACGAGGTGGCGGCATGAATTCTGACACCAGCATCTGGAACTCGCTGCCGGTTCCGGCGTTCATTATTGATGAACAGGACCGGATATCCGATGTGAATGCTGCCGGTGAGGGGTTTCTGAACGCATCGCGCAAATCGGTGATCGGCCATCCGGTGTGGGATCAGATCGCCGTGGACGCGCCGTTGGAAGAGGCTTTCGAGCGCGCCCGCTGGCAGGGCACACCTTTGTTCGTGAATGATGTGGATGTGGGGTCGGGCAGCCGGGCACCGCTGCAATGCGCGTTGCAGATTGCGCCTTTGGTCGGGCATCCGGAGTCCATGATCATGATCATCTCGCCTCGTGAATTGGCGGGTCGGATGACGCGGGGGAATACGGTCAAATCCGCGGCACAATCCGCCATCGGCATGGCGGAAATGCTGGCGCACGAGATCAAGAACCCGCTGGCCGGGATCACCGGTGCCGCGCAGTTGCTCAGCATGAATATACCGCCGCAAGACCTTGAACTGACTGACCTTATTGTCGCCGAAAGCCGCCGGATCGTAAAACTGCTGGAACAGGTCGAACAATTCGGGAACCTTCAGAAACCTGACTTCAAGCCGGTCAACATCCACGATGTGCTGGATCGCGCAAGACGGTCCGCGTTGCTGGGATTTGGTGCGGATATGACGATCATCGAAGACTATGACCCGTCGCTGCCGCTGGCCTATGGAGACCCGGACCAGTTTCTGCAAGTGGTCCTGAACCTGCTTAAGAATGCGTCCGAGGCGGCGGGGCCGCAGGGCGGAACGATCCGCCTGCGCACCTATTTCGAACATTCCTTCCGGCTGCGTCGCAGTGACGGGTCGGGGCACTCGCTGCCCTTGCAGATCGAGATCATCGACGATGGTCCGGGGCTGCCTGAAGACATCCGTGGCGACATTTTCGATCCGTTCGTATCCGGCAGGGAAAACGGCACCGGCCTGGGGTTGGCGCTGGTCAGCAAGATCATCTCGGACCATGACGGCTGGATTTCGGCCGAATCCGTGCCCGGGCGAACGGTATTCAAACTGTCACTGCGCCGCGCGCCGCGAGACGCAATCGAGGACAAGAAGGAGAGCACCTGATGGATGGCACCGTACTGGTCGCGGACGACGATCGCACGATCCGCACTGTTCTGACGCAGGCCCTGACGCGTGCCGGGTGCAAGGTGCACGCGACCTCGTCGCTGACCACGTTGATGCGTTGGGTCGGCGAGGGAAAAGGGGACGTGGTGATTTCCGACGTGGTCATGCCCGATGGAAACGGGCTTGAGATGCTGCCGAAGATTGCCGAAGACCGCCCCGGTTTGCCGGTGATCGTGATTTCCGCACAAAACACCATCATGACGGCGATTCAGGCGACAGAGGCGGATGCCTATGACTATCTGCCAAAACCCTTCGACCTGCCGGATCTGATGAAACGGACGGCGCGGGCGCTGGATCAGAAACAACGTGCCCAGCCAGTACCAACCGAAGGCACAAGCGAGCGCCCCGAAGAACTGCCTCTGGTCGGGCGTACACCGGTGATGCAGGCCCTGTACCGGTTGGTTGCGCGGGTGATGAACACGGATCTCTCGGTCATGATCTCCGGCGAAAGCGGCACGGGCAAGTCATTGATTGCGCGGGCCATTCACGATTTCTCCGACCGTCGAACCTTGCCCTTTGTCACTGTCACCGCTGCCGAATTGCGCGATCTGGAGGGCCCGGCGCGCGTGATGGCGCGGGTTCGCGGCGGCACATTGTTGATAGACGAAATCGCAGATATCGATGATGAGCTTCAGGCGCGTATCGTCCGCATGATGGACACACCGGGCGATCACGTTCCCCGTTTCATGGCCACCAGCCAGTCGGACCTGACCGAAGGGATGGAGAACGGACGTATCCGCCAGGACCTGTATTATCGTCTGTGCGGGGCCACGATCCACGTACCGTCATTGCGAGAAAGGGTGGACGACATTCCGTTGCTGGCCGAGCATTTCCTGATGCGGGAAGAGCGGGAGAACGGCACCAAGCGCTGGCTCAGCCCCGAGGCGGTAGAGCTGGTGCGGCGCTATTCCTGGCCCGGGAACGTACGGCAACTGGAAAATGCCGTGCGCCGGCTGGGTCTGACCAGCCGCGCTGACGAAATCACGAAAACCGAAGTGGAAATGGTGCTGGGCAGCCAGCCAGAGGCAGAACCGGTCCTGAGCGGTGGCGAACGCGAAAAGCTGTCGACTTCGGTCGAGCGGCATTTGCGGAGGTATTTTGACCTGCACGGCAACATTCTGCCGCCCCCGGGTCTGTATCAGCGCATATTGCGTGAAGTTGAGGCCCCACTGATCGAAATCGCACTGGATGCAACCGGCGGAAATCAGGCGAAATGTGCCGATCTGCTGGGAATCAACCGAAATACGCTGCGAAAAAAGATTACGGATCTCGATATTCAGGTGACACGTCGACGCAAACTGATGTAATATCGCCACACAAACCGTGGCATCCCGGCATCTGTTGGGAAAAGATCACGATATATGGCGGTAAGCCGCGCAAGCGGCACATCAGGATGAGGGCAGACAGTGGCAACCCGAGCACAGAGCGGGATGATCCCATCGATCAGTCGATGGCGTAAATCACGGAAACTGCGCAATTTTGGCACTCTGGGGCTGGTCCTCATGGGCCCCGTTCTGGCGCTGGCCACTTACCTTGTCATCGGTCCTTTCGATCTTGGTGCGACGGCACCGACCTTGCGACTGATTCTGTTGGCCGACCTTGTTTACGTTCTGGTTGTTGCAGCACTTGTGCTTGGACAGGTTGGCAGCTTGATTGCCGCACGACGGGCCAAGTCGGCGGGTTCGCGCCTGCATTTGCGCCTGATCGGGGCGTTTACTCTGCTGGCGCTGGTACCAACCGTGACCGTGGCGATTTTTGCCGGATTGACCGTCAATATCGGCCTTGAGGGCTGGTTTTCCGACCGCGTGCGTCAGGTTGTGGGATCTTCGCTGACGGCAGCAGAAGCCTATGAACAGGAACACCGCCAGGGATTGATACAAGACGCGTCTGTTCTTGCGCGATATCTGGATAATGCACGATCGCTGGATTTCTATATCTCCGACGCTGAACTGCGTGAAGTTCTGGCGCAGGGGCAGGCTCAGATTCAACGGGGGCTGCGCGAAGCCTATGTCATCGACGGTGGTGGCGAAATCAAATCGCGCGGGGACCGGTCCTACCTGTTCAACTACGAAGCCCCAACCCCCGAACAGATTGCTGAAGCCACCGACAAGGGCTTGCTGATCATCGCCGACTGGCCCAACAACGAGTTCCGTGCGCTGGTTCCTCTGAAGGCTTATCTGGATCGCTATCTCTATGTCAGCCGCGAGGTGGACGGACAGTTGTTGACGCTGCTGGACGATACCAAGGAAACGGCACAGTTCTACCAACAGCTTGAAAGTGAACGGGGCCGGGTGCTGTTCGAGTTCGGCCTGTTGTATCTGGGCTTTGCCTTGATCCTGATCCTTGCGGCAATGTCCCTGGGCATGTGGTTTGCCGAACGGCTGTCGCGTCCCGTGGGACGGTTGACCACTGCGGCACAGAGGGTTGGGGCCGGTGACCTGAGCGTTCAGGTTATTGAAGAAGCCAGCGACGACGAAATCGCGATGCTGGGCCGGTATTTCAACCAGATGACCCGGCAGTTGAAAGGACAGCGGGATACGCTGTTGGAGAACACGCGGCAGATTGAAAGCCGGCGCCGTCTGTTCGACTCGGTGCTCAGCTCGGTCACGTCCGGTGTCGTTGGCGTAGACCCGGAAGGATGCATCACCTTCGTGAACCGCTCGGCCGAGCGGTTGCTGGATTGGACCAGGGGCGAGCAGCATCTTGCCATCGGCATTGCAGTGCCGGAATTTCTGCCCCTGTTCGAAAGTCTGAAGGACAGCGGGCAAGAGGCCGTTCAGGGAGAAATCAAGGTGACCCGCAAGGGGCGGCTTGAGAACCTGTTGGTCCGCATGGCTATCCGGCGCGGAGAAGACGGGGGCCTGGAAGGATATGTGGTTGCCTTCGATGACGTCACCGATCTGGTCAGCGCCCAACGGATGGCGGCCTGGGGTGACGTGGCCCGCCGCATCGCGCATGAGATCAAGAACCCTCTGACCCCGATCCAGCTGAGCGCGGAACGGATCAAGCGCAAGTTCTCACGCAAGCTGGACGAGGAAGACAGCAGCAGCCTGGATTCGATGACCAACGTGATTGTGCGGCAGACCAACGACCTGCGTCGCATCGTGGATGAATTCTCGAAGTTTGCACGGATGCCTGAACCCGAGCGCAGGGAAGAGAACCTTGTTGATCTGGTGCATGAGGCGGTCCTGCTGCAACAGGCCGGGCAGCCGGATGTGCAGATCGATGCCGATCTGCCGCAACAGCCTATCATGGCGGATGTGGATGCAACCATGCTGAATCAGGCGCTGACCAACCTCATCAAGAATGCCGGGGAAGCCATTGCAACCCTTAAGGAAAAAGGGGCGCCCGACAATCTTCTGCCACAGATCAAAGTGGCGGTTACCAGTGATGACGCGGGTACGGTTATCACCATTGCAGATAACGGGATAGGTCTGCCCGTGGATCGGGCACGGCTGTTTGAACCCTATGTAACGACACGTGACGAAGGGACCGGGCTGGGCCTGCCCATCGTCAAGAAGATCATAGAAGAGCATGGCGGCGCGCTGACCCTCGAGGATGCGCCCGTATTTGACGGACAGGACCATTTTGGCGCGATGGCCGTGATCCGATTGCCGGGGGTTACAGTGTCCCCAACGGCAGCGCCACAGAAGCAGGCAATTAGAACCAACAAACTGAAAGCAGGCCAAAGATGAGTGACATTCTGATCGTAGATGATGAACGCGATATTCGCGAGCTGGTGTCCGACATTCTGGAGGACGAAGGCTATTCAACCCGGCTGGCGGCCAACTCGGACGAGTGCATGGCGTCAATCAACTCGGAACCGCCGGGGTTGTTGATCCTGGATATCTGGCTGAAGGACAGCCGCATGGATGGCATCGACATCCTGAAAGCGGTGAAACGTGACAACCCGGACGTGCCGGTGGTGATCATTTCTGGCCACGGCAACATTGAAATTGCCGTCGCCGCAATCAAGCAGGGCGCGTATGATTTTATCGAAAAGCCGTTCAACATAGACCAGTTGATGGTGGTGATCCGCCGCGCGATGGAGACCTCTCGCCTGCGTCGCGAGAATGCGTCTCTGAAGCGGAAAGAAGTCAATAATTCCGACATGATCGGCAAATCCGCCGCGTTCCGCGCCATGCAAGGGCAGTTGGACAAGGTGACCAAGTCGAATGGCCGCGTGATGCTCAGCGGCCCTGCGGGGTCCGGCAAGGAGATTGCAGCGCGATATATCCATGCCCATTCCAATCGCGCCAATGCGCCATTTGTCACGGTAAACTGTGCCGGGATCGAACCCGAGCGTGTGGAAGAGGTGCTGTTTGGCCGGGAATCGGCAGAACGCGGCGTGGAATCGGGTTTGCTGGAAGAGGCGCATGGCGGCGTGGTCTATTTTGACGAAGTTGCCGACATGCCCCTTGGGACACAATCAAAAATCCTGCGGGTGCTGGTGGATCAGCAGTTCCAGCGTGTCGGTGGCAGTGACAAGGTGCGCGTTGACCTTCGCGTAATCTCGTCAACAAGCAAGGATCTTGACGAGGAAATCGCGGCTGAACGCTTCCGGGAAGAGCTGTACCACCGTCTGAACGTCGTTCCGATTGCCGTGCCGTCACTGGAAGATCGGCGCGAAGATATCCCGGTTCTGGCGCAGCACTTTATTGAGATGTGCAACGAAACCCAGGGTTTGCCGATCAGGGAATTGTCGGAAGAGGCCGTTGCCCTGTTGCAGACGATGACCTGGCCCGGCAACGTGCGCCAGCTCAAGAACCTGATCGAGCGGGTTCTGATCCTTGGCGATGGCTCCGGCCCGATCGAGGCGCGTGAGTTGCCCAACGAGGAAGAAAAGGCAGAAGATTCAGGTCGTGTCGTGTTGTCTGGCGCGCTGGCCACCTTGCCGCTGCGCGAAGCCCGCGAGGCGTTCGAGCGAGAGTATCTGCTGACACAGATCAACCGGTTTGGCGGCAATATCAGCCGAACGGCCAGCTTTGTAGGCATGGAACGCAGTGCCCTGCATCGGAAACTGAAATCGCTGGGCGTTGTGACTTCGAACAAATCCGGCGCGCGCGTGGCGCAAATCGATGAACCCGAACCGGCAGAATAACCTGCCGGTCGCAGGGCCTCAGCCGGCCTGACCGGGCGTTATGATCTGAAACGAGCCGTCATCGAATTTCACAAAGCACGACGCGCTGTTGAGCGGTGGCAATGTTGTCGTTCGCGTTGCGGGCACGCGTGATTTCACGTTCTGCTTGCACGGCGGCAGGCTGACGGGTCGAAACCCTTTCTGGGCCATGCATTGCGCTTCGACCGTGTTGCGCAGGCCCTGATTCACATCCACGGTATAAACACGGCCGGGCTGCCACCAGCCGGGCGATTGATAGCAACGACCACTGCCGTCGCAATAGGTACGCCCCGGCCAATAGGTTGGCGGGCTTTGGCGGATCTGATTGGCTACCGGCACCTCTTTGACCGCCTTCAGCTGGCACTGGGTGGTCTCTTTTTGCAGGCGCGACACGGTTTCACCTTCGCGGTAGTAAAGCGAAAGAGGTCCGCATGAGGACAACACCATCAGAGGTAGCAGCATAGGAAACAGCGTTTTCATGCGCTTATCTTGCCGCAGCCGGGCTGCGATGACAATTCAATTGACCGCTCTGGGGGCATCTGTCATTCAATCCTTTCAGGCAGAAGGGCCAGAAGCATGAAGGTCATTATTTGCGGTGCGGGGCAGGTCGGCTGGCAGATCGCGCGGCATCTTTCGGGCGAGCTGAACGATGTCACCGTCGTGGACAACAACCCCGACCTTGTAAGGCGGGCGACGGAAACGCTGGATGTGCAGGGGATCGCCGGGTTTGCAAGTTACCCGGACGTGCTGGAACGGGCAGGGGCCCGGGACGCTGACATGATCATCGCCGCCACCCATTCGGATGAGGTGAACATGGTCACCTGCCAGATGGCGCACTCGGTCTTTTCGATCCAGCGCAAGATCGCGCGCCTGCGGTCGAAATCCTATCTCGAGGCGATCCATTCGGATCTGTACCGTCGTGATCATCTGCCGATTGATGTGGTGATTAGTCCCGAACGCGAAGTTGCCGCCGCTGCCATGCGCCGCCTGTCTGCCCCATCCGCCTTTGACACCGAGATTTTCATGGACGGCAAGGCGCAGCTGCTTGGGGTGCGGGTGGAAGAGGATTGCCCGATCGTGAATACACCGTTGCGGCAGCTGACGGATCTGTTCTCGACCCTCAGTTCCATCGTGGTTGGGGTGCGGCGCGAAGGCACGCTGTTTGCCCCCGAATCCGATGATCAGCTGTTTGTGGGCGACGAATGCTATGTCTTTACCAACGTCAAGGACGTGGATCGCACCATGGAAGTGTTCGGTAAGGCGCAGAAGCGGCAGGATCGCGTGGTGATCGTGGGCGGCGGAAATGTCGGGCTGGAAGTGGCCAGAACGCTGGAAGAACGCGAAAGCCGTGTGCGGGCCAAGATCATCGAACGCGACCGCCATTGCGCTGAGCTTGCCGCCGAAGCTCTGGAACGGACGATCGTGCTGCATGGTGACGGGCTGGATGCCGGGTTGCTGAGCGAGGCGGGGATCGAGCGGGCCGATGCGATGCTGGCGGTTACGGATGACGACCGTACGAACATGCTGGCCGCGGTGCGTGCCAAGGCCGAAGGCTGTGCTCTGGCGATTGCGTTGATCAACGACCCCAGCATGGTGGCCCTGATGGGGCCTCTGGGGATCGATGCCTATATCAATCCGCGGGCGACAACCGTCAGCTCGATCCTGCGACACATCCGCCATGGGCGGGTGCGTCAGGTCTATTCCATCGGGGATGCCGAGGCCGAGGTGATCGAGGCCGAGGTTCTGTCGACCTCGCCCATGGCCGGGCAACGTCTGCGCGATATCGACTTCCCCGAGGGTGTGCTTGTGGGCGCAGTCCGCAAGGGAGACGACGTTCTGCGACCGACCGGCAGCCTGCGGATCGATGAAAAAGATGTGGTCGCAATCTTTGCCATGGCCAAGGACGTGCCAGAGGTTGAACGCCTGATGCAGGTCTCAATCGATTTCTTCTGATGGCGCATGCAAGGACACAACGGGTTGGATTGTTGCGGCGGTTGCCGTTGTTCCTGCTGATCTGGGGCATTGCATCCCTGACCATGTGGATTCCGGCGATCTATGCGCTGGCACTGGATGATCACGACACGTCACGATCCTTTCTGTATTCCGGGATACTGGGCTTGTTTCTGGTGGCTACGATCGCGATGGCGTCCTCCAACCGCATACCCCGGCGCGGCACGTTGGGGCAGTTGGCGGTGATGCTGGGCTGTTTCACGCTGCTGCCCATCTTTCTTGCGATCCCGTTTCACGACGCGCTTGGAACCACCACCTTTCTGAACGCCTATTTCGATATGGTCAGTTCTCTGACGACCACGGGGGCGGACCTGTTTCCGGATCCGGCTCGTCTGACGGCCCCATTGCATTTGTGGCGCGCCATGGTCGGTTGGATGGGGGGCCTGCTGATGTGGATCGCCGCGGCGGCGATCCTTGCGCCGCTGTCGCTTGGCGGGTTCGAAGTCACCACCAGAGGCCAGCCGGGGCGCCCGGTGTCAGGGGTGGCACAGAGCGAACGCGTGGACCCGCGTGGCCGTCTGATCCGTGTCGCCAGGACCCTGACGCCAGTCTATGTCGGGCTGACGACCGTGATCTGGGTTCTTCTGTTGGTCTCGGGTGAAGTCGGTCTGACGGCCGTGTGCCATGCGATGGCAGTAATGGCCACGTCCGGCATCTCTCCGGTCGGGGGCATGGAAGGGGCGCAGGCCGGGTTTACGGGCGAAGCCATCCTGTTTCTGTTCCTGTTCTTTGCGCTCTCGCGCCTGACATTTTCGAAGGATACCGCGACAACGGGCTATTCCCGTCTGGATAAGGACCCGGAGTTTCGTATCGGTCTGATGATTGTCTTGGCTGTCGCAATCCTGTTGTTCTTCCGGGTTGTTGCAGGCGTGACGGAAATCGGTGGTCAAATGGAACCAATGCAGGCTTTGCAGGTCATTTGGGGGATGCTGTTCACCGTTCTGGCTTTCCTGACGACGGCCGGCTTTGAAAGCGCGAACTGGAACGACGCACAGCAACTGTCGGGTTTGGGAACGCCCGGTTTGCTGTTGATGGGGCTGGCATTGATCGGCGGAGGCGTCGCGACGACGGCCGGGGGGGTCAAACTGTTGCGGGTCTTCGCCCTGTATCTGAACGGCGCGCGTGAGATTGATCGCCTGATCTATCCTTCGTCCATCAGCAGTGCAGGGGGTGGCAATCGCCGCATTCAAAGCGATGGGGCGTTCATCGCCTGGATCTTCCTGATGCTCTTTGCGCTGACTCTTGCCGTGTTCAACCTTCTGCTGGCGGCGATGGGGTCCGGGTTCGAACAGGCCATGGTGCTCAGCGTGGCCACGCTCAGCACGACGGGGCCGTTGATCGAGTTGGCCACGGACGTTCCAATTCGCCTGATCGACCTCTCCGCGGGTGCCAAACTGACGTTGTGCGCGGCGATGGTCGTAGGTCGCCTGGAAACGCTGGCGATCATCGCCCTGATCACCCCGTCGCTTTGGCGGGATTGAGCCGGGTGTAACTTGCGGTGGCTAACGCCTGATTTTTCATCTGGAATATCTGTGCGTAGCACTCCATACTCTGCCGGAGGGAGCGCGTTGGTCCGCAGCGCGTAGCAAGAACAATGGCGAGATTATAAAAATATGGCTTCGGACAGACAGAATCTTCAGGATGCCTTCCTGAACAATGTACGGAAAGCTAAGGTTCCGGTCACGATTTTCCTGATCAACGGCGTGAAATTGCAGGGTGTTATCACCTGGTTCGACAATTTCTGCGTATTGTTGCGCCGCGACGGACAGTCGCAGTTGGTATACAAGCACGCGATTTCGACCATCATGCCGTCACAGCCGATCAACCTGTATGAGGGCGAAGACGCCTCTTGATGGAACATGACCGGATGCGCACCCGGGCCTGGGTGCTGCATCCCGAAATCAAATCAGATGAACAGCGCCGTGTCCCTGAACCGGCGCTGGAAGAGGCGGTGGCACTGGCCGCCGCATTGCCCGATCTGGATGTGATCGGATCCGAAATCGTGCGCCTTCAACGCGCGCAGGCCGGGTATTTGTTCGGCAGCGGCAAGATTGAAGAACTTGGTGAGCGTTTTCGCGACAACGAAGTTGAACTGGTTCTGATCGACGGGCCGGTGACACCGGTGCAGCAACGCAATCTGGAAAAGGCGTGGAAGGTCAAGATCCTCGACAGGACGGGGTTGATCCTTGAGATTTTCAGCGATCGCGCCCGCACGCGGGAAGGCGTGTTGCAGGTCGAGATGGCGGCGCTCAGCTATCAGCGGACGCGGCTGGTACGGGCCTGGACCCACCTTGAACGCCAGCGCGGTGGTTTGGGATTTGTCGGCGGACCCGGCGAAACCCAGATCGAAGCCGACCGTCGCGCCATTGACGAACAACTGGTGCGCTTGCGGCGGCAGTTGCAGAAGGTGGTCAAGACCCGGACACTGCACCGTGCCGCCCGGGCCAAGGTGCCCTATCCGATCGTCGCTCTCGTGGGCTACACAAACGCAGGGAAATCCACGCTGTTCAATCACTTGACCGGGGCCGAGGTGATGGCCAAGGACATGCTGTTCGCCACGCTGGACCCGACCATGCGCCGCGTGCAACTGCCTGATGGCCCCGAAGTGATCCTGTCGGACACGGTGGGCTTTATCTCGAACCTTCCGACCGAGCTTGTGGCAGCCTTCCGGGCGACGCTGGAAGAGGTCTTGGGTGCCGATCTGATCGTCCATGTGCGTGATATCAGCCACGAGGAAACAGAGGCGCAGGCGCAGGATGTCGAGGCGATCCTGACCTCGCTGGGCGTCGACGACGAGCGGCCCCGGCTTGAGGTTTGGAACAAGATAGATCTGCTGAGCGCCGATGAGCGCGAGGCAACGCTGACGCGCGCGGACCGAGATCCCGAGATTTTTGCGATTTCGGCGGTCACCGGCGAAGGCGTCGCACCTTTGCTGTCCGAGATCGCGATGCGTCTGCAAGGTGCACGGCGTGAGGCGGTATTGGATCTGTCTTTCTCTGACGGGGACAAGCGGGCCTGGTTGTTCCGCCAGGATGTCGTAAGCAGCGAAGAACAGACCGAGGACGGGTTTCGTATCACCGTTCTGTGGACCGAGAAACAAGCGGCTCAGTTCGAGGCGTTGAAGAATTAGCGTTGGGGCTGGATATGTCTGACAAGCCGGACCAAAGAGTGTTCCTGAACGGCCATATAGATGTGCCTGCGGACCGGCTGGAGGAGGTGCGCGCAGCGTTGCCGGACCATGTGAAACTGACCCGCGCGGAACAGGGCTGTATATCTTTCGACGTGATCGAGGATCAGACCTGTCCGGGTCGGTTCAACGTGTCAGAAGTGTTTGCGGATCAGCAGGCTTTCGATGTACATCAGGCCCGGACACGGGCATCTGACTGGGCTCGGGTCACTCAGGGGATACCGCGAGACTACAGGATAGAACGCGCATCCAACGGACGTTGAGTCAGGCCCCGTCTATCTGCCGTTGGTGGTCACCCGCGTCGAACCAGCCCAACGAGGACTGTACAAGGTAATCTGGCGTCAGTTCCCATTCCTCCCATCCACGTGTGACAACGTGATTGCCGGTTTCGGCGTGGTGCCCTTCGCGGGTCCAGACGAATATGGCATGCGTTCCGGCCCATCGCATCATGTCACAGCGCACTTCCAGATCTGGAAAGCTGGCGTAGGATTCGCGTACCAGGTTGGCGATTGCTTCGCGTCCTTTGGCTGGTTCGCTATCGTTGAAGGTGATCTGCCCGTTATGTGCAAAGAAACCGGCAACTGCGTCAGCGTCGCCAGAACTCCATGCGATTGCGTAGTCGCGCGCAAGATTATTTAGGACATCCCGAATACTGGCCATACTCGCCCCCCTTTGGTCCCACATAATCAGTCCGATAATGTTAGGCGAATTTGACCTTGGGCGCCACGAGGGCCAAAAAATCGGGGCGGGGACTTGCCGAATAGGCGGATTATCGCGGGATCAGATTGGTTGTTCCGACAGCAGCGGCGCGGGCCAGATCAAGATCCAATGACATGGGGATGTATTCGCCGCGCCGCCACAGCTGCGCCTGATCGTCATAGTAGCGCGACAGGAAGTGACCCGATTGCCCGGTCGCCGTTATGAAAACCGAGCTGTTGGGGTCAGCAAAGTCATAAACACCGCGATACCCGGCGCCGTGCACGTTCTGGAACGGATCAGGCCCTTCGCCTGACGTGCGGCCTCGCAGCAATGTGTTGTCGCCGCCGCTGGTCGATTGGCGAATGTTCACAAAAAACCGCAATATCGGGACAGAGCCCAGCACGGGATGATCATGAGTTGCCTGATGCGCGTCGCCCCAACGCAGGGATTCAAGCGCGCTACCATATCGTTCAGAGATCCAGATCAGCGCGTCGTCCAGCGCAAGCCGCGCCATCTCGGTGCATGTCTCGACCGGTGCGCTTTGAACCACGTCGCACCAGACACCCGCGCCGTCAATGTCGCGATAGACCCGTTCGATGAACAGCGGTTCGACATGTTTGTATTCGCTGGCCAGAGGCCCAAGCTCGTCCGAGATCAGCCGGATTTGCAGCGCACGCAGCCAGGCCGCATAGATCAACGGCTCGGGCAGGTGTTCGTTCATCTCACCGTTCCACTCCGCCAGCAGCGACAGCGCGATCTGGCGCTGGCGTTCCGGCGTTCCTTCGGGGGCCGAAGCCCCGGTGAACCACAGATCGGCACCGATCAGCGGCAACAGGGACCGCGCGGTAAAGCTGACCGTGTCCAGCTGTGCCTCGATAAAGCTGTCGCGGGTATGCACCTCGCGCGATTGCATCAGGCGTTCCCAGCGATGCACGCGCTGCGTATCGCCCCATTCATACGAGACGTGATCCGGGAACGGGCGGTCGATGATCTTGTTGTTCGTGTTGCCCAGAACACCGCCGACGGGGGCCACGAATTCCGGGTTGTCGACATAGGGCAGGCGGCCTTGCCAGCGATTGGCCTCGATCCAGCCGGGCGAGGGGATACGCCCACGGCTTTGGTTTTGCGGATCACGCCGAGGCATGGCGCCGATCAGTTTCATCCCAATGGTCGTCTTGTCGACCAGCGACAGGTTCTGAGAAGGCGCGATGAACTGTTCGCCGACCGCGATGGCCTGTTCGACGTTGTCGGCGTTCATCAGCGCCATGGACGCCGACATCGACGTGTCCTGCGGGCTGAGTGCCGTCCAGGACAGCGATGCCACATGTCCCGGCGGGGTGATGGTTTCCAGCTTGTAGTCCGTGCCCGGCAGCACCGGCCCGTTCTCGGTCCAGCGCAGGGTCAGCGTAACCGGAGCTTCCCCCTTGATCTCGATGATCGAAGGGCGGGTCCGGAATTTCTTGAAGCCGGTCGGGGTCAGGTATTCCTCGGGGTTGTCGGGATTAAGCTGCTCGATATGAACGTCCTGATCGTCAAGATACGAGGATGTAAGCCCCCATCCCAACCGGTCGCTGCGTCCGGTCATGATGGCGGGCACACCGGGGATCGAGGCCCCGATGACACCGCCTTTTTCCAGGCCGAGATGTGCCAGGTACCAAATCCCGGGCGCACTGAAACCCAAATGAGGGTCGTTGGCCAACAGGGTTCCGCCACTTGCAGAACGTGACGGCGCGGCGGTCCAGGCATTTGAAGCTCCGGCCAGACCACGTTTGGGAAGGGGTGAAAGAGGTGTTTCGGGAATGTCCGTTCCCGCGGCATAACGGGGAAGATCTGGGAACAGGGTGGCATATTCGGGCAGCGCGGCAATGCCGGGTCCGGGAACGTCGGGCAGGATGTCGGCCAGACGTTCTGGGTTGTTCAGCATCAAGGACGTGCGCGCGCGCAGAACTTCATCGGTCAGGTGGCCTGACAGTTGCAGCGCCATCAGCTTGATCACCGCGATGCTGTCACCCGGTTGCCAGGGTGAGACCGGAGCGTTGAACAGGAACATCTCGGGTGCGCCGCGACCCAGCGCCTCTTCGTTGATCTCGGTCAGGCGGGCATTGACCCCGGCGGAATAGGCACGCAAAGCGGCCTTGGTATAATCGTCCTGCACCTCGACCGAGCGGTGGGCCAGCCCATAAAGGTCCAACCTGCGCAGCAGCTTGTCGATGTGAAGCGTGCGCGGGCCAAAGACCTCGGACAGTCGGCCTTGCGCGGTACGGCGCATGACAGTCATCTGCCACAGTCGATCCTGTGCATGGGCATATCCCAACCCAAAGAACACATCGGGATCGGTCTGGCCCAGAATATGCGGTACGTTGGCGGTGTCGCGTACGATCTCGACCGGGGCGGTCAGACCTTCGACCTCAAGCGTTTGGTCATAGTCCGGCAGGGATTGGCTGGCCAGAAAATAGACAAGGCCCATTGCGGCGAGGATCAAAATGATCAGACCCGACGCGATGCGCACCAGCCAGCGGAAAACAAGACCCATTACTGCCTCAATTCTTGTTCAGACGAATGTTGCGCAGAGACTAGAGGATGGTCGGTCCGACCGAAAGAGGAACGCGGCAAGAACCTGCGCGGGAAGGGTTGAAATCAAATGCCCCGCCGCAGTGTTGTGCTGCGACGGGGCCATGTGTGGGGGAAGTGGTAATCCGGGTTATGGAATGATGCGGGTATATTTCGTACCTTCGACGGTCGCGCCGAATTTAAGACCGGCCTGGCCAAAGACCACCGCCAGCACCGGCGAACGCAGTGTTGTCGTGTCCGTGGACAAGGAATTCCCTGTTGCGTCAACCACATATCCAATATCGGCACCGGCTGTCCATCCGCTGGAACGGCGGAAATCGTTCAGCGCATCCTCGGTCATGAAGAACAGGATATGCGCATATTGCTGCGCACCGATTTGCAGACCTGCGGTTCCGGAAATTGCAGAATAGTAATCGACCGTAGCGCCGTTGATGCGCAGCGCGCCTTGGCCGTAGGCACCGCCAAAGAAGATCAATCCAGCGTCGGTGATCAGGGGCATAACCAACATGCCGTTGGCTTTGTTCGCGATTTCCACGGTGTTGGGGTACCGGCTGTACATTTCGGTCAGCGTGGCATCGACGCGGGCGTCGATCATGGCCGAGTTTGAATTGCCGACGCCGTTGCCGCAGGCGGCGGTCAGGGACAGGCCTGCCATGCCCAAGGCAAAGCCGCGACGGTTCAGTCGGGGGGAGTTGGAACTGCTCATGGTTTTTTTCTCTGTAACTGTGCCTGATGTGTCGGGTCATCCCGATCTTGCCGGCAAGGATACGCCGATTAGGGCGATGTGTCACGGGAAAGCTGCCCGCTCAAGGGGGCTTGTCGGCGAAAAATTGCGACTCTTCGGGGTTTTAGCCTTGCAGGATGCGGGCAACCTGAGGCGAAAAATAGGTCAGAATACCGTCGCACCCGGCGCGCTTGAAGGCCAGCAGGCTTTCCAGCATCGCCTTTTCTGCGTCGATCCAGCCATTCTGGGCGGCCGCCTGGATCATCGCGTATTCGCCCGAGACCTGGTAGGCATAGGTGGGTGCGCCAAAGCTGTCTTTCACACGGCGACAGATATCCAGATAGGGCATCCCCGGTTTGATCATCACCATGTCCGCGCCCTCGGTCAGATCGCGTTCGATCAGCCGCAGGGCTTCGTTCGAGTTGGCCGGATCCATCTGATAGGTTTTCTTGTCACCGGTCAGCGCGCCCGAGGCGCCGACGGCGTCGCGGAAGGGGCCGTAAAAAGCGCTGGCGTATTTCGCGGCATAGCTGAGGATCATCACATTGTGATGCCCGGCGCCTTCCAAAGCGCGGCGCATTTCTCCGATCCGGCCGTCCATCATGTCCGACGGTCCGATGATGTCGGCTCCGGCGTCGGCCTGGGCAAGGGTCATCTTGACCAGCGCTTCGATAGTCTGATCATTCACGATCTCACCGTCGACGACGTAACCGTCATGACCGTTGATATTGTAAGGGTCCAGCGCCACGTCCGTCATCACCGCGATGTCAGGGGCTGCCGCCTTGATCGCCCGGATGGCCCGGTTCGACAGGTTGTCGGGGTTCCAGGCCTCGGCGCAGTCTTCTGTTTTCAGCGCAGAATCCGTGTAGGGAAAGATGCAGATCGCCGGGATTCCAAGCGCCTGCGCTTCGACGGCCGCTTTTGCAATCAGATCCACCGACCGGCGAACTACGCCCGGCATCGAGGGTACGGGCTCTTCAATCCCTTCGCCGTCGCGTACGAAAACCGGCCAGATCAGGTCATCCGTGGTCAAGGTGTTCTCGCGCACAAGCCCGCGAATTGCCCGGGATTGACGGGCACGCCGAAAGCGGGTCATGGGATAGGGTGCAATGGTCGGTTTCATGGCGCGTTCTCCTTGAACATTCGTGCATTGGGTGGCATGAATTCACAAAGGTCTCAAGGGTATCAATGGACGCGGCAGCGTGGCCGAACCTCCCTGAGTGGTTTGAATAAAGGGTTGGGTTTGGACTGGTACTCTTCGATCTTTGAAGTCATCGACATGCGCAGCTTCTCGAATCTCTGGTTCTGGATCGTGCTGGCGGTTGTCTGGTCATCGGCCAGTCACTGGGTGATGGGCATTCCCTACGATCTGGTGGTGCGTGCCCGACGCATTGGCGGGCAGGTCGAGATCGACCTTCTCGACATCGTTCGCATACACACCAACCGGATACTTTTGATCGTCGACATGTCAGGAACCATCCTGTTGGCGTTCGGAAGTTTTTTGTTCACCGGACTGGCCACGCTGGGGTTCTATTACGGCGTCGAGTTCGCGCAGGCCGTGTTCCTTCTTCTGTTTCCATTGACGCTTGTTCTGCTGGTGAACATCGTGCATGCACGACGGTTGCGGCGGCAGGAACTGACGCTCGACTCGGTTTCGAAAACCATTGCGCGCTGTCGGCTCTATACCCAGATCATAGGCATGATCTCGATACTGGTCACTTCGTTCTGGGGCATGTATCAGAACATCTCGATTGGCGTTCTGGGATAGCAAAATCTGAAAGGCGAGGCGATGAAGGCTCCGAACCACGTGACAGTTGGCGGCGCCCCCGAAGGGTTTGACGCGCAGCTTGTGCTGAACGAAATCGCCCGCAGCAACGGGCCGGTGGCCCATGTCGCGCGAGATGACAAGCGGATGGAGGCGATGCGCGCCGCGCTGGCTTTCTTTGCCCCTGACATGCCGGTCTTCGTGTTTCCGGGCTGGGATTGTCTGCCCTATGACCGGGTGTCCCCCAATGCGGATATCTCGGCGGCCCGCGTTGCCACGCTGGCGGCGCTGGTTCACCAGATGCCGCAGAAATTCGTGTTGTTGACAACACTGAATGCGGCTACCCAACGCGTCCCGGCGCGAGACGTGTTGCGCGAGGCGGCGTTTACCGCCCGCGTCGATCAGCGCATTGACGAGACCGCGCTGCGCAACTTCCTGGTGCGCATGGGCTTCACGCAAAGCCCCACCGTGATGGAGCCGGGCGATTATGCCATTCGCGGCGGCATCATCGACATCTTCCCTCCGGGTGAATCGGGCCCCGTCCGTCTGGACCTGTTCGGAGACGTACTGGACGGCGCGCGCCGTTTTGATCCCGTGTCTCAGCGCACGACCGAAAAGCTGGACGTGGTCGAACTTGCTCCGGTGTCCGAGGTCATTCTGGATGATGCGGCTATCACGCGGTTCCGCCAGAACTATCGGATCGAATTCGGCGCTGCCGGAACCGATGATCCGCTTTACGAGGCGGTAAGCGCCGGTCGCAAACACCAGGGCATCGAACATTGGCTGCCCTTCTTCCACGAGAAGCTTGAAACGTTGTTTGATTATCTGCCGGATGCCACGATCACTGTCGATGATCAGGTTACCCCGGCCAGACTGGCCCGATGGGAGACGATTGCCGATCAATATGAGACCCGGCGTCTGGCGCTGGAAAACCGATCTCGTATGGATACGGTCTACAAACCCACTCCTCCGGGGCTGCTGTATCTGGATGATGCCGCGTGGGAGGCGGCCGTCGGGGATCGGCGTGTCATGCAGTTCAGCCCCTTGCCGCAGGCGTCGGGCCCGGGTGTCATCGATGCGGGCGGGCGGATCGGGCGCAACTTTGCCCCCGAACGTCAGCAGGAAAGCATCAGCCTGTTCGGTGCTTTGGCCAGCCACATCACCGCCAGGCTCGACAAAGGTCCGGTGCTGATCGCGTCCTATTCGGAAGGTGCGCGCGAACGTCTGACCGGCCTGATCGAGGATGAAGGTCTGGCCGAGGCGATTCCGATAACAAATGGCACGCGTATCGGAAAGCGCGGCCTGCACCTTGCCGTCTGGGCGCTGGAACACGGTTTTGAGACGCCAGACCTGACGGTGATCGCCGAACAGGATGTTCTGGGCGACAGGCTGATCCGCCAACCCAAGAAGCGCCGCAAGGCCGAGAATTTCCTGACCGAGACCCAATCCCTCAGCCCCGGTGATCTGGTGGTGCATGTGGATCACGGGATCGGTCGTTACATGGGGATGGAGGTCGTCACGGCCGCCGGAGCCGCCCATGAATGCCTGCTGCTGGAATATGCCGAGCAGGCAAAGCTGTACCTGCCGGTCGAAAACATCGAACTGCTTTCGAAATACGGTCATGACGAAGGCCTTTTGGATCGACTTGGCGGCGGCGCATGGCAGGCCAAGAAGGCCAAGCTGAAAGAACGCATCCGCGAGATGGCCGACAAGCTGATCCGCATCGCGGCGGAACGTGCCTTGCGAAAAGCCCCTGTAATGGACCCTCCGCCGCACGCGTGGGAGGAGTTCAGCGCCCGTTTTCCCTATCAGGAAACCGACGACCAGTTGCGCGCGATCTCGGATGTAATGGAGGATATGCACTCGGGCGCGCCAATGGACCGGCTGATCTGCGGTGACGTCGGCTTTGGCAAGACCGAGGTGGCGATGCGCGCCGCCTTTGTCGCCGCCATGTCCGGCGTGCAGGTTGCGGTCGTGGCTCCGACAACATTGCTGGCCCGACAACACGCCGCAAGCTTCAGGGAACGGTTCCGCGGTTTTCCTCTGGAGGTTCGGCAATTGTCGCGCTTTGTCTCGGCGAAAGAGGCCCAGAAAACCCGCGACGGTTTGGCCCGCGGTACGGTGGATATCGTGATCGGGACCCATGCGCTGCTGGCCAAGAACATAAGGTTTCACAATCTGGGTCTGCTGGTCATCGACGAAGAACAGCATTTCGGTGTGGGGCATAAGGAACGGCTGAAGCAACTGCGCTCGGACATCCATGTTCTTACCCTGACCGCAACCCCGATTCCGCGAACCTTGCAATTGTCGCTGACCGGAGTGCGCGATCTGTCGATCATTGGCACCCCGCCTATCGACCGTCTGGCAATCAGAACCTATGTCAGCGAATTCGACGCGGTCACGATCCGAGAAGCGCTGCTGCGTGAACACTATCGCGGCGGGCAGAGTTTCTACGTCGTCCCTCGCATCTCGGACCTGCCCGAGATTGAGGAGTTCCTGAAAAGCCAACTGCCGGAACTGTCCTATGTGGTCGCACATGGCCAGATGGCGGCGGGTGAACTCGATGACCGTATGAACGCGTTTTATGACGGTAAGTATGATGTGTTGCTGGCCACGACCATTGTGGAAAGCGGATTGGACATTCCGACGGCGAACACGATGGTCGTGCACCGCGCCGATATGTTCGGTCTTGCGCAGCTCTACCAGATCCGGGGCCGGGTGGGGCGGTCCAAAACCCGCGCCTATGCCTACCTGACCACCAAACCACGGCAGAAGCTGACCGCCACTGCCGAGAAACGCCTGCGGGTTCTGGGCTCTCTGGACACGTTGGGCGCCGGGTTCACTTTGGCCTCGCAGGATTTGGACATCCGAGGCGCGGGCAATCTACTGGGCGAAGAACAGTCCGGTCAGATGCGCGATGTAGGCTATGAACTCTACCAGTCCATGCTGGAAGAGGCGATCGCCAAGATCAAAGCGGGTGAGATGGAGGGGCTGTCGGATGCTGATGACCAGTGGGCCCCGCAGATCAATCTGGGCGTGCCGGTTCTGATTCCCGAGGACTACGTGCCCGATCTGGATGTTCGTCTGGGCCTCTATCGGCGCCTGTCATCGCTGTCGACCAAGGTGGAACTGGAAGGTTTCGCCGCAGAGTTGATCGACCGTTTCGGCAAACTGCCGAAAGAGGTTAACACTCTGATGTTGGTCGTGCGCATCAAGGCCATGTGTAAACGGGCGGGCATTGCCAAGCTGGACGGAGGCCCGAAAGGCGCGACGATCCAGTTCCACAATGACAAGTTCGCATCCCCAGAAGGTTTGGTCGAATTCATTCAGAACCAACGCGGCATGGCCAAGGTCAAGGATAACAAGATCGTCGTGCGCCGGGATTGGAAGAAAGACAGCGACAAGATCAAAGGGGCCTTTGCGATTGCCCGCGACCTTGCTGAAAAGGTGGTCGCGGAAAAGAAGAAAACCAAGGCTAGCTGATAGGCAAGATGGGGCTCTGCCCCCGCTGCGCGTTCCGCGCATCTCCCCCGGGATATTTGCGGCCAGATGAAGTAACGGACCCCGGCTTCATCTGGCCAAAAATATCCCCGCCGGAGGCATCGCGCGGCAGCGCGATTCATCGCTCATTATTCACGCATTGCAGCCTGCGCACAGAAACAGGACGCCGCAACCGCCCGATCTGCCCGGGCCAGAGCCAGATCCAGGCGTTGTTTGACCTGTAGGATTTCAACATCTTCCCCGCGGGCTTTGAGGCAATCGTACAGCCCCTTCAGGCTCCACACGTTGTCGGGATGGATCGAAGCGCGGCTGAGCGAACCGCCAAGGCCAAGATCTTCGCGATAGACGGCCTCTGCTTCTGCCGCATGACCTTGTTCGAACAGCAATGCGCCAAGCGCGTGGCGGGTGGGCTGCATCCAGCCCCAGGGCTCGTCATAGGGCAGGGTGTCGTCCAGTTCGACCGAGCGGCGCAGATGGGCAAAGGCGATCTCGAAATTGCCCTTTCGGTACTCGATCTCACCGCGCAGCATCTCCCGCGCGATTTCCAGCAGGTCGATCACACGATTGTTGTGCAGCCTGCGCGTTTCCGGAACGCATTCCCTGGCTGCGAGAAACAGGTTCTCTTCCGCTTCGGCATGGACAACATCACCGGTTGCGGCAAGAGCGATGGCGCGGGCGTAGTGGGTCGTGGCCGTCAGGGTGCGGTAGAGATCCGGATCGGAGGGCAGCTCCAGCGCCTTGGCCTCTTCCCAGCGGCCAAAGCGGATCAGGATGTGCGGCCCCATGGACATGTAGCTTTCGAAGTAATCCGCCATGGGGGGGCTTTCGATGCGAAGCATTTCTTCGGGCGTCGTTTCCCACAAACCCTGATTGGCGCGCAGGGCAGGTTCGATCTGTCCCAGAAACAGCGCGCCGTAGATGGCGAAGTGATAGTTGTGTTGGCGGTAGCCGGTGTAGATATTGAACGCGCCTTCGCGTTCGTAATACTTCAGATCCGCGTCCGAGGCTTTTTCGTTCCAATGCACCACGTTGTGGTAGTGGCCGCACAGCACGTCGATATGCGTCGGCATATGCACCAGGTGCCCCGCATCGGGCACCAATGTGCGCAGGACATCACCGGCTTTCAGGGCTTTTTCCGGCGTGGGCGACATCTCCATCAGGTGAACATATAGGTGCAGCAGGCCGGGATGAGACATGGCGGCCGGATCGTTGGACAGGACCCATTCCAACGCCTCTTGCGCTTCAAGCGTCGCAGCGCCATCTGCCGGTTGGCCTGTTTGCAGGTCCCACATTTTCCAGGGCGTCAGGTTCAAAAGCGCCTCGACGTAGATGGTGCGCAGGTCCGCATGATCGGGGTGCGCGGCGAACGCCGCGCGCATTGCTTCGGCAAACTCGTGATCCCACCGGTGCATGTCCTCTGCCGGATCCCGCTGCGGGTATCGCGCTGGAAGGGCTCGGATCAGAGCTTGCTCGACAGGCGTACAGCGGTCCGCCAATCGAAGGGCGTTTTGCATGGCTTCATAAGCCAGCGCCAGCGCCTTGCTGCGTCCCTGCTTGTCCTGCAAGTCCCATGGCAGATTGTAATTTGGCCCGGCTGCATAGGCGACGCCCCAGTATGCCATGGCGCATTGGGGGTCATGTTCGACTGCACGCTGGAAACAAACCACGGCTTCTTCGTGATTGTACCCATAGGTCCAGTTCAGGCCGCGGTCGAACCACAGCTGAGCCTCGGGAACGGAGGTCGTTATCGGACAGGAATAGCTGCCCAGATCATAGTATTCACGCATCAGAAGCCCTCCGCTCGGTTCAGGTCGAGAGTAGCGCGTTTCTGACGAGTCGCACAGATCAGGCTGGCAGGCGTTCTTCAACGCGGCCCATATGCAGCATAAGCCCGAAGGCCAAAATGCACATGCTCAGGATGCCGAAGGTCAAAGGCGTGATCGAACCGTCGAACAACAGCCCGATTGGTGCGGCGATGGCGGCGGCCAGCACCGTCGAAATCGATCCGATGACCGAGGCTGCCATTCCGGCAATATGCCCCATCGGCTCCATCGCGATGGCGTTCAGGTTGCCCATCGTCACGCCGGCCATGAAAAACACCATGGTTTGCCAGAACACGAACAGCGCAAATGAAGCGTCCGGCGAAAGGTGCATGGTGTTGAGCGTCATGACAAAAGCGGTGATCAGGATTTGCCCCCCCAGCGCCCATGTCACCATCCGGCGCATGCCCACACGCACCACTAGTGCCGCGTTCAGCAAACTTGCCGACCCGGACATCAGCGCCACGAACCCGAACCAGAACGGAAAGCTTTCGGCGCGGTCATGGATTACGTCATAAACGGGCTGAACCATTGTCAGCATGGTGAACAGCACCCCCATGCACAGGGTCTGAACCATGATCGAAAGGCGCACGGTCGGATGGGAAAACATTTCCTTCGCGGCCGAGAACATCAGCGGAATGCGGAAGGGACGGCGGTTTTCCCGGGCCAGAGATTCCGGCAAGCGAACACCCATCCAGGAAATGATGACCAACGCAAACAGAATGAAAGACACGAAGATCCCGCGCCAGCCAAACAGGGCGATCACACCGGCGCCCAACATCGGTGCCGCTGCGGGTACCAACGTGAAAATCATCATCGCAATCGAGACGATCCGCGCCATTTCGCGGCCCGAATACAGGTCGCGAATGATCGCCATGGCCACCACGCGCGGACCTGCGGCGCCCAGGCCCTGAACCACACGCGCAATCAAGACCAGTTCCATTGAAGAACTGGCCCACGCAACCGCTGAGGCTGCAATGTACAGGGCCGCGCCGCCGTAAATGACCGGCTTGCGTCCCAGCGCATCCGAAAGAGGGCCGGTGAAAAACGTGCCGATCCCCATGCCCAATACAAATGACGTCAGGATCAGTTGGGCACGGTTAACGTCATCGGGGCTGAGCTGCGCGCCGATCTCGGGCAGCGCAGGCAGCATTGAATCGATCGAAAAGGCGATGGTGGCGAACATCATTGCAATCAGTGCGATGAATTCCGCCTTCGACATGCGATTGGCCATGAAGCACTCCTAACCCGTTCGCGCTATCACGGCGGGTCGGCATAGGCCAGACTGGAAAATTGCACAGACCTCTGTGCTATTCTGCAGGGGAAGCCTCAAGTTGAGACATAATTTCAGCGATCACTTTCTCCCACATTTCAGGAGGTTGCGCACCGGGAACTGCATGTTGGTTCGCAACGATGAAGGTCGGGACCGAACTGACGCCCATTTTGCGGGAATGAGCATCGCGGTTGCGGATTTCCTCGCGGTCGGCGTCTGATTTCAGCAACTTCATGACCACGGCTGCGTCCATTCCGGTGCTGTCTGCGATGTCGGCCAGCACCTCGTGGTCGCCGATGTCGCGACCCTGTACGAAATAGGCGTCGAACAGCGCATCCACCACCTCGTTCTGCTTGCCTTCGATGCCAGCCCAATGGATCAGGCGATGGGCGTCCAGCGTGTTGGGGGTACGTTCCATGGCCTCGAAGTTGATGTTCAGACCTGCCTTTTCGGCCTGTTCCACCACCGGCGCATAGGCGCGAACCGCGCCGTCCTTGCCGCCGAACTTGCGCTCGAGATATTCGCGCCGATCCATTCCCGCATCCGGCATGTCAGGGTTCAACTGGAACGGATGCCATTCAATGACAAAGGGGTGGTCGGGCGCGTTGGCCAGCGCCTTGTCCAGTTGAGTCTTGCCGATATAGCACCACGGGCAGATCGGATCGGACAGGATGTCGAGCTTGACGGACTGGGTCATTTTGTTGGTGCCTCGAAATAGGCCGGCAGCGCCCGGCGCAGGAGTTTGCCGTTTCCGCCGGTCGGCAGGGCAGGCAGATGGATGAAGGCGCGGGGTTGTTTGTACCGCGCCAGGTTGGCTTCGACATAGGCGCGCAAGGCCGCATCGTCCAGCTTTTCCGGGCCCGTATAGAAGGCCGCGATCACAAATGCGTCCGGTTTGACCTCGACCGCGGCGGCGCCGACTTGGGTGATGCCCGGAAAGCAGGACAGGGCGGCTTCGACCTCGACCGGGGACACGCGATAGCCACCCGCGTTCATCATGTCGTCGTCGCGGCCCAGATAGCTGATTTGGCCATCCACCGCCATGGCCCCCTGATCGCCGGTCAGAAACCACTCTCCCTTCATCCGCGTTTCAACCTCATCGGGTGCGTTGAGATAGGTCAGCATCAACCCGGGGTCAGACCGGTGAATGGCAATTGTACCTTCCTGCCCCTGTGGCACCGGACCGTCCGGACCAAGGATCGCCACACGACGCCCGGGTTGCGGTTGTCCCAATGCGTCGCCGCGCGCAGGATGGTTCGGGCTGGAGGAAATGAAGGTAGAGCATTCGGACATGCCGTAGGCTTCGAACAGCTCGGTGCCGGTGGCGTTCAGCCACTGTTCGTGCAGGGCGCGCGACAGTTTCTCACCCGCGCACAATCCGTGGCGCAGGTCTGGCAGTTCCAACCGATTGCGCCCTTGCACCAACTTGCGAAAGACCCCCGGGGCCGCAGCAAAGATCGTTGCGCCATGCTGGCGCAGCAAGGCAGGCAAAGCAGTGATTTCGGTGCCGGGTTCCGGGATCAGAGCGGTTGCCCCCATGGTCCATGGATCCATCAGGCCGGTGCCCAGCGTATAGGTCCAGTTGAAAGCCCCCGCGTGACACAGCCGGTCGGTCTCGCGTAGACCATACCAGCCATCCACCATCATCTGCCGCGCCCAGATTGCCCGATGGGCATGGGCCACGGCCCGAGGCTTGCCCGAAGTTCCAGAGGTGTAGACGACATAGGCCATACGTTCCGGATCGCCCATGTCAAAATCTGCCGGGGGCAGGTTTCGCATCGCTTTCAACGCGTCCAGCCCGATCTGCCTGGAATGCAAGGCGCAGGCAACGCCCGGATCACGCAGAATGGCCGCCGGAGAAAGCTCGTCGATCATTTTGGCGGTTTCGGGTTCCGTCAGCTGCGACGATGTCGGCACCGGCACGATACCCACGGCAATTGCCGCCAGATAGGCAATCGGGAAATCCACCGTGTTTCCCAACCGCATCAGGGCGATATCACCGGGTTTCAACCCGGCCCGCAGCAACCCCGCGCCGGTGCCCAGCACGGCTGCTTTCAGAACGCGATAGGTCCAGTCCTGCGCGCCATTCGGGCGCAATACCGACAAGGCCACTTTGTCCGGCGCGTGATCGGCGCGGCCCAGAACATGAGCCGCCAGATTGAATGGCGCGGGGCAGGGTGCGGGCGACCCCTGATCGAAGATTGACAACATGGCCTCTGGCTATCGCGCCGCCTGTCGCGTTGCAAGCGTGGCTGGCCGGGCCTATAGAAGGGTCATGAGCACTCAAGATCCCAAATCTCTGATCCGAATTGCCCGCGACTCTGGCGCCCATACCGAAGTCGAACCGTTGGACCTTGGCGCACGTGTGCGAGAGCTGCGCAAAGCGCGGGAATGGACATTGGAACAGGCGGCCAGTCAGGCCGGATTGGCACGTTCGACCCTCAGCAAGATTGAAAACGGGCAGATGTCGCCGACCTACGACGCGCTCAAGAAGCTTGCGACCGGGCTGGAGATTTCTGTTCCGCAACTGTTCACGCCGCCCCAGCGCGATCAGGTGATCGGACGCATGGCGATCACCCGTGTGGGCGACGGCACGGCCCATGCCACCACAACCTATGAACACGAGCTGCTGGCCGAAACCCTGACCAAGAAACAAATGCTGCCCTATCGTGCGCGGGTCCGTGCAAGATCAATGGATGAATTTGACGGCTGGGTGCGCCATGACGGTGAAGAATTCATGTATGTGCTGACCGGTGTCGTCAAGCTTTACACCGAGTTTTACGAGCCGGTTGAGATGCGCAGAGGGGACAGTGCGTATTACGACGGCAGCATGGGCCACAACGTGATTTCCGTCAGTGACGAAGACGCGACGATCCTTTGGGTCACATCACTTGCCTAAAGCGGTTCGGCTGAATTCCCGGTTCAGCCCTTCGGTGAACAGGAAATCTTCGACCTCTTCATGCGCCTCGTTCATCGTAAGTTGGTGACGTTCGGCCAAATAGGCTTCAAACCCTTTTCGATCCTTCAACACGCGCATCATGTCCTTGTCACGCAGGTTCGGGAAACGCCGCTTTGCGCGTTCGCATGCCGCATTCCAGTCGTTCGTAAGATCGGTCCAGTTCATCATCAATGAGCTTCCCTTAGCAACGATTAGGACTGCTCTCCCCCGATACCAGAGTACGGATAGGGTGCCGCAGGGTAAGACATGACAAAATGTCGCAGCGCTGGACCACGCTTTTTCGAGGGGGATTTGTGCCCGCTGCGAAGTTTCCGCAACGGGCCGACGGGCCTACATTTGGTGTGAGTGGTGGCGGGCCCGTTTGTTCTTTGGTTTCCAGCGTCAGATTGTCCGGGCAGTCCGGGATCTTGGGCTGGCTCCGGCTGTTTCTGACGGCTAAATATGCCGTTTATATACAGATTTTTATGGATGAGTAAAACTGTTCGAGGGCGTTTCCTGCGGGATCACCCGGTGATGATGGTGTTGGCAGCACTTTATGGCGGTTTGTGTGCGATCAAACGATATCTTGTATGACGTGGCAATGTGCTGAATTTTGCCGACTGATGGAAACTTTCTGACCGGAGATTGTACGGAACAGGTGGAGCTTCGAGCCTCCGACGTTCGGAATGCCCGCTTGGAAGGACCAGCCGGGATCACATATCCATCGGCTGGCCTGTGGATCACGCCTCTATCGGGCGTCGTACCACCATACCTCTGGCATGTATTGCGGACCGTCGCCATAGATGGGCAGGGTTTTCGGGTGCTTCAGTTCTTTGACATGCGCAATGCGTCCGATGTCAAAGCTCCAGATCGGGATGACATAGCGGCCTGCTGTCAGTACCCGGTCCAGCGCACGGGTGGCGGCGGTAAAGTCCTCGCGGGTTTTTGAGGCCAGCATGGCATCGATCATGGCATCAACTGCGGGCGAGGATACGCCCATCAGGTTGCGTGTGCCGGGGGCATCAGCAGTTTCGCTGCCCCAATAAAGACGCTGTTCGTTGCCAGGAGACAGAGAAAGCGCCCGGCGGAACGTCGTGACGTCAAAGTCCAGTTCAGACGTGCGCCCGACATATTGGGCATTGTCGACCTGTTCCGTCGTGACCTGGATGCCAAGACGTTCCAGCGCGCGGGAATAGATCTCGACCACGGTTGCCATCTCGCTGTCGCCCTGTTGCAGCAGGAAAGTCACCTGAAAGGCATCACCATTTCCGTTGCGCAGTACGCCGTCCTGAACGGTCCAGCCTGCCTCGCTCAAAAGCTTGGTGGCCTTGCGAAGGTTTGCCCTGTTCCGGGCCGATCCGTCCCCCTTCGGCAGTTCATACCCTTCCAGCGTGCCGGGCAACAGGATGTCAGCGTAAGGAAGCAACAGGTCTTTTACCTGCCCCCGGGCCGGGCCGGGCTGCATGGCAAGGTCGGACCCCGAGAAATAAGACGTGATCCTTGGTTGGGCGCCACCGGTTATCGTGTCGTTGATGAACTCGAAGTTGAAGGCAAGCATCAGCGCTTCGCGCACGCGCCAGTCGTCGAACGGAGCCTTTCGTGTGTTCATCACGAACCCGGTCATTCCCGACGGTTTTCCATGCGGAATTTCAGTCTTGATGACGTCGCCGCGCTGCACGGCGGGAAAGTTGTATTGCGTGTCCCATTTGTCGGCATTGAATTCACGAACGGCCGACAACTCTCCGGCTTTGAAAGCTTCGAACAAGACGCTGCCGTCGCCGTAGAATTCGATCCGCAACTCATCAAGGTTCATGGTGCCGCGGCGAAACGGAATGTCGGTCCCCCAATAGTCCGAATTGCGTCGCAGATTCACAAAGCGCCCCGCTTCGTAGCTTTCGATCACATAGGGGCCGGTTCCAATCGGCACATCATGCAGTTGTGCATCCGCGAAATCCTTGCCCTCCCATTGCGCCTTTTTCAGGATCGGGCGCATCCCGGCCAGCAGCGCAAGCTCTCGGTCGGGTTCATTGAACGTGATCCGTACCGAACGCGGGCCGGTTTGTTCGATACTGTCGATCTTGCCCCAAAGCCCGCGATAGCGCAGATGCCCCTGGGTGCCTAAAGTCTCGTAAGACCAGATCACATCATCGACCGTGACCGGGGTGCCGTCTGAAAAACGCGCCTCCTCCCGCAGGGTGAATTCGACCCAAGACCGGTCTGGATCGGTCTCAACTGATTCGGCTAACAGCCCGTAAAGTGTGAAAGGTTCGTCCCAGGATCGCCCCATCAGGCTTTCGTGGGTCCAGAAAGGCAACTGCCATGGCGCGGTGCCTTTTTGCAAAAACGGGTTCAGGCTGTTAAAGCCGCCCGTGTTTCCGAACACGGCTTTGCCGCCTTTGGGAGCATCCGGGTTGGCGTATGGGAGAGACACAAAATCCGGTGGTAGGGCCGGGTCCCCATACATAGCTATGCCATGAGACGATTCTGCATGGGCGACGGAGATCACGAAAATGCTGGCGATTCCCGCCAAAAGGGATCGAAACGGACGGAGAAAATCCGGGCTCATTTTGGAAACAATCCTGCTCTGGCCTTATTTTGTTGGTGTTCACCGTAGTGATGATTTTTCTTATTATCAAACTTTTAGCTTGGACCAAGGCGCAGAATTGCTTATAAAGGTTGCACTGCTCGATAGGTTTCTTGCCTGTATGAAACCTGCCTCAATAACTTAACGCCCGCTTCGTGCGGGCGTTTTTTTGTGCGTCGCGAAGTCTCAGGCCGGGATTCCAATCTGAAGTGTTTCCCCGTTTTCTTTGCAGGTGCAGCATGGCATGGTGCGCCTGATCAACGCTTGAGGGAGAATGGACATGAGCCTGTCCGGCAAAACGGCAATCATCACGGGATCAAATTCGGGCATCGGGCTGGGCGTCGCGCGCGAGCTGGCCAAGGCCGGTGCCGATGTGGTTCTGAATTCCTTTACCGATCGCGATGAAGATCACGCGCTGGCCGCCGAAATTGCGAAAGAGACCGGAACCAATGCGCGCTACATCAAGGCCGACATGTCCAAGGGCGAGGAGTGCCGATCCTTGATCGAACAGACGGGGTCTTGTGACATTCTGGTGAACAATGCCGGGATTCAGCATGTCTCGCCGATCGACAAATTCCCTGTTGAAAAGTGGGACGCGATTATCGCAATCAACATGAACTCGGCCTTTCACACCACGGCGGCCGCGTTGCCGATGATGCGCAAGGCGGGTTGGGGACGGGTGGTGAACATCGCCTCGGCCCACGGTCTGACGGCATCCCCTTACAAGGCGGCATATGTTGCGGCCAAACACGGCGTGGTGGGAATGACCAAGACCGTAGCGCTGGAAACCGCGCAGGAGCCGATCACCTGCAACGCCATCTGCCCGGGATATGTGCTGACGCCGCTGGTCGAGTCGCAGATCCCCGATACGATGAAAGAATACAACATGAGCCGTGAGGACGTTGTGAAGAACATTCTATTGGAACGGCAACCGTCCAAGGAGTTCGCCACCGTCGAGCAACTGGGTGGAACGACTGTCTTTCTGTGCTCGGACGCGGCGGCTCAGATCACCGGAACCACGATTTCCGTCGATGGCGGCTGGACAGCGCTTTGAGGTTTCGTGGGGGCGCTGCCCCCACACCCCCGGAGTATTTTGAAAAAGATGAAGGGGTTGCGGTATGAAGCGGATCAATCTGGCTTTGCAGGGAGGTGGGGCGCATGGGGCGTTCACCTGGGGTGTGCTTGATCGTCTTTTAGACGAGGAAGACATCGAGGTCGCTGCCATCACAGGAACTTCCGCAGGGGCGCTGAACGGTGCGGCCTACAAATCTGGTATGGTTCATTCCGGGCGCGAAGGCGCGCGGGCGCGCCTGGATGGGTTGTGGACGCGCATGGGCGCTATTGGCGACATGCGTTTTGCCAACTGGTTTCGCGGCCTGGAACCGGCGGCCATCGCGCAGGCGGTGGAATATTCTGTGCCGTTTTCGATCGGGGATGCGTGGTCGCGGATGGTGTCGCCCTATGCGTACGGACCGTTCTACAGCAACCCCTTGAAGCCGGTGGTGGACAGGTTCAATTTTGACGAGATATGCGCGGAAGAAGGCCCGCGCCTGTTTGTGTGCGCCACTTGCGTACGCAGCGGCAAGATCCGCGTCTTTACCGGAGACGAGATCAGCACGGATGCTATTCTGGCCTCGGCCTGTTTGCCGACCCTGTTCAAGGCGGTTGAGATTTTTGACCCGAATACAAACCGGACCGAAGCCTATTGGGACGGAGGGTACACCGGCAATCCGGCGCTCTATCCGCTGTTCAACGATGATTTGCCGGATGACGTGGTGATCGTGAACATCAATCCGCTGGAGCGCGACGAAGTTCCGGTCACACCGCAGCAAATCCAGAACCGGATCAACGAGATCAGCTTCAACTCATCCCTGTTTCGCGAGTTGCGGGCGATCAGCTTTGTCCAACGGTTGCTGAAAGAGGGCAAGCTGACTTCCGGAGAGATGAGCCGTGTTCTGGTTCACATGATTGCGGATGACGCGTTGATGAACAGCCTGTCCGTTGCCACCAAGACCGTGCCCAATCCGGTCATTCTACATAAGCTGAAACAGGCCGGACGGGACGCGGCGGATGGTTTTCTTGCCGAACACAAGGACGATTTGGGTCAGGCCAGCACAATTGATCTGCCTGCGATGTTCAGCTGATCATTCGGGTGGCTGGGTCGGATCTTTTCCATTCGGATAGACAAGCCCCGCTGAAATCACCAGTTTGGCTGCGTCTTCGATGCTCATATCCAGCAGAATCACGTCTTCTTCGGGGAAGAACAGCAGGAACCCCGATGTCGGGTTGGGTGTCGTGGGTACGAAGACGCTCAGCAGCTCTCCGCCGGTTTCGGCGCGTTCGCTTACCTCACCCTTGGCGCTGGTCGAGACAAAGCCGATGGCCCAGATTCCGCGACGCGGGTACTGGATCAGGCAGGCTTTTTCAAAAGAACGCTCAGTCTGGGCAAACACCGTTTCCGAAATCTGTTTGATCCCGGAATAGACCGAGCGCACGACAGGCATCCGGTCAACAACGCTTTCGGCGAAGTGGATCAGGGAACGGCCCAGAATGCCCTTGGCGATCCAGCCGACCAGAACGGTGAATATCAGGAAGATCACCACGCCCACACCGCGCAGGTTGATGCCCACGTACTGTTCGGGCTGGAACTGGTGGGGCACCAGCGGCAGGACCGCGCTGTCTATCCAGCCGACCACCGACCAGATCAGCCAGACCGTCAACCAGACAGGCGCAATGACCACGACGCCCGTCAGAAAGGACGCGCGCAGCCGTGAAAGCATGCCCGGGCGGCGGTGAGGTTCTTCGTCGAACGGTGTATTCATTGCGGTTCCGAATGGTTTCCGGAATTAGGTAGTCAATCCACGGCCTTGGTACAATAGGTTAACGTCACCTCTGTTTGACCAGCGCTTGCGCGATCTTTGCCGCCAACCGCGCATTGTTTCGAACAAGGGCGATGTTGGCGACCAGGGACCGGCCTTCGGTCTTTTCAAAGATACGTTGCAGCAGATAGGGGGTCACGGCTTTGCCGGTGATACGATGGGCATCCGCATCTGACTGGGCTTCGGCGATGATCGGGGCCAGTTCCTCGGCCGGGATCTGATCGGCGGCCGGAATCGGGTTTGCCACCAACTGCCCGCCCGGCAGACCCAGCGCGCGGCGGGTGGAGTGGGCCTTGGCGATGGCGTCGGCACTGTCCATGCGCAGGGGCGCGGCAAAGGGCGACTTTGCCGACCAGAACGCAGGAAACTCGTCCTGACCATGTGCAATCACGGGCACGCCCAGCGTTTCCAGAACCTCAAGCGTTTTGGCAAGGTCCAGGATGGCTTTCGCCCCGGCTGCGACGACGGTCACGGGCGTATGCCCAAGCTCGTGCAGATCGGCAGAGATGTCGAACGTGGTCTCGGCCCCCTGATGTACGCCGCCGATACCGCCGGTGGCAAAAACCTCGATCCCGGCATAATGCGCGGCGATCATCGTGGCCGCAACGGTGGTGGCCCCGGTGCCACGGGTCGAGATGCACGCTGCCATGTCCGCGCGCGAGATCTTGGCAACGCCTTGTGCCTGACCCAGCCATTGTAGCTGATCCTGCTCCAGCCCCACATGCAATTTGCCTTCGATCACGGCCATGGTTGCAGGAACCGCACCCGCATCGCGGATGTCCTGTTCGACCTGTGCCGCGACTTCGATGTTCTGTGGGTAGGGCATCCCATGGGTGATGATGGTGCTTTCCAGCGCAACGATGGGCAGGCCCGCGTCCTTGGCGGCGCGGACTTCGGCTGAGTATTGGATGTCGATCACAGTGGGGTTTCTCCGGAAACGTAGGTTGCAGCGGCGTGCAGGGCGCGGGCCAGAGCCTCGTCACTGGATGCACCGCGGGATTCTGATGCGATATGGGCCGCCATGAAAGTATCCCCGGCACCGGTCACGCGGGTGACCAGAACGGCAGGGGGTGTTTGCGTCAGGACTTCTGTCGAGCTGCCGATGGTTGCCGAATTGCCGCCATCGGTGACCAGAACGCGCAGCGCGCCGCGATCCAGAAGGCCTTTCGCGGCGGATTCGGAATCAGGGAATTCGCGCTGGCACAGGATGCCAGCCTCTTCGAGGTTCACATAGAGCGTGGCACGGGCGTGTTTCAGGAAGGGCAGCAGACGTTCGGCCTTGCCGGGCGAGGCCGGGGCCACGCGCAGATCAGCACGGGCAAAAGCAGGGCTTTGGGCAATTTCTTCCAGCAGGTCCAGTGTCAGATTGCCATCCAGTGCGATCGGGCCCTCAAACGGTGCGTTCTCATAGCCCAAAGGCCCGTGCATCAAGGGGCGCAGTATCTTTGCGCCTGCGGCCTCCAGCGAATGCGCGTCGGCAATCGCCGCGATCAACCCGTTCGCACCTTCGACGGCCATATAGCGGTCAGTCGGCAAATCCTGCGACCGATAGATGTGATCCGTCACCATGCCGAGGCGCGAACAGGCATGGACAAGTTCGTCGCCTTCAGGATCGCGGCCAATGGCGGTCAGCAGGGTGGGTGTCATGCCGAACCGAACCAGTGTCATGGCGATGTTCATCGCAACGCCGCCGGGCAGGCGGGTGATCCGGCCCGGCACGTCCGAGCCCTGTCGCATGGCGCTGGCCGATCGGCCGATCACGTCCCACAGGACCGAGCCGATGCACAGGATATTGGTGTTCTGAGTCATAGGGGACGTCATGCCGCAGCAGTGTTGCCCGTGCAAGCCGGAACGTCTTCGCAACAAGAGATTCCCGACCGGCCTGGGCCGAAATGGCCTTTGGGCTTGCGATCCGAGGCCTTCGCGGGAACAATCAAATGCAATGATTGGTGATTTTGTTTTCCTGTTGGAGCGTTTCGTATGAATGGCCCTGTCTTCCGTGCCATCCTCCGAGCCCTCAATACCTGCGCCCTGAGTATTATCGTTCTTCTGACCTTGCATCCGGGATCCGTAAAGGCGCAAACGGCCCCGCCGACGGTCATTGATTTCTGGGTCAAGGATGACACTCTGTTTCTTGAGGTGAAACTGAACGCCGAGGCTATGCTGGCCGGTGCCGATCCGACACAACCCGACGCTTATTCCGGCATTTCACAGTACCGATCTCTGCGACGATTGGTGTCGTCGGAACTGGAACCTCAGATCAGGAATTTCGTTCAGGTCTGGAAGCAGAGCCTTGTTGTCGAAGCACCTGATCGCTTGGACCTGTCTTATGAAGGTGTGCGTATTCCTGTGGTGGGGGATGTGGAAAAAGTGCGTGTTTCCAAATTGTTGTTGACCGCTCATTTGTCGGATCAGGCATCGAACTTGCGCCTGACCTGGCCGCTGCACGGCGGGTCGGTCGTGCTTCGTCAGCAAAACGTTGTGGCCCCGTATACAGGGTTTCTGACGGCCGGAGAAATCAGCCCCTTGATCCCGTTGCAGGGCGGGGCGTCGCTGACGACCGAGCAGACATTGCAGACGTATTTCGCAAAGGGGATCAGCCGATTTGTTCAAAGCCCCCTCAAGCCATCCATCCTTGTTCTGACACTCGTGATGCTGACGCTGAGCCTGCGGCCTGTGATGTCTCAGGTGGCGTTTTTGGCAGCAGGAATTTTTATCGGGCTCGGGTTGGGCATGTACGGTGTGCTGGACGTACCAGAAAACATGCAGGACCAGGCCTTGGTGGCTGCGATCATCATTCTGGCGCTATGGAACCTGGTGGCCCGGCACTTGCAGGTCTGGCGCCTGTTGGCTGTGCTTGCCACAGGCAGTCTTCACGGGGTGATATTGGCTACGGCTCTGACTGGGATCGGGGTGCCGCCCGATCATCTGGCCCCGGCTGTTTTTGGGTTTGGCGTCGGAAATATAATGCCGATTGTCTTCGTGGCTGTTCTGGCCTTTGCCTGCGCGCTTTTGGTTGCAGGCGGGTCACACAGAACACGAGGCCGGATTTCGGTTCTGGCCTCGATTCTGATCGCCGGGATCGGCGTGTATTGGATGGCTGAACCCTGGTTGCTGGCTTAAGACATCGCAGCCAGCAGCCTGTTCAGCGCACCCAGCGGGTCGTCACCGCCCCAGATCTCGTCGCCGATACCAAAGAAATCGGTGCAGGGGGCCAGATCACCGATCAGTTCGGGCGTCAGGCCGCCTTCGGCCACGACCGGGACTTCGATCATCTCGGACCACCATTGGAACAGATCCTTTTCGGCGCGGGTTCCGTCCCCCAACGTGGCAGTGCCTACGGGGCCGAAGGCCACATAATCCGCGCCGTGTTCGCCCGCCGTCATGCCGTCATGGCTGGACGCGCCGCAGAAGCTTCCGACGATCGCGTCCGCGCCCAGTTCCTTGCGCGCGGCACGGACCGAGCGCGCGCCGTCATCCAGATGTACCCCGTCCAGCCCCAGACGTTGCGCCAGCAGCACGTGGTTCGAGATAACGATGGCCACGTCGCGGGCGTGGGCCACCTCGCGGCAGGCATCAGCTGCACGGGCGATGGTATCTTCGTCGTTGCCAGCCAGCGCCAGGCGGATGCAGGCAATCTCGGCCCCGTCCAGAACCGAGGCCAGTTTGGCGGGGAACGTGCTCAGTTCGATCGTCGGAGGCGTGATCAGGTAAATCTGCGGCTGCTCGGGGGTGTCCATGGGCGCGTCCTTCGGGTTTCAGTCTTTGGCGCGGTTTAGCGGATTGCGGCGGGGAAGCAAACTTTTATGGCTGAGGCCGCGCAAATAACACCCCCAACGCCTTGCCCTGCAAGTGCCTGCCGATTACAGCAGGCCAAGTTTTCATAAGGTGAACCATGCCCAGCGACAAATCCCAGCCTTCCTTCGTGCTTGTTCGCCCGCAGATGGGTGAGAATATCGGTGCCGCGGCCCGGGCGATGTGGAACTTTGGGCTGGACCGGATGCGCATCGTGGCGCCCCGTGACGGCTGGCCGAACCCCAAGGCGGTGGCGATGTCCAGCGGTGCGGGCCGGTTGCTGGACGAAGCGCAGCTGTTTGACGATCTGGCCGGATCGCTGGCCGACAGCACTTTTGTCTTGGCCACCACTGCACGGCAACGCGGGCTGACAAAACCCGTCTACAGCCCCGAGCGCGCCATGCAGATCGCCGCTGAAAAGGTCGCGGCGGGCGAAAAGGTTGCGGTTCTGTTCGGCCCCGAACGCGCGGGGTTGGAGAACGAAGACATCGCCAAGGCAAACGCAATCATCTCGGTGCCCGTGAACCCGGAATACGCGTCGCTGAACCTGGGCCAATGCGTCTTGCTGACCGCTTACGAATGGATGCGCCAGACCGGCGACGTGGTGCATGAATCCACCGATCTGGGCAAGGGCGACTGGGCCACGGGGATCGAGGTCGAAAAACTGGTCGAGCACTACGAGGACCGGCTGGAAGAGGCCGGGTTCTTCTACCCCCCCGAAAAGGCCGAGGGCATGAAGATCAACCTGCGCAACCTGTGGTCGCGGATGCGGATGACGCGGGCCGACGTGCAGATGCTGCACGGGATCATGCGGCAGATGGTCCGCTGGAAAGACAAAGGCTGAGGCTGGACCTATCTTCCACCACACCCTAGCTTGCGACGAAATCAGGACATGAGGACAGCATGAGCGGTAAGCGCAGCATCTTCGAAGAGGTCTCGGACACGGAAAAACAACAGGCGGTTCAACCCGGTATGATCGACCGGGGGCGTGGCGGCGCGCGCAGGGCAATCCGTGCCTGGCTGATGATCCTGTTTGCCCTGGTCGTCGTGATGATCGCAGTCGGCGGCCTGACGCGTCTGACTGACAGCGGGCTGTCGATCACCGAATGGCGCCCGATCACCGGAGCGGTTCCACCGATGTCCGAGGCCGACTGGCAGGCCGAGTTCGACAAGTACAAGCAGATCGACCAGTGGCGCATTCAGAACCAGTGGATGCAGCTGAGCGACTTCAAAACCATCTACTGGTGGGAATGGGGGCATCGCCAACTGGGCCGCTTGATCGGGCTGGTCTGGGCCGCCGGTTTTCTGGGTTTCCTTGTGGCCCGCAAGATACCCACGGGTTGGACAGGCAAGCTGCTGATCCCCGGCCTTATGGGCGGTGTGCAGGGTGCTGTCGGCTGGTGGATGGTCGCTTCGGGCGTGACGCAGGGCGAGGGGATGACCGCCGTCGCCAGCTATCGCCTGGCCACCCATCTGGGACTGGCCTTCGTAATTCTCGGGTTCCTCGCTTGGTATATTTTCGAGCTCGGCCGGGAAGAACGTGACCTGATGCAGGCGCGCCGCATGAAGGAAGCGAAACTATTCTCGCTGTCCACGGGCCTGATGCATTTCGCCTTTTTGCAAATACTCATTGGCGCGCTTGTCGCCGGGATCGACGCCGGACGGTCTTATACCGACTGGCCGCTGATCGGCGGGCAGCTGCTGCCGCCGGACGCCACCGCACTTGAACCGATGTGGCGCAATTTCTTCGAAAGCCCGGGGCTGGTACAGTTCATCCACCGCTGCGTGGGCTACGCCTTGTTCGCCTTTGGCATCTTCGTCTGGCGCCGCGGCAGCAGCAGCGCGCATCCCCAGACGCGCTTCGCCGTCAATGCGGCTTTTGCGGCCCTGTCGGTGCAGGTTGTCGTCGGTATCGTAACCGTCGTCTACGGAGCGCCCTGGCAGATCGCCATCTTCCACCAGTTCATGGCCGTCGTCGTCTGGACCCTGATCCTGCGCGCGCGGTTCCTGACTGCATATCCAATCGCAACATCTGTGCGCGGAGCAAAATAACATGACCGCTTTCGATGAACTGATGGCTTTTCAGCGTGACACCTCGGCATTGGGCCAGATTGCCGGTCGGCTTGGCTGGGATCAGGAAACCGTCATGCCGCGCGGGTCCGCACCTCAACGTGCCGAAGAAATGGCCGCTATCGAGGCGGTCCTTCATGCGCGTCGTGCAGATCCACGCGTGGCAGAGTGGCTGGATCAGGCCGCCCCACAGGATGAAGTCGGTAAGGCGCAGCTTCGGGAAATCCGGCGCGCCTATGATCGGGCGGTCAAGGTGCCTGCCGATCTGGCTACGGCGATTGCCCGAATTACGTCCGCCGCACAGGGAACATGGGCCCAGGCGCGCGCGGATGAAGATGTCTCGGCGTTCCTTCCGGTGCTGGAAGAGGTCGTATCGTTGAAGCGTCAGGAAGGCGAGGCGCTGGCACAGGGCGGAGACGTCTATGACGCCATGGTCGAGGATTATGAACCCTATACGACCGGCGCTCAGATCGCGGCCATTTTCGATGAGATGCGCCCACGTCTGGTGGCCTTGCGCGCGGCTGTTCTGGACCGCCCGGAACCTGCCGCGCTGAGCGGCAGCTTTGATGAGCTGATCCAGATGCAGCTTGCGCAAAAACTGGCGATTACCTTCGGCTATGACCTCAACAACGGCCGTGTGGACAAGGCGGTTCACCCGTTCAGCTCGGGTTCGGGTCTGGATGTACGCATCACCACGCGAACCAGCGAAACGGACCCGTTCAACTGCTTTTATTCCACCATTCACGAGGTCGGCCACGCCGCTTACGAACAGGGGATCGACCGCGACTACCTGCTGACGCCACTGGGGCGTGGCGTATCCATGGGTGTGCATGAAAGCCAAAGTCGGATCTATGAAAACCAGCTTGGCCGTTCGCGTGCGTTTACGGGCTGGTTGTTCGATCAGATGAAAGACGCATTCGGCGATTTCGGAATTGCCGATTCAGACGCGTTCTATGCCACCGTCAACCGGGTTCACAACGGCTATATCCGCACCGAAGCCGATGAAGTGCAATACAATCTGCACATCATGCTTCGCTTCGATCTTGAGCGCGCTTTGATGGCCGGAGACTTGCAGGTCAACGAACTTGAGGCGGCCTGGAATGACCGCTTCAAGGCTGACTTCGGTTATGCGGTCGACAAACCGTCGAACGGCTGCTTGCAGGATGTGCACTGGTCGGTCGGGCTGTTCGGGTACTTCCCGACCTATTCGCTGGGCAATGTCTATGCAGGATGTCTGTATCAGGCCCTGCGAGCGGCGGTGCCGGGGCTGGATGCCCAACTGGCAGACGGCGACACATCTGGCGCAACTGCTTGGCTGCGCGAACACGTCCAGCAGCACGGCGGGCTTTATGCCCCGCGCGAGATTATCCGACGGGCAAGCGGCATTGAGCCGGGACCCGAACCTTTGCTGGGATATCTGGAACAGAAGTTCAGCGCGATATATGGGCTGTGAAAGCACGGAGCGGCAACTGAACGGTAAGGCTCATTGCTCTTTGCATTGCAGCAATGGCTCTGGTTTTGGCACTCAAACCAGCGCGACCTGCGGAGAGCTTCTCACATCTGTACCGAGCACAGGAATGTGGCGGCGTGGGTGCCCCATGTATGGTTTCAGGGCGGCAATACAGCGTATTGATTCCGAAGGGCAAAGGACCATTTCCGGCCGTGATCTTTCTTCATGGGCCGCGCGGAACGGGGCAGCGGGTGATTCAGAGTGCATTTCTTGTCAAGCCGATACTGGAGCGCGGGTATGCCATTGTCGCTCCGACCGCGCTGGAAATTGAATACCGAAACGGCCCGGGTACAAGGTGGGTTTGGAATGACGCATATTATGGCCGGGATGATTTTGAGTTCATTGCCAATATGCTTGAGGACGTGTTAGCTCGATTCCCCGTTGATCCGGCGCAGATCGTAACCACTGGCCATTCCAGAGGCGGATCCTTCGCTTGGTATCTTGCCTGTGCAGTTATTGACCCATGTTTAAAAGCCTTCGCCCCTATTGCTGGAACACCGGTGCGTGGCCAGCCTGGGGATTGTGCTTCAGCGGACTTCGATTTCGATATGTTCTATAGCCATGGTCATGACGACACGGTTATTCCATTCGCCGGTTCCGGGTCTTCGTGGTCCGATCCGGGATATATGGGTGCAGTTGAGGCTACGTTAACGCTCGCATCTTCTGCAGGCTGCCAAAAGGATGAAGTTGTTGAGACAGATAGCCATGATCAGCGCATTCTAAGCGGTTGTAAAACCGGTTCGACCGTTTCGGTGATCGGTTATGAGGCCGGGCATGGCGTTCCAAGTGGCCGGAGCGATCTGATGCTTGACTGGTTTGAGACGGTGAATGCTTTGGAATAGGGGCTTCCAACACAAAACTGGACTGGTGAAGACGGAGAGATGGTCGCGGGACATGCCGCGCAATTTGTCTTCGGCTTCACGCGGAACCCTTTATTGGGCGACGCCAATTTTCGTTTTGCGCAAACTTTTTCCCTGACAAAAACGAACAGGTTATCCTAAACGACCTGAACCAGTTCGATTCGGGCCGCGACCGCCGCAAAAAACAATACGCTGCCCAGCAGCACAAATACGTGCCAGATCGTGTTGTGGAACGGCAGCCAGTCCAGCAGGTAGAAGGCGACCCCGGCCGTGTACACGAGCCCTCCGGCAATCATCAGCGTGACGATTGTGGGGGACAGGTCTGCCAGCATGGATTGCCCGGCCCAGACCACCGCCCAACCCATCAATAGGTATAACGCAAGCCCGAACCAACGGAACCGGTTTGGGTCCAGCATCTTGAGAACCGACCCAAGCGTCGCCGAAGACCACAATCCGAGTAGCAGCCCCGGGGGCTGAGCACCGGACAACAGTAGAAACGGCGTATAGGTCCCAGCGATCTTGACGTAGATGCCAGAATGATCGAGGCGCTGCAGGAACCCGCGCCATTCCTCGTTTTCGACCATGTTGTACAAGGCGGAAAACGTGAGCATGAGTATCAGCGTCACCCCGTAAACCGAGGCACCCAGAACCGCAGATTGATCATACCGGTAATAGATGGTCATTGTGATCAGCAGGGGTACGGCAACCAACGCACTTGAGACACCGAGCACATGGACCACACCGTCGCTGATCCGTTCCGTGCGACTGTAAGCTGGTCGGATATGCGCAAAAGACCACATATGAAAAGGCTAGGCGGCAGAATGGCCTGGGGCAAGCAGATCATCCCGAGAGTTGTCGATATCGTGATCCGGAATGACAAAACGCCCGCAGGGCGAGCGTTTTGTTTCAGATCCGTAATTGAGCGTGAGGGCTATTCTTCGGTTTCCTCATCACCCTGATCGGCGATCCGGGCGACGCTGACGACCTCTTCGCCCTTGCCGGTGTTGAACACCTTGACCCCGCCGGCACTGCGGGACCGGAACGAGATGCCGTCGACCGGAACCCGGATCGACTGACCCTTGGAGGTGGCCAGCATGATCTGGTCGTCGATTTCGACAGGGAACGAGGCCACCAGCGGGCCACCCCGCATCGCCTTGTCCATCGCCATCACGCCCATGCCGCCACGACCGCGCACCGGATAGTCATGCGACGAGCTGAGCTTGCCCGATCCTTTGGCCGTGATGGTCAGGATCAGGTTCTCGGCCGCCGACATCTCGGCATAGCGTTCCTGCGGCAGGATGCTGTCGGCATTGCCGCCATCCTCGTCGGTTTCGGTGTCATCGGTCACGCCGGCCATCAGGCGACGCATCTTCAGATAGGCGGCGCGCTCGTCCGGGGTGGCCTCGAAATGGCGGATCACTGACATCGAGACCACACGGTCGCCCGCGTTCAGTCGGATGCCACGCACGCCGGTCGATTTGCGCCCCTTGAACACCCGCACGTCGGTTGTGGAGAAACGGATCGCCCGGCCGGAATTGGTGACCAGCATCACGTCGTCATCGTCCGAGCAGATGCGCGCGTTGACCAGTTCCACGCCCTCGGGCAGGTCCATCGCGATCTTGCCGTTGCGCTTGACGTTGGTGAAATCGCTCAGCGCGTTGCGGCGCACGTCGCCGGCGCTGGTGGCGAAGACGATCTGAAGGTTTTCCCATTCTTCATCCGGCACATCGACCGGCATGATCGCCGCAATCGAAACGCCCGTGGGTATCGGCAGGATGTTGACGATCGCCTTGCCCTTGCCGGTGCGCCCCGATTGGGGCAGGCGCCAGGTCTTGAGCTTGTAGACCATCCCGTCGGTGGTGAAGAACAGAAGCTGGGTATGCGTGTTGGCCACGAAGAGGGTGGTGACCACGTCCTCTTCCTTGGTCTGCATGCCCGACAGCCCCTTGCCGCCGCGCTTTTGCGCGCGGAAATCGGCCAGCGGGGTTCGTTTGATATAGCCGCCGGAAGTGACGGTCACGACCATGTCTTCGCGCTCGATCAGGTCCTCGTCTTCCATGTCGCCGGACCAGTCGACGATCTCGGTGCGGCGCGGTACCGCGAACTGTTCGCGGACGCTGCGCAGTTCATCAGCGATGATGCCCATGATGCGTTCGCGCGAGGACAGGATATCCAGGTATTCCTTGATCTTGGCGGCCAGCTCTTCCAACTCGTCCGTGACCTCTTTGACGCCCAGTTGCGTCAGGCGTTGCAGGCGCAGGTCAAGGATGGCACGGGCCTGAACCTCGGTCAGGTTGTAGGTGCCGTCGTCGTTCATCTTGGACAGCGGGTCGTCGATCAGGCGCAGATAGCTTTCGATCTCGGCCGCGGGCCAGCGGCGGGTCATCAGCTTTTCGCGCGCCTCGGCCGCGTCGGCCGAGGACCGGATCGTGGCTACGACCTCGTCCACGTTCGAGACCGCAACGGCCAGACCGCACAGGACATGGCTGCGTTCCCGCGCCTTGCGCAGGTCGTATGCGGTGCGGCGGGCAACGACATCTTCGCGGAAGTCGATGAAGCTGGTCAGGAAGCGGCGCAGGGTCAGCTGCTCGGGGCGGCCGCCGTTCAACGCCAGCATGTTGCAGCCGAACGAGGTCTGCATCGGCGTGAAGCGGTACAGCTGATTCAGCACCACCTCGGGTGTCGCGTCGCGCTTCAGCTCGACCACCACCCGTACGCCGTTGCGGTCGGATTCGTCCTGAACATGGCTGACACCTTCGATGCGCTTTTCACGCACCGCTTCGGCGATCTTCTCGATCATCGAGGCCTTGTTCACCTGATAGGGGATCTCGTCCACGATGATGGCATAGCGATCCTTGCGCAACTCCTCGACGCGGGTCTTGGCACGGATGATGACGCTGCCGCGGCCTTCCAGATAGGCCTTGCGCGCGCCGGATCGGCCCAGCATCACGCCGCCTGTGGGGAAATCGGGGCCGGGGACGTATTCGATCAGCTGTTCGCTGGTCAGGTCCGGATCGTCGATCAGCGCCAGCGTCGCGTCGACCACTTCGCCCAAGTTGTGCGGCGGGATGTTGGTGGCCATGCCGACCGCGATACCGCCGGCGCCGTTGACCAGCATGTTGGGGAACCGCGCGGGCAGGACGGTAGGTTCCTTGTCCTTGCCGTCATAATTGTCCTGGAAATCGACCGTCTCTTTCTCGATATCCGCCAGCAGGGCGGCGGCGGGCTTGTCCATGCGGACCTCGGTGTAACGCATGGCCGCCGGGTTGTCGCCGTCCATCGAGCCGAAGTTGCCCTGACCATCCAGCAGCGGCAGCGACATCGAGAAATCCTGAGCCATCCGCACCAGCGCGTCATAGATCGCGCTGTCGCCGTGGGGGTGATACTTACCCATCACGTCACCCACCGGACGGGCCGATTTGCGATAGGGTTTGTCATGGGTATTACCGGTCTCGTGCATCGCATAGAGGATGCGCCGATGCACCGGTTTCAAACCGTCGCGCAGATCGGGGATCGCGCGGGACACGATGACCGACATCGCATAGTCCAGATAGGACGTGCGCATCTCGGATTCGATCGAGACCGTCGGGCCGTCATAGACAGGGCGCTCGGGCGGGGTTTCATCCATGTTTTCTGGGATTTCTGGCGTATCGCTCACGTAAACTGCCCGTATTTTGTGCTGGGTCTATATCTTGTGGATGCACCTTATCAGACCCGGCACATAAGGTGCAAGCAAGCAGCGCTGTCCGAGGCTCGAATCCTCGGTAACACCCAAGTAACATATTGTTATCTAAGTATTAGGGGGTTTTCGTGCTAGCCTGAGAATACAGTGCAACAAACCGGAGGTCTGAATGAAGACAAGTGAAACCGAATTGATGCTCAAGGGCTATGGCCTGACAACGGCGGAGTTTTTCTATCACATGCCCGATTACGTCCACGTCCTGAATACCTTCATCTGGCAGGAATATGACCTTGCGCCGGATCATCCCAAACTGTTCGAATTCATCGAGTTTTGGCAACGAGAAATCGAAGGGCCGCTGCATTCCGTGAAATTCACGCACCGCAAGATGATCGCACCGGGCGAGTGGCGCAACATGGTTGGCGAGTTTCGCGTGAACTGAGTGACCGGCCAGGTCCGACTGCGTGTCGGAATTCCTGTTCCCATTTGAGGCAAGTCGCGTATGGTGACTGCCAATCTGATGGTATCAGAGGAAAAACCATGACCAGAGCCATTCTCTTTGTTGCCGCGCTTTGCATAAGCAGCCCTGTTTTTGCCGAGGGTGTTCTGGACAAGATCAAGAAAGGTGCCGAGAGCGTCGGGAAGACGATCGACAAAGGCGCCGAGGCGGTTGACGATACGATCACGTCCACCTCGGAGCTGCTGTCCAACGAGGCAACGCCCGAAGAGACGCGCGCAAAGCTTGACGCGATGGCAGGCGAGATTTTGGATCAGCTTTTGGCGGAAAACCCCGATGCGCGGCCACTCTATGACGTCAGTACCGGATATGCGGTGTTCGACTCTCGTAAGGTTACAGTATTCCCTGTGTCGGCGGGTTATGGCCGGGGTGTGGCGGTGTCGAAAGACACCGGGCAACACACATACATGAACATGGGAACAGGCGGTGTTGGCGGCGCCATCGGCATCGGCGGTTTCGAGACCAAATTCGTGATCCTGTTCGAAACCCCTGCTGATCTGGATAAGTTTATAAACCAGGGCTATGACGCGACCGCAGAAACAGGGGCCATGTATGGCGAGGACAAAACGGGCGAAACCCTGCGTTTTACGGACGGACGCTCGTTCTTCGTTCTCAACAAAAAAGGCTGGCGCGTATCGGCTGGCGCGTCGGGCACCAAGTTCTGGAAATCGCCCGAGTTGAACTGATCAGCCAGAACAGCTGGCCCCGCCCAAAACGCAGAACTTGGCGCAATGAGGGTGGTTCAGATGCACGTCCGCCTCGGCCTCGGCCAGGGTATGACCCATCTCGAACTCGGGCTCATAGGGCAGCAGGGTGCAGGCCAGGACAGCAGGTTTTTCGGCCCCCTTGCGTTTGACCACCATCCGGGCGCTGGCGCACATGACGTCGTTGGGGGATTTGTCCAGAATTCCCCAGCAAGCAGAGGTGATTTCGGGAACCTCGACAGTTTCGTCCATTTCGGGGAACAGAACGGTCCGAGCCGGGTTCTGCGGATCAATATCAAATCCGTGCTCGGCAAAGAACCTGGCATAGCCCGCACGGCTTTCCGCATCTGAATCCCCCCAGACCGTACGCCCGGCGATGGCCATGTTGAATCCGTGGTCGCGCAACCATTCCATCCCGGCCAGGGTTTTGTCGAAACTGCCGTCGCCGCGTTCTTCGTCGTGCAGGGCCGGGCGGAAGTGATCGACCGAAATGCGCAGAGTCAACATGTGGTTGAATTCCTTTTGCAACCCCAGCAACCCTTCGCGCATTTTGCGGCGCATCATCGGCGCCATTGCGTTGGTCAGGATCAGAACCTTGTACCCGCGTTCCAGCGCGGCGCGTGTCATGTCGATCATGTCAGGGTTCATGAACGGCTCACCGCCCGTGAACCCGATTTCGCGCACGGGCCAGTTGCGGGCTTCGATCTGATCCAGGTAATCACGAACCTCGTCAGTCGTGATGTAAACCAAGGCGTCATTGGTCGGGCTGCTGGCGATATAGCAGTTCACGCATTCGATATTGCACAAAGTGCCCGTATTGAACCAAAGGGTTTCGGGCCGTGTCAGGGAAACCTTTGCGCGGGCCTGGCCGTCAGCTGTCACCGATTTGTTTTGAAACTTGCCGATATTGGCAAGCTGAGGGGCGTTGTCTTTCATTCCCGCATCCGGTTCTTTGAGGTCGTCGATCTGATCTAGCCCTTTGTCGCGGATTTGGTAAGGGTGACGCAGCGGTTCTGACAGAGTTTTGAACAGAGTGATTTCTTGCCGAATGGTTGCGCTAACATTGGACATGCCGGAAGGGGCGAGGTAAGGACAACTCATGGTTTCACGCGTCATACCAGTTGATCCCTTTGATCTGATCATTTTCGGCGGCACCGGCGATCTGGCGCAGCGCAAGATCCTGCCTGCGCTTTACCGTCGCTTTTGCGCCGGGCAATGGCATGAGGATGCAAGGATTATCGCCGCCGCGCGCGCGGGCCATTCCGCGGAAGATTTCCGACGGATGGTCGCAGAATCGCTTCACCGGCATGCTGCGGTCTGCGCTTCGGAGTCCCAGGGGGTGTCGCGTTTTCTACAGCGGGTCGACTATGTCCCGCTGGATGCAGTATCAACCGAAGGATGGGATCTGCTGGGTGAAAAACTGTCACCCAACCGTGTGCGCGCGTTCTATTTCTCGGTCGGCCCCAGTCTGTTCGGCCCCCTTGCCGAGCGGGTCCGGGCCTATGATCTGGCAACCGAAGATACGCGCATCGTGGTGGAAAAGCCGTTCGGGCATGACCTGAACAGCGCGCGAGAGCTGAATGCCACACTGGCTGCGCATTTTGATGAAAGCCAGATTTACCGGATCGATCATTACCTGGGCAAGGAAACCGTCCAGAACCTGATGGCTGTGCGGTTTGGCAATATGCTGTTCGAACCGCTGTGGAACAGCCAGTATGTCGACCACATCCAGATCACGGTTGCGGAAACCGTCGGTATCGAAGGGCGCGAAGAATACTATGAGCGCGCCGGTGCGATGCGGGACATGGTGCAGAACCACCTGATGCAGCTGCTGTGTCTGATTGCAATGGAACCCCCGGCAAAGTTCGATCCGGACGCGGTGCGGGATGAAAAGCTCAAGGTGATCCGGGCGCTTGATCCGGTGGAACCGCATCACATCGTGCGCGGCCAGTTTTCAGAGGGGCCGGACGGGCCGGGATACCGCGAATGTGTCGGCAATCCACGCTCGACCACTGAAAGCTATGTGGCGCTGAAGGCGCATGTCAGCAATTGGCGATGGGCGGGTACGCCGTTTTATCTGCGTACGGGCAAACGGCTGGTGGCGCGATCTTCGATTATCAATGTGATGTTCAAGGACGCACCGCATTCGATTTTCGGGGAAGAAGCCGGGCGTCACGCCAATGCACTGTCGATCCGGTTGCAACCCAATGAGGGGATCACACTGAAAGTGACGATCAAGGAACCGGGGCCGGGCGGGATGCGGTTGATCGACGTGCCTTTGGACATGAGTTTTGCCGAAGCGCTGGGGCCCGAGAATCAAGACCCGCCAGATGCTTACGAACGCCTCGTCATGGACGTGATCCGGGGCAACCAGACGCTGTTCATGCGTGGGGACGAGGTCGAGGCCGCATGGGCCTGGACTGATCCGATCATCGCCGGATGGCTGGCGCGTGGGGACGTGCCCAAACCTTATGACAGCGGCAGCACCGGACCGGGCGACGCCGAGCTGCTGATGAAACGCGATGGTCGCCGCTGGCAAGGAATAAAGCCATGAACATTCAGGAATATGCCGATCGGGAAATGCTTGCCATCGATGTGGCAAACGCGTTGGCGGGTGAGCTTGAGACCGCTTTGTTGCACAACGACACGGTTGCGTTGGCTGTCCCCGGCGGGACAACACCGGGGCCGATTTTTGACAGTCTGTGCGCCGCTGATCTCGAGTGGGACCGCGTGCGCGTTCTGCCTACGGATGAGCGCTGCGTACCGGCTGATCACGAACGTTCGAACGAACGGCTGATCCGGGAGAGACTGCTGACCAACCGGGCATCCGTGGCGCAGTACATTCCACTTTTTGTACCGGGCGCAGAGCCTGAAGCGGCTTTGCCAGAGGTTGAATCGCTGATCGCGCCGGTACTGCCATTGTCGGTTCTGGTCCTCGGGATGGGCGAAGACATGCACACGGCCTCATTGTTCCCCGGAATGGACGGGCTGGATAAGGCCCTCGACAGCCAGGCGCCGACCCTGATCGTTGCCCGGACCGATGTTCAGCCAGAGCCCCGGATTTCTTTGACGGCCCCTGTTCTGGACGGGGCTTTGTCGAAACACTTGGTCATCTACGGGCAGGCAAAACGAGACGTTTTGGAAAAGGCCATGTCGATGCCGCCGGAAGAAGCACCGATCGCCGCCGTTCTCAGTGGCATGACGGTTCATTGGGCGGAGTGAGGCAATGCAGTTGAATGCTTTGAAGGCGCTTGCAGCGGCTGACCGCCGTATCGTCGATTTGTTCGCAGAGGATGCAACCCGGGCCCGGTCGTTTTCAGCCTCAACCGGGGATATGCTGTTCGATTATTCGAAAACGCAGATCGATGAAGACGTGCGCGCGGCGCTGCTGCAATTGTGCGAAGATGCCGGGCTAGCGACGCGGCGCGACGCCATGTTTGCCGGGAAAAAGATCAACGAAACCGAAGGGCGCGCGGTCCTGCACACCGCCCTGCGCAACCTGGATGGCGGGCCCGTCGAGGTGGACGGTCAGGATGTCATGCCCGGGGTTCTGGACACGCTGCAACGGATGCGTGTCTTTGCCGAGGAGGTGCGCGGCGGCGCCATTGCAGGGGCAGGGGGCAGTTTTACCGACGTGGTGAATATCGGCATCGGGGGATCCGACCTTGGCCCGGTGATGGCCACGCACGCACTGGCCCCCTATCACGATGGTCCGCGGGTGCACTACGTCTCGAACGTGGATGGGGCCCATATCGCTGATACGTTGCGCCAGCTGGACCCGACACGGACGCTGGTGATTGTCGCGTCGAAGACATTCACCACGATCGAAACGATGACCAATGCGCGAACGGCCCGCGCCTGGATGTCCGAAGGCGGAGGTGATCAGTCCCGCCAGTTTGCCGCCGTATCCAGCGCGCTGGACAAGACGCAGGCCTTCGGCATTCCCGAGGCGCATGTTTTTGGTTTCGCCGATTGGGTGGGCGGGCGCTATTCGGTCTGGGGGCCGGTCGGATTGCCGGTCATGATTGCCGTCGGTTCGAATGCATTTGATGCGTTTCTGCGGGGCGGGCAGGCGATGGATCTGCATTTCCGCTCGGCGGATTGGGTTGAAAACATGCCTGTGATGCTGGCGCTCGTCGGTATATGGCACCGTCAGGTTCTGGGTTGCACCAGCCGGGCCGTGCTGCCCTATGATCAGCGTCTGTTGCGTCTGCCCGCATATCTCCAGCAGATGGAAATGGAATCGAACGGCAAATCCGTCGCGATGGACGGATCTTCGCTGGCCGTCCCTTCGGGGCCGGTGGTCTGGGGTGAGCCGGGCACCAACGGTCAGCATGCATTTTATCAGCTGATCCATCAGGGCACGGATGTCATTCCCTGCGAATTCATGGTCGCCGCCGAAGGGCACGAACCCGAGTTGACCCACCATCACCGCCTGCTTTTGGCCAACTGTCTGGCCCAGTCAGAGGCTTTGATGCGTGGTCGCTCTTTGGATGAAGCCCGTGAGCGTATGGCGGAGAAAGGCCTTGATGGCGACGAACTTGATCGGCAGGCGCGACACCGGGTGTTCCCGGGCAACCGCCCTTCCACAACGCTGATGTATCCGAAACTTACACCGTTCGTTCTGGGGCAGATTATCGCGCTGTACGAGCATCGCGTGTTTGTCGAAGGCGTTCTGCTGGGCATCAACTCCTTTGATCAGTGGGGGGTGGAGTTGGGCAAAGAGCTTGCCAACTCGCTTGGTCCTGTCGTGGAAGGTGTTGCGAGCGCTGAAGGTAAAGACGGATCAACAGCCGCATTGGTCGCCTATGCGCTGAAACACCGAAACTAAGAGCGAAAAAATGCCGCCCACGGCCGTGTTGGGCTGCATTCTTTTATTGTCAGACAATTAAATGATTGGCAGGGTTCCTCCGTAGGAAACGACTGTATTGACGCGTCGGGTCACACCCCAAGCCGTCAATGCAAGATGGATAAGGCAGAGGCCATCCAAGGTCTCGCCAAGGACGGGAGGATGTCCATGTTAGGACAGATGATGACGCAGCCCCTGCTGGTTTCGTCGCTGATCGATCACGCAGAGCGCTGTCACGGCCAGACCGAGATTGTCTCGGTCGAAACGGACGGAACGGTCACTGAAACCAACTGGTCCGAGATTGCCGTGAATGCCCGACGAATGGCGTCGGCCTTGACGAATCTGGGGCTGGAACCGCAGGACAGGATCGGGACACTGGCCTGGAACAATCGGCGGCATCTTGAGATCTATTTTGCCACCTCCGGTGCGGGCTTTGTCTGTCATACGGTCAATCCCCGCCTGTTCCCCGAGCAGCTGACCTTTATCATCAACCATGCCCAGGACAGGGTGTTGTTCTTTGATGCGACGTTCATTTCGCTGGTCGCCGCGCTGCATGACGCTTTGACCGAGGTGCAGCATTTTGTCCTCATGGGGCCTCGCAATGAAGAGGCTGCGGCTCAGATTCCCGGCCTGAAATTCTATGACGAGTTGCTGGAGACCGGGGATGCAGGTTTCCAATGGCCCGATCTGGATGAAAAGACGGCCTGCGGTCTGTGCTATACGTCGGGAACCACGGGCAATCCAAAGGGCGTGTTGTATTCCCATCGGTCAACACTGCTGCACAGTTTCGCATCGAACACACGGGATGTGATCGGGTATTCAGCGATGGATGTTGTCATGCCGGTTGTGCCGATGTTCCACGTCAACGCCTGGGGGTCGCCCTACGCCTGTGCCATGTCCGGATCGCGGCTTGTGTTGCCTGGACCGGATTTACATGGTGAAGCGCTGGTCAACCTGATCGATACCTATGGCGTGACATTGGCCATGGGCGTGCCGACCATCTGGCAAGGCTTGCTGGCCCATGCCGCGGCATGCGGAACCGAACTCAAAAGCCTTGAACGCACGGTTATTGGCGGCGCCGCGTGCCCTCCGTCGATGATCGAAACGTTCCGCGAAACCTATGGCGTTGACACGGTCCACGCCTGGGGCATGAGCGAGATGAGCCCGCTGGGCACGACGAATTACCCATTGGCCAAACACCTGAAGCTGCCACCGGAAGAACAGCACAAGATTCGCCTGAGTCAGGGAAGACCGCCCTTTGGGGTCGAGTTGAAAATCGTGGACGAAGATGGGAATGATCTGCCGCATGACGGTGAAACCCAGGGTGACTTGCTGGTGCGGGGCCACTGGGTTCTGGACAGCTACTTCCAGTTGCAGGATCAGAATTTGTTGCAGGATGGCTGGTTCGCCACCGGGGATGTGGCCACTTTGGACCCGGATGGCTACATGACCATTCGCGACAGATCCAAGGACATCATCAAATCCGGTGGGGAATGGATCAGTTCGGTCGAGCTGGAAAACATCGCCGTGGCCCACCCCCAGCTTGCGACGGCCGCCGTGGTCGGTGTTCCGCATCCGAAATGGGATGAACGCCCCTTGCTGGTTGCAGTGAAAGCCGACGGTGAAGAGCCCGGCGAAGAGGATTTGCTTGCCTTTTTCGAAGGCAAAATCGCCAAGTGGCAGATCCCGGACAAGGTTGTCTTTGTCGATGCGCTGCCACTGAGCGCGACCGGAAAGGTATTGAAACGCAAGCTTCGGGCAGAGTTCGGAGACGCCCTGACAGGGTAGCGCGTGCGGATCTTGGAAAAATGGCTCCGGCGGTAGGGATCGAACCTACGACCAATTGATTAACAGTCAACTGCTCTACCGCTGAGCTACGCCGGAAC